>NZ_DASYMU010000155.1:0-69392 GCF_036008905.1 Amycolatopsis sp. | reverse complement strand
ACGTTGTCGGTCTATCGGTGGATCCAGGTTTCTGTCCGGGTGCGCCGCCGGAAGGTCCTCGTACTGGATGTACTTGGTCCTTCCGGCGGTGCGGCCGGCAGGAAGCTGGGCCGCCGAGAGGCTGGCAACGTTTGTGGACACCGCACTAGGCGGACTGCCAGGGTTTCATCCACGGGGACTCGGGCCAGCCTTCGGCGGCGGCCATGAGCGGGAAGGCCGTGGCGCCGTCGAGGTGTTCGCGGACGATGTCGGCGTGGCCGGCGTGGCGCGCGGTTTCCTGGATCAGGTGGAACAGGACCCAGCGGACGGACCAGGCCTCGATGTCCTTGGGGAACCAGGGGGCGTCCCGCGGGACAGGCACCGGCTGACCCAGATCCTCGATACCGGCGATGACCTCTTCGGTCTCCTTCGCCGCTTCGTCGTAGAACGCGAGCACGCCGGCCAAAGTGTCCTGCGGGCCGAAGTCGAAATGCTGGTCGTACGCCTTGGCGCCGGATTCGGCGGGGCGTTTGCGCTGCAGGACAGTGTCCATCCAGCCGCGCTCGGTGTACGCCACGTGCTTGATCAGCCCGCCGACAGTCAGCGGACTCTTGGTCGGCGCCCGCCCAGCCTGCTCGTCCGTCAGTCCGTACGCCGCGATGCGAAGGACGTGCCGCTGCTGCTCGAGATACGAAAGAAGGCCGTCGCGCTCGTCCGCGACCGGTCTCACGTTGCCACCCATGCCGAGCTCCTTTCCCAGTTGCCAGGATCCTCTCACCCGCCACCGACAATTCACGGCACGCGCGGAAGATGTCCCCGGTACAGGTAGGAGGCTCCGATGGCCAGCAGGGTCGCCCGGCCCAGCGCCTGGACGCGGGAGACGATCCCGAGGAAATGGCCCGGCCCCAGTGACATCAGGACGAGCATGGCCAGCCAGGTCGCCAGCATCAGCGTCAGCCCGGCGATGGCGACCGTGCGCCACCCCTCTGGCCACCACAACACGAGGCTCCCGGCGCCGACCACGAACGCCAGGTTCATCAGGAGGTCGAGCCCGGGACTCATCGGATACGCGGCGTCCACCATCGCGAGCACGCCGAACAACGACACCGAGCCCGCCGACATCCGCGCCGTCCAGTGCACCGGCGCCATGCGCACCAGCGGCGGCCCGGACAGCACGAAAGCCAGCCCCGACACCGCGGTGGCGGCCCGGAAGACGTCGCGATAGGGCATGCCCGAATCGGTCAGCTCACGAACCGGATCGTGCAGCGCGGAAACACCGGTGGGCAGGAAGAATTCCAGCAACCAGGCCGAATACGCCAAAACACCCAGGCCCACCAAGATCATTGCCAGAAGCCGGGCCGCACGCACCTGCACAGGCTAAGTGACAGATCGGTCCGCGGCAGCACACGACGAGTGCGGCCGGGTGGCTCAGTTTCAGGACTGTGGTCTAACGAAGGGAAACAACACCGTTTGGCGGATTGACGCGCCCGTCAACATCATTATGAGCCGGTCCATCCCAATGCCGAGACCTCCGGTCGGCGGCATGCCGTGCTCCAAAGCGAGCAAGAAGTCCTCGTCCAGTTCCATCGCTTCGACGTCCCCGCTGGCCGCGCGCAGCGATTGCGCTTCGAGCCTGCGCCGCTGCTCGATCGGGTCGGTCAGCTCGGTGTACGCCGTGCCGACCTCCGAGCCGAACGCGATCAGGTCCCAGCGCTCGGCGAGTCGCGGGTCGACGCGATGCTGCCGGGTCAGCGGCGAGACGTCGGTCGGGTAGTCGGTGTAGAAGGTCGGTTCGACCGTCGCGCCCTCGACAAGATGTTCGTGCGCCTTGAGCACGAGGTCGCCGTGTCCCTGGTCCTCGTCGACCGGGACGCCCGCCTTGCGGCAGTAACCGCGCAGGACGTCGAGCGGCGTACCCGGGTCGATCTGCTCCCCGAGCGCGGCCGAAACGGCCTGGTGCACCGGGATCACCGGCCAATCACCCGAGATGTCGAATTCGGTGAGCCTGCCGTCTGCCCCCGGGCGTCGCACGATCTGCGCGCCGTACGCGGCTTCCGCGGCGTTCTGCACCAGCTCGCGGGTCAGTGTCCGCATGGTGTCGTAGTCGGCGTACGCCTGATACGCCTCGAGCATGGTGAACTCGGGGTTGTGCGTCGCGTCGACGCCCTCGTTGCGGAAGTTCCGGTTCAGCTCGAACACTCGCTCCACCCCCGCGACACACAGCCGCTTGAGATACAGCTCGGGCGCGATCCGCAGGTACATCCGCATGTCGTAGGCGTTGATATGGGTGACGAACGGCCGCGCGTTCGCGCCACCGTGGACGGTCTGCAGCATCGGCGTCTCGACTTCGAGGTAATCCTGCTGGTGCAGGCGTTCGCGCACCGCGCGCACCACCGTGCTGCGCAACCGCAGGAACTGCGCCGAATCCGGGTTGACGACCAGGTCGAGGTAACGCTGGCGGACCCGCGTCTCCGGGTCGGTCAGGCCCTTTCGCTTGTCCGGCAACGGATGCAGGCATTTGGCGGTGACCGTCCACGCTTCGACGAGAACGGACAGTTCACCGCGTTTCGACGCCACGACCTGACCGCTCACGCCGACGTGGTCGCCAAGGTCGATACCGCCGCGCCAGCTCGTCAGGTCGAGCACGTCGGCGGAGAGCATCAGCTGCACCTCACCGGAGAAGTCCCTGATCCGGGCGAAACAGAGCCCGCCGAGGTTGCGCAAGGCGACCACCCGGCCGGCCACGCGCACCTGATGTCCGGTGTGGACACCCGGCTCGAGGTCGGCGAACTTCGCGGCGACTTCGCCCAGCATGTCTGCCCGCTCGAAACCGACGGGGTACGGATCCATCCCGGCCGCGCGAAGCTTGTCCAGCTTGGCGATCCGGACCCGGACCTGCTCGGGACGCCGAGCCGCCTTGGGCGTGAACTTCGCGGCCTTCTCGTCGATGGCCTTGACGCTCGTGACGAACTCGGCGGACACCGTCTCCAGCTTCAGCGCGCGCCGCGAGGTGCCGGTGGGCACGAACCCTTCAAGCGCGCCCGCCACGATCCCGACCCGCGCGAGGCGTCGAGCCGAGGAGTAGCAGAGGAACCGCGGCTCCCACTCCGGGCCGTATTTCGCGTTGGAGCGGTACAGCGATTCGAGCTGGAAGAACCGTGAGCCGAAGCTCAACACACTGCGCCACAACCGGAGTACCGGCCCGGCGCCGATGCGCTCGCCTTCGGAGAACACCGCGCGGAACATCGCGAAGTTCAGCGAGATCCGTTGTGCGCCAAGGTGTCCGCTCGCCGCGACGACCTCGGCGATCATGTACTCGTTGAGCCCGTTCTCGGCGTCACGGTCGCGGCGCATGAGGTCGAGCGAAAGCCCGCGCCTGCCCCAGGGCACGAACGAGAGCAGCCCGCGCAGCTCGCCCTTCGCGTCGTAGGCCTCGACCATCACGCTGCGGCCGTCGCTCGGGTCGCCAAGCCTGCCGAGCGCCATCGAGAAGCCGCGCTCGGTCTCCGCGCCCCGCCAATGCTGGGCACGCGCCAGGAGTTTCGCCATTTCCTCGGCCGGGATCTCGCCGTGGCGGCGGACCTGGCTGGTGTAGCCGGCGCGCTCGATGCGGCTGACGGCCTGGCGGATCGAGCGCCGCTCGGGACCGTTCAAGCTGAAGTCGCGGACGTCGAGCACCGCTTCGTCGCCGATTTCCAGCGCACGGAGCCCGGCGTCGGTATACGCCTTCGCGCCGCGCTCGCTGGCGCCGAGCACGCCCGGCGTCCAGCCGTAGGTATGTGTTTCGTCCAGCCAAGCGCGGACAGCTTCCGGCCAGGCCTCCGGATCCCCGACGGGGTCCGCGCTGGCGACGCTCGTGCCGCCGAGCACGCGGTACGTCACCGCCGCGCGACCGGAAGCTGCGAACACGACACTCTTGTCACGCCGGGTCGCGAAGTAGCCGAGCGAGTCGTCCTCGCCGTGCTCGGCGAGCAGCGTCCGCAGGCGCAGTTCCTCTTCGTCGGTGCGCAGACGGCGGCTGCGGACGCCGCGGAACAGCGTGAACAACGCCGCCGCCGCGACGACGGTGGCCGCGAGGTCGAGCACGGTGTCGAGCCAATCCGGGCCGATGTCACCCATGAACCGGCGCGGGGTGTACAGCTCACCGGTCGTGTGGTTGACCACCCACACCAGGCGGCCCCAGAGGCCGGAGAGGTGGTTGGGGACGATCTCGATCACGCCCCACCCGACCAGGACGACCAGCACCAAGCCGCCCAGCAGCACCTTCACCCCGTCTCGCCACGCGCTGGGCGCGAGCCGAGCGGGGAACGCCGGACGGCTCGCGAGCAACAGGACGATGAGAGCGATCGAGACGAGGTCGGCCGCGGTCAGCAGCCACAGCTTGTCCGGTATGTGGCGGAGTTCGCGAGTCGGCAGCGGCATCTCCTCCGGCCACCAGAGCAGCGCGGCCTGGATCAGCAGTGTCCACAGCAGGCCGCCGACCTGGAACAACACCAACGTGTACAACGCGGCGCGCTTGCGGCGGCGGAGCGCGGCGCCCAGCAAGGCGAGCGCCAGCACGATGACCAGGCTGGGCGTGAGCGGGATGCTCAGCACGGAAAACGCCGAGACGATCAGCTTGCGCAGGTGGCCGAACGCGTCCGGCGCGACCAGGAGCACCAGCGAGCAGACCGCGGCGAACTGGACGACGGTGGCCGCGATGCCACCGGCCTTGGTCTTCCACAGCGGCGCGCTGTTCACTCGCTCGGACCTCGGGTGTCCCATCCTCGCCTTTCGCTTCGTAGATCGGTTACGCACACTGGACGTCAGTGAACCCCGTCCGGTTGTCCTCAGTCGTCATCCGCAAGTCTGACGTGGTGAGGAACATCGTTCCCTCGCCGTTCGGACCGGTGCGCACCAGGGCCGCCGGCGATCCGGCGGCTCCGGGAGTGATCCTCGGGCCCGGCCTCGGCAGCGCGTGGTTCGACTGGTGCGGCGTGCTCGACCTGCTGGAACCCTTCGCCCGCGCGACCGTCTACGCCCGCCCCGGCACCAATGGATCCGGCCGTCTCCCCCGCCGCAGGCCGCTGTCGCGGGAGGTGGAAATCCTCGATTCGGTGCTCGGTTCGGCGACCGGGCCGGTGGTACTCGTGGGTCACTCGATAGCGGCAATCCACGTGGAAGCGGCGGCCCGGCTGCGCCCCGAACGGGTGAAAGGCGTGGTGCTGGTCGACCCGGATCCCGAGGTGATCGGCGCCGGGCGGCCGTTCGACCTCTCCTGCCTGCTCGGCGATCTGACGCTGATCGGCTGCCGGATCCCCGCTTTCCGGGCGGGTTTCGGCTGGTCGGTGCGGCATTTCGGCGTTTTGCTGCGCCGCGTGGCCGTCGGCGTCTCCACGCTCGGGTGGGCGGATCCGGTACCCCTCGACGTCGTCCGTGAGAGGTACACCGATCCCGTGTCGGCGGAGGCCACGCTCGCCGAACTCGCCGGTTACGCCGATCAGGTGGCCGAACTGGACCGGCTGCGCCTGACCCATCCCCTGCCCGCCGTGCCGTGGGTCGTGCTGACCGCGGGCCGGAGTTCGTCGGCGTACGCACTGGCCCAGCACCGGGCGCTCGCCGCGCTCTCGCCGCGAGGACGGCAAGTCACCGTGCCCGGCAGCCGGCACATGGTGCCGCTCGACCGGCCGGACGCCATCGCGCGCACGATCAGGGACATGCTCGACCCTGGCGTGTGAAGCTCGTCGCTTGGCCTTCTTGGCGGCCCGGCGCCGTGTCAGGCTTTGTCCGTTCAGACTCCACGACCCGGGGACCTCACCGAGGCCTCGAGGGAAGGACGGTCGACAAAGATGTCTACCCCCACCAGTGATTCTTCCGCCACGGCGCTGTCGAACGAGGTGGCCGCGCCCTACGGCACCGGTCCCGCCGCGCAGGCCGCACCCGTGAAAAAGGTGCGCATCCATCACCTGCGTGAGCTGAAGGAGCGCGGTGAACCGTGGCCGATGCTCACCGCCTACGACATGTACACCGCCGCGCTGTTCGACGAAGCCGGCATCCCGGTGCTGCTCGTCGGTGACTCCGCAGCGAACAACGTCTTCGGCTACGACACCTCGCTGCCGGTGACCGTCGACGAACTCCTGCCGCTCGTGCGCGGCGTGACGCGCTCGGTCAAGCGCGCCCTCGTCGTCGCGGACCTGCCGTTCGGCTCCTATCAGCTTTCGCCCGAACAGGCCTTGGCCACTTCGGTGCGGTTCATGAAGGAAGGCCGCGCGCACGCCGTGAAACTCGAAGGCGGGCGAAAGTTCGCGCCGCACGTCGAGGCGCTGACGTCGGCGGGGGTGCCGGTGATGGGGCATATCGGCTTCACCCCGCAGAGCGAGCACAACCTCGGCGGGTACCGCGTGCAGGGCCGCGGCGCGGCGGCCGAGGTGCTCGTCGCGGACGCGCTGGCGCTGCAGGAGGCCGGGGCGTTCGCGGTCGTGATGGAGATGGTGCCCGCGGAGGCCGCGAAGCGCGTCACGCACGAGCTCGAGATCCCGACTGTCGGCATCGGCGCGGGACCCGACTGTGACGCGCAGGTCCTCGTCTGGCAGGACATGGCCGGGCTGCGGACCGGCAAGGCGCCGCGGTTCGTGAAGCGCTACGCCGACGTCGCCGGGGTTCTGTCCGGCGCGGCGACGTCGTTCGCGGAAGACGTGCGACGCGGCGAGTTCCCCGCCTCCGAACACTCGTTCCAGTAGCCAACGCGGCATCAAGGGACCTTTACTACCGCGAGGCGGCAGTAAAGGTCCCTTGATACCCCGCCGGGTGGCGGTCATCGGCGGCGGAAGCGTTCGGCGAGGGCAGGGTCTGACTCCCACCAGAGGCCGGTCGCAGCGGGTTCTTCGTCGAGTTGGCGGTCGATTTCCTTCGCCTTGCCTTCGTCGTCGCGGGCCCAGCGGACGAACAGGGCGGCGACGAACGGCAGGCCCGCGAGGTCGCCGCCGATCCACAGCACCCCGGCGCCGATGATCTGGTCGATCCGGAGATCAGGTCCCCAGGTGCGGGCGACGGCCTCGTAGTAGTCCGGCGCGATGAGCGGGCCGAGCCAGATGACCAGGCCGAGCGCGCCGTCGAAGATGACCTCGGCGAGCGCGATCCAGACCGAAACCAGGTGCGGGTCTTCGCGCGGGGTCGGGTCGAGTTGCACGCGCGTCCAGAAATAGCCGAACCCGGCGGCGAGGAGCAGGACGCGGACGACGCCGTCGACGAGCGGTTCCCGCAGGCACAGTTCGTACAGCGGGGTGAAATACAGGAGGAACGGCGGCGCGACCAGCACGGCCGTCACCACCAGCGGGAACGTGAGCGCCCGGGCGGCCTTGCCGCGCCCGATGCGGCGGAGGCGGACGGCGGCCGCGTCGGAGACCGACCGCATCAGCAGCGTCACCGGCGCGCCGAGCGCGAGCAGCAGCGGTGTGATCATCAGCAGGGTCGTCGTCTGCACCGCCCGCACCCAGAACAACGTGCGGTCGTAGACGCCGAGGAACGAGCAGGTGACCACCAGGACCGTGGCGAGCCCGAGCAGGAAACTCAGCTTCCGGCCGCGCGGCCACGACTCGTGGCGGCGAGCGGCGAGGAGATACCAGGCCGCGAGCGCTCCGACGAGGACGATCGCGGGGACGTCGAAGGTCCACGCCGTCAGCGCCCGTTCCCAGGTGAGCGGACGGATTTCCATGGACGAATCTCCCTTTTCGCGCTTTATCGACGCGAATAACCTTCGTTATTTCCCGAACCGCGTTCACGATACTGCGGCACCGAATGCTTCCCTTCAGCAGCGCCAAAAACCGGGCTCCCATACCACCGCGCAAGACAACTCCGGGCAGTTTTCCCGCAAATCATTTCGCGAGCGGGCCAGCCATGCGCTTACCTTTTCCACCCCGGGGTATCAAGGGACCTTTACTACCGCCTCGCGATAGTAAAGGTCCCTTGATACCCCGGAGGCCGGAGTGTTCACATGGATGAACAACAATCATGTACTTGACGCTGTTCGGTAGCGTGTCTTAGCGTCTACGTCACCGCGCACCACCGGATCGGTCAGCTCGACTGCCTCAACGAGGAGGACTCCTGATGCGTCTACGTGAACGTGCCTTGATCGCCATGCTGGGTACCGCCGCCTTGACGTTCGCCGGAATACCGACGGCGACGGCAGCGACGGTGTCCGTCGGGACCACCGCGCAACTCACCTCCGCGCTGGCCGCCGCCACGCCCGGCACGATCATCGAACTCGCCGCGAACACCACGTTCACCGGCAACTTCAAAGCCACGAAGAGCGGCACGTCGAGCAGCAAGATCACCCTCAAAGGACCCCGCAGCGCGGTACTCGAAGCGACCGGCGGCCGCGGCCTCGAACTGACCGGCAGCCACTGGACGCTCGACGGGTTCACCATCACCGGCGGGCAGAAGGGGCTCATGGCGCTCGGCGTCACGAACACCCTCGTCACGAACCTCAAGGTGACCGGCGTCGGCCACGAGGCCATCCACTTCCAGTACACGAGCTCCGACAACGTGGTGCGGAACAACGAGATCACCGACACCGGCAAGGAGTACGCGGGCTACGGCGAAGGCATCTACTTCGGCTCCGCGAACAGCAACTGGCCCGGCGGCACCCCCGACCGCAGCGACCGCAACAAGGCGATCGACAACAATATCGGTCCCAACGTGCGGGCGGAGTCGATCGACATCAAGGAAGGCACCACTGGCGGCGAACTGTCCGGCAACGTCTTCGACGGCACCGGCCAGTCCGGCGAACACTTCGCCGACAGCTGGGTCGACATGAAGGGCAACGGCTACCTGGTGGCGAACAACCGCGGCAGCAAGGTGTTCGTCCACGACACGAACTACGGCGGTTTCGAGCTGCACCAGCAGCTCGCCGGCTGGGGCCTGAACAACACGTTCTCCGGCAACACCGCCGACGTCCAGTCGTCGTACGCCTACGGGTTCTACATCGCGAAAACCGGGCTGGGCACCAAGGTCTGCGCGAACAACACGGTCACCGGAGCCGGCAAGGGCTTCGCGAACGTGGCCGCGTCGACCACCTGCTAGGGCGCCACCCATAGACCGGGGGCCCGCTCAGCCCGGCGGCGGGAGCGGGCCCCCACCTTACTTTCTCTCCGCGATCCGGCAGAGTGTGCACAATGGACGAGCTGTACCCGCCGATCAGCCCGCACGCCGCGGGCATGCTGGACGTCGGCGACGGGCACCGGATCTACTGCGAACAGGCCGGGAACCCCGACGGCAAACCGGTGGTGGTCCTGCACGGCGGGCCCGGCGCCGGGGTCGCGCCGCTGTCCCGCCAGCATTTCGACCCGGACGTGTACCGCGTCATCCTGTTCGACCAGCGCGGCGCCGGGAAGAGCACCCCGAGCATCACCGACCCGGACGTCGACCTTTCGGCCAACACGTTGTGGCACCTCGTCGGCGACATGGAAAAGATCCGGGAAAAACTGGAAATCGAGCGCTGGCAACTGTTCGGCGGCTCCTGGGGCAGCACGCTCGCGCTGGCCTACGCGGAAACCCATCCCGAGCGGGTGGCCGAAATCGTCCTGCGGGGCGTGTTCACCGCGAGGCAGAGCGAGATCGACTGGCTCTACCGCGGTGGCGCGTCGCATCTGTTCCCCGCCGAGTGGGCCGACTACCTCGCCCCGATTCCGCGTGAGCGCCGCGACGACCCGCTGGCCGCTTACCACGAACTCGTCTACCACCCGGAACGCGCGGTGCGGGAACACGCGTCCATCTGCTGGAGCGCCTGGGAAGGTGCCATCGTTTCGCTGGTGCCGCAGAAGGGTTTCCGCCGGGAGTACGCCGATCCCACGTTCGCCTGCGCGTTCGCGAGGATCGCGCTGCACTACTTCATGAACAACTCGTGGCTGGAAGACGGCCAGCTGATCCGCGACGCCGGGAAACTCGCGAACATCCCCGGGGTCATCGTGCAAGGCCGCTACGACGCCGTCTGCCCGCCGATCACCGCGTACGAACTGCACCGAGCCTGGGGCAAGTCCCGCCTCGAACTCCTCGACACCGCTGGCCACGCCGTGAACGAGACCGGGGTACTGGCCGCGCTCCGGGCGGCCACCGACGGATTCCGGCCGTAGTGCGAGCGGCGGCCCCGCCCGGAACTGCCGCTCGCTTGATCCCGAGGACGGTTTACGGTGCCGAGTTCACGCTGAAGTAGTAATCCCGGCTGTTGCGCGAGGTGGTGCCGTCCGCGGTCCGGCTGACCACCTGCATGGGGTAGAAGCCCGGCGCGGTGGGAGTGCAGGTGACGTCGCCACTTTTTTGAAACGGCGCGAACGTGATGCCCGGCTACGCCGAAAGGCCGAACCCCAGTGGTCTGAACCGGCTATCCGGGCTGCGCCGCGTTGAGGGCCAGCCAAAGTTCCGCGCGGACACCGGGCGAAGCGAGGCTGCGGCCGGTCAGGGCTTCGATCTTGTCCATGCGGTTGCGCAGCGTGTGGCGGTGGATGCCCAGCCGCGTGGCGGCGAGATCCCAGTGGCCGTGGTGTTCCAGCCAGCAGTACAGCGACGCGACGAGGTCGCCACGGCCGGTTTCGTCGTGACGGCGTAAGGGCGCGAGCAAGCCGGTGGCGAAGGCCGCGGCGGCATCGGGAGCGACGAGCGCCAACAAACCACGCCCGGCGTGATCGGCGAAACGGACCACGGGCACACGTTCGGTTTGGGCTGCCGCAAGGGCTTGCCGCGCTTGAACAAGCCCGGTCGCGATGTCCACAGTGGAATCCGAAACACCGACACGGGCCCCGGCACGTTCCGCCAGTTCCTCGACCCAGCCATGACTGTCCGCGGTGCAGACGACCACGACGGAAGCACCCGACTCGGCAAAGAAAATGCGCTCGCCGACGCCCTCGAACTCGGCGTCCAGCGCGTCGAAGAACCCGTTCCCGGAAACGACCAGTACCGACCACGGCTCGGCGGGAACCCCGCCCCACAAGGTCGAAATGGACTTGACCGCCAACCCCACCTGACCGTCGATGAGCAGGTCGAGCAAGCCCGACCGCAGGCCGCGCAGCGCGGCGCCATGTTCGCGGTTCTGTTCCAGCGCAAGGGAAAGCAACGACGCCGCAGTGTTCACGATGTACTGGTCCGCGGCGTCCATCGGCGTCTCGGTGCCGACGGCGAGATACCCTCGCGCCGGCGTATCGAGCGCCTGGACGACCACCTCGTGCTCACCGAGCCGCAGACCGCTGCTGGCCAGCCGAGTGCCGCCGCGCAGGCGGCGGACCTGGTCGCGGAGGTCGAACGAGCGGCCCGACGCGGGCGCCACCTCGGTCACGTTCCCGGCGGCGTCCAGCAACTGCACCCAGCCGCCGGTCAGCTTGGCGAGTTTCCGGATCACCGCGGCGGGTCCGCCCTCGCCGACAGCGCTGCGCGTCAGCTCCTGCTGGCCGCGGCCGGTGCGGACGAGCGACGCGTATTCGTCCGTCGCGATCGCGCGCGAAACCGCCTTGGTGATCGCGATGAACGGCGTCGGCCGGGGCACTTCGATGAGCGGCAGGCCGACCTCGGCGGCGGTCTTCACCAGCGCGGCCGGAATCCGGTCGTGGCTCATCCCGACGCCGAATCCGAGGCCCGCGACACCGGCGTCGACCAGCCGTCGCACGTAGTCCGGCGCGGTGTCCTCGTCGAGCGTCAAGCCGTTCGTCAGCAGGAGCTCCCCGCCTTCGAGGAACGGTGTCGGGTCGAGCAGGTCGGTCGGGTGCACCCAGCCGATCGGCCGGTCGAGCGCCTCTTCGCCCGCGCGCACCCGAAGACCGAGCGAGCGCTCGGCGACCAGTCCGCGCAAGGTGAGTGCCATAGTGTCCAAGTCTACTTGTCTATATAGACAGAATGGCCACCTGACGCCGGCCTCCCGGAAGCTCATCCTGGGGTCATGACTACGACAGTTGCGGCCCAGCGCAGGCTGGTCACCGAGATTCCCGGCCCCGCTTCCCGCGCGTTGCAGGCGCGCCGCGCGAACGTCGTGGCAGCAGGTGTCAGCTCGGTCCTGCCCGTCTACGTGAGCTCCGCCAGCGGCGGCCTGCTGACCGACGTCGACGGCAACACGCTGATCGACTTCGGCTCCGGGATCGCGGTGACCAATATCGGCCACGCCGTCCCGGCCGTGGTCGACCGCGTCCGCGAACAGGTCGGCCTGTTCACCCACACCTGCTTCATGATCGCGCCCTACGAGGGTTACGTCGAAGTCTGCGAGGCGCTGGCCGAACTGACCCCGGGCGACCACGAAAAGCGGTCCGTGCTCTTCAACTCCGGCGCCGAGGCGGTGGAGAACGCGGTGAAGATCGCCCGCGTCGCGACCGGGCGCCAGGCCGTCGTCGTCTTCGACCACGCCTACCACGGCCGCACCAACCTGACGATGGCGTTGACCGCGAAATCCGTGCCCTACAAGCACGGATTCGGCCCGTTCGCGCCCGAGGTGTACCGCGTGCCGGGCTCGTACCCGTTCCGCGACGACCTGTCCGGCGAGGCCGCCGCGGCCATCGCGATCGACCGGATCGAGAAGCAGATCGGCGGCGACCAGGTGGCCGCGGTCGTCATCGAGCCGATCCAGGGCGAGGGCGGCTTCATCGAGCCCGCGCCGGGCTTCCTGCCCGCGCTTTCGGCGTGGTGCAAGGCGAACGGGGTCGTGTTCGTCGCCGACGAGGTGCAGACCGGGTTCTGCCGCACCGGTGACTGGTTCGCGTCCTCGCACGAAAACGTCGTGCCCGACCTGATCGCCACCGCGAAGGGAATCGCCGGCGGGCTGCCGCTCGCCGCGGTGACCGGCCGCGCCGAACTGCTCGACGCCGTGCCGCCCGGCGGCCTCGGCGGCACGTACGGCGGCAACCCGATCGCCTGCGCGGCCGCGCTGGGTTCCATCGCCACCATGCGCGACGAGAACCTGGACGCGTCGGCCCGCCGCATCGAGGAGACCGTGCTCCCCCGGCTCCGCGCGCTGGCCGAGCGCACCGGTGTGATCGGTGACGTCCGCGGCCGCGGCGCGATGCTCGCCGCCGAGTTCGTCAAACCGGGTACGACCGAGCCTGGCGCGGCGCTGACCGCACGCGTCGCCAAGGCCTGCCACCAGGCCGGAGTCGTAGTCCTGACCTGCGGAACGTACGGAAACATCGTCCGCCTGCTGCCGCCGCTTTCCCTGTCCGACGAGCTGCTCGACGAGGGCCTCTCGGTGCTGGAGCAGGCCGTCATCGAGGAGTCTTCGCTGTGAGCACGCCGTTTTGGATCGCAGGAAAGCCCGTCACGAGTGACCTGACCACTGTCGTCCGGCATTCGTTCGACGGCAGCGAAGCGGGTTCGCACTACGTACCGTCCACATCGGACATCGAAGCCGCGGTCCAAGCTGCACACGACGTCCGTGAAGAAGCCGCGACACAGCCCGCCCACGTCCGCGCGGCCGCGTTGGACCACGTGTCCCGAACCGTGGGTGCGCGGACCGAAGAGTTCGCGCAGCTCATCACCGCCGAGTCGGGCAAGCCGCTGAAGTGGGCGCGCGGCGAGGTCGGGCGCGCGGCGTCGACGTTCCGCTGGGCCGCCGAGGAAGCCCGCCGGTTCTCCGGTGAACTGCAGCGCCTCGACACCGATCCCGGCGGCACCGGCCGGCTCGCGCTCGTGCGGCGCGTGCCGAAGGGGCCGGTGCTGGGCATCACCCCGTTCAACTTCCCGCTGAACCTGGTGGCGCACAAGGTCGCCCCGGCGATCGCCGTCGGCGCGCCGATCGTCCTCAAGCCCGCCCCGGCGACGCCGTTGACCGCGCTGGCGCTGGGCGAAATCCTTGCGGCGACGGATCTTCCGGCCGGAAGCTGGTCGATCCTGCCGGTGGGCAACGAAGCCTCGGCGCGGCTCGTGACCGATCCGCGGCTGCCCGTGGTGTCGTTCACCGGCTCCGTGCCGGTGGGCTGGGGAATCCGGGACAGCGTGCCGCGTAAGCATGTCGCGCTGGAGCTCGGCGGGAACGCGGCCGTGCTCGTCTGTCCCGATTGGACGGATCTGGACTTCGCGGCGCAGCGGATCGCGACTTTCGCGATGTACCAAGCGGGTCAGTCGTGTATTTCGGTGCAGCGGGTGTACGCACACGCCGACGTCTTCGAGGAGCTGACCGAGCGAGTGCTGGCGCAGGTCAGCGCGTTGGGCGTTGGCGATCCGCGCGCGGCGGGCACCGATGTCGGGCCGCTGATCAACGTCGCGGCGGCTGAGCGTGTGGAGTCGTGGGTCGATGCTGCCGTTGCGGCGGGCGGCAAACTGCGGGCGGGTGGCACCCGTGACGGCGCGACAGTGGCGCCGACCGTGCTGACCGGTGTGCCGGAGAGTGCCGATGTGATGGCCGAAGAGGTTTTCGGGCCGGTCGTGTCGATCAGCCCGGTCGCTTCGATCGACGAGGGGCTGCGGCTGATCAACGATTCGCGGTTCGGATTGCAGGCGGGCGTGTTCACCAAGGATCTCGCGACGGCGTTCGATGTCTCGGCGAAGCTGCAGGTCGGCGGGGTGGTGATCGGGGACGTGCCGAGCTTCCGAGCGGACCAGATGCCTTACGGCGGCGTCAAGGATTCCGGCGTCGGCCGCGAGGGCCCGGCTTCGGCGATGGCGGACTTCACCGAGGAGCGCGTCACGATCCTGACGGGTCTAACGCTGTGAGCAGCGCCGCGTGGGCCTCGACGAGCGAAGGGCCGTACCAGGTGAGGTAGCGGCCGTTGACCAGCACGAAAGGGGCGCCGGGGAAGGCTTCCGGACCGTCCTCGGCGGTGAACTCATACGGCTCGTCAGGCAGGACCAAGAGGTCCGCGTCGGAGTCGAACTTCGCGCGGAGCTCGTCCAGTTTCGGGCGTGGGTAACGCTCGGCGTGGCCGGCGTAGACGTTGGCCACGCCGAGCCGTTTCAAGACGTCACCACCGAATGTCTCGCGGCCGAGCACGACCCAAGGCTTGCGCCACACGGGAATCACGGCGTGTGCGCGCACCGGCAACGTCTCGCGCCAGAGGTCTTCGGCTGTCACCAGCCACTCGGGTTCCTCGATGTCGTACACCTGGGTCAGCAGGCGGCGCAGCGACGCCAGCGCGGCGGGGACGGTCGCGGGCGCGGCCATCACCCAGACCGGGATCCCGTTGGCGCGCAGGCGTTCGACGTCCTCTTGCCGGTTCTCCTCCGAGTTCGCGAGCACCAGATCCGGTGCCAGCTCGAGGACCCTGTCGATCTTCGGGTACTTCGAGCCACCGACGCGCTCGGCGTCCAAAGTGGACGGATGAGTGCAGTAGTCGGTGATCCCGGCCAGCCGTCCCGGCGCGCTCACCTCGACGGCCTCGGTCAGCGACGGCACCAGCGAGACGACCCGCGCCGCCGAGCCGGTCAACGGCACGGCTTCGCCCAGGTCGTCGAAGAGATCTCTCATGCGCGCTCGAACGAGACCTTGCGCTTTTCGACGTCCACCGCCGTCAAGCGGACCATGATGCGGCCACCCTCACGAAGGTTTTCGCCGGCGCACTTGGCCATCACCGGCGGATCCTCGACCAGGATTTCGGCCTTGTTCTCGTCCGCGCGCAGCACCACCGCTTCGAACTCGCCACCGATGTGCTCGGCCAGCACCCACGCCTCGACCTGGTCCAGACAAGCCCGCTCGACCTTGGCGGCCAGCGAATCCGACGCGCTCATCCACACCGGCACCTGCGCCAGCGCGGTGCGCACCCATTCCGGCACCGGACGTCCCTCGCTCACCGCGAGGCAGACCTCGGTGGCGAACCTGTCGACCAGACGCCGGATCGGCGCGGTGACATGCGCGTACGGCCCGCCGATTCCGGCATGTGTTGTCAGATCAGGCAATTCGCCGTCGAATGCGGTGTAGCCCGCACCGCGCAGAAGCCTTGTCGTGTCGGCGTAGAGCGCCATCGACTCAGGCTGGCCGGGGTCGAGCGTGGCCAGCATTTCCGAGACGCTGACGCCCTCGAGCCAGTCCATTTCGAGCGCGTGCGCCGAACGGCGCAGCCAGTTGACCGCTTCTTCCTCGGGGTCGGGCAGCGTCCGCAGCACGCCGACGCGCGCGTCGATCATGATCTTCGCCGCGCACATCCCGGTGAGCAGCGAGATCTCGGCGTTCCAGGCGTCGACGTTGTTCCGCGGACGCCGCGCGAGGGCCCAGCCGCCGTCGGAGTCACCGCTGATCTCCTGCTCGGGCAGCTGCAGCTCGACCGCGCCACGGCGAACGGCCAACTCGCGGCGCAGCCTGCCCAGTTCAGGGAGCGCTTCCACGGAAGGATGCGGAGTACCCGCGTCGATCGAAGCCTGCACGGTTTCGTAGTCGAACTGTTCGGTGGAGCGGACAAGCGCGCGGCGGACCCGCGTCGACGTCGGTTCGCCGTTCTTGTCCGTTTCGATCGTCCACAGCACCGCGGCGCGGATCTCGCCGGGCAGCAGGCTTACCGCGTCTTCGGACAGGACCGGCGGATGCAGCGGGACATTGCCGTCCGGCAGGTACAGCGTCTGGCCGCGTTTGCGGGCTTCACGGTCGATCGGGCCGCCCGGCGGGACGAACGTGGCGAGGTCGGCGATCGCGTAGTGCACGCGGAAACCGCTCTCGGTGCGCTCGATCAGCATCGCCTGGTCGAGATCCTTCGCCCCGGGCGGGTCGATGGTCACGAACGGCAGGTCGGTGGCGTCCTCGCGCCGGATCACCGACTCGATCGGGTCGACGGCCGCGGCTTCCGCCTCGGCCAGGACATCGGGGCTGAAGGACTCCGGCAGCTCGAACTCGGCTCGGAGGCGACCGAAGTCACCCCCGGCCGTGTGAGTGCGAATCACAAGGGGAGGCACACGACAACCCTAGCCCTAGATCAGCCCCCGGATCGCCCGTTCGGGTGTGGGCCAGTCGGGTGTACGTTCGACTACGTACGGTTTAATGAAAACCGATACCATGTTCAAGGACAAAGGAGATCCGCAGTGAAGATCGCGTTCGTCGGCAAGGGCGGCAGTGGCAAGACCACGCTGGCCTCGCTGTTCACCGGCTACCTCGCCGGAGCCGCGCGCCCGGTGCTCGCGATCGACGCCGACATCAACCAGCATTTGGCCGTCGCGCTGGGTTCGAGCGAGGAAGAGTCGGTCGCGCTGCCGACGCTCGGCGAGAACATGACGTTGATCAAGGACTACCTGCGTGGCGACAACCCGCGCATCACCGACGCCGCCACGATGATCAAGACGACCCCGCCAGGTCGCGGCTCGCGACTGGTCAGGCCGTTCGAAGACAACCCGATCGCGAGCGCCTGCTTCACCGACATCGCGGGCGTACGGCTCGCCGTCACCGGTCAGTTCGAAGAGGACGACCTCGGCGTGGCGTGCTACCACTCGAAGATCGGTGCGGCGGAGCTTCTGCTCAACCACATGATCGACGGCGAAGACGAATACGTCGTGATGGACATGACCGCCGGCGCCGACGCCTTCGCCTCAGGCCTTTTCACGCGCTTCGACGTCACCTTCCTGGTCTGCGAGCCGACGCTGCGCAGCGTCGGCGTCTACCGGCAGTACGCCGACTACGCCAAGGACTTCGGGATCCGACTGGTCGTCATCGGCAACAAGATCAACGACGAGGACGACGTCGACTTCCTCCGCGAGCAGGCGGGCGACGACCTGGTCGGCTGGATGGAAAGCTCCCGCCACGTCCGCGCCGCCGAACGCGGCACCGCGCGGCCGATCACCGAGCTCGAGCCACACAACCTGGACACCTTGGAAGCCATGCTGTCCACAGTGGACTCGACGGAGCGCGACTGGGCCAGGTACCAGCGGCAGGGAGTGGAGTTCCACCTGCGTAACGCCAACGCCTGGGGCAACGGCCGCGCCGGCGAAGACCTGGCGGCGCAAGTGGACCCGGACTTCGTCCTCAACCCCCGGCTGAGCCTTCCGTCGCCACGGTAAACGTGGCTTGGCTTGCCGTACCCACGCGAACCCGTCCCGGCTTGGGCGTAGTCAGCCAGCGTTGCCTGCTCGAGACTTAGCCCGCGCATGTTTGCACTCAAGCCGACCGAGTTTGTGGTCGCCTACGCCAATCTACGTGGTTGGGCGTGCTACTCGTCTGACCACTTCGCGTCGGCGGCGTCTGCTTGGCGGGTGCGTTCTCGGGCGATGTCCAGAGCGCGGCGGGCGGTGGCCTCGTCGGGGTACGGGCCGAGCAGGTCGATCGAACGGCCGCGGTCGTGGTGTTCGACCTTGTTGGTACGGGTGTTGTAGTACCAGCCTTGGTCCGGGTTCGGGTCGTTGTCCACAAGTGCCATGTAAAGAGCCTGACATCCCATGGCCGCTCTGTCACTACGGGCGGAAGCGGTACGGGATCTCCGTCGGGTCTCCGGTCGGGCCGAAGTTGCCGCCGCCATCGTCGGTGCGCTCGGTTTTCTGCGACTCCGCACGCTGGGAAAGCTCGTCGAACCAGCCGCGGTCGGCCCGTGCGTCCGGTGGTGGCAACGGGATGCCGCGAGGTGGGGTGTCCATCTGGGACCCCGGAGGCGGTTCCGGCGACGACTGGGGCTCAGGCGCCGCCGGAGGTGGTGGGGGCGGCGGCGCGGGTGTCTTCTGGGCGGGCGGGACGGGCACGGGAGGCGGCGGAGGTGCCGCGGGTGGCGTCACCGTCCGCCACACCGGAGCCGGGCCGATGTTCATCGGAGCGGGAGCCCGGGGTGTCGGGGCCGAAGGCGGCGCGGAAGCTTCCGGAGTGGGCGGCGGGGGCGCCTGGGCGGGACGTCCGGCGGGCCGCGGGATCGGGTCCAGGCAGGACACGAGCACGGTGGTGCTCCGCGGGTCCTCGACCTTGCGACCGCTGCGTTCGCGGTAGACCATCTCGCCTTCGGTGTCGATCTCCACCAGGTAACCGGCCTCGGCGAGCTGCTCTTCGTCGAGGTCAACGAGCTTCTCGTAGCGTGAGGGCACCACCCGGTAGATCGGCCACGAAAGCCGCGAGTGCTCCTGGTGGAACTGCGCCATCAACGCGGCCATCTGCTGCTGCCACGGCAGGGACATCGACTCGGCGATCGAGCGCGGAAGTACCACGTAGCCCGAGTCGACACCGGGCCAGCCGCGGTTAAGGTGATCCGCCAATGGCGTACTGGACGCGGGCCTGCCAGCGTGCCGGGGAAGCTGCGGGGCCCCGAAAAGATCTCTGGGGTCACCCGCGGGCTCGCCCGCGCCGGGCTTGGCCCGCTTTCCGAATTTCTTCGCCACGGTAACGATGCTAGACGCCGCGACCGCGCACCGCCGTGAGGCGATGTCCGGAAGGCCGGGTCAGCTGCCCTTAAACGCCAGGACGCACGGCCTGTGGGACGACTTCGCTCTCGTCGAACGAAAACGCCCTGGTGTGCACCGGTACCCCGGTCTGCTGGGCCTCGACGATCTTGCCGGCACCCAGGTACATCGCCACGTGGTGGATGGTCGTGGGGTCGGAAGGGTCCGTCGCCAGGAAGATCATGTCGCCGGGCTGCGCGTCCCGCACCGGCAGCATCGCGCCGGCCTTGTACTGGTCACGCGACACCCGCGGCAGCGTGATGCCGGCCTTTTCGTACGCGCGCAGCATCAGCCCGGAGCAGTCGTAGGAGTTCGGCCCGGTCGCGCCCCAGACGTAGGGCTTGCCCTGCTCCCCCAGCGCGAACTGGATGGCCACGCCCGCGGCCTCGCTCGGCGGCAGCAGCGCGCCGAGGCCGGTTCCACAGCTGACGGGGTTCGCTACCTGGCCGAGGCTCTCCACGAGCGTCGCGGCCATCGGCTCCCACTTGTGGTAGCGATCGGGGAACGCCGAGCGCTCGACGGCCTGCGCGGCTTCACCGGGCCGCCGCTTCTCCCAGCCCGGGACGGCCAGCAGCACGTCGAAGAACTTGTTGATCTGGTACGGCGGGTTGGTGACCTCGGAGACGGTGCCCCAGCCCATCGACGGGCGCATCTGGAAGATGCCGAGCGAGTCGCGGTCGCCGTAGGTCAGGTTGCGCAGTCCTGACTCGGTCATCCCGGCCTGGATGGCGACCTGCCACGCCCGCCCGGAGAGTCGGCGCTCCTTGCCGATGGCGATGATCAGCTGCACGATCTGCTGCTGTTCCTGGTTGAGATTGCCCGCGTCGGCGGCGCCCTTGTCGGGCTCGCCGGGCTGGGTCGGGCCGATCGCGGCGTCACAACTGGCGTTGGTGATACCGCGTGCCTGGGCGTCCTGCTGGTCGGTGACGACCTGCGTCACCGTGCCGGTGGTCACCACGGCGGCGAAAACCACCACCACCAGCATGCTGATGAGGATTCCCAGACGCATGGCCGATCAGCTCGCACTGTTGTAGTGGGAGACCCGCCACCCGTTGCCGGTGTCGATGACGGTGATGATCAGCTTCGGCCCGTTGGTGCTGACCTCCGCTTCGAGGGACTTCGAGAACGACTTGAGGGCACGCGGCTCCCCGGTCACCTCGCTCGCCGGGATGTTCCCCGGCTCGACCTCTTTCGTCTCCGTCATGCCTTCTTCGGTGGTGAACGGCCGGAGCCCGTCCTGCCACTGCGCGTTGGTGATGCCGTCGGGATGCGTGACGAACGCCGTCGCCCACTGCTTCGCGACCTTCAGCCCATCCGGATTCGGCGCTGCCGAACTCGGCGTGAGCAGCGGCGCGGAAAGCCTGGTGGGCAACGGGGAACTCGTCGTCGACGAGGTGATCGGGATGCCGGCGGTGGCCCGGGAGGACGACGTCGGGCTCGCCGCGAACGGGTCGGCCGGGGTCGGGGCGACCTTCTTGCCGAGCGTCTGCGGCAGCACGATACCCAGCCCGATGACCAGGATCGCGAGCACGATGCACGCCGACGCGAGATGCTTCGGCGAGCGCAGGGGCCAGCCCCACAGGCGGCGGTAGACGGCGGCGCGCCCGCGATTGGTGCGGATCGGCATCGGCTACCTCCCGACCACTCGGTCGGTGTCGAGGTCCTCGCGCACCTCGATGCCACGTGAAGGCCGGTACAGCGTGAAAACCGGCTTCCCCGCGACGACCTCGGGGTCGACGCGCCTCGGCCTGGGCGCGGACCGCCCCGGCTGGCTCGGCACGTTGTACTCGGGCACCAGATATCCGGCGTCGGCCTGCCCGGCGCGCGAACTCATCCGCGACGGCACGACGACCGGCTCGGGTTCGTCGCTCCATCGGCGGTCGAACACCGGCGAAGTGTCCACCCGGCGGCTCGGCGTCGACGGGAACCTCGGGCCACCGCCGCCGCCCTGGACGACGTAGTCGCCGGACGTGCCACCGAGCGGGTTCTCACCGGAAAACACCCTGGGCGCGCCACCCGCGGGCAACGCCGCGACGGCCCCGTTGCCGCCGACACCCCCCGCACCGGGCCACGGCGAACCGGACCACGCCGCGGCCGGTCGCGGTGCGCCGCGGCCGGCGTTGTCGAGTCGCTGGGAGTTCGCGAAGATCGTCGCCTCGGGCCGGAACCGGCCGCCACCGACTGTCGCGCCCATCGGCCCGCGGCTCTCGCCGTCGACGACGTCGTCGGTCTCGCGGACGTTCTGCCAGAAGTTGTCCTGCGGTGTCGGGCCGCTCGGCGTCTTGCGGAACTTGGACCACAGCCCGCCGCTCGGCGAAGGCACCGCGCCGCCGACCATGCTGACCGACATCTGGACCATCTGCGACAGACGCCGCACCGGACGGCCGACCATGAACAGCAGAATCGTCACCAGCCCGGCCATCGCCATCTGCGTCAGCATCGACAGCGAGTTGCCCGCGGCGAAGATCGCCTGGAGCAGCAACGCGTGGACACCGGCGAGCACCGAGAGCACCACCAGGTTGAACGCGACCGCGCCGGCGACCTTCGCGACGCGGCGAAGGATGTCCGGGTGCAGGATCGCGATGAGCCCGATGAGCGGTGCGGTCAGCGTGAACAGGCGGATCAGTACCTGTGCCAGCAGCACGGAAAGCTTGGCCAGCAACTGGAAGAGCGAGTAGACGAGACTCTGACCCAGCGCGAGGAAACCGGCACCGGTCCGGCTGCCGTCGTCACCGGTGAAGTACCCGGTGGTCGGGCCGAGCTGGGTGGAGATGTTCTTGTAGGCGGCTTTCTTACCGTCCACAATGGACTGATTGGCGTCGTCGCCCGCGACGATCTGGTTGCGGGTGAACGCCTGCGCGTCGAGCAACTGACGGCCGAACTGCTCGGCCTGCGGAGCCGTCGGCGAGCCGAACTCCCCGCGCAGCCAGTTGTTGTAGACGATCTGGGTGTGCAGATCCGTCGGCAGCACGTCGCGGACGACACGATCCGCCGAGGCGTCGATGAAGCCCGCTTGGATATTCGTCGTGGTCTGGACGATCGCCTTGTCGATGGGGTCGTAATACCGCAGCAGCGCCAAGGATGACGCCGCCAGCCAAACCGCGGCGAGCCCGTACAACGCGCGTTTGCTGACCGCGGACAGGTCACCACGCCAGATGTTGCGGAACATCATGATCGACAGCAACAGCGCGGCCAGCCCGAAGAGCTGGGCGTAGATGTTGTTGTAAACCTTCTCCGCGCCGACCTTCACCGCGCTGTACAACGGGTTCAGCAGACCGCCTTCGAGCACGGTGTAGTGCAGCGAGTTGGTCGCGCCGACGATGTTCTTGCCGATGTTGAAGAGCTGACCACCGGCCCACGTGTCGATCGTGGAGTTCGGGGCGGTCAAACCGGCCAAGGGCGAGCAGTTGGTCTGGAAGGTTTCCCACACCATGCCCGCGTAGCTGTAGTCCACATAGGCGCTGCCCGGTTCGCCACGGCCTTCGGCCGGGTCGAGCGCGCCGACCATGCCGGAGCCGGGGCGCTCGGGGTTGGGGGCCTCGCCACAGGCCGCGGCGGACGCGGCCGGGGCGGTGGCGATCGCCTGCAGGCCGAGGATCGCCATCACCATGATCATCGTGGCGCCGCGGCTCGGCCTTCGTTTACCGGGTTTGGGCCCGTCTTTGAGCCTGCGCCGAAGCGCATGCCACCCCCCTGCGAAGGACAGCACCACCGCCAAAGTCATCACGGTGTTCATGCCGCGTCCCGGCCGGTGCCGCCCTTTCCGGCCGACGCGCGCTGGGAGCCCTGGCCGTTGTGGCCGTTCTGCCCGTTGTGCAGTTCGCCGGACAGTTCTCCCGAATCAGTGGCGCGCGGTTCGCGCGGGGAGTCGAGGATCTGCTCGTCGGTCAGGCCGACTTCCAACTCGGCCTGCAGTTCGAAATCGGGCTCCACTTCGAAGTCCTCCGGCGGGCTGGCGACGTACTGCGGGACCAGTTCGGCGCCGGGCTCGGCGGGCTCCTCGTGGCGGATCTTGTCCGACGGACGGGCCTCCTTCGACCCCGGAGTGGTGTCCATGACGTTGCGCAAGTGCTCGAGATGCGGGCCCGAGAAGTCCACGCGGATCCTCTCTACGCCGCCGGCACCGTCGCCGAAGATGAACTGCCTGGGCTCACGGTCACGTTCGAGGCCACCGCGCGCGGCGCCGGGGCGCCTGCCGAGTGCGGCCACGACCTGCTCGTAGCCGACACCGACGGGCACCTTCAGCAGGCGCAGCGCGTCCGCCTGGGCGTCGTCGTCGTCGAGCCGCCCGACGAACACCGAGTCGAGCAGCGTCACGAAACCCTGGATCTTCAGGAAGTCCGCCGGGATCTGCGAGGACAGCAGCACCCGGACGTTCCACTTACGGGAGTCACGCGCGAAGCGGTTCATCAGCACGCGGCCCGTCGGCACCTCGGACAGGAAGAACGCCTCGTCGATCCAGACGCCCTTGCGCTGTTCCTTGGGCTTTTCGTAGACCGACCGCTGGGTCAGCCAGGCCGCGAGGTTCAGCATCTCGACACCGAGCGATTCGGCGTCGGTCCAATGCTCTCGGCCGACGCCGTCCTTGGGCAGCGTCAGGCCGGCCATCGTAAGCACAGTCAACCGGTCATCTCTGGTCTCGGAGTACGGGTCTTCGCCGGACTCCGGGATCAGCAGCGCCATCCGCTCGCGCATCTCGTCGAGGAAGTCGGCGACCACGACGGCGTGCTCGTGGTGCTCGCTGGAGTCGCGGCGCAGCGCGTCGATGACCTGCCCGGGGTCGGCGTCGAACCGGCCCCCGACCGCGCGGACGGCCCGGAGCAGCACGATGCGGCTCTGCGCCATCCTGGCGATCTCGTACGGCAGGACACCGCTGAGCACGTCGAGCACCAGACGTCGGCGCGTGGCGCCCGCGAGCGCCTTCTCCCGCCGCCACGAGCGCTCGGGATCGTCCTCGTCGAGGAAGTGCTCGAGCAGCGGCTCGGCGACCACCCGGTACGGGTTCAAAATGCCGGGGTCGGCGTTGAGCAGGTTGATCGGGCGCGCGTACGGCCGCATCTCCGGCAGGTCGCACAGACGCGACAGCGGGCCGGACGGGTCGAGGATCGTCCAGTGGGCCCCGGCGCGCAGCGTCTTGTAGACGATGCCGCCACCGAGGAACGACTTGCCGGCACCGAGACCGGCGACCATCGCCGTCAGCCCCGAGCCGTCGCGGATCTCCTGCGCCATCCACGGGTCCCACGCCACCGGCCGGCGGGTCGCGGTGCAGGTCTCGCCGAGCAGGATGCCGCGGCGGTCACCGACCTCGGCCGTCGCCGTCGGCACCGAGGACGCCGCCCAGACAACCGAGCCGCGACGCATGTACGCGCCCGAGGCCACCGGTTCGCCGGGGATGAACTCGCGGGCCATCGCGTACTGCGCTTCGGGATGCTCGATGGCGATCTTCGGCTTGTAGAGGTCGAGCAACTGCTGGGCCAGGCGCAACGTGTCGCGCTCTGTCGGGCCGGAGACCGCGAGCCGCCACCAGGAACGCACGCGGGTGGCGAGCGCGGTGAAGCCCGACGTCATCTCGTCGTCGATCTCCAGCACCCGCCCGGCCTGCCGCGCAAGCGATTGCGGCGGCTCCAGCTCGTGCTCGTCGGTGTAGTGCTTGACCTGCGACCGCACCTTGTTCATCTGGCGCGCGAGCTCGGCGGCGACCTCTTCGGGGCGCCGGACGTAGATCCGCGCCGACACCTCGACCGAGGCCGGGAGCCGGTCCGCGTGCTGGATCCACGGGTCGTCGACCTCGGGGATCTGCAAGCCGTGCATCTGGCCGACGGTCAGGACGGCGACATGACGGGACACTCCCGCATTGGACCCGGTCCGGCCGCGCACGGTAAGGGTCGGCGCGTAGGGCTCGGAGTGGAAATCGGCGGCGTCGGTGAAGCTCGCGAGGTCCTCCGGCTCCCAGGCCGATCCCGGCACCGCGGGCATGCTGCGCGGGGCGGGCAGGCCGAGTGAGCACGACCGGTGCATCAGCCAGGAGATCTCCTCGGCGTGCACGGGCCTGCCTTCGAGCCCGGCCGAGCCGATGACCTGGTCGAGGTGCTCGACCTCGGAATCCAGCGCGGTGAGCTCGGCGTCGACGGCTTCGGGCAGGATCCGGCGCAGCAGCGGCGCGGCACGTTCGACAGCCCTGTCCACCGCGCGCCTGGTCTGCACCTGGACGCCGAGGTAGACCTCTTTTTCGGCCATGGAGCGGCCCATGAGCTGCTGCTGCTCGCCGATCAGATAGTCATCGAACGAAAGTGCCCCAGGGGTGTCCTGGGGGCGGCCGACGGCGTTGTGGACATGCGCCTCGGCCCACATCCGGATCGGGTAGGGGCGGTTCGTGACGCGCAGGTGCAGCCAGCGGCCCTGGAGCTCGGCGTACTGGCCGGCGATCGCGGCGATCAGGTCACGGCGCTGGGAGTCCGAGCGAAAGGACCAGCGCTGCGGCGCGAGCCGGTACCAGGCGTACACCTCGTAACCCGTACGCAGCAGATGACCGTCGATGCTGCGCGCGGCTATCGAAGGGGTATAGGCGGGGACGGCCTGCTCCCCGGGCAGGCGCTTACCGCCCCGCCCGCCGGATGAACTGGCCTGCGCGGCCCGGACCTGCTGGGGCGGTTGCCACGAACTGGCTCCCGGCTGCAGGTCACGATCCCGTTTACCTCGGCTACCGCCGCGACCGAACAACGACTACCTCCCGGCCGAGACCGGACCGCGGTCCCGGCGCGCTCGTGGTGTGCCCTGCGCTTCGTGATACGACGGGGACGGCTTCCCGGACCCGCGTTTGCTCCTGCCGCCACTGCGGCGGCGGTTCTTCGGCACCGGACGGGTTGCCCGGACCCGGATACGGCTGGCGCTGACCGCGCCACCGTCCCCGCTCGTGCGCTCACGCGGCGCCGTAAGCTCCCGTCCCCACATCGTGAGGACGGCGCCCAGCGGCCGCTCGTGACTGATCTTCGAGGTGATCAACCTCGTGATCACGATTGTGCCGATGAATGCCCACGCGGTCGAGAAGAAGCCGAACGAGATCCCGACCATGCGCTCCACGGTGAGCGCGACCAGGAAGATCGGGATGCCGACCGCCCACGCGACGTAGCGGGCACGCCACGGGAAAGTGGCCTTGGGCGGGCCGAGCCATACGGCGTCGACCCGGTAGACCTCGTCATCGGTGCGGATACGCAAGAGGCCGCCTCAGCCGGTGAACAAGCCGGCGATCCACTGGCCGACGTTCACGCCGAGGCCACTGACTGCGAGGCCGATGACCGCGAGCGCGATCACCACACCCGCCAGCCGGCGCATCACGCCGGCGTTGTCGCCCTTACCGCCACCCAGCCAGAGCAGCAGCAATGCGACAGCGAGGAGCACCAGCGGAACGACGTTGTCGATCAGCCACTTGTTCACGCCCTTCGTGCCCAGCTCGCCGTTCTGCGCGAGCTGCACAACGTTCATCGTCATCATCGCTCTACTCCCGGTGCGCGAAGCTTTGGTGGCATACGGCGCCGCGCCACACAGCTCCGCTGTGGTTTCAGTGCTAAGTACAACATCATGGCGTCACGAGGTGTAGTGGTCAAAGCGCGCTCTGTATATGTAGTTCGGTCCGCTCGACGCCCATCACGGCCAATCTCACTGAAACTCCTCGCCCTCCATCATCGTGGCAAGGGTGCTCAGGAATAACCCCGGCCACCCGTATTTCGCAGTTCAGCGGTGAACTTGCTCACTAGCGAGGATTTTGCTCACTCTGAGTGTGGGGTTTGGTGGCGTTGTGGCGCCGCAATCAGTGTGACATGCCCCGTTCGGCGGCTAGCCGCGAGTCCGGACAGTGAAAAGGGTCCCTGCGTCTGTCAACGATGTCGATCAGCCATTGGGGCGGTTCTGATTACAGAGCGGCCGATAAACGGGCACTGATCCACTACATAGAGTAAGAATCACCCGTCTTGACGATCTTGTATTTCAGGCTCGTGGCGAGGCGAAAACGCCGCCAGGGAAGGCTCCCGAAGCGACCGCGGCCCCGCTCAGCTGCCGTCCTAGGTCGTGAAGGCGTTCGGCCTTCTCGGCGCCGATGTGCCGCCAAGGGGCCGTCGCGGCCTGGTTGGTCAGGTCTTCGATCCCGGCCCGCTGCGCGGCGCCCTTCTCGGTGAACTCGAGTTCTTCGCCCAAAATCCCTTGCGCACGCAAATTGTCGACTTCGGCGTCCCATTGCTCGTCGGACCAACCGCGGCTGAGCTTCGCCGTGGCCGCGAGGAACCCCTTGCCGGTGGCCGTGTGGGTGATCAGCGCGGCGAGTCCGCTGAGTCCGCTGTCGACGAGCACGGCGATATGCCCGTCGCCCCGGAACTCGCGGAGGAGCGTGACGGCGTGCCAAAGCACCAGATGCGGCTCGACCGGCCACTCGAGGTCGGCGTGCGCGGCATACAGCGGCCGTCCCTCGGGCGCACAGCCCGCGGCGGCTTCACGCGCCAGTTCCGCGGCCTCGGCCAGCTCCGCCGACGCGATGAGTTCGTCGCCCAGCAGCCGCCGCAGCGTGACGTCGGCGGCCTCGAACCGCGCGGCGAGGATCCGCTCCGGCGTCGCCAGCGTCCAGGCCCGCGGGATATGCCGGGCCACGATCTCGAGGTTGAAGTTGTAGAAGGTCGCCGCCACCACACCGGGTCCCACGGCTCCGAACGCCGCCGACCGGCCCGCGAAGTAGCACATGCGGCCGGGCCGCAATCCCGCGGCGACCAGGTACTCCTCGGTCTCCGGCGCGAAGTAGCTCATCGAGTGCAGTGGCTCGAGCACCCGGTGGACACGAAAGGCGATCCTGGCGGCTTCGGCGGCTTCCATACCCAAACCGTACCGCCCAGTAACTCCCCGCTGCGTGCCCCGGCGGGTCGCCATCTGTCGACAGATGGCGACCTCTCGCGCGCAAGACACCAAGGTGACCAATAAGGAGAAAAAGAGAAACAGACGAGTTGGCATGTAAGCCGGATCCTGTCCACGCGGTCGCCTTGCGGCGTCCGCGATGGGCGGCCATCCATCTTGGCCTGCCGTCGCCGGCAGGCTCCAGCGGCCTACCCGCAGGCATCGGACGGGCCGTCCTCGAGCGCCTGCGCAGGAGCTCGCGCTCCCTCTTGGCCTTGCTCCGGGTGGGGTTTACCTAGCCACCCCGGTCACCCGGGGTGCTGGTGGTCTCTTACACCACCGTTTCACCCTTACCCCCGCCGTGAGGCGAGGGCGGTCTATTTTCTGTGGCACTGTCCCGCGGGTCACCCCGGGTTGTTGTTGACAACCACCCTGCCCTGCGGAGTCCGGACTTTCCTCGAAGCGCCCGGAAGCGCCCCGCGACCGCCCTGCCAACTCGTCTGCGCGGCGAATCCTACGCGTCGCCGGACGGGCGAAGGCAGTTGAGGTTCTTCTCTCCGTCGGGCTGGACGGCGAACCAGATCCCGGCGACACCCTGTCCTTGCCACTGGCCGGGTTCGGCGTCACCGGCGTAGCGGTAGAGGGGCCAGCCGTTGAGCATGACCTGGCGGGTGCCGTCGATCCGGGAGACGGTGCCGACGAGTCCGGGTTCGATGCCGTCAACGGTGGGTTTGCGCGCGGTGAGGACGGGGACCCAGCCCTGGCCGCGGGTGCCTGCCTGGTGTGAGCGCCAGGGGTGGGCCTCGTCCTTGCCGAAGCGGTAGAGGACGGAGCCGTGCGCGTCGGTCACGGCGGGGCCGAGCTGGGGGATTTCGGTGGCGACCAGCTTGACGACGCTGAGGACCGGAATGCCGGGGGTTGTTTCGGGGACGGCGAGCCGGGCTGCGGTCATCGTTTCTCCTTTTGACGGTGATTCCGCGCTGCGATGAGGAGTGCTATTCGACAGCCCGGACGTACCGCTCCAAGCAATTACTTGGACTACTCCCGTTGATCGGGACTTTCCGCAATTGTGTCTTCGGATACGCCGCAGGTCTCTACGGTGGGTACCGAAGGAAATCCGGAGCGTGCTGCCAGGGGCCTTCGGTACCCCCGAGTGGAGTAAAAACATGAACCAACATGAATATCATTCACGTTTGCCAAAGCATCGCTATTCCCCCGCTGGACAGCGGCGTTAGCGTGGGGCATTCTCCCCGAATTATGATCGACGCCGCGGATCGGAGCCTTTCCGGTGGGAAACACAGCCAGCATTCTGGCCGAAGCCGCGCTCTTTTCCGGGCGGCATGACGAGCTGGAAACCTTCGCTCACCTCCTGACGGGCGCGGCGGCCGGAAAAGCGTCGACGGCCGTGGTGACCGGCGAGTTCGGCATCGGCAAGACGGCAATTGTCGACGCGGTCGCCACACAGGCCGGTGCGCGGGGTTTTTCCACTGTCGTGGCAAAAGGCGCCCGGCTCGAAAACGACCTCAGCGGCGGGGTCATCCGGCAGCTGTCCGAGGCACTGTCCTCGATCGTGCGAGCGGGCGGCCCGCCGCCGCGCACACCGCGTTTCCCCGAGCACGACCCCTTCGCCGCGCTGGACGCGTTCCACCGCCTGATCCGCGAGGCCGCCACCAGGACCCCGCTGTTCATCGCCGTCGACGACATCCACCTCTCCGACACCTGGTCGAAGCGCTGTCTCGCCTACGCGAGGTCACGGATCAGCGGGCTTCCCGTGCTCATGGTGCTGTCGTCGAGCAAGGGCGAGCCGCCGCTCGACGACGTCTCCCTGCCCGAGATCGCCGGCAGCACGCCCACGACGATCGACCTCGTCGGACTCGACCTGGCGGCGACGACCGTCCTGTTCGAGACCTTCGCGGGCCACCCCGTCCGCCCCGAGCTCGCCGCGACCGGCCGCGAGATCACCGGTGGCAACCCGTATCTGCTGCAGACCCTGCTCAGCACGCTGGTCGAGCGTTCCGGCGCGGCCGCGTGGAACACCACCGACGAGCAGCTGCGCGAGCTCACCACCCCGGGGATCGGCGAGCTGCTCAGGCTCCGGCTGCGCACGATCCCGGGCGCGATGGAGGTCGTGTGCGCGGTCGGCGTGCTGGGGACGGACGCGAGCCCTGAACGGGTGGCGACCCTGGCCGGGCTCGACCTGCGGCCGGCGCTGGACGTCATCGACACGCTCGTCCGGCTTCGCGTGCTGACCGACACCCAGCCGCCGTCGCTCCCCAACTCCTTCCTGCGCAACGCCGTGCTCGCGGACATGCCGGTCGCGACGCGGGCGGCGAGCCACGCACGGGCCGCGCAGTTGCTGGCCGACGGCGACGCGCCGGACGAAGAGATCGCCGCCCATCTGCTCGTCGCGGATTCGATGGCCCAGCCGTGGGGTGTCGGCGTGCTGCGCCGCGCGGCGCGGCGCGCCACGTACGTCGGCGAGCCCGCGTCGGCACGGGACTTCCTGAAGCGCGCGCTGAGCGAGCAGCTTCCGCCGGACGAACGGCTCGCCGTGCAGGTGGAGCTCGGGCACGTCGAGTACGTGCTCGACCCCGGCTCCGCGAAGGCCCACCTGCGGGAGGCGCTCGCCGACGCGGCCGACCCGCAGGCGGTCGCCAAGCTGGCGCAGGAAAAGCTCGTCCGGGCCTGCGGCGGGCTGGACAGCAGGCTGGCCATCTCCAGCGCCATCCAGGTGGTCGGCAGGCTGACTTCAGCCGAACGCGGCCTCGACTGGCGGCTGCGGTGCGCCGCGTACTTCGCCGCCATCGGGAACGACCTCGGCATGGTCGCCTACGCGAAGCGCTACGCCGACGAACTGCAGGCGGAGATGCCAGAAGAGCCTGCCCTGCGCCGGATGCGCGCGGTGCTGCTCGCCATCGGTGCGGCGCGCGGTGGCACCAGCTCCACCGAAGCGATCCGGTACGCCGCCGAAGCGCTGACCGGGGATCGCATCGACGCCTTCGCGCAGCCTTACGTCTTCACGATCTTCACCTCATTGCTGGCCGACGAACCGGATCTCGCCGACCGGTTCTGCCGCATGATCGAACCCGGCGGCGAGCCCGCCGATTTCCACCTGCGCAAGGGAACCGGCGCCGCGGTGGCGCACGGCGTGATGCTGCACATGGCCGGAAGCCTGTTGCGGGCGCGGGCGATCCTGCAGTCGCCGATGCGCCTGTTCGAAGAACTGCGCGCGGCCACCAACTGCCCGATAGCCATGCTTTGTTCGGCACGGCTCATCGAAGTACTCGTCGATCTCGGCCGTTACGAAGAGGCCTCGGAAATACTGTCGGCGACTGGATTCACCGATCAGCTCCCCGAACTTTTCCAGCACAATTACGTGCTTTTCGCGCGAGGGCGATTGCGGCTGGCGATCGGTGACACCGAAGGCGCGCTCACCGATCTCCTGGAAAGCGGCCGACGGCTCGAAGAATGGGGCGTCACCAATCCCGCGCTCGTTTCCTGGCGAATTCACGCCACCCGCGCCCTGCTGTTGCGAGGAAATCTCGAAGCAGCGGCCAAACTCGCGAAAGAGAATCTGGAAGCCGCCGAGCGCTGGGGCACTTCACGGGTGGTCGGCACCGCGTTGCTGACGCTCGGGCGACTCGGGGACCACGAAAGCGGCGAGGCGGAACGCGCGCTGGTCAAGGCGATCGAACTCCTGACGGCGTCACCCGCGGAACTCGACCTCGCGGAAGCGCTGTGCGAGCTGGGCATCCTGTTCCGCAGGCGTGAGCAGCACGACAAGGCCGTCCCGTACCTGCGCCGCGCTGTCGAACTCAGCGCCAAATGTGGTGCGAAACCGTTGCTCGACCTCGCCTGCGAAGAACTGCATACCTGCGAAGCGGCGCTGACGAATTCCCGCGACACCGTGCGCGGGCTGACGAAGCAGGAGACCCGGATCGCCGGGATGGCCGCGCGCGGGCTCACCAACCGGCAGATCGCGGAAGCCACGCATTTGACCCGCCGGACCGTCGAACTGCACCTGTCGGGCGCGTATCGGAAACTCGCCATCTCCGGCCGGGCCGATCTCGCGGCCGCCCTTTCCGAGTGAATTCGCGGGATCTCACGGCGTGGACGGCGTTGACCGGCCCGAAAGCCGCTGCTCTACTCGGCTTATGAGCACCTGTCACGCTTGACCGCCCGTGCCGCCTTCCATTCGAGAGCGCACCACAAATCGACAATTTCGGGGAGCAGTGTGTCCGCGTCCGAAGAATCCCTGCACGAACCGTTGAAATTCGCCTATTGGGTGCCGAATGTCAGTGGCGGTCTCGTCACCAGCGACATCGAGCAGCGCACCGACTGGGGCTATGAGTACAACCGCGAACTGGCCGTTCTCGCCGAGAACAACGGCTTCGAGTACGCGCTGACCCAAGTGCGCTACACGGCCAGTTACGGTGCCGCCTACCAGCACGAATCGGTCGGTTTCAGCCTCGCGCTGCTGCTGGCCACGCAGCGGCTGAAGGTGATCGCCGCGATCCACCCCGGCCTCTGGCATCCCGGGGTACTGGCCAAGTTCATCGCCAGCGCCGACGTCATTTCCGGCGGCCGGGCCGCGGTCAACGTGGTGAGCGGCTGGTTCAAGGACGAATTCACCAAGTTGGGTGAAGCCTGGCTGGAGCACGACGAGCGCTATCGCCGTTCCGAGGAGTTCATCCGCGTACTGAAGGAACTCTGGACCGACGACCACGCCGAATTCGGCGGCGATTTCTACCGCGTCCACGACTTCGACATCAAGCCCAAGCCCGAAGCCGGTCCGGGACGCCCGCATCCGGAGGTGTTCCAGGGCGGGAACTCCACCGCCGCCCGGAAACTCGCCGGCCGCGTCTCGGACTGGTACTTCAGCAACGGCAAGGACTTCGACGGGTTCACCGAGCAGGTCGAAGAAGTCAACGGCTACGCGGCGGCAAACGACCACGCGGTGAAGTTCGGGCTCAACGGCTTCCTGATCGCCAGGGAAACCGAGGGCGAGGCCAAAGCCGTGCTGCGTGAGATCGTCGAGAAGGCGAATGTCGAAGCGGTGGAAGGGTTCCGCGGCGCGGTCAAACAGGCCGGAAGCTCCACTTCGGACAAGAAGGGCATGTGGGCGGATTCCGAATTCGCCGACCTCGTCCAGTACAACGACGGCTTCCGCACCAAGCTGATCGGCACGCCCGAGCAGATCGCCGAGCGCGCGATCGAGTACAAGCGGCGCGGCGCGAACCTGCTGCTGCTGGGGTTCCTGCACTACCACGAGGACGTCGAGTACTTCGGCAAGCACGTCCTCCCGGTCATCCGCGAACTCGAAAAGGACATCGACCGCAGTTCCGCGAACCCTGAACCCATCGGGAGCGAAACACTCACGAGGAGGTGACCAGCGGCGGCGGGGTGAGGGGCGCTCGCATAGCGTTGACGGGTGAGCTCTGGACCGTGGGCGGCGATAGTCAGTCTCGTGCTGCTGGTCGCGGTGCTGGGGTTCGCCATGATCCGGCCGCGGGGCCTGCCGGAGGCGCTGGTCGCGGTGCCCGCGGCGGGGCTGGTGCTCGTGATCGGGCTGGTGCCGTGGGACGCGGCGGGGCAGCAGGCCGTGGAGATCCTGCCGACGCTGGGGTTCCTCGCGGCGATCCTGTTGCTGTCGCATCTGGCCGGCGTCGAGGGCGTGTTCGAGTGGCTCGGCGGACGTCTGGCTCGGGCGTGTCACGGGAAGCCACGACGCCTGCTCGTGCTGACTTTCGCGGCGGCGGCCGGGACGACGGCGATCCTCAGTCTCGACGCGACGGTCGTCCTGCTGACCCCGGTCGTGTTCGCCACCGCCACCAACCTCCGCCTTCGGGCGAAACCGCATGTCTACGCCTGCGCGCATCTGGCGAACTCGGCGTCGACGCTGCTGCCGGTGTCGAACCTGACGAACCTGCTCGCGTTCTCCGCGTCCGGTCTGACCTTCGCCGGGTTCACCGCGCTGATGGCGTTGCCGTGGCTCGTCACCATCGCGATCGAGCTCGTGGTGTTCCTGAAGTTCTTCGCCATCGACCTGTTCGGCAAGTCCGATCGTGAACCGGAAACAACCCTGCGGGCGCCGGTCTTCGCGCTTGTCCTGCTCGCTTTGACGCTGGTCGGATTCGGGCTCGGGCCGCTGGTCGACGTCGAGCCGGTATGGGTCGCGACGGCCGCCGCGCTGGTGCTCGCCGCCCGCGGGCTCGCGCGTCGCACGGTCCGGCCGTGGACGCTGGTCATCGAGGCCTCCCCGCTGCTGTGCCTGTTCGTGCTCGGCCTGGCCGTCGTGGTCGAAGCGGTGTCGGAGCATCTTCTCGGCGGGCTGCTCGGCACGATCCTTCCCGATTCCGCCGGGCTGCCGGAGCTGCTGCTGACCGCGGTGATCGCCGCGCTGCTGGCCAACCTCGTCAACAACCTGCCCGCGACGCTGATCCTGTTGTCTGTCCTCGGCTCGCACCCCGACACCGGAGTGCTCCTCGCCGTCCTGCTCGGGGTGAACATCGGGCCCAACGCGACCTACCTGGGTTCGCTCGCGACGCTGCTCTGGCGCCGGGTGCTCGCGGGCGCCGGGGTCACGCCGACGCTGCGCGAGTTCCTCAAGCTGGGCCTGTTCAGCGTGCCCGCTTGCCTGGTCGGCTCGGTCGTCGCGCTGTGGTGCGGACTTGCGCTGTTCCAGTGACGAGCCCACGATGGTCGGCGATGACCAAAGTGCTCGTGTGGCTCACCGAAGGCACCTGGCAGGCCTGCATCGAAGCGGTCTCCGCGATCGAGGCCGCCGAGGTGACCCTGCTGCACGTGATCGACGCCGACATCGAAGAGGTCATGCACGGCGTCTACGGCGGCCTGCTCTCCCGGCGCGGCCACGATCCCGCGCGTGACCTCCACGCGCTGACGACCCCGGCCGAGCGCGCGCTCCTCGAAGACGCCGCGACCCTGCTGCGCAGGTCCTGCGAGACGGCCGTCCGCCGCGGGCGGATCGAACACGAGGTGGTCGCGGCGTGTATCGACGCGGACGCCGATCTGCTCATCTGCGCCCGGGACGGCAAACACGACCACCCCGGGCCGCGAAGCCTCGGCCACCACACGCGGTTCGTCGTCGACCACACGCCCTGCTCGGTCCTGCTGGTCTGGCCCTAGGCGCGCAGCGTCAGCAGGGACCAGTGCTCGGCGAGGCGGTCGTAGGGCGTGCGGTCGGGGAGGACGACGTCTTCGCCGGTCATGAGTGGCGTCAGCTCGGCATCGTAGGTCTCCAGGACGTCGACGAGCTGGAACGGCCACGCGACACCGATGAGCCCGAGGATCTCGGACAAGTCCGTGTCGAGGCGGATCTCCGGTTCGACGATCGCCTTGATGACGTCGTTCGCGGCCGCGAGGATCGCGAGCTGGCGGCGGCCGATGGCGAAGTGCCGCACCACCGGCGCGAGCCGCGTCCCGTCGGGCGCGCGCACGACAGTGTCGACCCGCTCCCCCGTGACGCCGGACCACAGCGTCGCCAGCACTTCGAACGCCTGTCGCGCGACGCCGCCGGCCAGCGGCGCGGGGATGCGCCACGGCTTGGGCTCGGCTTCGATCCGGCTCAACCCGGCGAAGAAGTCGTCGGCTTCACGGATCAAGCCGCTCAGCTCCGGGACATGCGGGAGCAGCACGGTGATCCGGTCGTGCGCGATCGACCGCGGGATTTCCGGGCTCAGCGGGACATGCTCGGCCCCGGCCTCGAATCGGCGCACGGGAACAGGTCCGTGGCACTGCGCGGACGCGACGAGGTCATCGGGACTCGGCGTGACGGCGAACTCCGTCGCGACCCGTGAGGCCTGCAACGCGTCCGGCAGGGAAAACCAGACGCCGGCGGAAACCGCACCCGGCACCCAGGTCAGGTACTGGCCGGGCAGGAACCGCGTGATCCGCGAAGTCACCCGGCGTCGTGGGTACGGCGGCCGCCCAGCCGGGACCGGGCCGTCGAAACTCTCCACGACATCGGGCACGTCCATCGGGTCAGGCCAGGTGCGAGATGTCGTTCACCAGGCGCACCGAAGCGTTGCCGTCCGGGTAGAACTCGACGATCGAGAGCGACGCCAGATCCAGGTGCAGCCGGAAAAGCAGCGACGGTCCCGCGTCGAGGCCCATTCGCAGCAACGTCTTGATCGGCGTGACATGGCTGACGATCACGAGTGTCCGGCCGCCGTACTTCGCGATCAGCTCGTCGCGGGCCTTGCCGACGCGGCGATGCACGGCGTCGAAGCTCTCGCCGCCGGGCGCGGGCATCGACGAATCGCTCAGCCACTTGCGGTGCAGTTCCGGATCACGCTGGGACGCCTCGGTGAAGGTGAGTCCTTCCCACTCGCCGAAGTCGGTTTCCAGCAGCCCGGGGTGGGTCTCGACGCGCCCGCCGACGGCGTCGGCCACGGCCTGCGCCGTCTGCATGGTCCGGGTCAGCGGCGACGCGATGATCGGCGCGACCTCGCCGTCGACGACGATCCCGTCCATCCCGACGAACCGCTGCGCCGCGGCCGCCGCCTGACGGGCGCCAAGCTCGGTGAGCGGGACGTCCGTGCGACCGGAGTAGCGGCGCTCGACCGACATCGCCGTCTGCCCGTGGCGCAGCAGGAGCAGCTTGGTCGGCGTGCCCTTCGCCCCGGTCCAGGAGATCGGGGACGTGCGGTCCGACTTCACCGGTGCGGCTTCGGCGAAAGTGTTGCCACCAGAAGGCTTCTTCGAAGGATCGAGCCCGGAGGCCTGGCCGTCCATCGCCTGGTTCGCCAGCATGTCCGCGTGCGAGTTCTGCGCGCGCGGAATCCATTCGTAGCTGACCCTGTCAAAGCTCTGCTCGACTTCGTGTGCCTCGGTGGCCAACGGCTTCAGCGCCGGGTGCTTGATCTTCCAGCGCCCCGACATCTGTTCCACCGCGAGCTTCGAGTCCATCCGGACGTCCACAATGGACGCTCCGAGCTCGGCGGCCGCGCGCAGCCCGGCGATCAGGCCGGAGTACTCGGCGACGTTGTTCGTCGCGATGCCGAGCCCGGCCTGGCGCTCGGCCAGCACCTCGCCGGTCGCCGCGTCCTTGACCACCGCGCCGTACCCGGCGGGTCCCGGGTTGCCCCGGGATCCGCCGTCGGCCTCGACGATGACGTGCGAGCTCACAGCCCGGACTCCACCGTTCGCACGAGGATCGCGCTGCAGTTCTCGCACTGGATGATCGCGTCCGCCGGCGACGACTTGATCGCGGCGACGGCGTTGCGGTCGACGTCGAGCTGGCAGGCACCGCAGCGACGTGACCGCAGCAGTGCCGCGCCGATGCCACCACGGGCACGGACGCGCTCGTACAGCGAGATCAGCTCGTCGGGGAATTTCGGCAGCAGCCCGGCGCGGTCCTGCTGGCGGCGCGCGAGGGTGGTGTCGAGGTCGGCGAAGGCCTCGTCGCGGCGCGTGACGGCTTCCGCGAGCGCCTTTTCGGCCTGGTCGACCTCGGCGCCGTTGCGCTTGCCGTCGAGTTCGAGGGCCTCACGGCGTTCCATCTGCTCGAGCAGGTCGTCCTCGAGCGCGGCCTGCCTGCGCTCGAGGGTGTGCAATTCGTGCTCGATGTCGGCCATCTGCTTGGCCGCGACCGTGCCGGACTCCAGTAGCTTGCGATCCCGGTCCTCGCGGGAGCGGACGGACTCGATCTCCCGCTCCTGCCTGGTGATCTCGCGGTCGAGGTCGGAGATCGAGGTCTGGACCGCGACCAGCGAGTCCTTGAGGTCCCGCAGCTTCTTCTCGATGTCGGTGATCTCGGCGAGCTCGGGCAGGGTCCGGCGACGGTGGTCCGTCCGGGACAGCTCGGCGTCGACCTTCGCAAGCTCGAGCATCTGCCGTTGCACGGCTGGATCTGCCTTCACGCCAGTGTTCTCCCTAAATCAACTCAAACTCGGATGTTCCACGGATCGGTGCAGCGGGTGGAGACGTGAATGTCGACGGTACCGGGAAGCGCCGCGTGGACGACGTCCGAGGCTTGCCCGCACCACGGCCACTCGCTGGCCCAGTGGGTGACCCCGACCAGTGCGGGGACAACTCCGCCCGAGCCGAGATGCTCTCCTGCCGGATGGTGCCGGAGATCCGCCGTGACGTAAGCGTCGACTCCGGCAGCTGTGGCCTGCTTAAGGTAACTGTCGCCGGAACCGCCGGATACCGCCACGGTCCGGATCGGACGCTCGGGGTCGCCTCCGCCGAAAACGCCCGGCCGGGTTTTCGGCAGTGCCGCGCCCACCCGTTCGACGAACCGCGCGAACGGCTCGGGCTCGGCCAGCTCGCCGATCCGCCCGATCCCGGTCACGCCGTCGGCGTTCGGCGACAACGGGCGCAACGCGGTGAGCCCGATGGCCCGCGCGAGCGCGTCGGAAACCCCAGGACTCGCCGAGTCCGCGTTGGTGTGCGCGCAGAACAGCGTGATCCCGGCGCGGACCATGCGGTGGACGAGACGGCCTTTCGCGGTGTCGGTGGCTACACCGGTGACACCACGCAGCAGCAACGGGTGATGCGCGACGATCAGCTCGGCGCCGAGTTCGATGGCCTCGTCGACGGTCTCCTCGACCGGGTCGACGCAGAAAAGCACCTTGGTCACCGGCTCGGCCGGGTCGCCGCAGACGAGGCCGACCGCGTCCCAGGACTCGGCGAGCTCGGGCGGATACGCGCGCTCCAAGGCGGCGATGACTTCGGCGGCAGCGGGCATGGGGGGATCCTCGCATGTACCCTCTGGAGTCATGCGACTTCGGTCCTCCATCCTCTGCGCCCTCGTCGTCTTCTCCGCCGCGGTCCTCTGCGTCACCCCGGCTTCGGCGTCGCCGCGCGAATCCCTGCGGACACTCACCGGGCTGTCCGCCGAGCGCGTCCAGCTCGCCGACAAGGTGGCGGCCGCGAAATTCGGGACGCCGTCGCCCATCGACGACCCGGTGCGGGAACAGCAGATCTTCGACACGGTTTCGGCGGAGGCCCCGGCGCTCGGGCTCGACCCGGCGGCGACGGTGGCGGTGTTCCGCGACCAGATCGAGGCGAACAAGCTCGTCCAGCGGGCCCTGTACGCGCGCTGGACCGCGCACCCGGACGAGCAGCCGACGACCCGGCCCGACCTCGCGACCGAAGTCCGGCCGCAGCTGGACCGGATCACCACGGGGCTACTGGACCAACTGGCCGCGACGCGGGGCACTCGAGGGAGCCGGACCTGTGAACCCCGGCTGGCCGTGACCGTGCACGTCGTCGACTGGCGGTTCGACCGGTTGCACCGGAAGGCGCTGACGGAAGCCGTTCGGTCGGTCTGCGACTAGTCGTGACCCAGATCACAGGGGGTCTCTTGCTCGGCCGGTTTCCGGTTCGTACGACAAACTGGATGAGTGACTGAACCAGGTCTTCACGTCAGCTTCGTCTGCAGTGGCAACATCTGCCGCTCGCCGATGGCAGCGCTCGTCTTCCGCTCCTACCTCGAACGCGATGGCCTCGCCGAGGTCGTCAAGGTGTCCAGCGCGGGCATCGGTGGCTGGCACGCCGGCGAGCCCGCGGACCAACGCGCGCAGGCGACTCTGCGCGCGCACGGCTACCGGACCGGGCATCTCGCGGCCGAGGTCGACGGCGAGCATCTCGACGCCGACCTCCTGCTCGCCGCCGATGACTCCCACCTGCGGTTCCTGCGCGGAAAGGTCGAAGATCCGGACAAGGTGCAGCTGCTCCGGGCGTTCGATCCGACGGCCGCGCGTGACGCCGAAGTGCCCGATCCGTACTACGGCGCCGACAACGGTTTCGAAGAGGTACTCGGGATGATCGAGCGGGCGATGCCGGGGCTTTTGCTGTGGGTCCGCGAGAACCGATGACGGACACCGCCGAAGTCATCAGCCGGCTCGTCGGTGAGCCGATCCACGAACTGCGCCGGCTCGGGTCGGCGGTGTACCTGGTGAGCACGGGCCGGCGCCTGATGATCGCCAAGCGCGGGGCAGGACCCGGCGCGTCTCCAGCCGAAGCGGCGGGCCTGCGGTGGCTGAGCGAACCCGGTGACGTGCCGATTCCCGAGGTCAGGGGCGACGACGCCGAGTGGGTCGTGATGGATTACGTCTATGAGGGCCCGTCCGGGCAGGCCGCGGCGGAGGCGTTCGGCCGCGGCCTGGCGGCGTTGCACCTACGTGGCGCGCCCGCGTTCGGGAGCCCGCCGCCGGGCGGCCCCGCCGACGCGTGGATGGGACTCGCGCCGATGCGGAACGAGCCGGGCCCGGAATGGCCCGCGTTCTACGCGACGCACCGGGTCGAGCCCTATGTCCGGTCCTGTGTGGACCAGGGCCTGTTCGACGCCGACCAGGCGGGCGTGTTCGACGAAGTCTGTTCGCGGCTCCCGGAGCTGGCCGGGGACCCGGAACCACCCGCCCGGCTGCACGGCGACGCGTGGTCGGGGAACGTGCTGTGGGGGTCCGACGGGCAGGCCTGGCTGATCGACCCCGCGGCGCACGGCGGACATCGTGAGACTGACCTCGCGATGCTGCAGCTGTTCGGCACCCCACAGCTCACGCACGTTCTCGGGGCCTACCGAGAACAGGCGGAACAGTCCGGCTCTCCGCTGGCCGACGGCGTCGAAAAGCGCGTTCACCTGCATCAACTCTTCCCGCTGCTGATGCACGCGGAGGTGTTCGGCGGCGGGTACGTCCACGACGCGATCGCCGCCGCGCACGGGGCTCTTCGCTGACCTCACGCGCGACGGCTTACCGTGTGGGGGTGCGGTGGAAGTTCCTGTTCCGGCCAGGCTGGTTGATGTTGACGCTGGTGGTGTTCTCGTTCGCCATCGCGTGCTTCACGCTGCTCTCGCCGTGGCAGTTCGGGCGTAACGACGAGCGCGAGGCCCAGAACTCCGCTTTGGCGGCTTCGTTCACCGGGCAGGCGCGGCCCTTGGCCGAGCTGCTGCCCGGCGGTGCCGCCCCCGATGACCTCACGCAATGGCACCTGGTGACCGTCACGGGGACCTATGTGCCCCAGGCCGAGGTCGTCGCCCGCCTTCGGACGGTCCAGGGGGAACCGGCGTTCGAGGTTCTGGCGCCTTTCCGGACCGCTGAGGGCGACGTTCTCTTGGTGGACCGCGGCTACCTCCGACCCGACACCCGGTCGACCGTCCCGCCCTACGCCGCGCCACCGGGTGGCGTCGTCCAGCTGACCGTCCGGATCCGCGAAGACGAGGTCGACGGGCGAAACCGCGATGCCTTCGCCGACGCGTCGACGGGTGGGAAGCTGCAGAGTTACGTGGTGAACTCGCAGGTCGTCGGCCGGGCCACCGGGTTGGCGATTCGGCCGGGGTACTTCCAGCTGGAGAGCAACCAGCCGGGGACGCTCAGTGCGTTGCCGTTGCCGCAGACCGACTCTGGCCCATTCCTCTCCTACGCCCTGCAGTGGATCGCTTTTGGTGCCATGGCGTTCTTGGGGTGGTTGTACTTCACCGTGCGGGAAATGAAGCCGGGTGGGGCGTTAGCCGTCGACCAGCCCGCCGACCGACGCAAGTCCGTCGCCCAAATGGTCGCCGAAGACGAAGCGTCGGAGCGGGATGCCGCCTCGGAAGAGGCTGGGCGCGTCAGTACGTAAGCGCGGCCGGGTGGGTGGCTCGTGAGTGGCAACGCGTGTTAGAACACTCGTTGCCCACTCACGAGGGGCGCTGGGTCGGGACGTGGGCACGGTTAGGGCTTGTGTTTGCGGAGGCTGGTTAGGGCCGCCAAGGCCAGGGCGAAGAGACCGGCTAGCCAGCCGACTACGCGCGAGAGTTCCACGGCTCGGGTGACGTGGCCGGAGTCCGGGTTACGGCCGTCACCGAGTACCGGGAGTTCCTCGACACCGTGTGGGTAAACGGTTCGGCCGCCCAGGCGGATCTCCAGGGCACCGGCAAACGCGGCTTCGACGCGGCCCGCGTTGGGGCTGGGGTGGGCGATGGTGTCCCGTCGCCAGGCGCGCCAGGCGCCGCTTGCGGAGCCACCGACTACGGGAGCGCCGAGCACGGTGAGTGCCGCGGCGATTCGGGTCGGGACCAGGTGGATTACGTCGTCGAGACGAGCGATGAACCAGCGATACCGTGGCGGCCGCCCACGCAGGACACTCAACAACCGCGAACCCAGGAGCCCGGGAACCCCAGCCAGCGCTCCCCAGATGAGTGGCGCGACAACGACGTCCGCGGTGTTGGCCGCCAAGGATTCGACCGAAGCTCGCGAGAGCGCGATGACGTTCAGGGAATCCGTGACTCGGGGGTCCAGGTCGCCGAGGGAAACCCGGGCGGTTTCCAGGTGGCCTTCTTCCAGGTCCCGCGCCAGTGAGGTGCCGGTGGCCGCCAAGCGCGCGCCGCCCAGGACGGCCCAGGTGGTGACGGCGGTGGTGACGGCTTGCGTGACGGGGCTTCGGCGGCTGGCGCGTTCGGCGAGGACGCCGAGCGCCACGACGCCGCCGGTCAGGGCGGTGGCCTGCAAGGTGCCGCGCAAGGGGTGTTCGGAGTGGACCTTGACGTCGAGCGACTTCGCCAGCCGGGTGAAGAGTGCCCGGTGCGGGTCGCCGATCACGCCGTCCGCGGCCACACCCAGCAACAACCCGATGGCACGTCCTGCACTCACGCCAGTGTCCCCCTGAAGACAAGTGTCGATGCGGGCCGAGGCTACTCGCCCTGACCACGTAGGTTGGTCGGCACGTCTCGATTTTGGAGGTTACCGGTGAGTGTCGTGGTCGTGATGGGTGTTTCGGGGTCTGGCAAGACCACCGTGGGGACGGCGCTCGCCGACGCGCTGGGGGTCGAGTACGCCGAGGCCGACAAGTTCCATTCGCCGGAGAACATCGCGAAGATGAGCGCCGGGACCCCGCTGACCGACGAAGATCGCTGGCCGTGGCTGCGGTCCATCGCCGAGTGGATCCGCGAGCACGAAGAGACCGGTGGCGTGGTGACGTCGTCGGCGTTGAAGCGCGAGTACCGGGATCTGCTGCGCACCGGCGGCGACACCTGGTTCCTGCACCTGAACGGCAGCCACGAGCTCATCGCGGGAAGGCTGGCTTCCCGCGAGGGACATTTCATGCCGGCGTCCCTTTTGGACTCCCAGCTCGCCACCCTCGAACCGCTGGGCAGCGACGAGCCGGGACTGGTCGTGGACGCCGCCGCCCCGGCTGACGAGCTCGTGGCCGCCGCACTGGCTGAGCTGTTTCAAACACGGCTGCGCTAGGTCCTTCAAACCCGCTGGGTAGCGGCGCGCAGGCCGGTTTTAGCGGCGTCGTCGGCGCCGATGCGGTCCAGGCCGAACAACGCGGCGCCGACGACCGGGGCCACGTCGACCACCTTCACCACCGCGCGCGGCGCGATCTTGAGGGTGCGGCGTTCGATCTCGGCGATGACCTGCGCGTCGACGCCGGTCAGCACACCGCCGCCGAGCACGATCTGCGGGTCGTCCTTGGTCAGTTCGAGCTTGCGCAGGATCACCGCGATCATCACGCTGATCTCCTCGACGAACCGGCCGACGACCTCTTGCGCGATCTCGTCACCGGCGGCCGCGACCCGGAACAGCAGCGGGCACAACGCGTGCAGCGAGTACCTCGACAGCTCCTCGAAGTGCAGTCGCTGCGTCACTTCGGCCACCGACTCGACGGCGAAATGCTCGATCAGCGCGGCCCGCAACGCGGTACTGGGACCACGCCCGTCCTCGGCCCTGGCGGCCCACCACAGGACCTCCTCGCCGAGCCCAAGGCCGCCACCCCAGTCGCCGGAACTCTTGCCCAGCGCGGGAAATCCGTGCACGCGGCCGTTCCGCCCGATACCGACGGCGTTGATCCCGGCACCGCAGACCACGGCCACACCGACCCCGTCGGACGTGCCCGCGCGCAGTAGGGCGAGGGTGTCGTTGCCGATCTCCAGCGACTCCGCCCAGCCCTTTTTGGACAGTGCCGCGAAGAAGATCTCTTCCTCACGCGGAAAATCGAGACCCGCCATGTACGCCGAGGTGTGCATGGCGAACGGGCGGCTCGCGGGTAACCCGGCGGCCTCCATCGCGTCGACCACAAGACCGTCCAGAATGTCCACAGAGGACTGAACGCCGATGTTCTGTGGCGACGCCCCGGGACCGCGCGCGCTGCCGAGCACGGTCCCTTCGGCGTCGACCACGAGTACGTCGGTCTTGCTGTTGCCACCGTCGACGGCCACCACGAGTCGACGCGGTTCGGTCACGGCTTGGCCCACGGCAGGAACTGACGGTTCGCCTCGACCAGGGTGTCCGCCAACTGGTCCGCCTGGGCGTACTGGCCGACCAGCGGGTGCGCGAGCAGCGCGTCGGCGACCCTGTCCCGGCCGCCGCGCACGGCCGCGTCGAGCGCCAGGTTCTCGTACGAGGTCACGGCCGAGATGAGCCCGGCGTACAACGGTTCCACCGGGCGCACCGGCATCGGCTTCGCGCCGTTCGAGTCCACAAGGGACGGTACTTCGATGACGGCGTCGTCGGGCAGGAACGGCATGGTCCCGTTGTTGCGCACGTTGACCACGTGCTCCTCCGCCGGGCCACCGCTGGTCAACGCGTGCACGAGCTGCACGGCCGCCTCGGAATAGTAGGCCCCGCCACGCTTTTCGAGCGCCTCGGGCTTGGTCACCACTTCGGGGTCGGCATAGACCTTGAGCAGTTCCTCTTCGACATCACTGACGACGTCGGCTCGCGGGCGCTCGGTGCGCTGCTTCTCGACGACCTTGTCGTGGGCGTAGAAGTACTTCAGGTAGTACGACGGGATCACGCCCATGCGGCGCATCCAGCCGACCGGCGCCCCGATGTGCTCGGCGAGGAATTCCCCGTGCAACTCAAGGAGTTCCGGCAACCTGTCGACGCCGTCGACGAAGACACCGCGTTCCCAGCTGAGGTGGTTGAGCCCGGTGTGCTCGAGCGTGACGTCGTCGGTGCCGACCTCGAGCAGCTTGGCGAACAGGCGCTGGAGCCCGATCGCCACGTTGCACAGACCCGTGGCGCGGTGGCCATCGTTGAGCAGCGCCCTGGTCACGATGCCCACCGGGTTGGTGAAGTTCACCAGCCAGACGTCGTCACCGGCCACACGCCGGACGCGCTCGGCGATGTCGAGGATCACCGGAACCGTCCGCAGCGCCTTGGCCAGCCCGCCCGCACCGGTCGTTTCCTGGCCGATGCAGCCACAAACGTGCGGGAAGGTCTCGTCCGAGCGCCGCTGGCGCTGGCCGCCGACGCGGAGCTGCAACAGCACGGCCGCCGCGCCGTCGGCGCCTTCCTCCAGCTTCGTGGTGGTGAGCACCTTCGCCGGATGCCCGGCGTGGTCGAGCAGCCGCTGGCTGAACTCCCCCACGATCTTCAGCCGGTACTCGTCCGGATCCACCAGCACGATCTCGTCGACGTCCAAAGTGGACCGGCGACCGGCGATGCCGTCGATCAGCTCGGGTGTGTAGGTGGATCCCCCGCCGACAACCGTCAGCTTCATCCTTTGACCCCCGTAAACGTAATGCCCTTGACAAAGGACTTCTGCGCGAACACGAACAGAATGATGACCGGAGCCATGATCAGCGCGGTGGCCGCCATGGTCAGGTTCCATTCGACGTGGTGCATCCCCCGGAAAGATGCGATGGCGAGCGAAAGCGGCCAGCTTTCCTGGTTCTCACCGGTGTAGAGCAACGGGCCGAAGTAGTCGTTCCAAGTGAACAGGAAGCAGAACATCGCGGTGGCCGCGATACCCGGTTTGGCCATCGGGATCAGCACCCTGGTCATCGCCTGGAACTCGGTGCAGCCGTCGATCTTCGCCGCTTCGATGTAGTCCTTCGGAATCGTCAGGAAAAACTGCCGCAGCAGGAAAACACTGAAGGCGTCGAAGAAGAAGTACGGAATGATCAGCGGTGCGATGGTGCCGGTGAGCCCGAGCCGTACCCACATGTCGTAGAGCGGCACGATCGTCACCTGCGGCGGCAACATCATCGCCGCGACGGTCAACATGAAGAAGAACGTCTGACCGCGCCAGCGGATTTTGGACAGCGCGTAGGCGGCCGGAATCGCCGAAAGCAGGGCTCCCACTGTCGCCAGCGTCGAATAGATAATACTGTTGGTGAAGTATTCGAACAGTGGTGCGCGGTTGAACACCTCGACGAAGTTCTCGAAATGCCATTCCGACGGCCAGAAGCTCGACGACATCGCCTGGTCGCTCTTCATCACCGCGGTGAGCAGCACGAAGACGATCGGCAGCACGAAGATCACGCCGAGCGCGATCCCGAAGGCGTGGGTCGCGACCCAGTAGAACTTCTTGTCCCACGCCCTTTTGCGCTTGGCACGGGGAGGCAGCGAGGACGTCGGCCTCGGTGTGTCGGTCAGTAAGGTCATGCGCCCTCCTCCTGGTGTGCGGTCTTGCGCATCTGCCTGACGAGAATCGCGGTGAACCCGAACGAGACGAGGAACAACAGCACCGCCATCGCGGCCGCGTAGCCCATGTTGAAGTACCGGAAACCCTGGACATAGAGCCAAACCGGGTACGTCAGCGTGGAGTTCTGGGGCGCGCCGATGTACTTGGTGTTACCCGCGACATCGGCCGAGCCCGCGGCCGCGGAACCCGCGACCACCGCCTGGGTGAAGAACTGCAGGGCGAAGATGATCGAGTTCACGATGCCGAACAGCAGCACCGGTGAGATCGACGGCAGCGTGATGTGCCAGAACCGGCGGACCGGGCCGGCGCCGTCGAGCGACGCGGCCTCGTGCAGCTCGGCGGGCACGTCAAGCAACGCCGCCAGAATAATGATCATCAGCTCGCCGGAGCCCCACATGACCAGCAGGGTCAGCGCGGGTTTCGACATCGCCGGGTCGTTGAACCACAGCCCGCCGTCGATGCCGACGAGGTCCAGGAATCTGTTGACCGGCCCGAATTCCGGGTTGAACAGGAACACGAAGGCCAGCGTCGCGGCAGCCGGTGGCGCGAGCGCGGGCAAGTAGCAGAGCGTCCGGACCAGGCCGACGCCCGTCTTGAGGCGCGAGATCACCGACGCCACCCCGAGGGCGAACACCACCCGGCAGACCGTCAGCACGATCACGAGCCACAGTGTGTTGTACGCGGCCGTCCGCACCAAGGGTTCGGTGCTGAACATCCGCACGTAGTTGTCGAACCCGATCCATTGTGGAGGGTTGATCAGGTCGTAGCGGGTGAAGGAGTAGTACAGCGTCGCGATCAGCGGGTACCCGAAGAAGATGAGGAAACCGATGAACGCGGGCGCCATGAACAGCAGTACGTTGCGGCGGGTCCGGGCCTGCGCCCTCGTCCGTACCCGCTTGGGCACGGACGAGGGCTTCGCCGCCTTGGTCTCCAAGGTGGTGGTCATGGTGCTGGGCCCTAACCGCCGGCTCGCTTTTGCGCGAGTTCGTCGTTGATCTGGGCGTCGACCTTCTTCAGGCCTTCTTCCAGATTCGGCTCCGCACCGGCCTGCCAGCGTTCGGCGAAGTCGTTGACGGCTTTGAGGTAGGCGTCACCGATCTGCGTCGACGGGTTCGGCAGCAGCTTTCCACTGGAGTACATGTCGAGGAACGTCTTGAACTTGTCGTCGACCTCCAGCTTCGGGTCGGTCAGCGATTCCTTCGTGCTGGGGACGTTCTTGAGGCCGTTCGCCAGTTCCACCAGCGTGCCGGTGTCGAGCGACATCTGCTTGATCAGTTCCCATGCCGCGCCCGGGTTCTTGGAACCCTTGGGAATGGCGATGATCGTGCCGGTGGTGAACCCGCCGCCGTAACGGTCGGGCAAGGTGTCGAGCACGGGCGGCGGAGCGGTGCCGAAGTTAAGCTCGGGCGACTGGTCCTTCAGGAACGCCTGGCGGTACTCGCCGTCGAACTCCATCGCGATCTTGCCGCGGTGGAAACCGTGGTCGGGTGAGTACTCGTCACCGAGGCCGGACTTGAACTTCTCGATCTTGTCGTGCCCGTAGAAGTCGATGAGCTGCTTCTGGAAGTTGAACATCTCCTTCCACTCCGGGCTCGCGGCCAGGTTCGACTTGCCGTCCGGGCTGATCCAGGTGGCACCGAAGTTGGGCGCCCAGATCTGCGCCTGGTTGGCGTAGAACGGCATCGACGGCATGAAACCGGCGACCTTGATCGAACCGTCCGGGTTGAACTGGGTCAGCTTCTTGGTGTACTCCATCAACTCCGACGTGGTCTTCGGCGGCGCGGTGATCCCCGCGGCGGCGAACATGTCCTTGTTGTAGTAGAAGCCGTAGACGTCGGCGAGCATCGGCATCGCGCACCGCTTGCCCTGGAACTCGGTGTAGCTGCGGACCGCTTCCGGGATCACCGAGACGTCGATCTTGTCGCGGTCGATGTAGGGCTGCAGGTCCTGAAAACTGCCGTTGGAACACCAGGCGCCGAGGTTGTCGGTGAAGAACGAGATCGCCACGTCCGGCGGGTTGCCACCGCGGATCGACTGCGTCAGCTTGTCGTCGTCCTGGTTGCCCTCGTGCTTGATCTCGATGTTCGGGAACTTGGCCTTGAGGTTGTTCAGGCCCTTGGTCACGATGTCGTACTCGCGGGCGGTGAACTTGCTGTAGACGGTCAAGGTGAGCTTGTCATCCTTGCCCGGTGCGGCGCCGGGCTGACCGGCACCCGCGGCGCCCGGACCGCTCGCGGCACCCGAACACGCTGTCAGCAGCAGAACAGACGCGGCCGCGATACTGCCGAGCACTATGGAGCCGCTCCGGCGGCGACCAATTCTTCGAACCGGGGTCGTACTAGTTTTTCGAACCGAGATCGGCGAGTGCATGACCCTCCTCCTGGTTGTCAACGGTGGGAGACGGTTGAGCTGTTCGAGAGGTCGGGATCACCCGCGGGGGAAGCGGGGGGTCCCTCCACGGATCGGCGAGACCCGGGGAGTGAGGGGGTGGTCGGCGAAACGAGGCCGAACACGTCGTGACGGACGGACAGGAGCGCGGACTGCAGGGCGCCCGCGCGGACGGCGTTTCCTTGTACGGAAGCGATTCCGACCGGGGTTTCCGGCAGCACGAGTTCGTGGAGGCGGGTGGAAACCCGTGCGGCGAAAGGCTCTCCGCCGGCACGGCTGACGTCTCCGCATAGCAGTACGAGTTCCGGGTCGACCACGCTGACGATGCCGGCGACAGCTGTCGCGACGCGGCGGGCGAGATCGTCGAGGAACACTTCGCCGCTCGGCCCGGCCTCCGCCGCGGCGGCGACCGCGGCCCAGCCCGTCTCGCCCTCGATGCCATGTGCGGCAGCGAGTTTGACGATCGCCGGGGAGCTGACGAGGTCGCCGAACCGCGAGCCGCTGCGCTCGGTTTCGCCGGTGGACACCGAAGCCGGATCGGGCACGCGCATCCAGTCGATCTCGCCGCCGCCACCGCTCGCGCCACGCAGCAACCGGCGCCCGACGACGACAGCGCCACCGACACCTTCACTGAGCCACACCAGGACGAAGTCGCGGCATTCGGTCGCGAGCCCGGTGGTCATCTCGGCGATCGCGACCAGGTTGACGTCGTTCTCGATCACGACGTCGATGTCCAGCTCGGCGCTCAGCCTGGCGGGGACGTCGAACCCGAGCCAGCCCGGGATGTGCGGCGCCGACGAGAGGCGGCCGGTGCGCGGATCGAAGGCACCCTGCGCGCCGATGACGACGTGGTGCAGGTCGGTGAGCTGCAGCCCGGCCAGCTTCACCACATCGCCGACGGCCTTGCCGAAGCTGCCGACGACGTCCGCGCCCGCCTCGACCGGCAGGTGCACCCGATGTTCGGCGAGCACCGCGCCGGTGATGTCGGAGACGACGAAGTCGGCTTCCTGCGGGGTGAGGTCCACCGCGACGACGTGGCCGAGCTTGCCGTTGACCGTCCACAACTGGGCACGCGGACCGCGTCCACCACTGCGAACGCCGGTTTTGACGACGATGCCGTCCTGCTCCAGCCGGGCGAGCAACTGCGCGGTGGCGGGCTTGGACAGGCCGATCGAGTACTCGAGTTCCGAGCGCGTCAACGCGCCTTCCCGCAGGAGGGCGTCGATCGCCGCGCGATCGTTCATCTCCCGCAGCATCCGGGGGCTTCCGGCTCTCACTCGTCACTCCGACTTTATTAGGGAACTTTACAGACGGTTTCCGGCGACTGTAGTGAGCGCGACCACAGGCGTCAACGCCTCAGTGAAAGTTCCCCGATAACGCTTCGGGTACCAGTGAACGGGGTGTTACGCCCGTGTACGCAGCGATGATGGGCGCCCCGCCGGGGAAAGTGTCGACACATTCCCCGGAGACATGTCGCCCGCGTGCCGACCGTCAAGCTTCCGAATATGTCGACATGTTCGGAAGCCCGGAGCCGAGCGGGTCAGGGGGTGGCGTGGGCCCAGGCTTCGAGCATGACGCGCGCGATGGACGAGTTGCCGGGCAGCACCATGGTCGCGGTGCCGCCGCCGATCGGGGTGGGCACGGCTTCGGTGTCGCGGAACTGGCTGTTTCGGAAGGCCGCCTGGACCTCGGCGCGGGACACCCACAGCGCCTCTTCGATCTCGCCGTCCGCCGGGACCAGCGGCGCCGACATGTCGGCGCGCGCGGTGAAGCCCAGCATGATCGACCGCGGGAACGGCCACGGCTGACTGCCGAGATACCGCGCGTCCCACACGTTCAGCCCGACTTCTTCGCTGATCTCCCGCTGGACACAGCCTTCGAGCGACTCGCCGGCTTCGACGAACCCGGCGAGCACCGAGTACCGGCCGACAGGCCAGATCGGTTGGCGCGCAAGCAGAACGTGCTCGCCGTTGACGCCGGAGTCGTCGTGCACCAGGCAGATGACAGCCGGGTCGGTGCGCGGGTACTCCTCGTGGCCCTTCGCCTCACACTTACTGGCCCAGCCGAGTTGGATCAGCTCCGTCGGGCTGCCGTCACGCGTGCAGAACTTCGACTGCCGCCGCCAGTGCCGCAGCGCCTGCGCGGTGGTGAACAGCCCGGCCGACGTGTCGTCGAGCAGATCGCCGTAGCCCCGCAGATCGACCCAGATCTCGCCGTCGACCTGCGGCACCTCTTCGACCATGCCCCAGCTGCCGTGCATCTTCACCGTCACCGGATCGCCCTGGGGACTGCCGGGCAGCGACCAATAGTCGACGTCCTGCGACTCCCCCAGGAACACCGCGTCCCCGGGCGGAGTGTCCCCAAAGGACAGTGCCTTGCGCGTGGCGAGCGTGTTCTCGCCCTGGCGGATCGGCGTACGGCCGATGTCGTCCAGCAGCACCACCCGCGCGTTCGGCCAGCGCGAGCGAAGCCGCTCCGGGTTGCCGCGCAAGCCTTCCTGACGGTCCACAGTGGATCGCGACAGCGTCGGCAGCCTGTCCAGACTGAACGGGACACTCATGATTCGGCGGGACCCGGCTCACCGACGATGACGTCACCGAGCGCGGTCAGCTTCTTCGCGAGGAGATCCGCGTCGCCGACGATGACGCCGGTGAACCGCTTGGGCGCGAAGAAGTCGAGCGCCGCTTGGGCGACATCGTCCGCGGTGACGCGCGCCAGCCGGTTCGGATGCTCGGCCAGCCACTCGACACCGAGACCGTCCGGCGCGAGCGCCGACAACTGCCCGGCGAGGCCCGTCTGCGAAGCCGTCGACGTCACGAGCGAGCCGATCGCGTACTGCCGCACCGACTCGACCTCTTCGGCCGTCGGCGGGACCAGGCCCAACCGGCCCAGCTCGTACCGGGTCTCCAGCACCGCGGCCGCCGTGGCGTCGCTGGCGGTGTCCGCCTCGACGTTGACGACCGCGCTGCCGCCGGTGAACTCGAATCCGGAGTGCGCGCTGTAGGTGTAACCCTTGTCCTCACGGATGTTCTCGACCAGCCGCGACGAGAAGTACCCACCGAAGGCCAGGTTCGCCATCTGCAGCGCGGCGTAGCGCGGGTCCGTCCGCGGGAGCGCCTGCGCCGAAAGCCGGATCTGGGACTGCACCGCACCGGCCCGCGGCACGAGCAGCACCTGACCGCCGGCCAGCTCGGGCAGCTCGGGCAGCCGGACCGCGGGCTTGTCGGAAGCCCAGCCCTGCAACGCCTTTTCGATGTCGGCGATGACCTTGTCCGGGTCGACGTCCCCGACGACGACCATCACGGCCCCGCGCGGCAGCACCGAACCGGCGTGCAGCGCCCGGACCTGCTCGGGCGTCACCGCGGCGACGTCTTCGGCTTCCGGGGTCTCGCGGGTGACCGGGTGGTCGCCGTAGCGGTGCTTCTGCAGCGCCTCACGGGCGATCGTCCGAGGCTGGGTCCGTGCGATGGCGAGCCGCTCGACGAGCCGCTCCGACTCACGGCCGACCTCGGCATCCACATAGGACGCTCCCGTCAGTGAATCGGCGAGCACGTCCAGGAAGGTCGGCAGGCCATTGGAAAGCGTGTTCCCGGAGACGATCAGCCGCTCCGGGTCGACCCCGGCGCCGAGGTCCGCGCCGATCAGCGCGAGCTCGGTGTCGATGGCGATCCTGTCGCGGCGGGCGGTGCCCGTCAGCAGCGTTTCGGCGAGCACCTCGGCCTTGGCCGCGTGCGTCAATTCGGTGCCGGCGAACGGAATCCACAGCCGGAGCTCGACCATCGGCACGTTGGCCTTGCGCACGGCCAGCACGCGGAGCCCGTTCGACAGCACGGTGTCCACATGCGACAGATCGGCGGCGGCGCGCTGGGTGCCCAGCGGCGGCAGCGGACGCGGCCCCTTCGGGGTGCGGCCGATCTCCTCGGCGGTGCGGTGAGTTGCGGAAGTCACTACTACTTGCCTCCCTGTTCGGGGTGGACCACCAGGACCGCGCGCGAGTCCGGACGCAAGGACTTCGCAGCGGCGGCAACGTCTTCAGCGCTGACCGAAGCGATCCGGTCGGCCAGCTGGTACACCAGCGCGGCATCGCCGTACAGCAGCTCGAACGAACCGAGCGCGAGCGTGCGGGACACCAGCCTGTCGTGTTCCGCGTGCAGGCTCGACGCCCATCGCGCGGTGACCTTGGCGAGCTCCTCCTCGTCGGGAGGGGTCGACGCCAGCTTCTCCAGCTCGTCGTCGATCGCGGCGAGCACCTGCTCGGGCGTGACGTCCGGCGCGTGGATCGCGGTGATCGAGAAGGTGTCCGGGTCACGCGCTTCGAACGGGCCGAACAGCCCGGCGCCGGCGCCGATGTCGGTGACCAGCGGCTCCCGGTGCACGAGCCGCTGCTGCAGCCGCGAACCGTCGCCGTCGGACAGGATGCTGGCCAGCACCAGGTGCGACAGGTACGCGTCGAGCTCGTTGACCGGGTCCGGCATGCGGTAGCCGACGGCCAGCGCGGGCAGCGGGGCGTGCGGGTCGGTGTGGTCGCCGCGGACCTCGCCGGTGGGCGGCGGCTCGGCGAACGAGCGGCGCGGCGGGGCCGGGCGGGCCGGGACGTCGCCGAAGTGCTTCTCGATCAGCTCACGCGCGTTGTCGATCGTGAAGTCACCGGCCACCGTGAGCACCGCGTTCGCGGGGGCGTAGAAGGTGTCGAAGAAGGCCGCGCAGTCTTCGAGCGTCGCCTGCTCGAGGTCGACGAAGTCGCCGTACCCGTTGTGGGCGTTGGCGAACGTCGAGTACAGGACCGGCGGCAGCAGGATCCAGGGGAACCCGCCGTACGGCCGGTTCAGCACGTTGAGGCGGATCTCCTCCTTCACCACGTCGATCTGGTTGGCGAGGTTCTCCTGCGTCAGCTTCGGCGCGCGCATCCTGTCGGCCTCGAGGAACAGCGCCCGCTCCAGCGCGGCGGCCGGCAGCACCTCGAAGTAGTCCGTGTAGTCCGGATGGGTCGACCCGTTGAAGGTGCCACCGCTGGACTGGACGTGCCTGAAGTGCGCCAGCTTCTCCAGGCTTTCGCTGCCCTGGAACATCAGGTGCTCGAAGAGGTGCGCGAAACCCGTGCGCCCCTCCGGCTCGGAGCGGAAGCCGACGTCGTAGTGCACGCTGACGCCGACCACCGGGGCGGTCTCGTCCGGCGCGAGCACCACGCGCAAGCCGTTGTCGAGGGTGAATCGGGTGAGGTCCGGGACAGCCATGGCACCACCCTACGGGGAAGTCACACCCTCAGGCGACGACCCTGTCCGCTGCCGGCGAACGTTCCCACGAGTGCCGCCGCGAAGTCGCCCGGTCGAGCGAATCCGGTGCCGTCGCCGTACCAATACGGCGGCGTCTCACCGGCCTTCTTCACCCAGTTGTCGGCTTCCCCGAGCGCGAGCGCGAACGGGAGCGCGCGGGAAAAGAGCAGGTCATCGACGTCTTGCCGGTCTTCGAGCTGCTCACGCAAGCCGAGCAGGCGACGCCGGAGCAGCACACCACGAGTGGTGCGAGCCGGGACCACGCGCGCACCGGACGCCAGCGCCACGCCCGCCGCGATGACGATCACACCCAGCTGGGCATATCCGACAGTCAGGGCTAACAGGACAGTCAGGAAGGCGCCGTAGAAACACAACCGCACGCCGAAGCCCGACAGTCTCTTCCGCGTGGAAAACCAGCGCCGCGCGACAAGGTCGCCTGAGAGGGCTTCGCGCAGCGGGTCGATCCCCGTCCGCGCCGCGCGCAGCTCGGAGAGCCGGACCGACTCGACGCCGTCGGGCAGCAGCGCCGCGAGCACCGCGAGTTCGAAGGCGCCGAGCTGGTCGTCGGGCGGGTTGCGCCGGACGAGCCGCCAGTCGGGGATACCGTCGTCGAGCTCCTCGTGCACCCAGAGGTAGTTGCGAACGGCCAGGTCGAGCACGGTCGCCGCGAGGTCGACGGCGTCCGCGCGGCCGGACAGCAGGCTGCCGACATGGCCCGGCAAGACTCCATCCGGCGACGCGAAGCCCGCACCCGTGAACACGTCGACTTCGAGTGCGTCACCGGGACGCGAGTCGCGCCTGCGCAGCCACCACACCAGTAATCCAGCCGCGACGAGCAGCAGGACGAAACCACCCCAGGTCCACTTGACCGGCGTGGTCGCCACGAAGGCGCCGCCCAGCGTCTTCGACGGTTCGAGCCGGGCGTTCGCCGGGACGGTACCCGCCGCGAGCTCGACGTCGACGTCGATCCGCTGTCCGGCCGGGAGGTTCCGCTGGTTGAACCGGGTCAGCCCGGAATGGTCGATCTGCGCCGCCCCGCACCGCAGGTCAGAGCCGGGCGGGCCGGCGAGGCAGCTCACCGCGTCGGGAATCCTGGGCGCGGCGAAGGACGCGCGGACGAGTTCGAGAGCGGTGTCCCAGCCCCCGGCGAGCTGCCACGACACGTCCACCACGCCGTCGCCCTCGCTGACCGCACCGTCCACTGTGTACCGGACGATCGACGTGCCGCCGCGCAGCTTCACGGTGAACTCGTCGGCGGTGACCTCCGAAGTCCCCGCGCCTTCGATGACGACGTCGCGGATACCGAGGATCCGGTCCCGGTTGTGCGCCGACGCCGTCCGCAACGGGACACGCCGGGTCATCGTGGCGTCACTCGGCACCGAGACCGCCTCGATCACCGACAACGCGCCGTCGCGCTCGACCTTGAGCTGGATCTCCGCGCTGTGCGGCAACGTCGGCAGCGGCGGTTCGTCCTGCGCGTACGCGGGCAGCGCGCCGAACACCAGGAACGCCGCCACCAGAACTCCGAGTCGCACAGGAGAACAGTAGTGAGGTCGTGTCCTACGCCGGGACGGGCTCCGGGCGGATGGACCGCAGATGGCCGGACTCGGCGAGCAGGCCGTCCAGCGCGGTGAGGAACGACGGCAGGTGCGCGGCGAACCGGCGCAGGTCACGCTCCCGCTCCAGCCCGCCGAACCAGTACAGCCCGGCCGAACCGTCCGACGAAGGATCGAGCCCGGCGAAGGTTTCCAGCCAGCGGTCGGTTTCCCCGAGCACGACGGCGTACGGCAGCGACCGCGAGAACACCATCTCGTGGTCAGCCGCGGGAACGTCGGTGACCTTGACGGTGTGCAGGTAGTTGAGCAGCCCGCGCACCTGGCCGACGAGTGCCCGGCCGCGCGCGGTGCGTGACGGCACCCAGCCCGCGCCGACCGTCAGCGCGACACCGGCGACGGCGAGCGCCACGCCCAGGAGCGCATGCCCGGCGGTGAACGTCAGCACCACTGTCCCGACGAGGCCGAGCACAAGCAGCCCGACACCCACCCAGGTCAGGCGGTTACGGCCGCTGTCCGGCCGGTGCGCGAACCAGCGCTTGCGCACGACGTCGTGGTACATCGCGTCGCTGACCTTGCGGAGATCGAGCGAGCCCCGGCCGCGCAATTCGGACAACAGCACGGAATCCGTGCCAGGTGGCAGCAAAAGGCCGAAAATCGCGCGCTCGAAGTCCAGGAGGTTGTCGTCGGCGGCGTTGCGCCGGGCGAGCTGCCAATCGACCGCACCGGTCGCGCCGCGGACTTCGGCGATCCACAAGTAGTTACGCACGGCGAGATCGACGACCGTGGCGGTGATGTCGACGACGTCGACGGTCTCGTCGACGACCGTGCCGACCTGGCCCGGCAGCACGCCGTCGGGCGAAGCGAAGTAGACGCGGCCACCGTCGCGCAGCAGCACGTCGACCGGTTCGGAACCCGCGCTCAGCGCACGCACGTCACGTTTGCGCAGCAGCCACACGGCGAGCGCGCCCAGGATCAAGAACAGCGCGAGCGTACCGAAACCGATACCCACCAACGGGGTCAGCGAAAACGCGTTGGCGACCGTGGCCGTCTTTTCGAACCGGGCGTTCGCGGGCACTGTTCCCGGTGGCAGCTGCACGGCGAGGTCGACGCGTTCGTCTGCCTTCAAACCGTCCTGCTCGACGCGGACGATACCGCTGTGATCCACTTCCGACAGTGAGCACTGCTGACTGGAACCGATGGGCCCGGCGAAACAGTCCACAGAGGACGCTTCGCGGACCGGCGCGATGAACGAAGCCGTGAGCCTGGCCAGCTCGGCGTCCCAGCCGCTCGCCAGCTGCCAGCGGACTTGCTGGTTGCCGGTGAGGTCGGCGACCGAACCGTCCACCGTGTACGTGGTGACGGACTCGCCACCGCCCAGGGTCAGGACGAGCTGGTCACCGTTCTGCTCCGCTTTTCCCGTTCCGGTCACCTTCGTGTCCCGGATCGTGTAAACGCGGTCCTGGTCGTCACCCGCCGCGACCCGCAACGGAATTCGGCGCACGAGTTGTTGCCCACCGGGGATCTTCACCGTCTCCGTGACGGAAAGACTGCCGTCCCGCAGGACTTTCAGCGCCACATCGGCGGAGGGACCGGTGGCGTCGGGCTGCACCTGGCCGGCGTCGCCCTGCACACCGTCGGCGGGCGGCGCCGAGACCTGCGGCAGGCCCGGCAGCGGCGGCCCGCCACTGGGACTGTTCACGTCCGTCTGCGACGGGAACATCAAGGCAGCGACGGTCAGTACCGTGGCCGGCCCCCAATTCATCAACACAGTCACACACCCTAGGGCAGTCGCTCTATGCTGACCGCCGAAACGCCAAACCCACCACCTGGGTGCATGAACAAGGCGTTGGCTTGACCGCATGGGGGATCCGACTCGATGAACCAGCCGCCACCCGGCCTGCCCGATCCACGTTTCCGGCCGTTGCCGCCACCGGGCGGGCGGCCGTTGCCGCCGCGAGGCGCTCCTGTTCCGCGATACCGTCCGGCGCAGCCTCAGCCGATGCCCGCCTGGCAGCAGCGTCCCGGCCCACCGAGCGGCGGGTTTCCCCTGCCACCGCCCGGGTTCGCGCCCCTTCCCCCGCCGCGTCAAGGCGTGCCGATGCCGCCCGCGTACTACCCCGCGGGTCCGCCGCGATTCGGTCCACAGCCGGGATTCGGCCCGGTTTACCGGTATCCCGTCGCGAAGAAGTCCAACACCGCGCTGATCGCGAGTCTGTCGATCCTCGGGGTGTTCGTGGTCGTGGGCGGTTTGATCGCGACCGTCACGCTGTCCGGTGGCGGCTCACGTCGTCAAAGCGCGGAGGCCGGTTACGAGAGCTACCCGACGACAACGACGTCCAGCGAACGGACGTCGACGTCATCCACGACGACGTTCACCACGAGCCGGTCGACGAGCACCAGGAGCACCAGCCAGAGCACGGCGACGAAGAGCACACCGTCAGGCCCGCAGCCGTCGGCGACGCTCGGGACCAATCCGCTTTTCACGAAGGCCGACGGTGGATTGCCGAACACCGCCTGCCAGCTCACGAAATGGGCGACGAACCCGGAAGCCGCGGCCGCCTTCTTCGAGAGCGCGCGGAAATGTCTTGACGCGCCTTGGAAAGAAGCCATGGCCTACGCGAATCTGCCGTTCCGCGTGCCGACGGTGAAGTACCCGTCCGGCACCAACTGGTCCAGCCCGTGCGGCGGGGTCACCAAGGGCGCGGCAGCGGCGTTCTACTGCTCCCAGAACGAGACGCTCTACATGCCGTTCGAAGGCCTGCAGACCAAACAGCACGGCAGCCGGCCCGGTGTCTACTTGGCACTGTTCGCCCACGAGTACGGCCATCACGTGCAGGCGCTGTCCGGGATGACCGACGCCTACTGGGACCAGCGCTACGAAGCCGGGACGGACTCCGCCGCCGGGCTGGAGATGTCCCGGCGGTTCGAGCTGCAGGCGCAGTGCTTCTCTGGGATGTACCTCGGCTCGACGGTGAACCGGGGCGGCGACGTCGACCAGCCCATGTACCGCGACGCCTGGCAGACGCAGAACCGCGGCGATCACGGCGGCGGCCCGCGCGACCACGGCTCCGACGCGCACACCGTTTCGTGGTGGCAACAGGGCGCGCTGAAGAACCGGACGACCCAGTGCAACACCTGGGCGTCGGCCGCGAACGACGTCTCTTAGCCGGGAGGGGCGAACGGGTTGTCGGGCGCCGGGGTTTGCTCCGTCGGGGCCGGGGTGGCGCTCGGCGGCGCGGCGGCGGGCGGCGGGTGGATGTACGTCATCGTCGGCACCGGCCGCCCGAAGGCTCGCAGGTGATCCCGCGACCGCCGCTCGGCGAGCACGGCCGAAAGAAAGGCCCACGCCGGGACGCCCGGTGGCGGCGGCGTGCCGATGCACTGCCCGACCTGCATGGCGAGGGAGTAGCCAAGGGAGTCCGCGGCCTCCAGTCGGAGTTCGTTCATCCGCCCGAGGAACTGCCGGGCGGCGAGCGCGAGATCGTCCGGCAGGCCGCTGAGGTCGAGCTGCGACGCCCACTGAGCCAGCTGCGGCGGCATCTGGATCTCCGAGGTCATCCCGGCGTCCGGCACCCGTTCGCGGATCACGACGGTGCCCGCGAGGTAGTCCCCGACCCGTTTGCCGTCAGGGGAAAGCAACGACACGATCAGCGCGATCGAGCCGCCGAAACCCAGCAGCCAGAAGTCGACGAGCACCCCGCACAATGCGCGGGCGAGCGCGTGCCGGAAGCGGATCGGGCCGCCGTCGGCGCGCACCACCCGGAGCCCGACGGCCATCTTCCCCAGGGTGCGGCCGCGGGTCAGCGTCTCGAACAGCAGCGGGTAGCCGACCATCACGAGCACGAACGAGCCCAGGATGATCGTCAGGATCAACGAGGTGTCCCCCGACGGCGTCGCCCAGAGCGCGATCAGGAAAACGATCAGCAGGAGGGCCGCCTGCAGGGCGACGTCCAGCATCATCGCCAGCCCGCGGCTGGCGAGCCTCGCGATCCTCAGGTCGACGACCACGGCCTCGCCGGTGATGAGATCTGACTCTTCTCGCACCAGGCCACTCTATTGATCCCTTGGTGGTTGCGAGCGAAGTTCGTTGGGGGTATTCGGCGGATCCAGGTTTTCGCTGGGTGTGCGGCCGGTAGACCCTCGTACCGGTGTTGTACTCGGGTCTTCCGGCCGTGCGCCCAGCGGGAAGCTGGGCCGTCGAGACCCCCGACCCACTTTCGGTCGTGACCGCTTAGGCTCCACCATTGACACCGGCCTGCGTGAGAGCGCCTTGGGTGACGCCCCAGGCGTCGAGGATCTTGCCGTAGGTGCCGTCGGTGATGAGCGCCTGCAACGCCTTCTGGATCGACTCCGTCAGCGCCTTGTTCCCCTTGTTGACGCCGATCCCGTACGGGCCACCGTTGATCGGCTCGCCCGGCACGACGTCGAAGAACTTGCCGTCACCGGCGGTCTTGGAGATGTAGACCGCGCTGGGCAGGTCGTTGAGGAGCGCGGCGACGCGGCCGGTGCGCAGCTGGTTCTGGTTCTGCGTGTCACTGTCGGTCGCGGTGACGGTGACCGCGCCCTTGCCGGCCGCGGTGCACTTGGTGCTCTGCTCGGCGGCGAACTTCTGGTGGCTGGTGCCCTGGACGACGGCGACGGCCTTGCCGCACAACGCGTCCGGCCCGGTGACGCCGTCCGGGTTGCCCTTCTTGACCATGATCGTGATGCCGGACTGGAAGTAGTCGACGAAGTCGATCGAGCCCTGGCGTTCCTTGGTGTCGTTCATCCCGGCCATGGTCAGGTCGACGCGACCGGACTGCAGGCTGGTGATGAGCGACCCGAACGCCATGTCCTGGTGCGCGACCTTGACGCCGAGCTTCGCGCCGATCGCCTTGGCGATGTCGACCTCGAAACCGATCGGCGTCTTGCCGTCGGCGGAGTAGAAGTTGTTCGGCGCGGACTGGATGTTGGACGCCAGGTTCAGCACGCCGGCCTGCGCGTTCTTCGCGGGCAGGCCGGCGGCGAGCGCGTCGTCCTTCTGGACTCCGGCGAGCAGCGCGGTGGTGTCGGGGATCGGGCTCGAACTCGCGCCGGCGGGCTGTCCCCCGGCGCCGTCCTCGCCGCCGCCACACGCCGTCGCGACCAGCGCGACAACAGCGGCGAACGCGGCTACGCGCAGACGTGAAACGGGCAAAGACGCAGCTGAGGGCATGCGGTACCTCCACGACCAGTGGGCCTTCGAGTGATGCGAGGGACGCTACAACTGCTTGTTGAAGGAGTCAACAGCCAGTTGAAATCTCGTCCCGCGCTAGGGTCGGACCGTGATCGAACAGCTGAGCATCCCCACCCCCGCCGGGAACTTCGACGCGATCGCGTCGGGACCGGAAGACGGCAGGCCGGTGCTGTTGCTGCACGGTTTCCCCGAGGCCGCGATCGCGTGGGAAGAGCAGGTCGCGAAGCTCGGATCCGAAGGTTTCCGGGCGGTCGCGCCGGACCAGCGGGGGTACTCGCCGGGTGTGCGACCGGAACAGGTCGCGGAGTACGGCATCGACACCCTCGTCGAGGACGCGCTGGCGATGGCGGATTCACTCGGCTGGGGCAAATTCGACCTCGTCGGCCACGACTGGGGCGCGGCCGTCGCGTGGTGGACCGCCGATCACGCGCCCGAACGGCTCCGCACACTCACCGCCATTTCGACGCCGCATCCCGCCGCGCTCGCGGAGGCCATGCACACCGACGAGGACCAGCATCTGCGCTCGGGTTACCTGACCGAGTGGCGCCAGGGCCGCGTCACCGAGCGGCGCATGCTGGCGGACGACGCCGACGCGCTGCGCCGGATGTTCGACTGGAAGGTCGCGCCGAGCAAGATCGACGAGTACGTGCGGCGACTGTCGGAGCCGGGCGCGCTCACCGCGGCGCTGAACTGGTACCGCGCGGGGCGCCCCGGCGGGAAGATCGGCAAGATCACCGTGCCGACGCTGTACGTCTGGTCCACCGAAGACGTCGCTTTCGGCTCCACGGCCGCGCTCGCCACCCAGAACTGGGTGGACGCGCCTTATCACTTCCAGATGTTCGAAGATGTTTCACATTGGGTCGTCGAAGAAGTTCCGGAAGCGGTCAGCGCCCTGCTCATGGCCCAATTCAGCGTCTACTGAACGGGCGCCCGCAAAGCCACGCGAGCCCTGTTGCCTGGGCTCGAATCAATACGTGCCACGCCGCTGGAAGCCGCCGCCAAGCGTAGATACGGTTACCGCGAGACTTCGAGCCGGAACGGAAGTGGCAGGCGAATGGCTGAACTGGTGATCATGAGGCACGCGAAATCGGCGTGGCCGGACGGTTTCGCCGACCTCGAGCGGCCGCTCGACGACCGCGGCCGCCGGGAGGCGCCGTTCGCGGGACGCTGGATCCAGGAGCACCACGCCCCGGACCTGGTCATCTCCTCACCCGCGCTGCGCACGCGGCAGACCTGGGAACTCGTTTCGGCCGAACTCGAGACGGTCCCGGAGATCCGGTTCGACGATCGGCTCTACGCGACTTCCGCCGAGACCTACGCCTCCGTGGTGCGGGAAGCGGCCGACGACGTCCGGACCCTGCTCCTGATCGGGCACAATCCGGACGTCGAAGAGCTCGTCACGCTGCTCACCGGGGATTCGGTCGGGTTCAAGACCGGCACGATCGCCGTGCTCACCTCGTCCGCGGCCTGGAAGAAAGCCGGACGCGGGTGGGCGAGCGTCGAAACCAGCGTCACCCCACGCGGCTGAACCACTCCAGCGCCAGCGGGATACCGGCGATCCCGGAGCCGAAGTGGTCGAGGTCGCCGAGGTTGACCACCTGCGCGTTCGCCCCGCGGGCCCGCAGATCCTGCTGGCAGTCAAGGGAGTTCGTGATGGTGACGTCCGTGTCCAGGTTCGCCGCGTACAACCGCACCGGCACCTTGGGCCGCCACGAGCAGGTGTCGTCGTTCTCGCGCATCGCGTCGAGCAGCGCGCCCGTCGGGTGCGCCAGGCGCCGGAGGTAGTCGTCGGTGAGGAGCTCCTGCGGACTCCTGGCCATCGACCGGAAGATGACCTCCTCGTCGTGGTCGCCGTCGAACAGCGCCTCGACGGTTTTGTCGTACGGCGCCCGGAAAACCTCGGACGGGTTGTCGTACAGGTGATGCAGCCGGTTCATCGAGGTGATCCAGTACGCGAGGTAGAACGCGCCGCTTTCCGGGGAGACCTCGCCCTTGGTCAGCAGACCGGGTAGTTCCGCGTTCTCGACGTCGTACGGCCCACTGATCGGGGCGAGCCCGCCGAGCCGCAGGTACCTGTCGGCACCGCCTTGCAACGCGCGGCCGAGCGACATCGCGGCCTGGCCGCCCTGCGAGAAGCCGGTCACGAAGACCTTCTCGTCGAGCTTGCGATGTTGTTGTGCGGCAAGCGTTCGCGCCGCGCGCAGCATGTCGAGCGACGCCGTGGTCTCCGACGCTTCGTCCATGTACGGATGGTTTCCGGGGCCCAGCCCGAGGCCGAGGTAGTCCGGGGAAACGGCCGCGTACCCGGCCGACGCGATGAGCAGCGTGACCGGGTAGTCGAGCGTTTCCTTCTCCACCGAGGCGACTTCGTCGCGCGAAGCCCGCGTTCCGTGTTCATAGGCGACGGTCCGGAGTTCCCGCCGGTTGTTGTCCGGCAGCGCGACCAGACCACTCGCGGTGGTGACCTTTCCGTGGGCGTCGATCGTCCGGTACGTGATGCGGTACGCGTGGACACCGTATTCCGCCTGCTTCGCGTCCAACGGCCCGAACGTGCCCGGTTTCAGTGCGTCCTCTTCGGACAGTGTCTGGACGGGCACCACCGAAATGAGCGCACCGCGTTGTGACGTCGAGGCCGACGCGACCGGCGTGGCCGCCAGCAGCATTCCACAGATCAGGACCGCCGCCAGGATCTTCTTGACAGGGAAGGAAGTCATGCGTCCAGCCTGGCCGCGGCCACTCCCCTATCCCAGCCTGCCAGCCACCCCGCCACCGGTAGGGCTGACCCTACTGTGCCTTGCCATTTTCAATCCGTTCCGCTGGGCCCGAACCGCTCGGTCTTGATTCGGTGCGGGTCGTGCCCGAGCGCGACGAGGATGTCCGCCACCGCCTCGACGAAACCCGTGGGCCCGCAGACGAAACAGCTGGGCTCGAAGTCCGGCGGCCAGCCGTGTGTGTTGACCTCGGGAACGCCGATGCGCCGCGGCGGCACGAGCGCACCCTCCGGCATTTCGCGGGTGTACACATAGGTCACGTCGAGGCCTGGCTCCGGCCGTCGCAGCTCGTCGGCGTAATAGATGTCGGCGGGCGTGCGGACCGAGTAAATGAGCTTGAACGGCGTACGGCTGCCCACGGCGCGACGAGCGCGGATCATCGCCATCAGCGGCACGATCCCCGAGCCGCCCGCGAGGAGCAGCACCGGCTGGGTTTCCGTGGCACGCCAGACGAACCAGCCGCCGACCGGGCCGCGGAACTCGACCGGATAGCCGACTTCGAAGCCCTCGGTGAGGTACGGCGAAACCTCACCGTCCGGCACGCGCTGCACGGTCAGCTCCACCTCCTCGCCGTTTTCCGGCGCGGACAGGGAATAGCTGCGCTGCGCGCTGTAGCCGTCGGCCGAGGTGAGCCGGACATCGACGCGCTGTCCCGGCAGGTGACCCGGCCAGCCCGGCACGTCGAAGACGAGCGTGCGGGCCGTCGGCGTCTCCTCCCGGAACCGCGCGAGCGTGGCGACCCTCCATTGAAGACGGTCGGCGACTTTCGGGCTCATGTTTTGGACCGATTACGTCAGGGCCACAGCGGCTTCGCTGGTGTACATCAGGAAGGTCAGCGACTCCTGGAAATACAGGTCGATACTCGTGGCGTCGTGCGAGGAGTAGCCGATCGACAGGTCCTGGCCGATGTGCAGCTCGTAGTCGCCGCCGCGGGTGGACAGCAGGACCGCGCCATCGATGGCCGGCGCCCAGATGATGTCGCCGTCGAGGACACGGGCGAGATGCTCACGCACCGGGTAACCGTGGTCGGCGGTCTCGTTGACGGCGGTGTACGCGTCCGCGCTGAGCAGCAGCGAGTACGGGCCGTTGACACCGGCGAGCCGCAGCGCGGTCACGGCCTGGCTGACGATGTCCGGGTAGTCGGTGGCCTTGTCCGGCAGCACGAGCGTGGCGTTGGAGGAGCTTTCGCGGATGCCTTTGATCCCGGCGGCCTCGTAGCCCTCGAAGATCGCGCGGTCCTCGGCGAACGCGATCTGCTGCGCCGCGTCCTTCACCGGCTGCCAGTCGGAGTCCTTCGAGCCGCGCTCGACGTCGTCGACGGCCTGGCGGTCCACGGTGAACGGGACCCGTAGCTCGACCACGGCCTGCGCCTGCCGCACATGCGTGATGATGCCGTCGCCCGGTGAGGGCAGGGCGGTGAGATGCCCGGTGCCGACCGCGGCCAGCTCCAGCCCGGCGGGACCTTCGACGTCGACGACCCGGCGGCCGGCGAGGTGCCGCTTGAACGTGCGCCGGGCCTCCTCTTCCAGGTCGGCCCAGGCCGCCGAGGAGATCGGGGCAAGTTCGCGGTGCAGGTTGTTCATGGGCGCATGCTCCTTTTCAGGTCTCCGATCCCAAGGGAACCGTCGAACGCGGGCAGGTCGGGTTCTTCCGCCGCGGCCGGCGGATCGGGGAGATCTTCGAGGAAGTCCGCTGTCGGGACGTAGAACAAGCTTCCGGTGAGGACGGTCGAGAAGTCGAGGATACGGTCGTAGTTCCCCGGTGGGTCACCGACAAACATGTTCTCCAGCATCCGCTCGGTGACCGACGGCGTGCTCGAATAGCCGATGAAGTAGGTGCCGAACTCGCCGTTGCCGACCGTGCCGAAGGGCATGTTGTCGCGCACGATGTCGAGCTCGTTGCCCTCGTCGTCGGTGATGACGTTCAGCGCGACATGGGAGTTCGGCGGTTTGACGTCGTCGTCGAGCTCGATGTTGGACAGCTTCGTCCGGCCGATCACACGTTCCTGTTCCTCGACGGACAGGGCGTCCCACGAACTCATGTCGTGCAGGTACTTCTGCACGATGACGTAGCTGCCGCCGGCGAAGTCCGGGTCTTCGGTGCCGACGGTGACGGCGGCCTCGGCGGCGCGTCCGAACGGGTTCTCGGTACCGTCCACGAAACCGAGCAGGTCACGCTGCTCGAAGAACTTGAAGCCCTGTACCTCGTCGACCACCGTGACCACGCCCGAAAGGCGGCGCATGAGCTGCGTCGCCAGTTCGAAGCACAGGTCCAGCCTGTCCGCGCGGAGGTGGAAAAGCAGGTCGCCGGGAGTGGACACGGCTTCGTGCTTTTCGCCCTCGAGTGCCCGGAACGGATGCAGCTCGGCCGGGCGAGGGCCGCCGAAGAGGCGGTCCCACGCATCCGAACCTATTCCGGTGACGCAGGCCAGCCGGCCGTCCGGAATGCGGAAGCCGACCGCCTTCTGCAGCCCGGCGAGGTCCTCCAGCAAGTCGCGCACGTCCTGCTCGCCCCCGGCGTCGATCGTCGCCACCAGGAAGATCGCCGCACTCGTGACGGGACCGAGCACCGGTTGTGGTTCGACTGTCATGGCAGGGCGCACTCCTACGGGTCTAGGAGTGCTCAGCCTGCCACGATCCGCGCCCGCGCGCCTCCGTCACCCGACCGTGGCGTGCATCTCCCAGACGAGGACTTCGGCGGGTTCGATCGCGGTGATCTTTTGCCCACCTGTCGCGGAGAACCGGACGGCGTCGCCCGTCGACAATTCGCCGGCGCCCTCCAGCGTCACCGACCCGCGCGGCACGTACAGGTGCAGCAGCGGAGCGTCCGGCAGCTCGACGGTCTGGCCGGGCTGAAGCCGCGCCGCGTGGAGCGCGGCGAACTTGTTGGCGATCCGGATCGCCGACGCGCCGTCGTGCTTGCGCATGCCGGACGCGACCGGCACCAGTCCGCCGGAGAGCAGGTCGTTCTCGATCTCCAGCTGCTCGTAACCCGGGGTGATCCCGGCTTCGTCGGGCACGACCCACATCTGCACGAAGTGCACGGGTTCCTGGTGCTCGTCGCCGCCGTCGAGCCGCCAAGAGTCGTTCTTTTCGGAGTGCAGGATGCCGGTCCCGGCGCTCATCCGCTGGGCGAGGCCCGGGTAGATGATGCCGGAGTGCCCGGTCGAGTCCTGGTGCACCAGCGCACCCTGCAGCACCCAGGTCACGATCTCCATGTCCTGGTGGGGATGGGTGTCGAAACCCATCCCCGGCCGGACGACGTCGTCGTTGTTGACCAGGAGCAGTCCGTGGTGCGTGTTCGCCGGGTCGTACTGGCCGCCGAAGGAGAACGAGTGCTTGGAGTCAAGCCAATCGATCTTCGTGGCCGACCGATCGCCGGAGCGGCGGATATCGACCTGCGGACGCAACGCGGTCTTGCTCATTTCTGGCCTTCCCTGGGCGCTTTGGAGAGGTTGGTGGAGGGGGTTGTTCAGCCGACCTTGATCGCGGAGATGTCGAACTCGAGCACGACCTTGTCGCTGACCAGCACGCCGCCGGTCTCGAGCGCGGCGTTCCACGTGATGCCGAACTCCTTGCGGCTGATCGTCGTGGTGCCCTCGAAGCCGATACGGACGTTGCCGTACGGGTCGGTGGCGACACCCTCGTGCGAGATCTTGACCGTGACGGGCTTGGTGACGTCCTTGACCGTGAGGTCGCCGGTCACCTCGAAGTCCGTGTCGCCGAGGTGGCTGATGTCGGTCGAGACGAAGTTGATCTCGGGGTAGGTGTCGAGCTGCAGGAAGTCACTGCTGCGCAGGTGACCGTCGCGGTCGGCGTTGGCGGTGTCGACGCTGTGGGCCTTGATGTTCACCACGGCGGTGGACTTGGCGGGGTCGTCACCGTCGACCTGCAGGGCGCCGGTGAACTCCTTGAACTGCCCACGGACCTTCGTGACCATCGCGTGCCGGGCGACAAAGCCGATACGGCTGTGCGTCGGGTCGAAGTCGTACTTGCCGGTGAGCTGGGTGAACGAGGTGGTCATGATTACTCCCAAGTGGTTGACGTGTCATCTATGAAATACACAACCTGGGTGACGTGTCAACTATTCCGGGTATGATGACCCTTATGACGGACCCCCGATGGCTTGACGAGACCCAGCAGCGCGCGTGGCGGAAGTACATGTCCATGCAGGCCCAGCTCAACGCCCGCCTGAACCGCCAGCTGCAGGCCGACTCGAAGCTGTCCCTGTCCGACTTCGAGGTGCTGGTCCAGCTCACGGACAACCCGTCACACAAGGTGCGGATGTTCGAGGTCGCCCAAGCCCTGCAGTGGGAGAAGAGCAGGCTGTCCCATCACCTGGTCCGGATGCAGAAGCGCGGTCTCGTCGCGCGCGAGGAATGCCCGTCGGACGCGCGGGGCGCGTTCATCGTGCTGACCCCGGAGGGCCGGACGGCGATCGAGGAAGCCGCGCCACAGCACGTGGACACCGTGCGACGGCTGTTCTTCGAGGGGATGACCGAGGAGCAGATCAGCACACTGGCGACGATGTCGGAAGCGATCCTCAAACGGCTGGCCGCCGAGGAGGATTAGCGGATGGAACCGATTCACGTGGACTTCTGGTTCGATCCGTCTTGCCCCTGGTCGGCCCGGATGTCGGCAGTCCCGTGATCGCGGTGCCGGGACCGGACGGCGAGCGGGTCGCCGGGTTCGCCGAACTCAAGCGCACCCGGCTCAGCGAGCCGGACTTCAGCTAGTGCGGTCCCCGTACGAGTGGTCTTGGGCGCGGCCAGGCGAGTCCGGCCGGGCCTTTCCCACCACGCCTTTACCTTGATCGCCAGCAACACAGGCGATCCGAGGGGACATCGTGGGACGGAAGTACTCGACGTTATGGACGGCCCCCGCTCCCTCGGCCGTGGTCTTCGACTGCGACGGCACCCTCATGGACACCGTGACGTGCATCCAAGACGTCCTCGACGCCATGTTCGCCCGCCGGGCCACGTCCTGTTCGGACGCTGACCACACCTGGCTACCCGGGCGCTCCCTCCCCGAGATCTCCTCCATGATGGCAACCCGCTTCAACGAACCAGTCGCCTCAATGGAGCGAGAACTGACCGACGGCCTCTCGGACGCCGTCGCCGCGACCGGCCGCCCCATGCCCGGCGCACTCAAACTCGTCCACCGCCTCGCCTCACTCATGCCGATAGCCGTTGCCAGCAGCGCCCCTCGCGCCGTGCTCGACAAAGCCTTGGCGCAGGCCGGACTCACCGCCCTCATCCCGGTCACCCTCTCGGCCGGAGACGTCGAACACGCGAAGCCCGCACCGGACATCTATCTCGCCGCGTGCGCCCGGCTCGACGTCGACCCGGCTACCGCTCTTGCTGTCGAAAACACTGCGGCCGGGGTGCGCTCCGCTTTGGACGCAGGCATGACAGTGCTAGGTGTCGGCCCGCAACCACTCGGTGCCCACGCACAAGTCACCCGCCTCGACGACCTCGCCCTCACCGCCTGGGTAGACCACTGGGCCCGAATGTAAGTGTGGGAAAGGCAAATGTGGCGCGCTCTTCCTTCGGCGTCGGGTGGGCGGGTCGTGAGTGCTTACGAGTGTTAGAACACTTGTAGCCACTCACGACCCCACCGCCTGAAACTCAGCCAGGCAAGTCGTAAAACTCAAGCAGCCACAGGAACACGGGACACAGCCCCAG
>NZ_DASYMU010000154.1:0-14828 GCF_036008905.1 Amycolatopsis sp. | reverse complement strand
AAGCGTCCAGCCACCGGGGTGATCAGGGGAGCAGGGACTTGGGGATGTACGCGGCAACGACCTTGTTGCCGTCCACCGCCTCGGCGATGATGAAGTCGACCGCGACGCTGCACAGCGCGTACGCGTCGGCATCGCTCAGCTTTCCCTTGGTGACCTCCCGCAGGTAGCCGATCGCCTGAAGGGCGGAAATCTGCAACGCGACGTCCAGGTCTGCATCGATACCCATCGCCACCATGTGGCCCGGCAGTTCGGCACGCGGGTACTCCAAGCTGGCACCCTTGCGAACGGTGAACTGGGCGGTGAACGACATCGAGTGCTCGATCGCGGTCTGGTCGATCTCGCCGTGACCCTGCGCGCCGTGGGTGTCACCGATGTAGAACTGTGCGCCGGACTGGAACACCGGCAGGAACAACGTCGAACCCGCCGTGAGGTCACGGACGTCGAGGTTGCCGCCCCACCGGTTGGGCGGGTTGGCGGAGACGAAGCCGGCGTCGCTCGGCGGCGCGACGCCGGTGATGCCCGCGAACGGCTTGAACGGCACCCGGATCCCGGCCGCGAACTGGTAGTACCGGTTGCTTTTGTCCAGTGTGAGCAGCCGTGTCGACGACTCCTTGAGCAGCTTGCCGGCCAGTACACCGCTGTTCGGGCCGGTGCTGTTCACGCCGTACGGAACACGCGGCGAGACGTCGAGGATGCGAATCTCGAGCACGTCACCGGGCTCGGCTTCTTCGATGTAGAGCGGACCGGTCAGCACGTGACCGCTCGAGCCGGGGGTACGGGGAATCGTGGCGATGTCGGCCAGCTCGGGCAGCACCTTGTCGGCCGGCACCCCGAGTGCCTCGAAATAGGCGACGGGGCCCTGGGCCGAGGACACGCCGGACTGGTTGACCGCGTCGATCTTGACGACCGTTCCGGAGGGGACGGTCAGCACGGATGGCCGGTTGACGGGGAACCAGCCCCACAGCGCCGTCTCCTTTGTCGTCTTGAGGAGCGCGCCATGGGGGATCTTGCCGGGCTTGGCAGGCGCGGCCGGCGCCGCGAGAGCGGCGGCGGGCAGCGCCGTACCGAGGGTGAGACCTGCCCCGGTCGCCCCGGCGGCGCGCAGCAAGCTACGCCGGCTGAGCATGGAGCGCGCCAGGTCAGTGGATTGGGCCCGACCAAGTGACTTGGGGGGTTGCACGTACGTGCCTCCTGAGTAAGAGCGGGTTAGCCGCATGACTTTCTCCCGAGATCTTTTCGTTTTGACCGCGGTCGAATGTCGATCAAGTTACGTAGACAAGGGCGAAAACCTTGCCCTGATCGACGAAACCCTGGAAGCCCCGCTGTTGCCGTGGGCGAAGGGCGCCACCACGGTCGTGACGGTTGTCGGCGGCGCCGTTCGCCGGACGTCACCCCGGCGACTGCGCCTCGGTGGCTCCCGCCCAGTGCACCGGCAAGGTGGGATTGCCCGCCGAAGAGCCACCGTCGACCCGCAACACCGCGCCGGTGGTCCAGGCGGCCTCGGCCGAGGCGAGGAAGAACACCGCGGCGGCCACGTCCTCGGGCTGCCCGATCCGGCCGAGCGCGTTACCGGACACCGCTGCGGCGTACTCCTCGGTGATCGGGTTGACCTCGTGACTGCTGCCCGCGACGAACCCGGGCGACACCGCGTTCACCCGGATCCCCGAGGCACCGAGTTCCACCGCACACGAGCGGGTGAGCATTTCCAGTGCCGCCTTGGAGGTCGAGTAGTGCGCCGCGCCCGGCCTGGCCCGGATCGCCGCGCCCGAAGCCAGGTTCACCACGCTCGCGAGGCGGCCTGCTGCCACCGCGCGCCGCGCCAGTGCCACCGTGGCCAGCATCGGGGCCCTGGTGTTGATCGCCAGCACGTGGTCCCACATCTGCGCGGTCATGTCCAGCAGCGGGGTTGCCGGCCAGATACCCGCCGCGTTCACCAGCACGTCCACCGGGCCGGACTGGTCCCAAGCCCGGTCGACCACCGCCCCGGCCGCCGGGTCGCTCAAGTCCGCCGGGATCGCGGTGACGGCGACACCGTGCGCCACGGCGAGCGCGTCGAGTCGCGCGCGTAGCGGCGCCTCCCTGGCATCGACCCCGGTGATCCGGTCGCCCGCCGCGGCGAACCGCTCGGCGATGGCACTGCCGAGGCCCCCAGCGGCTCCGGTGATCAGGACGTGACGTGACACTAGCTGTTCCCTCCATTGTGGACTATTGCCCGTTCCAGGCCGACGATGTTCTCCCGGGACATGGCCCGGTTTCCGGACTCCAGCTCACCGATGAGGTCGAGCACCGCCTCGATTCCCGGACACTTCAGCCCATGATCGGCCGCCAGGCGTAACACCGGGCGGTACTGGGCCGGCACCTCGGTCGGGCGGCGCCGGACAGCCAGGTCCCGCCAGATACCGGTCTTGGTCTTCGGCTGGGTACGCAGCCAGGCGCAGAACTCGGCCAGCGCGGTGCGCGTGCGATCCGGCGGCGCGTCAAGCGCGAACGCGCCGGCCTGCCAGGCGTCGAACGGCTCCGGCGCGATCCCTTGTGCCGCGGCGATCGCGTACACCTCCCTGGCCAGCGCCACGGTGAGTTCGGGATGGCGATCGATGGTGTCGAAGATCGGGTCGTCGACGGTCGCGCTGGCGGCGGCGACCACCCCGTAGGCAAGCTTCGACCAGAGGAACCCGGCCACGTTCTCACTCGCCAGCGCCGGTCCCCACGCCTGCAGGTCCGCGACGAATTCCCGCACTCGCGGGCTGATCGTGCCGTCGAGCTCGCCGACCACCAGCGCGCCTGGCCCGCCATCGGCGATGACACCGGGTTCGACCAGATCGGCGAACAGGTTGACGAACGCGGAAACTGTCCGGCCGGCGCCCACCGCCGCCGCGATCTCCGGTTCGCACAACCCGTTCTGCAGGCTCACCACGAACCCGTCCTCGGCCAGCCTCGGCGCGATCCACCGCGCCGCCGTCGCGGTCGCGTTCGCCTTCACCGCGAGCACCACGGCGTGCAACGGCCCCGGCACCTCGTCCGGTGTGCACGCCGATACCTGTTGGCGCTGCTCGGAACCGTCGGCGCGACGGATGATCAAGCCTTGCTCCCGCACGGCCGCCACGTGCTCCGCGTCGGCGTCGACGACGAGCACCGAGTGGCCGGCTCTTGCCAGGTGAAAGGCGATCGTGCCGCCGATCGCCCCGCCACCGACGACGGTATAGGACCCGCTCACCACTTCTCCCTTCACCACAGTCCTCCCTTCACCGCACGCTCCAACCAGGACACCGCCACCGGCAGCACCGCTTCGTCCACATCGAACTGTGGCGAATGCGGCGGGCCGGGGCTGTCCGATCCGACAATGGCGTAACCCGCGACACCGCCGGCCTCCTGCACGGCCCGCATCAGCAGGCTCGCGTCGTCGCTCGCGCCGAGCGGATGCGTGGCGCGCACCTCGGCGAGCCCGTCCGCGGCCGTGGTCAGCGCGGCCGCGACGGCGGGGTCCGTCGTGGCCGCGGTGGCGTACCCGGTGCGGATCAACTCGAAGTCCACCTCGTGCATCTCCGCGGCGGCACGCGCCACGATCTCGGCCCGCCGCGCCAATTCGCTTGCCACGTCAGCGGAATCGGCGCGCGTCTCGTAGGCGAGCTCGGCCTCGCCGGCGATCACGTTGGCCGCGACCCCCGCCTGCAGCCTGCCAACGTTGACCCGGGTGACGGCGCCGGCGAAGCGGGGCAGCGCGTGCAGGTTCAACGTGGCCGTCGCGGCCGCGAGAAGCGCGTTGCGCCCCTGCTCCGGCGCCTTGGCGGCGTGCGCCTGACGGCCGGTGAATCGGGCCAGGTACTTCGATGTGGCGATCAACTCGGTGGCGGCCGGGGCGAGCAGGCCACTCGGCAGGCCGAACGCGAGGTGGATCGCGAGCAGCACGTCCACGTCCGCGCAGGCGCCAGCCGCAACCATGGGCTGTGCGCCCCGTACGCCCTCCTCCGCCGGCTGGAACAGCAGCCGCACACTGCCCGGGAAGTCGCGAGTGGACAGTGTCGCGGCCAGTGCGAGGCCGATGGCGACGTGCCCGTCGTGGCCGCAGGCGTGCATCACACCCGGATGACCGGAGGCGAACCCGTTCCGGTGTGGCCGGTGGTCATCGGTGGCCGACTCGGTGATCGGCAACGCGTCCATGTCGAACCGCATCGCGACCCTCGGTCCAGGGCGGTTGCCACGCAGCTCCGCCACAACCGCGGTGTGGCCACCGGAAAAGCGCGCCACCAGGTCCTCCGGCACGCCCTCGGCCAGTGCTCGGGCGGTGGCGAATTCCAGCACCGATGTCTCGGGCAAGCCGGGCAGCCCGGTCGCGCCGAACACCTCCAGTCCGGATTGGACGGTCCAGCCGAGGGCCCGCAACGCGGTGTCCACCCGGGCGGCGGTACGGATCTCGGTGAAGCCGAGCTCGGGGTGGACGTGCAGGTCCCGGCGCACCGCGACCACATCGGTCACCGCTGAAGGCCAAGGGTAGGTCATGCCGGCAGGTCCGGGCCGCGGATGGCGAACTCCGCGCGTACCGCGTCGAAGAGCTCCGGGTCGGCGAGCAGATCGGCCCCGGCGCAGGCCAGCGCGGTGGCCATCCGCAGCATCGCCTCCTGCGCCCGGGGCTGGGCGACCGCTTCGGTCATCGCCAGCGAGTGGGTCGGCGTGCCGGCGTCCATCACCTGGAGGTAGGGATGGATGGCGGGCAGCACCAAGCTCACGTTGCCGATGTCGGAGGAACCGGTGCCGCCGCGCAGCACCGGCTGCTCGACGGTCACGCCCTGGCGTCGCAGGTGCCCGGCGACCAGGCCGGCGATCACGTGATTGTTCTTGCGCTCGGCATAGCGGACTCCCCTGCTGATCCGAACGGTGGTCCCGGTCGCCGTGGCGGCCGCGGCGGCGACCGCCTCCACGCGCTCGGTGAGGTCGGCGACGACGTCACTGGTCAGTGCCCGCACCATGAACTCGGCCCGCGTGTAGGCGGGCACCACGTTGGGCGCCTCGCCGCCATGCGTGATGATCCCGTGCATCCGGCTCGTTTCCGGCACGAACTGACGCAGCGAATCCACCCCGACGAAGAACTGGATCATCGCGGCAAGCGCGCTGCGTCCGTCGTGGGCGCTGGCCGCCGCGTGTGCGGCCACCCCGTCGAACTCCACCACGAGCCGGCGGTTGGCGGTGGCGTGCCGGATCGGCATCGTCGTGTCGCCGGGATGGAACATCAGCGCGGCATCCACGCCTTCGAACACACCGGCCTCCAGCAGCAGCACCTTGCCACCGGCCCCCTCCTCCCCCGGGGTCCCGATGCAGGCCACAGTGCCTGGCAGTTCCGGCGCCGCGCGGCGCAGGGCGAGCGCGGCGCCGAGGCCACCCGCGGCGATCAGGTTGTGCCCGCAGCCGTGCCCGATGCCGGGCAGCGCGTCGTACTCGCAGAGGAACGCGATCGACGGTGACCCACTGCCCGCCGTACCGCGGAAAGCGGTCGGAAGACCGCCGATCCCTTCCTCCACCGCGAAATCGGTGCGCAGCAACCCACTCAGCTTGCTCGCCGCGTACTTCTCCTCCATCGCCAGTTCGGGATGGGCGTGCAGATCGAGGCTCAGCTCGACCAGGGTGTCGGAAATATTCCCGATTTCTTCCGCGATCCGTTCATGGATCTCAGCGCTGGCGCCGGTCACGGGGTTCCTCCTGTTTTGTTGTCGGCCGGGTCGGTTCGCATCAGCAGAGGACCGCGCCGAGTACGCGCTCGGCGTTGCCTCCGAGAATCTTGGCGATGTCTTCGTCCGTCCAGCCGTTGCGGACCAGCCAGCCCGCGGCGTTGCGCGGTACCTCGGCCGGGTTCTCCATCCCGGCCACGTAATCGGGCAGCGGCAACCCTTCGTGACCGGGCACCGGCTGCGGCGTCCAACCGGCGGCCGCGTACAACCCGGTGTGGTCACCGAAAAAGGTGTCCGGGCCAAGCCCGACATGGTCCACTCCGACGAGCTCCGCGATGTATTCGACGTGCGTCATCACCGCGTCGAGGTCGTGCTCGGGCCGCCCGTTCACCCGGGTGGAACCCGGCGCGGCCTCCACCCCGATCACACCCCCGGTGGCGGCGACCGCGCGCAGCACGTCGTCCGGCTTCATCCGCGGGCTCGGCCACCGGGCCCGCGCGCCGGCGTGGCTGATCACCACCGGCCGGTCGCTCACCTCGGCGGCGGCGATGCTGGTGCGGTCGCCGACATGGGCGAGGTCGACCAGCATGCCGAGCTGATTCATGAGGGCCACGGCCTCGCGGCCTATCGACGTGAGGCCGCCGTCGGACGGTTGCCCCAGCCCACCGCCGAGTGGATTGCCGGCGTTGTAGGTCAGGCCCGCCGAACGGATCCCAGCGTCATAGAGGGCTTGGACGGCGTCCAGGTCGGTCCCGACACTGCCGAGATCTTCCAGTGCCAGCACGATTCTCGGCCCGGTGGTGACCGTGTCGGCCTCGGCCCGCAGATGGCCCGCCCAGCGCAGCAGCCGGTTCTGGTCGGGTTCGACCAACGAACTGGCCAGCACCACATCGAGCCCGGACCGGCCGAGTGCGGTGTGTCCAATGTGCTCGGTGCCGTCCCGGGTGTGCTCGGACCAGCTCTCCGCGGTCATGGGTTCCGGCAGCCGGACCGGATGGTCGTGCAGTGACACCACCACTCCGGCCAGCAGGCGGTCCACTCGCTCGCGTTGCCCGGCATCGAGACCGAGCGGGTAGGCGGGCAGTCGGTCGACGTCCTTGGCGAGCGGGATCATGCACGCATCTCCACGTCGTGTGTGTCCACTGATTTGGTTTCCTTCATGAAGTAGAAGAACAAGCCGGTGACCAACGCACAGACACTGACGTAGAGCGGCACCGCCCAGAGATTGTTGCGGGAGCCGAAGAACTGCATCACGCTCGGCGCGGTGCCGCCGAAGATCGCGTTGGAAATGGCGTAGGGCAAGGCGATGCCGATCGTGCGCACCTGTGGTGGGAACAATTCGGCGAACACCGTGGCGAGGTTCGAGTGGTTGAGCGCCAGGAACGCCATGCCGACCAACGACACGATGAGCACGCTGGTGAAGCTACTGCCCAACATTGAGAGCAACGGAAACGGCAGGATGACGAAGGCTGCGGCGTAGACCAGCATCGTCGGCCGGCGGCCGAACCGGTCGGACAACATCGCGGCGAAGGGCAGGATCACCACGAAGAAGGCGAGCGCGAGGGTGTTCGCCAACTGTGCGTCGGCCTTGTTCGCGTGTGCGGTGAGTACGGCATACGACGGCAGGTAGGTCAGCCACATGTAGGTGATCACGGAGCCGGCGATGGAGATGCCGAAGACGAACCACGCGCCGCGCCGGTGCCCGGCGGCCATCGTGCTCAGCGGCCGCTGCTCCCGCTTCCCGGTCTCCTCCAGGCGGCGGAACGCCTCCGGCTCGGTCAGGCGTCGCCGGATGTACATGCCGATCAGGCCGATCACCGCGCCGAGGGCGAACGGAATTCGCCAGCCCCAGGAGGACATGGCGTGGTCGTCGAGTACACGGGTGAGCACGGTGGCGCTCAGTGAGGCGCACAGGATGCCCAGCCCCACCGAGACCTGCTGGAAGGATCCCGCGAACGCACGACGGCCCGGCTTGGCCCACTCGACGAGGAACGAGGCCGAGGTGCCGAATTCGCCACCGGTGGAGAAGCCTTGCAGCAGGCGGCCGGCGATCAGGATCGCCGGTGCCAGCCAGCCGACCGCACCGTAGGTCGGCGCGATCGCGATCAGCAGGCTGCCCGCGGCCATCAGCAGGATGGTGAGCGTCATACCGTGGCGGCGCCCGCGCCGGTCCGCGTAGATACCGAGCACCGCCGCGCCGACCGGTCGCATGAAGAAACTGATCGCGAACACCAGCAGGGTCGACAAGGTGGCCGTGGTGCCGCCACCGGGGAAGAACTGGCTGGCGAAGTACGGCGCGAAGAAGCCGTAAACCGACCAGTCGAACCATTCGACGAAGTTGCCGATGGTGCCGCCGGCGAGCGCGCCTGCGGTGCCACTGGGCCGCCGGGTACCGGCGGCGGCTGTGGTGGAGGAGGTCATCTGTGGCTCCACGGGGAGGGGACTGGGGTTAAGGACAGATAGTGAGATATACATAGGTTAATGAGCAATGTTTATCCTGCGATTGCACGAATCAGTCGATGGATGCGGCACATATGACGGATACTGCTTGCATGGATGAACTCGACCTCCGTGTTGTAGCTGCCCTGATCGCCCATCCGCGGGCCAGCTGGCCGACGGTGGCGAAGGCGGTGGACGCCTCGGAAGCCACGGTGTCCCGACGCGCGGCCAGGATCCTGTCCTCGGAGTTGGTCCATGTCGCGGCGACCCTGGATGTACTGGCCACGGGCCGCGGAGTGCCCGTTTTCGTCCGGGTGCGGTGCGAACCGGCCAAAACCGTGTCGGTGGCGAACGCGCTCACCAGCTGGCCCAGCGTGCGGTTCGTGTCGCTGGTTTCCGGGGCTGCCGATTGCCTGGTCGAGCTGGTCGCCATCGATCGCAATGACCTGCTGGACCTCACCCTGGTCCGGCTGCCGGAGCTGGACGGGGTGATCGGCAGCAGCTCCGAGGTCGTACTGCGCCGATTCACCACCGGAGTGGGGTGGGATCCCGGCCTGCTGGACGCCGAGGCGGTGGCGGCCCTGCGGGCGGACCGGTTCGACCGCTGGGATCGGGCGCAGCCCACCGAACTCGCGCCGCCACTGACCGAAGTGGACGAAGCACTCGTCGCCGCGCTGGCCGAGGACGGCCGGATGCGCTGGCGAGAGCTGGCTGCCAGGGCCGGGATCATGGAGAGCACCGCGCGGCGCCGGGTGGAGAATCTGTGCCAGACCGGTGCGCTGCGGCTGCGCACGATCGTCGAGCCGGAGACCCTCGGACTCCCGGTGACGGCGTTCCTGTGGCTGCGGGTGGATCCACGCCGGGTCGACGCGGTGGCCGAGGAGCTGGCCAGGAATCCTGCCGTGCTGCTGCTGTGCGCGACGGCCGGCGAACACACCATGTGCGGCGAGGTGGCGGTGGCGGCATACTCGGATCTGCACCGGTTCCTGACCGGGACGCTCGGCGGGATCGCCGGGATTCGCGATGTCGACGTGACACTGGGGTTACGCACGCTGAAGCGGGCTTCGATCGTCCGGCCGTGGTTCCCGGACCCGATCCCGGCAGCCCATGAGCGGACGTCGTGAGTGAAAACCGTTGCAGGCAAGGGTTTTCACTCACGACACAGTCAGACCGTGCTCGCCTCACGCGCCTCCGCTGGGGAGTCCTGCTCCGGCACGGGTTTCCCGGCGAGTACCGCGCGAGCATGTTCGTAATCGAAGTCCTTCTCCCACTTACCGACCACGATCGTCGCCACCGCGTTGCCCAGCACGTTGATGAACACCCGGCCCTCGTTGAGGATCCGGTCGATGCCGACGATCAGTGCCAGCGCGGCCAGCGGCACATGCCCGATCGCGGTCACACTGCTGGCCAGCACCACGAACGCACCGCCCGCGACACCGGCGGTTCCCTTGCTCGTCAACATCATGATGCCGACCATGATCAGCTGTTGCTGCCAGGACAGGTGAACGTCCACCGCCTGCGCCAGGAACAGCGACGCCATGGTGAGGTAAACCGCGGAACCGTCGAGGTTGAACGAGAACCCCGACGGCACGGTGATACCCACCACCGGCCGTCCCACGCCCAGCTTCTCCAGCTTCCGGATGAACTGCGGCAGCACCGCCTCGCTCGAACAGGTGGCCAACGCGATCAGCAGTTCGTCCTTCAGGAAACGCATGAGCGAGAACAGGCCCAGCTTGCACAACCGCATAACCCCGCCGAGCACGACCACGACATAGACCACGCAGGTCAGCGTGAACAGCACGATCAGATAGCCGAGCTGTGCCAGGCTCGCCGCGCCGTAGGTGCTGACCACCGTGGCCAGCGCGCCGAACGTGCCGAACGGGGCCAGCCGCATGATCCACGAGACGATCTTGAAGACCACATCGGACAGTCCCTCGATGGCCTTCGTGATCACCCGTGCCCGCTCCCCCGCCACGTTCAACGCGAATCCGAACACGATCGAGATGAACAGTGCCGACAGGATGTTGTCGCTGGTGAACGCGCTCAGCAGAGTGTCGGGAATGATGCTCGACACGAATTCCGTGAAGCCGCCATGCTCGCTCTTCACCCCCGGCACGCTGCTCGCGTCCAGCGTGCCGGGGTCGATGTGCATCCCTTGCCCCGGCTTGAACACGTTGGCCACGACCAGCCCGATCAGCATCGAGACCAGTGACAGCACGATGAAGTACACCAGCGCCTTCACGCCGATCCGCCCCACGCGCCGCACGTTGTCCATCGAGGCGATCCCGGTGGTCACCACACAGAAGATGACCGGTGCCACGATCATCGTGATCAACGCGATGAACCAGTCGCTCAACGGTTTCATGGCGGACCCGAATCCGGGAAACACCAGGCCCACCAAGATGCCGAGGACCGCTGCCACCAGGACCTGCACCCACAGTTCACGCGACCACCGAACCCGCGACCGCCCGTGGCCGCGTTCAACTATTGCCTGCGACATTCGCAGTCTCCTTACACCCCGTTGTGCTGGACGGAAAATCAGTCGTGCAGTTCACGCAAAACCTGGTAGAAAGCCGCTTTTCCCTCGAATCCGATGCCAGGGGTATCGGTGAGGCCGACTTGGCTGTCCCGCACCACCGCGTCATCGGCGAAGCCCCCGGTCGGCTGGAATTCGCCGGGATACGACTCGTTGCCACCAAGCTTCAGCGCGGCCGCGATGTGCAACGAGAACTGGTGGCCGCCGTGCGGCACGCACCGCCGCGACGACCAACCGTGCTGTCGCAACATGTCCTGGATGCGCAGGTACTCGGTCAGCCCGTAGCTCAGGGCCGGGTCCACCTGGATGAAGTCACGGTCCGGCCGCATGCCCGCGTACCGCACCAGGTTTCGCGCATCGGGCAACGAGAACAGGTTCTCGCCAGTGGCGATCGGTCCCCGATAATGCTCGGACAACGTGGCGTTCAGCGCATAGTCCAGCGGATCGCCGACCTCTTCGTACCAGAACAGGCCATAGGGTTCGATCGCCCGGCCGTACTCGAGCGCGGTGGTCAGATCGAACCTTCCGTTGACATCCACCGCCAGCCGTGAGCCGTCGCCGCCGAGGACTTCCAGCACTGCTTCGATGCGCTCCAGGTCTTCCTTGAGGGAGGCCCCGCCGATCTTCATCTTCACCACGCGGTAGCCGAGGTCGAGAAAGCCCTTCATCTCGTCCTGGAGCTCGCGCAGCCCCTTGCCCGGCGCGTAGTAGCCACCGGCCGCGTAGACGAATACCGAATCGTCCGGCTCGCCGTCGCCGTAGCGGTCCGACAGGAACCGGTACAGCGGCTGCCCGGCGATCTTGGCGGCCAGGTCGAACAGCGCCATGTCGACGACGCCCACCGCGACCGACCGCTCACCATGCCCGCCGGGCTTCTCGTTGCGCATCATGAAATCCCACGCCCTGATGGGATCGATGTTGCTGCCGTCGTCGGTCACCACCGCGTCCGCCGGCGCGTCCAGCAGCCGGGGGATCACCCGGCGGCGCAGGATGTCGCCCGCGCTGTAGCGGCCATTCGAGTTGAAGCCATATCCCACGACGGGTCGGCCGTCCCGGATCACGTCGCTGACCACGGCCACGATCGAGCAGTCCATCGCGCTGAAGTCGATCCACGCGTTACGGATGGACGAACTGATCGGCACGGTGCCCTCGTGGACGGAAACGATCTTCATCGACCCTCCGAGTCGTCATAACTTATAAGATATGCGGGTAAGCTAAACTTTGAACACCGCCGAGCGCAAGAGGGGCGACTGTGACTAGGCCGAACGTCTTCCTGAGCAAGAGTGACGCGGCCTATGCCGAGGTCCGGGACCGCATCCTGTCCGGGGAACTCGCGCCGGGTTCGGTGCTGGCGCAGTACGAGCTGGCCGAGTCGCTCGCCATGAGCATCACCCCGCTGCGGGAAGCGTTGCGTCGTCTCAAGGGCGAAGGCCTGGTCGAGCTGGACGTCCATCGCGATGCCCGGGTCGCGCCGCTGCACGCGAAGGAAGCCAGGGAGCTGTTCGAGATTCGCCTGTCCCTCGACCCGCTCGCGGCCGGACTGGCCGCGCAGCGCCGCACCGACGCCGACATCGAAGCCATGCGCTTCGCGGTGGGCCGGCTGCTGCCGGTCACCAAGAAATGGGGCGAGGAGGCGCTCGCCGTGCACCGCGCCTTCCACCGCGCGGTCTACCGTGCCTCCCACAACGACGAGCTGATCGGCCTGCTCGACAGCCTCTGGGACAGGTCGGACCGGTACCGCAGGCTTGGCCTCGAGCTACCGCCGGGCGAAGAGCCCCGCCTTCGGGACCACCAGGAGCATCACACTCTCCTGAACCTGATCATCGAAGGCGATTCCGACGCGGTGAGCGCATTACTGCGCGACCACATCCGCCTGAGCCTGACCGCTTCCGCGATCGAAGCACTCGAAGCCTGAAGGCGAACTCGCCGCGCGGTGGGTCAGGCAATGTTCCGACGGCAGTTCGGCTGGACGTGCTTGCTGCTCAGGCACTCCGTCAGCCGCCGCTGGGTCGCGAATGACTCTCCAGCGCCAGACTCGCCGGAAAGTCCCCGTCGTCGGCCGTCGGCCGTTCCGGCACGACACGAGCCTCCAGCCGCTCCAATCCGAGGAGGGCCAAGATGAGCAGAACCGGCACCAGCGCTACGGCGAACATGGCGAAGGGGTACCCAGTCGCGTCCAAGTCTATGCGCCGCCGGCCGTTATCCGCCCGGAAAAGATCAGTCCCGTCCGGTCAAGTCCGGAGTCGGACGGCGGGCGGCTCCCGGATACGGAAGGCTGGCATCCGTGGCGTATTGGACCGAACACGCGATCTTCTGGCACGTCTACCCGCTCGGCTTCGTCGGGGCTCCGGCATCGGCGAACGGCGCGGAGCCGATTCCCCGGCTGAAGGCGCTCGAACCCTGGCTCGACCACCTGCTGGAACTCGGAGCGAACGGGCTGCTGCTCGGCCCGGTGTTAGCGTCGGAAACCCACGGCTACGACACCGTCGACCACTACCGGATCGATCCCCGGCTCGGCACGTCCGACGACCTGACCGCGCTCGTCGCCCAGGCGCACCAGCGCGGAATCCGGGTCGTCCTCGACGGCGTGTTCAACCACGTCGGCCGGGGCTTCGCCAAGCTGACCGACGTCGAACAACGAGGTGACGCCTCCCCTTGGCACGGCTGGTTCGCCCGCGGTGAGGACGGCACCCTCGCGACCTTCGAAGGACACCACCGGCTGGTCGAGCTGAACCACGACGAACCCGCGGTCGCCGACTACGTCGCGGACGTGCTGAACCACTGGCTGGACCAGGGCGTCGACGGCTGGCGGCTGGACGCGGCTTACGCCGTCCCGGCGGATTTCTGGCGGCAGGTGTCCGACCGGGTGCACCAGTCCCATCCCGAGGCGTGGTTGCTGGGAGAGACCATCCACGGCGACTACCCGGCCATGATCACCGCCGGCGGCCTCGACGCGGTCACCCAGTACGAGCTGTGGAAGGCGATCTGGAGTTCGCTCAACGACCGCAACTTCCACGAACTGGCGCATGCCCTCGCCCGGCACCAGGAACTACTGGACACGTTCGTCCCCCAGACGTTCCTTGGCAACCACGACGTCACCCGGATCGCGAGCCGCCTGACCGATTCCCGCCACCTCGCCCACGCCGTGGTGGTGCTGTGCACGGTGGCGGGGGTGCCGAGCATCTACGCGGGTGACGAGCACGGCTTCACCGGCGTCAAAGAGGATCGTGAAGGCGGCGACGACGAGATCCGGCCGAAGTTCCCTGCCACGCCCGCCGACCTGTCGCCGCTCGGCATCGGTGTCTACCGGCTGCACCAGGAACTCATCTCGCTCCGGCGACGGCATCCGTGGCTCGTGCGGGCGCACACGACAGTACTCGAACTGGACAACGAGCGGCTGCTGTATCGCTCCACAAAGGACGGACATGTCCTGTTCGTCGCGCTGAACCTGGCCGAGCGGGACGCGTGGTTCACCGTTCCCGCGGGCACGAGCACGGTCGAAGCCGGACACGCCGAACTCCAAGGTGATCGAGCGCCGGTCGCCGAACACGGCTGGGTAGTGCTTTCTGGCCCGGAAGACTCCCGCTGAGTCAGCGTCACTCGGCAATCCCGCCTGTCCGGAGCCACCAGATTTCGAGACCGGGCAGGATCGGTTGGCCGATGTGGAGCGGTATCTCCGTGCGGACCTTGGGTACCGCTCATCCCGTTTCCACGAAACGGATCCTGAAAAGCCATCGACTCCGCCGCCCTCTGACGGTCCAGGGAATATGTCGACACTTTCCCCGGAGGGGTGCGGCCGGGTGGGTGGCTCGTGAGTGGCTACGAGTGTTCTATTGATGGGAAGGTCAAATGTGGCGTCGCCCGGGAGCGAAGCTTCGCACTTTGGTGAGAAAGTGCTGCTCGGCTTGTCGCCCGAGGGTAGTGAAGGCCTCCTTCACGGCGTCAGGCGCTGTGATGGTGGCCTTCACGGCGTTCCGGGGGGTCCGTTGGGGCGTTTTCTGCTGGGTGGGTGGGCCACAGGGCGCGTTGGGGACGCTCAACGTCGCCAACGCGCCGTTTGAGACATGCCACGTTTGCCTTTCCCATCAATAACACTCGTAGCCACTCACGAGGGGTGACCAGCCGCTTTGCCGCGCGGGCTGTCTTGGGTGGGGCTGTCCCGACTGGGGGCAGGGGATTCCCCCAAAGCGGCG
>NZ_DASYMU010000153.1:0-17094 GCF_036008905.1 Amycolatopsis sp. | reverse complement strand
CGCCGCTCGGTGTCGGTCGGCTGACGCTGGTCGATCGCCCACCGCAGGGTTCGCAGTGCGCCGCGGGTGCCCCACAACGCGCCGACGACCACCGCGGACAGGACGTAGACGGGCACCGCCACCGCGGCCATGACCAGTGTGTCGGCCGAGGGGCCCGGCTCGGGGATGATGATGGCGGACAGCACCACCACGACCGCGGCACCGATGACGTTGGCCACGATCAGCGTGACCGTGAGCAGCCCCTGTACGCGGATCCGCAGCGCCAGGCTCGACTGGTCGGCCGGTCCCAGTAGCCGGGAACCGAACGGGCGCTGGGAGATCGGCACGGCCATGCGGAGGACTCCCTGAGTTTCGGAGTACGAGTGTGCACTGAACCGTAGTCGATCAGCCCGCGACGCTCAACGCGAGGTATCACGAGATGTCGACCTCTCGTGGCGCCGAGGTAGTCGGGCGGCCGGCCGATGGTCTCCCAAAAGGAAAATCACCCCGGCCGCGGGCGCGCTTGGTTGGGCACAACGCGTGTCCGTGCGTGCAGTCCTCGGTGGGCCGGTGACCTCATCGGCTACTTCTTGGCGGGGGAGCGACCCGATACTCCCGACTCTGTAAACGAAAAGAGCCAAGGAGGACCATGCGAATCACCTTCGGCAGGATCGCCGCCACCGGTCTGGCGGCGTGCGCGCTGCTGGCGTCGGCCGCGCCGGCGAGTGTCGCGGCTCAGCGTGACGTCGCGCTGATCCTGGACTACGGCGTCGCGAAGACCTGCACCGTGTATCCCAACTACCCCAAGGAAGGCGTGATCGGGAACAACATCGGGTGGACGATCGCGCCCGGCGAAGTCGTCGCGTGGCGCTACAACGTCAACGAGCACTACGCGATGATCAGCGACAAGAAGTACCGCAGCAGCCCGAGTCACGCGTGGTGGGGCTTCGTCGATCCCACCTGTATCGGCACTTCGCTGGGCGGCGAGCCGTTCCCGACACCGGAAAGCTCTTATCCCGCAGGGGAACCCGTGCCGCAACGCCTTCTCGAAGGCCGCAGCGCCGTCGAAGCCGACCACTACCGCGTCGTCGACTTCCGGGTCGCGCCGGGCACGGTCGTCAACGACTACAAGGAGATCAAGAGCAAGGGCACCCTGCGCGACGCCGCCAACAGATTCGTCATCGGCAACGTCGACGCTGGCTGGCACGTCCACCAGACCGGCGAGCGCAACGCGGGCTGGACCAAGGTCTACGTCCCCAACGCCCAGCGGTGGGGCTGGGTCCAGGACACCCACTTCTAAGGGGTGAAGGCAAACGTGGCATGTCTCAAACGGCGCGTTGGCGACGTTGAGCGTCCCCAACGCGCCATCTGAGACATCCTCAGGGCAACGGGGCGGCAGGGCTCGACTTGGGCAGGTGGGTCGTGAGTGGCTACAAGTGCTAGAACACTCGTAGCCACTCACGAGCCACCCGCCCAGCAGACGCCCCAACGGACCCCCGGGAACGCTGTGAAGGCCTCCTCTCTATTAATAAGGGAAATGGCCGTGTTCGCCGGCGACGGTGATCCAGCGGGTGTCGGTGAACGCCTCGGCGCCCCAGCGGCCGCCGAACCGGCCGTACCCGGTGGACTTGACGCCGCCGAAGGGCGCTTGCGGCTCGTCGGCGACGGTCTGGTTGTTGACGTGCACGATCCCGGTCCGCAGCCGCCGCGCGACGGCCATACCGCGCCGCGAGTCCTCGGTGAGCACCCCGGCGGTCAGGCCGTACTCCGTGTCGTTCGCGATGGCGATGGCTTCTTCGTCGCTCCCGACGGTGATGACCGTGCACACCGGGCCGAAGATCTCCTCGTGGAAGATCCGCATCTTCGGGTCGACGTTGTCGAGCACGGTCGCGGCATACCGGGCGCCGTCCGGCTTCCCGCCACCGGCCCGGACTCGCGCGCCATCGGTGACGGCCTCCTCGACGAGCTTCGCCACGCGCTGCGCCGCGGCCGCGTTGACCAGCGGGCCGACGATCGTGGACTTGTCCGTCGGGTCGCCGTGCTTGAGCGAGGACACCTTGGCCGCGAGCGCGGCCGTGAAGTCCTCGGCGATGGACTGGTGGACCAGCACCCGGTCGGTGGACATGCAGATCTGGCCCGCGTTGTGGAACACGCCGAAGGTCACCGCGTCGACGGCGTAGTCGAGGTCGGCGTCGTCGAGCACGAGCACCGCGTTCTTGCCGCCGAGTTCGAGCACGGCGGGTTTGATGTGCTGTGCCGCCAGGGTTCCGATGATCCGGCCGGTCTTCGTCGACCCGGTGAAGTTGACGACCCGGACCCGGTTGTCGGAGATCAGGCTCTCCGCGACCGCCGCCGCGTCCTCGTGCGCGTTGGTGACGACGTTGAGCACGCCCGCCGGCAACCCGGCCTCGCGCAGGACGTCGGCGATGAACAGTCCGGACGCGATCGGGGCCTCCTCGCTCGGCTTGAGCACCACGGTGTTGCCGACCGCGAGCGGAACGGCGATCGCCCGCGTGCCAAGGATGATCGGCGCGTTCCAAGGCGCGAACGCACCCACCACGCCGACCGGTTCGCGCACCGCGAGCGACAGCGCGCCGCCGCCGATGTCGGTGGACAGCACCTCGCCGACGGGCTGCGTCGCGGCCGAAGCGGCTTCGCGCAGGATGTTCGCGGCGAGCCCGATGTTGAACAACGCCCAGCCGTAGGTGCCGCCGACCTCGCCGGCCATCACCTCGGCGGCCTGTTCCCCACGGCTCTCCATGATGTCGGCGGCCTTGAGGAAGAGGTTGCGCCGGGCCGAGGGCGGAGTGGCCGCCCACGCCGCGAAGGCGTCTTGCGCGGCGTCGACCGCGCGGATGACGTCGGCGGGCCCGCCCGCCGCGACGGTGGCGTAAAGCTCGCCGGTGTAGGGATTGTGATCGTCGGTGGTCCGGCCGTCGAGCGCCGGGACTCCGGTGCCGTCGAGGAACAACTCGCGCGTCGTTGTCATGAGTACTCCTGGGGATGGGAAAAAGCGGCCGCTCGTAGGATCGTGGCCATGACGGTGTCAGAGATCAAGCGAGACCGGGCTCCGCAGCTGGTGAACGAGCGCGAAACCTTGGGCGGGGTACTGGATTTCCTGCGCGCCACGGTGGTCAACAAGGTGGCGGGGCTGTCCGAGGAGCAGGCGCGTTCGACGCCCGTCCCGCCGTCGACGATGACCCCGATCGGCCTGGTCAAGCATCTCGCCGCGGTGGAGCGGTGGTGGTTCAGCATCGACTTCGCCGTCCGGCCGGTTACTCCGCCGTGGCCCGACGGCGAATCGTTCGACGGCTTCGAGCTGACCGGCGAAGACACGCTCGTGAGCGTTGTCGAGGGCTACCTGGCCGAATGCGAGGCGTCGCGTGCCGTCTCCCGAGCGGCCGAGCTCGGCGACCCGGCCCGCGGTGAGGGCATGGCGTTCAACCTGCGATACGCCTTGGCGCACATGATCGAGGAGACGGGCCGACACTGCGGGCATCTCGACCTCATGCGGGAAGTGCTCGTCGGCGAACGCGGCCAATGAGCCTCAGCTCGCGAGGTCGGTGAGGGTGATCTTGTGCCCGGTGTGCTCCACTTTGGAGCGCAGATAACGCAGGTTGCAGTCGGTGGCGAACACCCCGGTGCTGATGGTTTCGCGGATGCCGATGCCGCGGGCGATCAGCTGCTCGGCCTTGTCGGGGTTGTTGGTCAGCAGATCGATCTTCTCGGCGCCGAGCGCGGTGAGCATCTGGGCCGCGGGGGTGTAGTCGCGGCCGTCCTCGGGGAGGCCGAGCGCGGTGTTGGCGGCGTAGGTGTCGAGGCCTTCGTCCTGCAGCGCGTAGGCGTCGAGCTTGTTGTACAGGCCGATGCCGCGGCCTTCCTGCCGCAGATACAGCAGGTAGCCGCCGATCTCGGAGATCCGCGCGACGGCTTCTTGCAGCTGCGGCCCGCAGTCGCAGCGCGCCGAGCCGAAGACGTCGCCGGTCAGGCACTCCGAGTGGATCCTCACCAGCGGGACGGTTCCCGGCTCGGGTTCGCCCAGTACGAGCGCGAGGTGTTCGCCACTGTCGGCCAGCCCGTGGAAGGTGACGGCCTCGGCGTCCGCGGTGAATCCGTCGCCGAAGCGGAGCGGAATCCGTACCCGCGTGCGCACTCGAGCCGGCTCGGTGGAGACCATGGAGCTCCTCGGGTCTAGGAGGATGTTCAAATTCAAATTAGCACGATTGGGCTATCGTTCGTGATGATTCGAGTTTGAACTACTGGCGTAAACTGGGACGTATGGGCGAACCCGAGTGGCTTGACGAGCGCGAACTCGAAACCTGGGAGAGCTTCCTCGCCGCGGGCACCCTGCTCAACCGCAGGATCGAACAACAACTCAAGGACGACGCCGGGCTTTCCCATCCGCAGTACGAAGTCCTCGTGCGGCTGGACCGTGCGCACGACGGCGAACTGCGGATGACCGAACTCGCCGGAGCGGCCCTGACCTCGAAGAGCGGCTTGAGCTACCAGGTCGCCCAGCTCGAAAAGGCCGGACTGGTGCGACGCCGTTCGTGCGCCACCGACGTCCGCGGCGTGGTGGCCACCATCACCGACGAAGGCCGCGCGAAGCTCCGCTCGGCCGCCCCGGGACACGTCACGCTGGTGCGGGAGCTGTTCCTCGGCGGACTCACGAGCCGGCAGTTCGACGGACTGGCCGACGGCGTCGGCGCCCTGGTCGAGCGCCTGCGCGCGCCCGCGATCCAGCCACGAGATGTCGACATCACGTGATCTCTCAGTAGCCAAGAGATCGCCACCTGTCGACAGATGGCGGGCCGTGGGTCAGGACTTTCGGCCGCTGGAGACGCGCGTGTTCCGGATGCCCATCGGCTCCCCGCAGCGGTCGCAGCGCAATTGCGCGTCGGGATGGCCGCCGCAGTCGGCGTGCGCGGCGATCCGGGGCGGGCCGCCGGGCGCGGGGTAGTGCTCGTCGCCCCACTGCATGAGATGCATGAGCACCGGCCAGAGTTGACGGCCCTTCTCCGTCGCGCGGTATTCGTAGCGCGGCGGATGTTCCTGGTAGAGGTCGCGTTTCAGGACGCCCTCGGCGATCAGGAAGTCGAGCCGCGCGGTCAGCACGCTGCGGGTGATGCCGAGGTTGGTGACCAGGTCGTCGAACCGGCGGACGCCGAGCATCACGTCGCGCAGGATCAGCAGCGACCAGCGTTCGCCCAGGACTTCGAGGGCCCTGGCGATCGAGCAGAACTGGGTGTCGTATTCCCGGCGCAACATTCTCCCAGTCTACCGGGTGAGTCTGGTCAACCAACCCGCTACACTCCAGCGAGTTGGTTGACCAGACTCACTCATCCGAAGGACTGGCATGACGCGAAAACTGGCGGACCGCCCGGGCATGGTCCTCCTGCTCGTCTCGGTCGCGACGTTCTTGGCGAGCCTCGACCTCTTCATCGTCAACATCGCGTTCCCGGACATCCGGCTCGCCTTCCCCGGCAGCGACCTGGCCACGATGTCGTGGATCCTCAACGGCTACACCGTCATGTTCGCGGCGTTCCTCGCCCCGGCGGGACGGCTCGCGGACCGCTACGGCCGGCGGCGGCTGTTCCTGATCGGTGTCGCGATCTTCACCGCGGCGTCGGTGGCCTGCGCGGCCGCCGGCTCGATCCCGATGCTCGTGGGGTCCCGGGCGCTCCAGGCGATCGGCGCCGCGCTGGTCATGCCGACGTCGCTCGCCTTGCTGCTCACGGCATTCCCCGCGGCCAAGCGCTCGGCCGCGGTGGGCGCCTGGTCCGCGGTCGGCGCGATGGCCGCCGCGCTCGGGCCACCGGTGGGCGGTCTGCTGGTGGAGGCGTCCTGGCGCTGGGTGTTCCTGGTCAACCTGCCGATCGGCCTGCTGGCCCTCGCCTTCGGACCGTTCGTGCTCCGCGAAAGCAAGGACGCGACCACCGGCGTCCCCGATCTCCTCGGCGCCGCCGGCCTGCTCGTCGGCGTCGGCGCGCTGACCTACTCACTCGTCGAAGCGCCTGACGACGGCTGGAGGAGTGTCGGTGTGCTCGGCGGTTTCGTCGTCGGCGCGGCCGGGCTGGTCTGGGCGGTTTACCGCGCTTCACGCCATCCCGTGCCGGTGCTCGACCTCGTTTCGCTCAAGGTGCCGACACTGTGGCTCGCGTGCCTCGGCATGATCCTGTTCTCCGCCGGATTCGCGGCGATGGTGTTCGGGAACGTGCTCTTCTTGACCGGGATCTGGCACAACTCGATCCTGGTGGCCGGGCTTTCCCAGTCACCCGGCCCGCTCGCGGTAGTCGTGACGTCGATCCTCGTCGGCAAGCTGGGGCACCGAGTCGGCCCCGGCCCGAAGGTGGCGCTGGGCGGCCTCAGTTTCGGCCTCGGCACTACGCTCTGGCTCATCAACCTCGACGTGACCCCGGACTACTTCGCCGGAATGCTGCCCGGGCAGCTCCTCACCGGGATCGGTGTCGGGCTGATCCTGCCGAGCCTCTCGGCCGTGGTGGGCACCGTGCTGCCGCCGGACCGCTGGGGCGCCGGCTCGTCGATGATCAACACCAGCCGACAGATCGGCGTGGTGCTGGGCACCGCGATCCTGGTCGTGGTCTACGGCGGCGCGCAGGACCTCGCCGCGTTCCGGCACGGCTGGGTGTTCATCGTGATCGTCGCTCTCGCCACGGCGCTGACCGGCGCGCTCCTGGCGACCCGCCGCAACGCGATCGACCATCACCAGCCGGTGGCTGTCGCGGCCTGAACCGACACACCGGGTCGGCGGTGGACAAAACCGGCCCGCAGCGGATAGACCAGTCCATGGTCGACTTCGCAGCAGGCGGATGTCAGCAGCCGGAAGGATCTTCTTCAAATGATCTTCATTACCGTCAAGTTCCCGGTGCACCAGGACAAGATCGAAGAATGGCCCGCGATCGTCGCGGAGTTCACCGCGGCCACCCGGGCCGAGCCGGGCAACCTCTTCTTCGAGTGGTCCAAGAGCCTCGAAGAGCCGAACGTGTACGTGCTGGTCGAGGGCTTCCGCGACCAGGCCGCGGGCGGGGAACACGTGAACTCCGACCACTTCAAGAAGGCCGTGGTCACGCTGGCCGACGCGGTCTCGGCAACGCCGGACATCGTCAGCGTCGAGGCCCCCGGCGACGGCTGGTCGAAGATGGGCGAGATCACGCCGACCAACCCCGCGTAACCGGCGGGCGGGTTTGGGAATCACCCAGTAGTGGCAATTATCCCTTATACGCTTACTCGACCTGCTCGACGAACGGTTCGGGGACGGGCTGGAGAACCTGCTCCGCTCCCACCACGCGCGAAGGCTGCGCAAACTCGGCTGGGACGAGGTGCTGGAATCGGCTGAGGACAGCCGGTTCTCCGCACGGCGTCCGGTACGGGAAGGCAACCGCGTCGAAGTACTGGTCGACGGCGAAGAGGCGCTTCCGGCGATGTCCGCGACCATCGCCGGCGCGCGGTCCCACGTGCACATCGCGGGCTGGCATTCCAGTCCGGAGTTCCGCCTGACGCGCGAGCCGGGCGCGCCGACGCTGCGTGAGCTGCTGGGCGAAACGGCGGAGCGCGTTCCCGTCCGGCTCCTGCTCTGGGCCGGTCCGCCGGTGCCCGCCTTCCAGCACCCCGCGGACCGCTCGATCGGCTGGCACGACATGACCATGCGCGTCGAAGGACCGATCGTCGCCGACGTCGCCGAGCATTTCCGCAGGTGCTGGACCGAAGTCGCCGAGGAATCCCTGCCCGAACCGAAGGTCCAGGACCCGGCGGGCACCTCGAACGTCCAGTTCGTGCGGACCGTCCCCGAGAAGACCCACGCCTTCGCGCCGCGCGGCGAGTTCACCATCGTCGACACCTATCTGCGCGCGCTGCGGTCCGCGAAACGCTTGGTGTACCTGGAAAACCAGTTCCTCTGGTCGCCCGAGGTCGCCGAGATCCTGATCGGCAAGCTGAAGAACCCGCCTGCCGACGACTTCCGCGTGGTGCTCGTCCTGCCGCGCAAGCCCAGCAACGGCGCCGACACCACCCGCGGCCAACTCGGCCGGTTGCTCGACGCCGACGACGACGGCCGCAGGCTGCTCGCCACCACACTCACCTCGCACGACGGCGACAACGAGACGCCGGTGTACGTGCACGCGAAGCTCGGGATCGTCGACGACGAGTGGATGACCGTCGGCTCGGCGAACCTCAATGAGCACTCGCTGTTCAACGACTCCGAAGCCAACCTGGTGACCGACGACGTCGAGCTGATCCGCGACACGAGACTAAAACTGTGGGCCGAGCATCTCCAGCGGTCCAAGTCCGAAGTGGACGGTGACCCGGCGAAGGTCGTCGACGAGCTGTGGCGGCCGATCGCCGAAAAGGACCGCCCGAACCGGCTTACCCTGCTGCCGAGTGTTTCCCGCCGCGCGGCCGGCTACAGGGCCCGCTGCGCGGACTGCTCGTCGACGGCTGATCAGGCGGGTTCTCCCGCGTCCCGGCGCTGCGCGGAGCGGAACCGCTGCTGGTAGGCGCGCGGAGACACGCCGAGCCGTGACACGAAAGCGCGCCGCAGCGATTCCGGGCTGCCATACCCGGCCCGCTGCGCCGCGCCGGTGATCGTGTGCCCGCCCTCGAGTGCCGCTTTCGCGCTGTCAAAGCGCACCGATTCGACGTATTTCGCCGGTGTGGTCCCGAGTTCATCGTGGAAGAGCCGCGTCAGGTGCCGTGGGCTGACCGACGCCTGCGCGGCGAGTTTCGGGATCGAGTGCTCACCGGCAGGGTCGGCCGCGACGGCGTCGAACACCGCCCGCAGGATCGGCGTGCGCGGGCGCGGGCCTTGCAGCGTCGGGGAAAACTGCGACTGGCCGCCCGGCCGTTGCAGGAACACCACCAGCGACTGCGCGACCTGCCGGGCGAGGTCGTCGCCGTGGTCGTCTTCGAGAAGCGCCAGCGCGAGGTCGATGCCCGCGGTGACCCCGGCCGAGCTGAACACGTGATCGTCACGGACGAAGATCGCGTCCGGCTCGACGACGACCTTCGGATAGCGGCCGCGCAGGAGCCGGGTGTGCCGCCAATGCGTGGTCGCGCGCCGCCCGTCGAGGACCCCGGCGTCGGCGAGGATGAACGCGCCGGTGCAGATCGAGCACACCCGGCCCGACCTGGCCGCCAGCTCGCGCACGGCGTCGCGCAGGTCCGCGCCGACGGGACGGTCGGCGAGGACGTCGCCGCCCATGACGAGCAGCGTGTCGAACCGCAAATCGCTCTGCTCGGCGTCGGCGTCGACCGGGACGCGCATGCCGGTGGAGGAGCGCACTTCGGCCTTCCCGACCGAGCAGAGCGTCAGCTCGTAGTGGGCGCCCATGCGGTTCGCCTCGCTGAAGACCTCGCTGGGCCCGGCGATGTCGAGCAGTTTGACGCCGTCGAAGACGACCACGCCGACACGGTGCGGGGCTGGGGTCACGTCTCCTCCGTCTGCTTGTCCGAATCCGAGTGAAGTATGGCCGACGCAGCGGAGCGCCGGGTGGCCCGCCGCGCGCAAGCTGGGTGCACAGACAGTCACACAGCTTCAGGGAGACGACATGACCGAGACGATCGCCGGGATCACCGTTCCGGACACCGAGCTGGTCCGCGAGGCGACCGAGCTCGTCCGCGCCGCCACCAGCCCGCTTCTGTTCGACCACTCGCGCCGGGTGTTCCTGTTCGGCTCGCTCAAGGGCCGCCACCGCGGGCTGGAAGCCGACCCCGAACTGCTCTACGTCGGCGCGATGTTCCACGACCTCGGTCTCACCGAGCGTCACCGCCGCACCGACCAGCGCTTCGAGGTCGACGGCGCCGACCTGGCCCGCGACTTCCTGCTCGAGCACGGCCGCAGCGCGAGCGAGGCGCGCGCGGTGTGGCTGGGCATCGCGCTGCACACCACGCCCGGGATCGCCAACCACCTGGAGCCGGAGATCGCCCTGGTCAGCGCGGGCGTCGAAACCGACGTCCTGGGGTTCGACCTGAACGAGATCTCCGACGTCGACCTCAAGGAGGTGACGGTCGCGCACCCGAGGCCGAACTTCAAGGAGAACATCCTCCAGGCGTTCAACACCGGCATGAAGGACCGGCCGGACACGACGTTCGGCACCATGAACGACGACGTCCTCGCCCACTTCGTGCCGGGGTTCGAGCGGGAGGACTTCGTCGAGATCATCCGAGGCTCCGACTGGCCCGAGTAGGCGCCGCATTAGGCTCGGTGCCGTGGCGAAAACCCGGATTCCCGTGCTGGTCGTGGCGGGCTTCCTGGGCTCGGGCAAGACCACGCTGCTCAACCACCTGCTGGGCAACAACCAGGGCGCCCGCATCGGCGTGGTGGTCAACGACTTCGGCAGTGTCAACATCGACGCCATGTCGGTCGCGGGCCAGGTCGACTCGATGGTCTCGCTGAGCAACGGCTGCCTCTGCTGTGCCGTCGACGCCCGCGGGATGGACAACCTGCTCGAACGCCTGGCGCGCCCGGCCGCGGGCATCGACGTCATCGTGGTCGAGGCGAGCGGGCTGGCCGAGCCGCGCGAGATGATCCGGTTGGTGCTGGCGAGCACGAACGAGCGAGTGGAGTACGGCGGGCTGATCGAGGTCGTCGACGCGGCGGAGTTCGACAACACCCGGGCTCGGCATCCCGAGTTGGAACGGCATCTCGCGTACGCGGATCTGGTTGTGGTGAACAAGATCGACCGCGTGGACGACGTCGAGCGGCTCCTGGGTGTCGTGCAGGACCTGAGCGGTGGCAAGCCGGTGGTGCCCGCGGTGCAAGCGCGCGTCGATCCGGCGCTGCTGTTCGACTTCACGCCGGGCGCCAGGGACGATATCGCGCGGCAGCTGTCGTTCGACGACCTGGATGATCATTCCGGGCATGCGCACTCGCTGTACGAGAGTGTCGCGTTCTCGTCGGAGCAGCCGCTGCATCCCCGGCGGTTCATGGACTTCCTCGACGACCGCCCCGCCGGGCTGTACCGCCTCAAAGGCTTTGTCTACTTTGGACTACCCGGTCACAAGCAGCGCTTCTCGTTCCACACCGTCGGGAACTACCTGCGCGTCGAACGCTCCTCGTGGGGACGCGGCGAGCCCCGCACGACGAACCTGGTGATGATCGGCGCCGGTATCGATGCCGACGCCGTCACCAAATCCCTCGATTCCTGCGTCGAGCCGTCACCCGACCAGGTCGACGGCCAAGCGATGCTCCGTGTCCTCCGCTACCTGGACGACGTTGTATGAACGGACCTTTCCTTGCGTGAGGTGCAAGGAAAGGTCCGTTCATAGCGTTTGAGTGACCTACGCGGGCAGGTCGATCAGGCCCGCCAGGGTGGCGCGGTGCTTGCCGGGGGTGCCGAGGGCGAGTTCGTCGCTCTTGGCGCGCTTGAGGTAGAGATGCGCGGGGTGTTCCCAGGTCATCCCGATCCCGCCGTGCAGCTGCACGGCCTCCTCCGCCGCGTGCACCGCGATCGACGAGCACCGCGACTTCGCCACGGCGACGGCCACCGGAGCGTCTTCACTGCCGGAAGCCAGCGCGTCGGCCGCGTACCGGGCGGCGGCCCGGGCGTTGACGACGTCGACGTACAGGTTCGCCAGCCGGTGCTTCAGCGCCTGGAACGAACCGACCTGCCGCCCGAACTGGTACCGCTCCTTCAGGTACCGCACGGTTTCGGTCAGGCACCACTCGGTGATCCCCAGCTGCTCCGACGCCAGCAGCCCCGCACCGATCGACAGCGCGTGCTCCAACGCGGCGGGAGCGTGCGCGGCGTCGGCGACGAGCCGCGCGGGAGCGTTCGAGAACTCGATGTCCGCGATCCGCCGGGTCAGGTCGAGCGAGACGACCTCGGTGACCGAAGCCGCCGAAGCCTCCACCGCGTAGAGACCGGGACCGTCCGGACCCACCGCGGGCACGACGAGCAGCTCGGCCACCGAAGCGTCGACAACCGAGCTGACACGGCCCGAAAGCGTGCCGTCCGCACCAGCCGTGACAGCGTCCGGGAACGCGAACCCGGGCTGCGCTGTCAGCGGCACGGCCAGCGCGCCGATCAGGTCACCGGCGGCGAGCCGGGGGAGCAGCTCCGCGACGACGGCCTGCGTGGTGTCCGCGCCGAGCAGCGCCGACGTCGCCAGGACCACACTGCCGAGGAACGGCACCGGCGCCACACTGCGGCCCAGTTCCTCAAGCACCACAGCGACTTCCCGCGTCGACGCGCCGTGGCCACCGAGCGCTTCGGGCACCGCGAGGCCGGCCGCGCCGAGGTCGGCGGCGAGGGTGCGCCACAGCTTCAGGTCGTACGGCTCGGAGCTTTCCGTGCGGGCCAGTACCGAGCCCGGCTCCGCGCCGGCAGTGAGCAGCGAGCGGACGCTGGACCGCAGGTCCTCTTCGACTTCCGAATAGAGCAGGTCGGGGGTGGTCGTCATCGGGGCAGGTCCTTCCAGGCGACGTCCTTGTCGACGCGCGGCTCGGACGGCAGTCCCAGCACACGTTCGGCGATGATGTTGCGCAGGACCTCCGAGGTACCACCCTCGATGGAATTCCCCTTCGCGCGCAGATAGCGGTAACCGGGTCCGCGGCCGGTGAAGTCGACCAGCTCCGGGCGGCGCAACGTCCAGTCGTCGTAGCGAAGGCCCTCTTCGCCCATCAGCTCGATTTCCAGCCCGGATAGCGCTTGGTTGATCTCGGAGAACGCGAGCTTCAGCGCGGAACCCTCGGGCCCGGGGGCGCCGACGGCCATCTGCTGGCGCAGGCGTCCGCTGGCCAGGCGCAGCGACTCGACCTCGACCCACTGCTTGAGCAGCCTGTCCTGCAGCTCGGGAGTCCGCAGTTCGGGGTGCTCGCGCCAGGTCTGGGTGACCTTGCCGAGCAGACCGCCCTCGCGGGGGATCTCGTGCCCGCCGATCGCGACGCGCTCGTTCATGAGCGTGGTCTGCGCGACCTTCCAGCCTTCGCCGACCTTGCCGAGCCGGTGCGCGTCGGGAATGCGCACGTCAGTCAGGAAGACCTCGTTGAACTCGGCTTCCCCGGTGATCTGGCGCAGCGGCCGGACGTCGACGCCCGGTGCCTCCATGTCGCAGATGAAGTAGGTCATGCCCTGGTGCTTGGGCACGTCCGGGTCGGTACGGGTGACCAGGATCGCGAACCGCGCGATATGCGCGACCGACGTCCAGACCTTCTGGCCCGTGACTACCCAATCTCCCCCGCCGGCTACGCCCTCATTGGCGGGGGGACCCCCACTGCCGTCGCGCACCGCGCGGGTGCCGAGTGCGGCGAGGTCGGAACCGGCGCCGGGCTCACTGAACAGCTGGCACCAGACCTCTTCGCCGGTCCACAGTGGGCGGAGAAAGCGTTTGCGCTGCTCGTCGGTGCCGAAAGCGAGGACCGTGGGCGCGGCCATGCCGAGGCCGATGCCGATGCGGCGCGGGTTGTTGTCCGGCGCACCGGCGGCCGCGAGCTCGGTCTCCACAATGGACTGAAGCGCCCGCGGCGCGTCCAGGCCACCGAGTCCGACCGGGAAGTGCACCCAGGCCAGCCCGGCGTCGAACCGCGCCTGAAGGAACTCCAGGCGGTCGGTCTTCGCGGGATCGTGGGCGGCGAGCAGCTCGCCGACACGCCCGCGCAACTGCTCGGCGTCAACCGTCGTGGTGGTCATCGAGCGCCTTCCGTGGTCCGGTACTTCTTCAGCTCGCGGTTGGCCAGCGAGCGCTTGTGCACCTCGTCCGGGCCGTCGGCGATCCGCAGCATGCGCGCGCCCATCCAGAGCTGCGCGAGCGGGAAGTCCTGGCTGACGCCGCCGGCGCCGTGGGCCTGGATCGCCTTGTCGAGAATCCATTCGACGGTGATCGGGGTGGAGATCTTGATGGCCTGGATCTCGGTGTGCGCGCCCTGGTTGCCCACGGTGTCCATCAGCCACGCGGTCTTGAGCACCAGCAGGCGCTGCAGCTCGATCTTCACCCGCGCTTCGGCGATCCAGTCCTGCACCACACCTTGCGACGCGATCGGCTTGCCGAAGGCTTCCCGGGAAAGAGTGCGGGTGCACATCAGTTCGAGACCGCGTTCCGCCATGCCGATCAGGCGCATGCAGTGGTGGATCCGGCCGGGGCCGAGGCGGGCCTGGGCGATGGCGAACCCGTTGCCCTCGTCGGTCAGCAGGTTTTCCGCCGGGACGCGGACGTTCTCGAAGATCACTTCGGCGTGGCCGCCGTGGTCGCCGTCGGAGTAGCCGAACACCGTCATGCCGCGCTTGACGGTCATGCCCGGGGTGTCGCGGGGGACCAGGATCATGCTCTGCTGGCGGTGCGAGGAGGCTTCCGGATCGGACTTGCCCATCACGATGAAAATCTGGCAGTTCGGGTTCATCGCGCCGGAGATGAACCACTTGCGGCCGTTGATGACGTACTCGTCGCCGTCGCGCTTGATGCTCGTGGCGATGTTGCGCGCGTCCGAGGAGGCGACGTCCGGCTCGGTCATCGCGAACGCGGAGCGGATCTCGCCGTCCAGCAACGGCTGCAGCCACTGCTTGCGCTGCGCTTCGTTGCCGAACATGGCCAGAACTTCCATGTTGCCGGTGTCCGGCGCGGCACAGTTCAGCGCGGTTGGCGCGAGGCTCGGGCTACGGCCGGTGATCTCCGCGAGCGGGGCGTACTGCAAGTTGGTGAGCCCCGAGCCATGCCCCCCGGCGTCGCCCGGGAGGAAGAAGTTCCACAGACCCTGTTTGCGGGCCTCGGCCTTGAGCTCTTCGACGATCGGCACCGAGGTCCACGGGTCGTCGCGCTCGGCGAGCTGCTCCTCGAAGACCGGCTCGGCCGGGTAGATGTGCTCGTCCATGAAGGTGAGCAGCCGCGCGCGCAGCTCCTCGGTCTTGGCGTCGAAAGCGAAGTCCATTACTTCTCCTCTTTGAGAATGGCGTTCCCGTGAGTGACAAGGTGTGCGACGCCGGGACCGACGCCCTCGAAGCCCGCACCGACCGTCTGGCCCTTGCTGTAGCGGTAGTAGATGCCTTCCAAGATCACTGCCAGTTTGAAGAAGGCGAAGCCGACGTACCAGTTGAGCGCGGAGACGTCCCGGCCCGAACGCTCGGCGTAGCGGGCGACGACCTGGTCGGTGGTCGGGTAGCCGGGCGCGGTGGTCGCGCTCGACACGAACTGGAGGTCGACCGCGCTGCGCTCGGCGTAGGCCACGAGAAGTGCCAGGTCGGTCAGCGGATCGCCGAGCGTGGACATCTCCCAGTCCAGTACCGCGGTGATCTTGTCGGACGAGTCGACGAGCACGTTGTCGAGCCGGTAGTCGCCGTGGATGATCGTCGGCTCGGGGGAGACGGGGATCGCCGAAGCCAGCCGATCGTGGAGCTCCTCGATGCCGGGGAGGTCGCGGCTCCGGGAGCTGTCGAGCTGCTTCTTCCAGCGGCGCATCTGCCGTTCGAGAAAGCCTTCCGGGCGGCCGAAATCGCTGAGCCCGACCGAAGCCGGGTCCACCGCGTGCAGCTCGACCAGGGTGTCCACCAGCGAGTCCGCGATGGCCGCGGTGCGCTGTTCGCCGAGCGGGATCAGCTCCTCGGCGGTGCGGTACGGCGTGCCCGTGACGAACTCCATCACGTAGAACGGCGCCCCGATCACGTCTTTGTCCTCGCAGAGCAGCAGCGGCTGGGGGACCGGCACCCTGGTCGGGTGCAACCCGGAAATGACGCGGAATTCCCGCACCATGTCGTGGGCCGTGGGCAGCACGTGCCCGAGCGGCGGGCGGCGGACCACCCACGTCGACGTCTCGTCGTGGACGACGTAGGTCAGGTTCGACTTCCCGCCCTCGACGACGTCCGCGCGCAGGGAGCCGCCCGCCAAGCCGGGACGGTGCTCGTCCAGGTGGGCACGCAGCCGACCCAGATCAAGGCCGGGTGGGTCAGGCTGGCTCATCTGGCCTCCTCAGTATCCTCATCCTCTGGTTCGAGTACGGTACCGACTGGTCGGTATGTCGTACATCTTGGCTTGCCCGCCGCGGCGCGATCGGGTCGCTGATCAGGCGATCAGCCTGGCGACCGTCTCCGCGACACAGGCGGGCTTGCTCTCGCCGTCGATCTCGACGGTCCACCGCACGACGACCTGCTTGCCGCCCGGGACGTCGGTGGCCTCGATCAGCTCGGCCCCCGCGCGGACCTTCGAACCGACCTTGACCGGCTGCGGGAACCGCACCTTGTTGAGCCCGTAGTTGATGCCCATCCGCAGGTTGTCGACCTGGTAGATGTCCTTGCCGAACATCGGGATCAACGACAGTGTCAGATACCCGTGGGCGATGGTCGCGCCGAACGGACCGGCCGCGGCGCGCTCGGTGTCGAGGTGGATCCACTGGTGGTCGCCGGTGGCGTCGGCGAACAGCTGGACCTGCTCCTGGGTGATCGTGTGCCATTCGCTGTAGCCGAAGTGCTCGCCGACGGAACCGGCGAATTCTTCGAGTCCTGAGAAGACGCGCATGTTCGCTCCTTAGTCCTTCGGTCCGCCGGCGACGTAGATGACCTGACCCGAGATGAAGCCCGCGCCTTCGCTGACCAGGAAGGAGACGAGGTTCGCGATGTCGTCGGGGGTGCCGACGCGCTGGACCGGGATCTGCGACGCCGCGGCCTTCTTGAAGTCCTCGAACGAGATCCCCATGCGCTCGGCCGTCGCCGCCGTCATGTCCGTGGCGATGAACCCGGGCGCGATCGCGTTCGCGGTGACGCCGAACTTGCCGAGTTCGATGGCGAGGGTCTTGGTGAAACCCTGCAGCCCGGCCTTCGCGGCGGAGTAGTTGACCTGGCCGCGGTTGCCGAGCGCGGAGGTGCTCGACAAGTTCACGATCCGGCCCCACTTCTCCTGCGTCTGGTGCTTCTGCACCGCGCGGCTCATCAGGAACGAGCCCCGCAGGTGGACGCCGATGACCGAGTCCCAGTCGAGCTCGGTCATCTTGAACAGCAGGTTGTCGCGGGTGATGCCGGCGTTGTTGACCAGCACGTGGATCCCACCGAGCTCCTCGACGACGCGCGTGACGGCGGCCTCGGCCGACTCGGTGCTGCTCACGTCGGCACCGACCCCGATCGCCTTCGCGTCACCCTGGACCGGGAGCCTCCCGGCCGCCTCGGAGGCCGCGGCCTC
>NZ_DASYMU010000152.1:0-1557 GCF_036008905.1 Amycolatopsis sp. | reverse complement strand
CACACTCGTCAGCGGACCCAGCAGCTCGGGAGGGATGCTCCCGGTCTCGGGCGGCTCATCGAAGACACCCGGCTGCCCCTCCGACTCATATCGCTCGCTCCCGGTGATCGAGCCGAGCTGAGCACCGGGGTGCATGTGCATGCCGTTGGCGCTCGCGATCTCCGCCCAGGTCACCGCCGCTCGGTCCGATCCGCCCGTTCGATACGCCGGATGAAAGACCCGCAGGTAGTCGGAGAAGCCGACCGGCACGAGAGACAGAACCGACTCGGCGACGCCGCGCAATCCCTCGACCACCCAATCGGCCGCATGGGCATCGACCAAAGCCTCGTACACCGCACGAACTATGACGCGGAGGCCGCTTGTGCCTCAAACCAGCAGCGCAGTACGGGTCGAGTACGCCGACCGCCGGCGGTTGCTTTCGTCCTACGCGGCTCTTCTGATCAGCAACGCACGCCGCGAGGATGTCGGCCGATCAGTCCCAGAAGTCCTCGAACCGCTCGGTGTCGCCTCCCTTGGGCTTCCGACCACCGATGCAGATCACGTCAAGACCCTCCGGGCCGGCCTCGAATGAGCGGACTACTGCAGGAGCGACGCGCAGCACGTCCCACACTGAGAGCTCGACGACCTCGTCATCGAGCTTGGCACAACCGGACCCGGCGACCACGACGTAGGCCTCCTCCTGCACACGATGCCGGTGACCCCACGGCATGCGGGCACCTGGGTCGTACGTGAAGCGGCTCACGCCGAGCTCGGGCGATCGCAGAGCCTCCCGCGCGAACCGCCACTGCATTTGCGCATCCCGCGGGCTGACATCGCGAAGATCGTCGAAGTTCTTCTTCGTCCAGTCGGGCACCTCGAAAGTCTCGCACCTATGCGCCGAACGGCCGCTTCCGTTCGCGGAGGTGCGCCTGTACGGCGCGGCGGGTCGGGGGGACATGTGGCCGGCGCACTCGCCGATGCACTCCGAATGGACCTTCTCGTCATCACGCGGGCACAACTCCCCGACATCGCGCGGAGACCGCGACGTCGTACCTATGCACCGGGTGTCATGCGTCGGGCGGGAGTGGCGCTTCTGTTCGTCGTCCGGCCGCTCGGCCTAGCTCGGTTCGAGGACCACCACCGGGATCTCGCGGTCGGCCTTGACCTGGAACTCGTCGTACGGCGTCCCAGTCGCGGTCATGATGCGCCACAGCTCGGGCTTCTCCTCGGCCGTGGCGACCCGCGCCCGAGCCGTGTGGTGGTCGGCCTTGACCTGCACGGCCACGATCGGATCGTCTTGAAGGTTGAGGAACCAGCCGGGTGGGTTGCCGCCGCCGTTGGAGGCCACCACTAGGAAGTCGTCTCCGTGCCGTTGGTAGATCAGCGGCGTGGTCCGCTTTTCACCCGACTTGCGCCCGGTGGTGGTGAGCAGCAACACCGTGGTGCCCTGCCAGTCGTGGCCTTCCTCGCCGGCGGTTTCGCGATATCTGTCGACGTGCTCCTGACCGAACAACGGGCCACCCATCAGGCGATCTTCTGCGCCAGCTCGACGATGATCCCAGCCGGGCCGCGTACGTA
>NZ_DASYMU010000151.1:0-72533 GCF_036008905.1 Amycolatopsis sp. | reverse complement strand
GACCTCCGCTGGTCCGGCGGCGGGATCTCCGCGCCCTTGTATTCGACCGGGATCCCGCCGAGCGGGTAGTCCTTGCGCTGGGGGTGGCCGTCCCAGTCGTCCGGCATGAGGATGCGGGTGAGCGCGGGGTGACCGTCGTAGATGATCCCGAACATGTCCCAGGCTTCCCGTTCCTGCCAGTCGGCGGTCGGGTACACCTCCACCACGGACGGCAGATGCGCGTCCTCGACGTCGAGGGTGACCTCGAGGCGGATCCGGCGCCGGTAGGTCATCGACGTCAGGTGGTACACCGAGTGCAGCCGCTGCGGCACGTCGACGCCGTAATCCACGCCGGAGACCGAGCTGAGGAGCTCGAAGCGCAGACCGGCGTCGTCACGCAGGACGCGGCAGATGTTGAGGATCTGCTCGCGGGCGACGTAGAACGTGATCTCGCCGCGGTCGACCGTGGTCTGGAGGATGGACTCCGGCGGGACGCCGTTGTCCGACAGCGCCGCGTAGAACTCGTCGGCGAACTCGTCGAACCAGCCACCGTAGGGCCGCTCGGCCGGGGCCGGGGCGAACGCCGGGAGGCGCACGCCGCCGTAGCCGGAGGTGTCGCCGGTGCCGTGGACACCGAACATGCCCTGGCGCTTCGAGCCGGTGACAACGGGCTCGGCAGCCGCCGGGCGCGCACCGGTGGGCTCGAGTGCGTCACCACCCGCGGCGTCGCCGGGGCGCTCGGCGCTGGACTGCGCGCCGCCGGGCTCGGGGGTTTCTGGAGTTTCGGGGGTCTCAGGCATCGCCCATCACTTCTTCGCGTACTTGATGGAGGACGCGATCAGCTCGGTCCGGGCGCCACTGGCCTCGCGGATCGCGGCCCGGCGGGCGTTGATCGGCTCGTCCTGGATCTTGGCGTGCAGCTTGAGGATCGCGTCGAGCAGCATTTCGGGGCGCGGCGGGCAACCGGGGAGGTACATGTCGACCGGGACGATGTGGTCGACGCCCTGCACTACGGCGTAGTTGTTGAACATCCCGCCCGAGGAGGCGCAGACACCCATCGCGAGCACCCAGCGCGGCTCGGCCATCTGGTCGTAGATCTGGCGCAGGACCGGCGCCATCTTCTGCGTGACCCGGCCGGCGACGATCATCAGGTCCGCCTGGCGCGGGGTGGCGCTGAAGCGCTCCATGCCGAAGCGGGCGATGTCGTAGCGCGAACCACCGGTGGTCATCATCTCGATGGCGCAGCAGGCGAGGCCGAACGTGGCAGGCCAGAGTGAGTTCTTACGCGCCCAGTTGACCAGCCCTTCCAGGCTGGCCAGCAGGATGCCGTTCGGCAGCTTCTCTTCGAGACCCATCTTTAACCCCTAGTTCCAGTCCAGCCCGCCGCGACGCCAGACATAGGCGTACGCGAAGCCGACCGTCGCGATGAACAGGACGATCTCCACCAGGCCGAACATGCCGAGCACATCCGCCGAAACCGCGAACGGGTAGAGGAAGACCATCTCGATGTCGAACAGGATGAACAGCATCGCGGTGATGTAGTAGGCGACCGGCATGCGGCCACCACCGACGACCGGTTGTGGTGAAGGTTCGATCCCGCATTCGTAGGCCGAAAGCTTCGCCTTGTTGTACCGGCTCGGCCCGACGAGCGGCCCGAGCAGCACCGAAAGCACCGCGAATCCCAGGGCCAGCACGAATAACAGCACCAGTGGGAGGTACATCTGGAGACCAGGCTCGGAAGCCTGCGCCACCTGTTCGATGCGCTCTTGCATCGACACCGGCAACATCAGCACGGTTTTCGCCATCCTTTCCGCGCCGCTGCGGTTCGAGTTGGGCTTGATTTTCTGCCTCGGCGGCACCCTAAGGGAGCTAGGTCACACCGCCGAGTGTTAGGGCACCCTTACGGGCAGTACGCAGCCAGCGGGCGCCCGCTTGTGAAAAAGTTCACAAGCGACCGCCCGAAGTTGTGAAGCGATTCACAAAGCATGGGGTGAGTGTAGGACGCGACTCACATTCTTGTCCCCACACCCCGTGGTATAAGGGTTACCTAACTTCCCGTGGCGCAACAGGACAGCCGTACGGCGTCGCAGGCCGGCGACCTGCGCGAAGGCGGCGAAGATCGACAGCGCCGCCCGGACAAACCGGGCGGCGCTGTGACCTATCACACGTGTGAAGGGCTATCTGGGAGACGGCGTGGCTCGGGCCAGCGCGGCGATGAGACGGTCGACGCCGTCCCCGCCTTTGGCGTCGTAGCAGCCGGAAAGACCCTTATAGACCAACGGAAGCAGGCTGTTGACGCGCAGGCCGTACTTCGTGGCGGCGCGCATGATCTTCGGCTTGCCGATGATCTTCGCGAACACGTTGCCGAGCCGGTAGTAGCCGCCCATGAGCTCGGCGACGGCCAAAGGGTAACCCTCCAGTGCACGTTCACGTGACGGGCCTTCCGGCCGTGCGAGCGCCTGGATGACGGCTTCGGCCGCGACCTGCGCGGACTCCATCGCGGCCGAGATGCCCTCACCGTTGAACGGGCTGACCATGCCGCCGGCGTCGCCGAGCAGGAGCAAACCGTTGCGGTAGTGCGGGGTGCGGTTGAAGCCCATCGGCAGCCCGGCGCCGCCGACCTTGCCGATCGCGTTCTCCTCGCGGTAGCCCCACTCCTCTGGGGTCCCGTCGAGCCACTGGCGCAGCAGGGCGCGGTAGTCGGTGCTGCGGAAGGCCTTCGACGTCGACAGCATGCCGAGACCGACGTTGACCGTGCCGTCGCCGAGCGGGAACGCCCAGCCGTAGCCGGGGAGCAGCTTGGGGTTACGCGGGTCGGTCTTGTCCCACAGTTCGAGGTGGCCCTCGATGAACGGGTCGTCGTGGCGCGGGCTCTTGTAGTACCGGCGCACCGCGACACCCATCGGGCGCTTGTCGGACTTTTCGATACCGACGCTCAGCGCGAGCCGCGCGGACACGCCGTCGCAAGCCAGCACGAGCGGCGCGCGGTAGCTGACCGGGGTTTTGTCCGGGCCGGTTTTGGCTTCGACGCCGATGACCCGGCCCGTGCGCTCGTCAGTGATGGCACCGGTGACCGTGGTGCGCTCCTGCAACCGGGCGCCCGCCTTGACGGCCAGCTTCGCCAGAATGTCGTCGAAATCGTGACGGGTGCGGGAAACGCCGTACGGCGGGTAGCTGGTGAGGTCCGGCCAGTCGAACTCGAGGGTGAGCTCGCTCGTCAGGATCCGCAGCCCCCGGCTGCGCACCCACCCGGCTTCTTCGCTCGTGTCGATGCCGAGGTCGATCAGCTGCTTGACACCTCGCGGGGTCAAGCCGTCACCACAGACCTTCTCGCGCGGGAAGGCGGTCTTCTCCAGCAGCAGCACATCGATGCCGGCGCGCGCCAGGTAAGTGGCGACCGTCGAGCCCGCGGGCCCGGCGCCGACGACGATCACTTCGGCGTCGTGGTCAGTACCGCGGCGGCTCGACGTTGTCATGGGCGCGAGTCTAGACGGGCGATCATCCGGACGTCGGCTGCGCGAGACGCAGGTGACAGTCCGGTCATTCCGCTTCGGGTTTGGTGGCGCGATGGATGGCGACGACGCCGAAGGTGAGGTTCATCCATTCGACCTCCGTCCAGCCGGCGCTGGAGATGATCTCGCCGAAGGCACGCTGATCCGGCCAGGTGAGCATCGACTCGGCGAGGTAGGCGTAGGCGTCCGGGTTGGTCGACGAGCGACGGCCGATCCACGTCATCGCGCGCAGGATGAACCTGCGGTAAACGAACCGGATCGGCGGGAACGTCGGCGTCGAGACCTCACAGATCACGAGCCTGCCGCCGGGGCGGACCACCCGGGCGATCTCGGTCAGCGCGACCTTGGTGTCCACGAAGTTGCGGATGCCGAGGGTGACCGTCGCGACGTCGAAGCTTTCGTCGGCGAACGGCAGGTGCAGCGCGTCTGCGGCGACCATCGGGACCTTGCGGTGCAGGCCGGCCTTGAGCATGCCCAGGGAGAAGTCGGCCGCGATGGCCCAGGCTCCCGTGCGGGTGTACTCGGTGGTGGACACGCCGGTGCCCGCGGCGAGGTCGAGGACCTTCTCGCCGGGCTTCGCGTCCAGCACGCGCGCTGTGGTGTTGCGCCAGCGCCGGTCGAACCCGAACGTCATGAACGAGTTCGCCCGGTCGTAGCCGGACGCGACGCCGTCGAACATGGCGGCGACTTCGTGTGGATCCTTGTCGAGGCTCGCTCGGGACATGGCATGACAGTAAACAGCCAGGCGCAGCCTGTCCGTTGAGGGTGGTGGTGGGCGACGGTGTGGGCTAAACAGCCAGGCGCAGCCTGTCCGTTGAGGGTGGTGGTGGGCGACGGTGCGGGGGATCCCGGGGCTGATCAGCCCAGTGCGGCGAGCATGCCGCGGACGCTCGCGGGCCAGGCGAACTGCTCCGCGCGGGCTCTGGCGGCCGCCCGGCGCGTGTCTTCGGGGCGTTCCAGCAGGCCGGTGACAGCCGTCGCGAAAGCGGGCGCGTGATCGTCGACGGCCTCCCCGCAGCCGGGTCCGACGATCTCCCGCAGCGCGGACGACGCCGACACGACCACCGGCGTCCCCGAGGCGAGGGCCTCCAATGCGGCGAGGCCGAACGTCTCGTGCGGGCCGGGCGCCAGCGAGACGTCCGCTGTCGCGAGCAGGCGGGCGACGTCGTCACGACTGGAGAGAAAGCCGAGGAACGTCACCGGCAGCCCGCGCGCCCGGCGTTCCAGCGCCCGCCGGCGCGGGCCGTCACCTGCGACGACGAGCCGCACCCTGGCACCGGAATCGGTCAACTCGGCGACCGTGTCGACACTGCGCTCCACGTGTTTCTCCGTGGAGAGGCGTCCACAGTGGACGATCAGCGCGTCGGCGTCCCCGGCGAGGGTGTGCCGCCAGCCGTCGTCGCGGTTGCGCGGCGCGAAGGTGGCCAGGTCGACACCGAGCGGGACGCGCTGGACGTTCGGTGCCGCGATACGGTCGAATTCGGCCCTGGCGAAGGAAGTCGTGCAGACCACGGTGTCGTAGCTGCCGGCCATCCGGCGGTTGGCGACGTCGGCGAAACGGCGCGCGACCGGGCCGGGGAACAGGAACTGCTCGAGCAGTCTGTCCAGGCGCTCATGGGAAATCACCACGCTGGGCACGCCGTTGCGGCGCGCCCAGGTGCCCATTCCCCTTAGCGTCAACCGATCCGAGACCTCAAGGCGGTCCGGTTCGAGCTTGCGCAACACCGCGCGCACGCGATGCGGGTCCACCGCACGATAGCCGCCGGTCCCCGGAATCTGGGGGGCGGGAAGGGAAAACCGGCGGACACCACTGGGCAAGAGTTCGTCGGCATAACGTCGTCCGGGCACCACGAGCGTCACCTGGTGTCCACTTGCGACATACCCGGCGCCGAGGTGGTGCAGCGCCGTCCGCAGTCCACCTGAGCGAGGTCCGTAGAAGTTCGCCAACTGGACGATGTGCATCAGGCGGCTTTCGCGACTCGCCCGGTCACGGCTTCGTAATGGCCCATCAGCTCGTCGCAGACCGCCGGCCAGGTCCGCCCGAGCACGACCTTGCGAGCCTTCTCCCCCAGCCGCGCGCGTAACGCGGCGTCCCGCAGGTCGTTGACCTTGTCGACCAGCTCGGTCGCGAACGCGGCCCGATCGGCGGAAAGCAGGTACCCGGTGCGGCCGGGTAACACCAGGTCCTTGGGACCGCCCGCGTCCGGCGCCAGCACCGGCAGCCCGGAGGCCATCGCCTCCTGGACCGCCTGGCAGAAAGTCTCGTGCGGGCCGGTGTGCACGAAGACGTCGAGGCTCGCGTAGGCCGCGGAGAGCTCGTCGCCGTAGCGGGCACCGAGGAAGGCCGCACCGGGGATGCGCTCGCGGAGTCCGGCCAGTTCCGGCCCGTCGCCGACGACGACCACGCGGATCCCGGGCACCCCCGCCAGCGCCGTCAGCCGGTCGACCTCCTTTTCGGGTGCGAGCCTGCCGACGAAACCGACCAGCAGCTCGCCGTTCGGCGCCAGCTGAGCGCGCAGCTCGGGATCAGCGTGGGTGGGCGAGAACCGCTCGATGTCGACACCCCGCGCCCACCGGTGCACCCGAGGCACGCCGTGCAGACGCAGCTGGTCGACGGCGTCGCTCGATGGCGCGAGCGTTCGATCGGCCCGTGAATGCAGCCGCCGCACCCAGCGCCAGGCCGCGCGGGTCGCCAGGCCGAAGCCGTACGCGGAGGCGAAACCGGCGATGTCGGTCTGGTAGACCGCGATCGACGGGACTCTGAGGCGGCGCGCGGCGGCCAGCCCGCGGGCACCGACGACGAACGGCGACGCGAGGTGCACGACGTCCGGGCCGAACTTGGCCATCGCGGTGAGCACGGTCCTGGTCGGCACGCCGATCGGCAAGGAGTTGACGCCGGGGAAGTCGAGGGCAGGGATCCGCACCACGGGCGCGCCGCGGTACTCGGACTGGCCGGGGCCGGGCGCGATGATCAGCACCTCGTGCGCACGGTCGCGCAGGTGCTCCACCACGCGCAGAACGGAGTTGGTCACGCCGTTCACCTGGGGCAGGAAACTTTCGGTGACAATGGCGACTCGCACGTCACAAGCCTCTCACCAGGGCCCGAGGAACCGGCGAAGCTCGCGTAACGACCGGGCCAACGATGCCGGAACACTTCGGCCGCGCGCAGCCGACGGCGACATGTCATCTCAGTGTTGCGTTGCGGACACCCGCCGTGGCCAGACTAGGTCGGCGTGACCCTCTTGTCTTCGCGCCTCCCCCAGCCCGTTGAACCTGGGCTGGTGTCCAGAGCGCTCGAAGTCGCCGGACGACTGGCCAACGACGCCACCGACGTCATCATGGCGACCACCGGCCGCGGCGCCCATCCCGACACCAAGGAATCACCGTTCGACTGGGTCACCGACACCGACCGCATCCTCGAGCGGCACACCAGACGCGTGCTGGCCGCCGAGTTCCCCGGCATCCCCGTGGTCGGGGAGGAGTTCGGCGCCGACCACGGCGCCGACGTCGCCGAGTACCGCTGGGTGGTCGACCCCGTCGACGGCACGGCCAACTACGTCGCCGGGGTGCCGTGGTGCGCCTACAGCCTCGCGCTGATCGACGCGTCCGGCCCGGTCGTGGGCGTGGTCGCCGACCCGTACCGCGCGCAGATCTACGCCGCCGCCCGCGGCCGCGGTGCCCGCGCCAACGGCAAGCAGATCAAGCTGATCGACCGCGACTGCACCGCGGGCGCCATCGTCTGCACCGAACTGACCCGCACCGGCCCGTGGCCGGGCATGGGCGGCTTCATCGAACGCGCCGCCGCGGCCCATGCCGGGGTGCGGGTGCTGGGCTCGGCCGCGCTGTCGATCGCGCAGGTCGCGCTCGGCCACGCGTCGGCCGCGGTGCTGCACAGCTATCACGAGTGGGACGTGGCCGGTTCGGTGGCGATGGCCATCGAGGTCGGCGCGGTGGTCCTGGACCGGCGGGGCGAAGGCACCGCTCTGCCCGTCGACGGCCTGCTCGTCGCCGCTCCCAGCGTCGCCGACGAAGTCCTCTCCTGGTGGCAGGAAACCGCCGCGTAGTTCTGTGACCGGGGGGTCGCCATCTGTCGACAGATGGCGATCTCTTGGTCGCTAAGAGATCAGGGGGCGTCGGCGTTTTCCGGGACCGCGGCGGGCGGGGCGAGGCGCTTGTTCTGGCGCCGGATCCACCACAGCAGCGGGCCGATGACCAGCCAGGTGAACAGGATCGTGGTGCCCAGCGGCAGCACGGTCAGTGCGGCGGAGCGGCCGGCGACCCTGGCGAGTTCGGGGTCGCTCATGTCGTACTCGATCCGCACGAGCTGACCGGCGGCGAGGCCGTCGGGGTAGAGCACGCCGTTGGACGGGCTGTGCACGATGCCGTCGGGGGTCTGGTAGTTGATGATCGTGCGGTCGAACGAGACCGAGTCCACCTGGGCGTTGGCCGTGCCCATCCGGCCTTCGATCGCGTTGTCGTTACGGATCGCGGCGAACAGCAAGGTGATGCAGAGAACGGTGATGAGCGAGGCGACACCGAGGGCGGCACGCCACCCGATGCGCCTCGCCCGCTCACCTTTTGCCGTCACGCCGCGAGCATAGAGCCTTCCCTCACCTGCCCGAGTTCGCGGCGAGCGATTGGTGGTTCGCCTTGATCTGCGGGAAGGACTTCGGCTGCACCAGCGCCTGCGCCTTGAACGCCTGCGGAGCGGCTCCGTTCGGGCTCACCGCGGGCTTGCCCTTGGTGTACAGCCAGGTCTGGAACAGGTCGTGCAGCGGCTTGCCGGAGATCTTCTCCGACAACGCGATGAACTCGGGGATGACGCCTGTGCCGCCCTTTTTCGTGGTCACCCAGGTCTTCAGGATCTCGAAGAACTTGTCGTCGCCGACGGCCTTGCGCAGCGCCTGCAGCGTCAGCGCGCCACGGTCGTACACCGCGCCGTCGAACTGGTTGGCCGCACCGGGGTCGGCGGGCAGGACCTGCCAGAACGGGTCGTCCGCGGCGTAGGACTGGTAGGTGTACTCGGCCAGTTCGTCGACCGTGCCCTCGCCCTCGTGTTCGGACCACAGGTACTCGGCGTAGCTCGCGAAGCCCTCGTTCAGCCAGATATCGCTCCACTTGCCCAGCGCGACCGAGTCACCGAACCACTGGTGGGCGTTCTCGTGCGCGATGAGCGTGGTGTTCGAGCCGGAGCGGAAGTTGCCGCCGCCGTAGACCGGGCGGGTCTGGTTTTCCAGCGAGAAGTTAATGCCCGGCGTCACGACGCCGCCCTGCGCCTCGAACGGGTAGGGCCCGAACTTCGACGCGAGGAACTCGTTGATCTCCGGCGTGCGCTCGACGCTGGCCTTGGCCGCCTCCAGCGAGTCGCCCAGTGCCGGGTCGTACGCCGTGATGAACGGTTTGCCGTCCGGGGTCGTCGACTGGTTGACCTCGAAGGCGCCCACTTCGAGCGAGGTCAGGTACGTGGCCTGTGGCTGCGTGCTGCGCCAGTTCCAGCGCGTCCAGCCGGCGCGCTGCTTGGTCTTGCGCACCAGCGTGCCGTTGGACAGCGCCGAGACGTTGTCCGGCACCTCGACCGACACGTCGTAGGTGGCCTTGTCGGTCGGGTGGTCGCTCGACGGGAACCACCACTCGGCGATCTGCGGCTCGTCGACGGCGAGCGCGCCGTCGGGCGTCTTCTTCCAGCCGGTGAAGCCGTCGATGACGACCTTCGACGGGGTGTCGGCATAGTTCACGACGACGGTGATCGCCTGGTTCTTGGCGAGCGCCTTCGACGGGGTCACGACGAGCTCGCTGGGGTCTTTCGGATCATTCGCGAACTTCGCCGACGCATTGTTCACGCGGACGGAATTGACCTTGAGTCCGAAATCCAGGTTGAAACTGGACAATTCCTGCGTGGTCTTCGCCGAAATGGTCGTGGTGCCGGAAAGCAGGTCGGTGGCCGGCTGATAGGTGAGCCGGAGGTCGTAGTGCGCGACGTCGTAGCCGCCGTTTCCGGCGCCTGGGTAGTAGGGATCACCGACACCGGGCGCACCTGGTCCGGGTGCCGCACTGGCTGTCGCCGAAAGCAGGACCACGGCGACGCCGCCGGCCACCGCCCCCAGCCCTGCTCGAGTACGTGAACGCATCTATGGCCTCCCAGGGAGAAACGGAACGCCGCTGAAGGTAGCCCGTCATTTCCACCCGAGGAACAGCCAAAAGCAGGTTCTTGCTTACTGGGAATACGCCAAAAAACTTATTGACCGTGCTGACCTGCGGAATTGACCGCGACCGAAACCGCGGACCGCACACGAGCGTGCAGGTCGCGATGCCGCGAACGGTCCACTCGCACCTCGACAACCCGCAGCCCCGGTGCCGGACGCAGTGCTGCCCGGAACTCGGTGAGGGTTCCGGCGACCTGGTGCGGCACGCGGTAGCCCGCACAGAGCGCGCCCAGATCGGCGCCGTGCGGGGTGCCGAAGACGCGCTCGAAGCTTTCGGCGTGCTCGGGGGCGCCCTGCTCCAGCAGCGAGAAGATCCCGCCGCCGTCGTCGTTGAGCACCACGATGGTCAGGTCCGGCCGCTGCTCGGCCGGACCCGTGAGGAGCCCGTTCGCGTCGTGCAGGAAGGTCAGGTCGCCGATCAGGGCGTAGGAGTAGCCGCGGTGGACCGTCGCCGCGCCGATGGCCGTCGACACCGTGCCGTCGATCCCCGCGACGCCGCGGTTGCGGTGCACCATCACGTCCGGGCGCAGTCCCCCGGCGAGCGCCACGTCCCGCGTCGGGTTGGACGAGCCGACGACGAGCAGTGAGTCGGGCGGCAGGGCTTCGACGAGCTCGGCGGCGAGCCGGAGCCCGCTCGGCCACGGTTCCTCGGCCAGTGCCTCGGTCAGCGCCGCCTTCGCGGACGCGTCGGCACGCTGCCAGCTGGCGAGCCACTCGGGATCGGCGGGCTTCGACGGCTCGTCGAACCACTGGCCGACCTGCCGGACGTTGTGCGCGGGAGCCGGCCAGTCCGAATCGGGCCGGACCAGCAGGACCTCGATGTCCGGATCCGAAATCAGGCCCTGGACCTGGCGGAACACCGTCGGACGGCCGATGCAGAGCACCTGCTCGGGCTTATGGGTGGCGATGAACTCCTCGATGCCCAGCAGCCACGCGCCGGACGAGATCGCCGTCGACCCGGACAGCCCGATGCCCCCGGTTTCGGAAACCACCGGCCAGCCGTGCTGCTCGGCCCACTCGCTGGCGGCCCTGATCCCCGTGTCGCACGCGATGACCAGGCCACATCTCGCCGACGGCACCACGAACGACGGCAGCGCGCCGAAGTCGGGCAGCTCCGTCCAGCGGGCGCCGCCGGGGCGGCCTTCGAGCGACTCGTACCAGTCCTCGGCGCCTTCGCCCAGCTCCGGCACCAGCGGCTCACGGAACGGCAGGTTCAGGTGGACCGGACCGGAGCGCCACTCGCCGTACGCGGCGTTCCAGGCGCGGCAGATCTGGCTCCGCCAGTAGGCGTTCTGGCCCGTGCGACGCTCCGCGACGGCGAACTCGTCGAAGTACCGGACCGCACCGCCGTACAGGTGATGCTGGTCGATCACCTGATTGGCGCCCGCGGCCCGCAGCTCCGGCGGGCGGTCGGCGGTCATCACGATCAGGGGAACCCCGGCGCGGTCGGCTTCGAGCACCGCGGGGTGGAAGTTGGCGGCGGCCGTCCCGGAGGTGCACAGCACCGCGACCGGACGTCCGGTGCGCGCGGCCATCCCCAGCGCGAGGAACGCGGCGCCGCGCTCGTCGACGCGGACATGCAGGCGAAGTTTGCCTTCGGAGGCGGCTGAGTAAAGCGCCAGCGAAAGCGCGGCGTTGCGTGAACCCGGGCAGAGCACCACGTGCGAGACGGTGTTGCGGACGAGTTCGTCGACGATGACCCTGGCCTCGGCCGTGGATGGGTTCACCGGCGAGCTCCAGGTTCGTCCTCAGATGCGTCTTCAGCAGACATTTTCATTCAGCCTATTCTCCCAAACGTGCATGACGCCCAGGTTTCCGAGCTGTTCGACCCGACCTTGTGGACCGAGATCGATGGTTTCGACTTCACCGACATCACCTACCACCGTTCGACTGAAACGCGTTCAGGCAAACGGGTCGTTCGTATCGCGTTCGACCGCCCGGAGGTTCGCAACGCCTTCCGGCCGCACACCGTGGACGAGCTCTACCGCGCGCTCGACCACGCGCGGATGAGCTCGGACGTCGGGTGCGTCCTGCTCACCGGAAACGGCCCATCGCCGAAAGACGGCGGCTGGGCATTTTGCTCCGGTGGTGACCAGCGTATTCGCGGACGCACGGGCTATCAGTACGCGGCCGGGGAGACCTCGGACACGGTGGACCCCGCGCGGGCCGGTCGGCTGCACATTCTCGAGGTCCAGCGCCTGATCAGATTCATGCCAAAGGTGGTCATCGCGGTCGTCCCGGGGTGGGCCGCCGGCGGTGGGCACTCGCTGCACGTGGTGTGCGATCTCACGCTGGCCTCGGCCGAGCCCGCGCGGTTCAAGCAGACCGATGCCGACGTTGGTTCGTTCGATGGTGGGTACGGATCGGCGTATCTGGCGAAGCAGGTCGGGCAGAAGTTCGCCCGGGAGATCTTCTTCCTCGGGAAGGCGTATACGGCTGAGCAGATGCAGGCTATGGGGGCGGTCAACGCTGCTGTGCCGCATGCGGAGCTGGAGGTCGAGGCGCTGGAGTGGGCTTGGGCGGTCAACGGGAAGTCACCGACGGCTCAGCGGATGCTGAAGTACGCGTTCAACCTGGTGGATGACGGGTTGGCTGGTCAGCAGCTCTTTGCCGGGGAAGCTACGCGGTTGGCGTACATGCAGGACGAGGCCGTCGAGGGACGAGACGCCTTTCTTGAGAAGCGGGATCCCGACTGGACAAACTTCCCGTACTACTACTGATGGTGGGGACGGATTACTACTGAAGGTGAGGACGGTTGTTTGAGGGCGAGCGGCACGTCTGTGAAGGCAGGAACGCGGGCTTTTAGATCCGTAAAGCCAGTCACCACGACTCACGTCCGCCCAACGGGCGGGAGTCTTCACCGCGCGCGCTCGCCGAAGGCCAGGTTTGCGGGAGCAGGGCGCCCCCGAACCAGTCGCAAGCGACCCGCCCATGCCACGCCCTGGTCACGCAAACCTGATGGCGCGCCTGCCAATAAACACAGGCTTCTAGCCACACCTTTGGAGCAGACCACCAGCTTTGAGCCATACAGGCCAGAGGCCAACCACTCACCTCCAGCGGACTGAGTGCGGCGACTAATTTTGGAGGTTGGGTATGCGTGAGGTTTGGCTGGACGGTGGGGTTGAGGGCGTTCGGGAGCTGAGTCGGGCGCTCAATGAGGCCTTGGGGGGCGGGGCGGCGGTGTTGCCGCTGACTGAGGACTCAGAGGCGGTGCGAGAGGCGATGCGGCCCGACGAGCCGGTCGAGCCTGGGACGGCGGTGATCGTGGCCACCTCTGGGTCGACAGGTGCGCCGAAGGGGGTGTTGTTGTCGGCGGAGGCGTTGGTGGCGTCCGCCGAGGCGACACATCGGCGGCTGGGTGGGGCTGGGCGGTGGTTGCTGGCGACGCCGGCGCAGTACATCGGTGGGTTACAGGTGCTGGTGCGGTCGCTGGTGGCGGGGACCGAGCCTGCGGTGATGGCTGAGGGTGGGTTTCGAGCGGAGGATTTCGCGGAGGCGGCGAAGCCTGTTCTAGCCGGCGAGGGGCCGTTTTACACGGCATTGGTACCGACGCAGTTGACCCGGTTGCTGGACGCCGGTGGGGATGGGCTGGCGGCGGCGAAGGCGTTTGACGCGATTGTCGTGGGAGCGGCGGCGACATCTGGGGCGCTGCGCGAGCGGGCCGCTGATGCTGGCGTGTCGATCGTTCCCGCCTACGGGATGAGCGAGACGGCCAGTGGGTGTGTGTACGACGGCTTTCCGTTGGACGGCGTGCGGGTCGAGCTTGGGGAGGACGGGCGGATCGCGTTGGCCGGGAGTGTGCTGGCGCACGGGTACCGGTTGCAGCCGGAGTTGACTGCGGAGTCGTTTGTCGACGGGCGCTTTCTGACGTCCGATCGGGGGCAGCTCCACTCGGACGGGCGACTTGAGGTGCTGGGGCGCATCGACGACATGATCAACACCGGCGGGGTGAAGGTGGCCGCGGCGCCGATCGAGCGGGTGCTGACCAGCCAATCCGGAGTCCGAGAAGCCTGTGTCGTGGGGTTGCCGGATCCGCAGTGGGGCGAGGCCGTGGTCGCGTTGGTAGTTGCTGGAGCGACACCGCCGGACATCGAAACTTTGCGTTCCGCGGTGCGGGAAGAGCTGGGAACGGCGTCGACGCCGAAGCGGATCGAGTTCGCGTCGGCGTTGCCATTGCGGGGACCAGGAAAAATCGACCGTGCAGAGGTTAAATACCTACTACTAACGTCGGAAATTTCCCAGTGATCAGTGGTGGTTGGTTGACAGATCACCAACGGTGACTTTGGCTCGTCCCATGTCACGCTGGATGAGCAGGGGAATCGCTTTTGCCGCAATCACCGTCGGCCTGTCCGTCCTGGCCCCCGCTGCCTGGGCCGACCCGCCCGCCATACCCAACAGCGGCACGCTGACCTGGTCCATCAGCCCGGACCTCGGCACGCTGCCGATCGGCACCCCGACGGACGCGGACACTGGCCTGACGTCGACGATCGAGTTCGACGTCCATGAACTCCCTTCCGCGGTCAACACCGTCTACGTGACGCTGGACGCGACGATCCCCGCCGGCACCCAAGCCGCCGCCGACGTCCGCGGCCTGCGGAGCGACGGCACCTGGTCGGAGTGGCTCGAGAGCACGCCGGACACCGTCGCGGTGCTGCCGGAAAGCACGCGCTCGGTGCAGACGCGCCTGGTCCGGTCGGTCGGCGTCGCCACCGCGACCGTCCGCTCGATCAACCTCACCGCCTGGAACGTCGACCGCCCGGCGGCGGCCAGGAGCCTGAGTTCAGAGGCAGGCAACACCTACACCGTCTTCGCGACCCGGGAAGGCCTCGTCGGCGGGACCACCGCGAACGGGCATGTCATCACCCCGCGAGACCACTTCGTCGCGCTGCCGTCGCGCCGGGGCCTCTCGAAGGCCGGTTTCGGCGACTACACCGCCCGGGTCTGCACGCTGAGCGGTTCGCGGTGCGAATGGGCACCGGTGTGGGACGTCGGCCCGTGGAACACCAAGGACGACTACTGGAACTCCGACCGCCAGTCGTGGACGGACCTGCCGCAGGGCAAGGCGCAGGCGCAGGCCGCCTACGCCGAGGGCTACAACAGCGGCCTCGACCAGTTCGGCCGCAAGGTGCGCAACCCCGCCGCGATCGACCTCGCCGACGGCGCCTTCTGGGACGGCCTGCAGCTGACCGGCAACGCCTACGTCAACGTCACCTTCCAGTGGAGCGGCTCCGGCGCCTGGGGCAAGGTCGGCACGGACGGCCAGCTCCTGAACGTCCGCACCGGCCCCGAGCTCTCGTCCGCCCAAGCCGGGATGGCCGTACAGGGCGCGCAGGTCCGCATCGAGTGCGAGCTGACCGGCGAAACCGTCGACGGCCCGCGTGGCACTTCGGACAGCTGGTACCGCCTCGCGCCCGGCAAGTACGCGCCCGCCGCCCACGTCGAGATCGGTTACGCGCCGTCCCCCTGCTGAGCCGTCGGGGCGGTCCATAAGAATGATCGCCATGGCGACAGTGAGTGAGTGGATCGAGGGGGCCCGCCCGCGGACGTTGCCCAACGCCGTGGCCCCGGTGCTGGCCGGAGTCGGCGCGGCGGTCGCGCTCGACGCGTTTTTGTGGTGGCGTTCCCTGCTGGCGCTGCTGGTGGCGCTGGCCCTGATCATCGGCGTGAACTACGCCAACGACTACTCCGACGGCATCCGCGGCACCGACGAAAATCGCGTCGGCCCGCTGCGGCTCGTCGGTTCCGGCACAGCGAAGCCCAAGGCCGTTCTCGCGGCCGCGCTGACGTCGCTGGGGATCGCCGGGGTTCTCGGTCTGCTGCTGGTGGCGCTGAGCGGTTACTGGTGGCTGCTCGCGATGGGCGCGGTCTGCATCCTCGGCGCGTGGTTCTACACCGGCGGCAAAAAGCCTTACGGCTACTACGGTTTCGGCGAGATCGCGGTGTTCGTGTTCTTCGGCCTCGCGAGCGTGCTCGGCACGGTCTACGTCCAGGCGGGGCGCATCAGCTGGGAAGCGCTCGGCTGCGCGATCGCCGTCGGCTGCTTCTCGACCGGTGTGCTGACGGCCAACAACCTGCGCGACATCCCGACCGACATCGAATCCGGCAAGCGCACCCTGGCGACGCGGCTCGGCAACACCGGCACGCGGCGGCTTTACCTCGCGCTCGTGACCGTCCCGTTCGTGATCAGCGTGCTGCTCGGCATCTGGCACCCGATCCTGCTGGGGGGCCTGCTCTGCGCGCCCCTGCTGATCAGCTCGGTGAAGGCCGTCGCGGGCAACAAGGTGGGCCGTGAGCTCATCCCGGCGCTGCGCGACACCGGTCTCGCCATGCTCGCCTGGGCCGTGCTGACGGGTGTGGGGCTCGCGCTCTAAAGCGCTATGAACGGACCGTTCCTGGCGTTTTTCGCTAGGAACGGTCCGTTCATGTCACTCCGGGAGGATCTCCGGGGTGAACTTTCCGCTGGTCAGGAACTCCTCGAACTTCGCCGTGTACGGCTCGATGTCGAGGTTCTGTTCCGTGAGCCACGAGTCGTTGTAGTACGTGTTCGCGTAGCGCTCGCCGCCGTCGCACAGCAGGGTGACGACACTGCCTGCCTGGCCTTCTTCGAGCATGCCCGCGATGAGCTGGAAAGCGCCGTAGAGGTTCGTTCCGGTCGACCCGCCGGCCCAGTGACCGGTCCGCTCGCGCAGCAGCCGGATGGCCGCCAGGGAGCCCGCGTCGGGCACCCGGAGCATCTCGTCGATCACCCCGGGCACGAACGACGGCTCGACGCGCGGACGGCCGATCCCCTCGATCCGCGACGACATGCCCGTCCCGTAGTCGAGCGCGCCGGTTTGCCAAGCGCCGTAGAACGACGAGTTCTCCGGGTCGACGACGGCGACCTTCGTGGTGTGCCGCCGGTAGCGCACGTACCGGCCGAAGGTCGCGCTTGTCCCGCCGGTGCCCGCGCCGACCACGATCCAGGTGGGGATCGGGTGACGTTCGGCACGCATCTGGGCGTAGACCGACTCGGCGATGTTGTTGTTCCCGCGCCAGTCCGTGGCCCGCTCGGCGTAGGTGAACTGGTCCAGGTAATGCCCGTTGCACTCCGACGCGAGCCGCTCGGCCTCGGTGTACATCGCCGGCGGCGCGTCGACGAAGTGGCAGGTGCCGCCGTAGAACTCGATGAGCGCGATCTTCTCCGGACTGGTCCGGCGCGGCACGACCGTGACGAACTTCAACCCGAGCATGCGCGCGAAATACGCCTCGGAGACCGCGGTGGACCCGCTGGACGCCTCGATGAGCACGGTGTCCGCGCCGATTTGACCGTTGACCAGGCCGTACAGCAGCAGCGAACGGGCCAGCCGGTGCTTGAGCGAGCCGGTCGGGTGGACCGACTCGTCCTTCAGGTAAAGGTCGATGCCCCAGTCGAGCGGCAGCGGGAAGACGTGGAGATGCGTGTCGGCGCTGCGGTTGGCGTCGGCTTCGAGAAGCCGGATGGCCTCGCGGACCCAGGCACGGCTGTGCAGGCGGCTCACAAATCGCCGCGCAGCTGAGCTCGCAGCTTCGCGCGCTCTGTCGCCCTGCCCCTGTTGCGCTCGGCCAGGCCGGCGGTCACGCGGACGTTCAGCGGCCGCAGCACGAGAAGACCGATCGGCAGTCCCACGACCAGGCCCACGGCGAGCGCGACCAGCAGCGGGACGTTGACGAGCACCAGCACCACAACGACCGCGGCGACGATGACGAACCGTGCCAGCACATAGATCACCAAGTCACGGGCCAGGTGTCCAGAACGTTCAGAGCTCACATCAACGCAGGTTACGCGCCGCCCTGGAGCCCGTCGCCCAGCCCCGCGTTGTTCGCGCGGCCTTCGAACCTGGTGGAGAGCACAACCGTGGTGTGGGTCCTGGCCACGCCAGGGATGCGCCGGAGTCGTCCCAGGGAGCGTTCCAGGTCGTCGACTGTGGCGACGCGCACCTTGACTACGAACGCTTCGTCACCTGCGACCGCGTAGCAGCTCTCGACTTCGTCAAGCTCACCTAAAGCCTCGGCAACGTCCTCGTCCGTGGCCGTGTCGGTGGGCTGGATGCCGACCAGCGCGGTAACCCCCAAGCCGACGGCACTGGCGTTCACCACAGCGTGATAGCCCGTGATGACCCCGTTGGTTTCGAGTTTGCCCACCCGCTCGTGGACCGAGGACGCCGAGAGGCCCACCACACGGCCGAGTTCGGCGTAGGAGGCGCGGCCGTTGACACGGAGAGCGGCGATGATCTTTCTGTCCAGCTGATCCACGTGGTTAATCTAAGGCTGATCTGGTTGGGGTGCGGGATGGGGTTGATTGCGCTGGTTGTGGTTGGCCTCTGGCTTGTCCGGCTCAAAGCTGGTGGCTGGGTACAGAGGCACGGCTAGAAGCCTGTGTTTATTGGCAGGCGCGGTGAAGACTCCCGCCCGTTGGGCGGACGTGAGTCGTGGTGACTGGGTTTACGGACTAAGGACCCGCGTGGCTGGGTTTGGAGGCGGGGGCCGCGTGGTTGGACTGGGTGTTTGGGTGCCCGTTTTCGGGGGCTTTGCCCTTTAAGGGCTCTTTACTCTAAGACAACCGTTCGAGTACCTGGCGGGTGAGATGCAACGATTGTGAGAGTTCGCTACCCGACGCGGTCAGGCAACAGGGCCTGGCTGCCTCCGGTATAGCAGCGAAGTCGTGAAGGAGGCGGAAAGTGACCGCGACCATGGGAGGGCGACTTCTCACCCCAGGTGAGGTCGCCGCGTTGTTCCGAGTCGACCCGAAGACGGTGACCCGGTGGGCGACTGCAGGCCGAATCGGCTCGATCAGGACACCGGGCGGCCATCGCCGGTTCCGCGAGTCCGAGGTCAACGAGCTCCTTGCGGAGCTCACGACCGACGCCAGCGAGCCCACACGGACGTAAACGTCCACAACCGCACTACGGGGTCGGAAGCAGCACGACCGGTTTTCACCGGCCGCGATGCTTCCGGCCCCGTAGTCGTTCGGTGAAAGCCGGAGCCCCCTGGCCCCAAATACCGACAAAAGGGCTAACCTCGGGGTGAACGAAGCCAGCCTGCACACGGAAAGGAGCGAGCATGATCTACCTGCTCGCGGCGATTGGTGGTCTCACCATCGCCGTACTGTTGTGGCGGGCTTTCGGCGCCGAAAGGGTGGGTGTGGCCTCACACCCACCGCAGATCGCGCCTGACGACGACCCCGACTTCCTGCGGAAACTGGGCGAGCAGCAGCGCAAGCGCCGCGACGAGCCCGACCCCAAGTAGTCCTTTAATTTTACCTCGTGAAGCCGTCGGCAACCGTGGCGGCGAGTTCGAGCAGGCCGAGCCTGGTGTCCGGGTTCAGCCTGTCGAGCTCGATTTCCGCGCCCTCTTCGAGATGCGGGTCGAACGGGATCCGGCACACCGCGCGCACTCGCGCACCGAAGTGGGCCGTGAGCTTGTCGAGGTCCACGGAGCCGCCCTTGGGCCGCACCGAGTTGATCACCGCGACCGAGCGCTTGACCAGGTCGCCATAGCCGTGCGCCTCGAGCCAGTCGAGCGTCGCCGAGGCACTGCGCGCGCCGTCGACAGAGCCGGAAGACACGATGACCAGCGAGTCGGCGACGTCCAGGACGCCCTTCATCGCGGAATGCATCAGGCCGGTCCCGCAGTCGGTGAGCACGATATTGTAGAAGTGCTCGAGCAGGTTGACCGCGCGCCGGTAGTCGTCCTCGGAGAACGCCTCGGAGACGGCCGGGTCCTGCTCGCTGGCGAGGATCTCCAACCGGCTCGAACCCTGTGAGGTGTACGAGCGGACATCGCTGTAGCGGGTGATCTTGTCCGCGTCGCGCAGCAGGTGCCGCACGGTGGCGGTGGTCTCGATCGGGATCTTCTGCGACAGCGTGCCGCGGTCCGGGTTCGCGTCGACGGCGACGACCCTGTCCCCGCGCAGTGAGGCGAACGTCGAGCCCAGTGTGGTCGTGGTGGTGGTCTTGCCCACCCCGCCCTTGAGGCTCAGCATCGCGATCTTGTAGCAGCCGCGCAGTGGCTGGTTGACGCGCGCGATCAGCTCGCGGCGCTGGGTGTCGGCCGGGCTCTCCCCCGGGTTGATCAGCTTTCCGCTGCCGACGTAGACGGCCTTGCGCCAGCCGGACTGCGGGCGGCGCTTGATCTGCTTCACCAGGTGCGCTGTCGACAGGTCGCCGTTGGGACCGCCCTGGGTGTGACGCCCGTGCTGCGGCTGCGGCAGCGGGATCTGGCCCGGCTGCGCCTGCTGCGGGTATTGCTGCTGGTACTGGGGCTGCAGCGGCGGCAGGTTCTGGTCGTACTGCTGCTGGTAGTGCTGCTGGGGAATCTGTTGTTGCTGCTGGGGGCCCGAAGGCGTCGCCTCGGAGTAGTACGCCTGCTGCTGCGCGCCAGGAACCGGGTACGGGCCCGAAACCGCCGGGTTCACCGGCACCTGGTGCGGCCCGGAGGTCGCCGGGTTCACCTGGTAACTGCCCGAATGCGGGTGTGGCGTGGAATCCGTGCGGTCATCGGTGAACACCGCCGGCTTCTGCTCGGCGGCGGGCTCAGCTCCGGTGGGCTCGGGGTGCTCTGGAGCCTTTTCGTCGTTGGGTCCGGTCACCGCTGGGGTCCTCCTGGAACGTCGTAACAACTCCCGCCTGTGATGGGGACGGTAGTCGGGGGGACTGCCCGGTGTCAGCCGACCCCGGCGTATGAGTGCAAGCCCGTTGTGACGAGGTTGATGAAGAAGAGGTTGAACACCGTCGCGGACAGGCCGATGACATTGATCACAGCGGCGCGGGTGCCTCGCCAGCCCGCCGTCGCACGGGAGTGCAGGAACGCGGCGTAGATGACCCACGCGATGAACGCCACGGTCTCCTTCGGGTCCCAGCCCCAGAACCGGCCCCAGGCGGCTTCGGCCCAGACCGCGCCGCAGAGCACGCCGAAGGTGAAGATCGGGAACGCGATGATCGTGGTCCGGTAGGCGATGCGGTCGAGGATGTCCGCGCTCGGCAGCTTCGGGCCGAACCGCGGGAACTTCGCCGGGTTGCGGTCGTGCGCCGAGCGGAACAGGTACAGCACGCTGGCCACGCCGGGCACCAGGAACAGGCCCGCCGAGCTCGCGGCCGCGGCGACGTGGATGACCAGCCAGTACGACTGCAGCGCGGGCTGGACCGGCGCCGCCACGGTGTAGAGCATCGTGCCGTCGACGAACATCAGGATGACGACGGGCAGCAGCATGAACCCGGACAGGTGCCGGACGTCGAACTTCTTGATCACCACGAGCCAGGTGACCATGGCGACGAAGGTCACGGCCATGCCGTACTCGTACATGTTGCCCCAGGGCACGCGATGCGTCGCGAGCCCGCGCAGCAGGAGCGCGGCGAAGTGCATGAGCACGCCGAGCACGAGCAGCGCGGCGCCCATCTTGCCGATCCGCTCCGCGCGGCCGCCTTGGACAGGCGCGGCCGGGGTGGCCGGGGTGGCCGGTTCGATGACGGTGACCGACGGGCCACCCGCCCCGGCGAGCTCACGGACGCGCTGCTTCTGCCGTTCGGCGGCCTGGCGCCCCTTGGCTCCGAAGGACTGCTCGATCAGGAAGAACACCAGCGCCAGCACGTAGATCGCCGCGGCCGTGGTGAACGACCAGTCGCTGAACCGCGACAAGGTCTCGTCGATCGGCATACTCAAGTCCCTTTCTTACCGGAGACAAGCTGCTCCGCGATACGGCCGAACTCTTCGCCGTACCCCGCCTGATCGGTACGTGCCAGCCCCCCGACCTCGACCACGGTACCGCCCGCGTCGCCGTCGGCCGGCGTGACCCGCACCCACACCCGGCGCCGCTTGACCAGCAGCGACCCGGCGAGGCCGACGAACATGGCAATAGCGAAACCGAGGACGAAAACCTGCGTCGGATCGTGCGAGATCTGCAGCGACACCCACTGCTGGACGCCGTCGAAGCGGATCTTGGTGCCACCGTCGAGCGTCAGGTCCTGCCCGACGTCGAGGTTCTCCCGCGCGACCTTCTTGAGCGCGCCCTTGTCGACCTGCGACTGGTCGACCTCGAAGATCGACTGCCCGCGACCGGAATCGGTGCCGATGTCCCCGCGCAGGACGTCGATCGCGACGCCGGGCTTGGTCAGCTGGGGGCCGGACGAGGTGAGCACGTTGCCGTGCACGAACGACGTCGGCGCGAAGAGACCGGTGATGGCGAGCTGCTTGGTGCGACGGATCGTCTCGTCGGTGATGCCCGGCGGGTCGGGGAACTTCGTGGCGCCTTCGGACAGCAGCGTCGCCTGGTCGACCGGGCGCCACTGGGTGGCGAGGCTGCGGCTCGTGCCGTCCGGGTAGGTCACGGTGAACTTCGGCGCGTAGCCATGGCCGAGCAGGTAGATCCGGTCACCCGCGGTGCGCAGCGGCGAGTTGACCTCGAGGTGGTACGGCCGCCAGGTGCCGGTCTGGAGGTCTTCCCCGGACTGGTACTCGATCGACGATTCGTAGTGCTCGGGCTGGCCGATGTCGGTGTACTGCGCCTTGAAGTCGTCGACCTTGACGCACCACGGGTTCAGCTCGGTGCCGTCGATCTGCAAGCCGGCGTCGAACGAGTCGTAGTTGTAGATGCCGCCGTTGCAGAACTGGCCGCCGTTGGCCTGGACGATGACCTGGCCTTCGTAGCTGAACATCGCGCCGAGGGCGAAGAAGACGATCAGGCCGAGCATGCCGAAATGGAAGACCAGGTTGCCGGTCTCGCGCAGGTAACCGCGCTCGGCGCTGATGCTGTTGTCCTGCTCGGCGCGGCGCCAGCCGGAAAGGCGGGCGTTCGCGGCCTTGAGAACTTCCTCGGGTGAGGAAGCCACGACCGCGCGGCGGTAATGCGGCATGCGGGACAGGTTCCGCGGGGTGAGCACGGGCTTGGCGCGCATGGACCGGATGTAGTCGATGCTGCGCGGCGCGAGGCAGCCGACGAGCGACACCATCAGCAGCAGGTAGATCGCGGAAAACCAGACGCTGGAATAGACGGCGAAAAACTGCAGCTTGTCGAGCAGCTCGCCCCACCAGCCGTGCGCCGCGATGTAGTCGTCGGTCTTCGGGGCGTTCAGTTTGCGCTGCGGCAGCAGGGCGCCGGGCAACGCGGCGAGCGCCAGCAGGAACAGCAGGACGAGCGCGGTACGCATCGACGTCAGGCCGCGCCAGGTGTTGCGGACGAACGCCAGCGCCCGCTTGACCGGCGAGTTCCGGTACGGCTGCTTGGGTTCAGGCGGCGCTTCGGTGGTGGTCACAGCGGCAACCTGACGTCGGAGATGAACGCGTCGCGCATCCAGCCGACCAGCTCGGTCCAGAGGCCCGTGACGAGCAGGATGCCGACGACCATGAGGAGCGCGCCGCCGAAGATCTGCACGCGACGGCCGTTGCGGCGCAGCCAGTCGGTGGCGCGGACGGCCCAGCGTGCGCCGACCGCGATGAGGAGGAACGGCAGGCCGAGCCCGAGGCAGTAGATAAGGATGAGGACGTACCCGCGGACGGCGTCGCCGCCGGTCGCGGTGGCCATCGCCGTGACGCCGGACAGCGTCGGGCCGATGCACGGCGTCCAGCCGAGCCCGAAGATCGCGCCGAGCACCGGTGCGCCCCACAACCCGCCGCGCGGGACCTGGTGCGAGCGGAATTCCCGCTGCAGGCCGGGAATCCAGCCGAGGAAGACCAGCGCCATCGCGATCGTCAGCACGCCGCCGATGCGCTGGAGCAGTTCTTCGTTGAGCAGCAAGGCGTCGGCGAGCCAGACCAGCGTGCCCAGCCCCGCGACGAACACCACGGTGAAGCCGAGAATGAACAGGCCCGCGGCCCCGACGACGGCGAACCGCCCCTTCTTACGCTCCTCGTCCGCGCTGACCGCCGGAGCTTCCGCGCCGACCAGCGCGGCGAGATACGCGAGGTAACCGGGGACGAGCGGAACCACACACGGTGAGGCGAAGGAAATCGCGCCCGCCAGCAGCGCGACCAACGCCGCCAGCAGCAGCGGACCCGAGGTCGCCAGCGCCATCACGGAGTTCACCCTGGCCAGGGTAGGCAGTGAGCTTCTTGTGAGGCTGACCGGCTGCCGTTCACGGCTCTGCGGACAGGCGCTGGACCGTCGGCAGCAGGTCCGTCGCGAGCAGTTCGCGCAGGAACACCGCGGCGACACGATGCTGTTTGTCGAGCACGATCGTCGACGGGATGATGTTGCGCGGATAACCGGAAAGCTGCAGCAGAACGCGGCCGGACGGGTCCCAGATCGACGGGTAGGTCAGGCCGCGGTTGCGCATGAAGTCCTGCGGTGCCTGGCGGCTGTCGTCACGGACGTCGAGCCCGAGCACCTGCACCCCGGACGCCGCCGTCTGCTGGTAGACCTTCTCCATCTCGGGTGCCTCGGTGCGACAAGGACCACACCACTGACCCCAGAGGTTCAGCACGACGACCTTGCCGGGGAAGTCCTCGAGTCCGACCTTTTTGCCCTCGTTCATCAGGTCGTCGCCGGAGATCTTGGGCGCGGGCTGACGCTCTGCTTCGTCATAAGCAATGTCGACCTTGCCGCCGGGCGCCACGAACGAAAAGCTGCTGCCCTGCGAAACGGCGTCCTTGCCCGTGGAACATCCCGCGACGAACAACAGTGCCGCCGCGATGATCGCCAGCCCGCGTTTCACGCGCCCGTCACCTTGGGATCGGTCGAACCCGCGGGCTCGCTGTAGATGATGTCCACGAGCTCTTCTCCCTCGAAGACTAGGCTCGTCAGCGACGCGAGCGAGCACTGCCGCTTGCGCGGGTCGTGCCACAGCCGCTTCGCTTCCAGGAACCGGCGGAGCGTCCAGATCGGCAACTGGTGTGAGACGCACAACGCCTCGTGGCCGTCCGCCACGGCGCGCGCCCGGTAGACCGCGCCGAGCATGCGATGCGCGATCTCGACGTACGGCTCGCCCCAGGACGGCGTGAACGGGTCGCGCATCTTCGGCCAGTGCTTCGGCTGCCGCAGCGCGCCGTCGCCGACCGCGACGCGGAGGCCCTCGAACTGGTTACCGGCCTCGATGAGCCTGTCGTCGGTCGCGACGTCGAGGCGGTGGGCCCCGGCGATCGGCGACGCCGTCTCCTGCGCGCGCTGCAAGGGGGACGCGACGACGTGCACGATGTCGTGCCCGGCGACGGCCTCGGCGACAGTCAGCGCCTGCCGCTGTCCACGCTCGGAAAGCCGGTAGCCCTCGAGACGGCCGTAGAGGATCTTGTCGGGGTTGTGTACTTCACCATGCCGCAGCATGTGCACGATCGTCGTCATGGCTTGACCGCCGCAGCCGCCGCGCGGGCCGCTTCGGGCAGCGCCTTCTCGATGACGTCGAACGCGGCGTCGTCCATGGCCGCGTTGACGAACCACGCTTCGTACGCGCTCGGCGGCGGGTAGACGCCGGCGTCGAGCAGGGCGTGGAAGAAGCGCGGGAAGCGCCAGGTCTCGGCGGCCTGCGCGCCCGGGTAGTCGGTCACCGGGTTCTCGCTGAAGAACACGCTGACCAGGTTGCCGGCGAACTGCACGGTGTGCGCGACCCCGGCCGCGGTGAGCGACTCGCGGAACAGGGCGCCGAGGCGCTGGGAGTTGACGTCCAGCTGGCGATACACGCCCTCGTCGGCAGCTTTGAGTGTCGCGAGGCCCGCGGCGACGGCCACGGGGTTCCCGGACAGCGTCCCGGCCTGGTAAACGGGACCGCCCGGCGCCAGCCGCGCCATGACGTCCGCGCGACCGCCGAACGCCGCCGCCGGCAACCCGCCGGACATGACCTTGCCGAAGGTGTAGAGGTCGCCCGCGACGCCTTCGAGGCCGTACCAACCGGACCGCGAGACGCGGAACCCGGTCATGACCTCGTCCATGATCAGCAGCGCGCCGTCGGCCTCGGCGATGTCACGCAGCCCGGCGTTGAACCCCTCGACCGGCGCCACCGCGCCCATGTTGCCGGCGGCGGCCTCGGTGATGATCGCCGCGATCGAGCCCGGATTGTCCACAAAGGACTTCCTGACCGCTTCGAGGTCGTTGTACGGCAGGACGATCGTGTCGGCGGCCTGCGCACCGGTAACTCCTGGCGACGTCGGCAGCCCCAGCGTCGCGAGCCCGGACCCCGCCTCGGCGAGCAGCGCGTCGACGTGACCGTGATAACACCCGGCGAACTTGATGATCTTCGACCGGCCGGTGAACCCGCGCGCGAGGCGGATGGCGCTCATCGTCGCCTCGGTGCCGGAGTTGACCAGCCGCACCTGCTGAACCGGGTCGACCCGGCCGATGATCTCCTCGGCGAGCTCGACCTCACCGCGCGTCGGCGTGCCGAAGGAGAGCCCCGACACCGCGGCCTCCCGCACCGCGCGCACGACGTCCGGATGGGCGTGGCCGAGGATCATCGGCCCCCACGACGACACCAGGTCGACGTACCGGTTGTCGTCGGCGTCCCACAGATACGGGCCCTCGCCACACACCATGAACCGCGGGGTCCCGCCGACCGAGTTGAACGCCCTGACCGGGGAGTTCACCCCGCCCGGAGTGGCCGCCTTCGCCCGCTCGAACCATGCCTTGGAATGATCGACTCCAGATGTCACAGGTGCCAGTCTCGCAAATCGCGACTGGGTACCCAGCTCAGGGAGTCATCTCGACACGGTGGACCAACGCGGGAAACGCACCTACGCCACCGTGCAACACACCTACCGGAACGGGAGACACACCTGTTTCCCTTCTGTGTAGCCGTGTTACACGTCCACGTAGTCGTGTTTCCCGGTGACGTAGGCTTGGTTCGCGTGCACAAATCGCACTTGAGTGTGCACAGATTGCACTTGGGTGTGCACAGGGTGCGTTCAGGTGCGGGTGAGGGCCCAGGGCATGACGGCTTCGGCGACGGCTCGGCTTAGGGGGCGGCCCAGGGTTTGGAGTTCTTCGCAGGCGGCGAGGCCGATGTGGGCATAGGGGGCGACGGCGTTGCGGTCGGTGGCGAGTTCCAGTGCCTCGCGTCGGGACTGGCCGGCGGTGGTGAAGGTGGGGTCGGGGGCGTCGGTGAGCCAGTCGCGGGCGCGCAGTGACTCGACGGCCTGCTGCCACTCTGTTTCGCTCCAGTTGCGGGATTTCCGCAGGGTTTCCGCGGCGACGCCACCGCCGGCGGCGTGGGTGACGAGGGCGTCGATGCCGCTCAGTCCCGCGGCGAGGAGCGCGGCGACGTGGGCATCGCCGCGGTATTCGCGCAGCAGGGTTTGCGCATGCCACAGGACCATCTGCGGTTCCGTCGGCCACGGCAGCGCGGCATGGGCGGCGTAGAGCGGGCGGCCTGCGAAGTCGTCGGCGACGGCGGTGGCGGCTTCGCGGAGGAGTTCGGCGACGCGGGTCACGTCGGTGTCACCGAACACGCGGCGGAGGGTTTTGCCCGCGGCGCCATGACGGGCGGCGAGGACGGCCTCGGGGGTCGTTTTCGCCCACACGCCCGTGATCGACTCGCTGACGAACCGCGGGTTGAAGTTGTAGAAGGTCGCGATGACGACCTCCGGCGCGACCTCGCCGAGCGCGGCGGACCGCGACGCGAAGTAGCCCTGCGACGCGGAGAGGCCGAGTTCGGCGTACGCCTCCGTCGCCTCGGGTGCGAAATAGATCATGCCGTGGCAGACCTCGAGCACTCGCCAGGTCTTACGGGCCACTTCTTCGTCGAAGGTGATCGTCACCGGCTCAACGTAATACCAACCAGTCGGTATGACAATGACATCTAACAACACCAACAACTCAAACAGAACCAGGACATCTAACAACACCAACAACTCAAACAGAAACCAGTCGGTCACCCACCAGCGCGAGCGGGTGACTGGGTGATCGACTGCGCGGTCACTTTGCCGTCTTCGCCCGTGGCGCCTTGGACGACGACCGTGCTGCCGGGCTTGAGATCCGCGACCGTGCCGGGAGTGGCTACGCTGACCGTGGTCGTGTCCGATGTGGACACGGCGACTTCGGTCCCCTGCTGGGTTTTCACGTAGACCGTGGTGCCGTCGACCCGATCGATCGTCCCGGTCGTGCCGCGCCCGAAACCGCCGCCGGCGCCTTGACGTCCAGTGCCGGGCTGGCCACCTTGAGCCTGGCCGGCCTGCCCCGCTTGACCCGCGGCGCGAGCCGGAGCGGCCGAAGTGCTGGTGCCGGCGAGAGCCGAATGAGTCCAGGCGCCACCGCCGAAAGCCACGGCCAGTACGACGATCGCACCGAGCCAGAGCGTCAGCTTTCCGAACGGCTGGGCGACCTGTTTCATCTCTTTGTCCAGATCACCGGCGTTGGCCGGGCTGGCCACGATCTCTTCGGCGGTGGGCGTGGGGTCGGACATGGGTGGAGCTCCTATTCGTGGCGGAGGGCGTCGATCGGGCGCAGCGACGCGGCCCGGTTCGCCGGGTAACTGCCGAAGAACAATCCGATCAGCGCGGAGACCGCGAAGGCGAGGACGATCGACGGCGGGACGATGACCGGCGCGATCCCGGCGATGGTGAACCGGCTGCCGACCACCCCGATCAGCACGCCCAGCAGCCCGCCGAACAGGCTCAGCATGGTCGCCTCCGCGAGGAACTGCCCCAGGATCGCCGAGCGTGGCGCGCCGATCGCCTTGCGGATGCCGATCTCGCGGATTCGCTCGGTGACCGTCACCAGCATGATGTTCGTGACCCCGATTCCGCCTACCAACAGCGAAATCGCGGCCACCGCGCCAAGAAGAACGGTGAACGTGTCCGTGGTCGCGGTGCGCGTCGCCAGGAGTTGTTCTGAGTTTTGGATCTGGTAGTCGGCGGTGCCGCCGGCGCGGATCCCGTGCCGCGCGTTGAGGATCGCGGTGACTTCGGCCTGTGCCAAGGAAACCGAGTCGGCCGTAGTGGCTTGCACGGCAATCTGGTTCAGGTTTCCGTACCCGGTAAGGGAGTTCTGGACAGCGGTCAGCGGCGCGATGGCGACGTCGTCGGCGTTCTGCAGTCCGGTGGCGCCCTTTGCCTCGAGCACCCCGACGACGGTGAACTGGATACTGTTGAGCAGCACGTTCTTCCCGACGGCCTCGGTGTTGCCGAAGATCGACTGCGCCGCGGTCGGCCCGAGCACGACGACTTTCCTTGCGGCCGTGACATCTTCGGTGGTGAACAGCGAGCCGTCGGCGACTTCGCGGTTCGTGGTCCCGAAGTACGCGGGCTCGGTCCCGGTGACCGAAGAGATGTCGTAACTGGTCTGGCCGTAGGTCGCCGTCGCCGTGGTGGTCACCACCGGCGACGCGGCCTTGACGTCCGGCGCGCCGACGGGATCGACGAGCGCGTGCGCGTCCTGCGCGGTGAGCGGGCGGGTCACCGCACCCTGGCCGCCGCCGCGCGCCGGGGAAACGTTGAGCACGTTGGTGCCCAGGCCTTGGATCGACGCCGTGATCGACGCCGACGCGCCGTTGCCGACAGCCACCAGCAGGATCACCGCGGCGACACCGATGGTGATGCCGAGCGTGGTCAACGCCGAGCGCAGCTTGTTCGCGGTCAGCCCGCGCACGGCGAACCGCATGATTTCGAGGAAGTTCACGCCACTCCCACCCAGCGCCGGTCGTCGGCGACGATGAGCCCATCGTCGACCCGGATCACGCGGTGCGCGTGCGCGGCCACCTCGTCCTCGTGGGTGATCATCACGACCGTACGGCCGAGCGCGTTGAGCCGGTCGAACACGCCGAGCACATCGGTTGTGCTTGCGCGGTCGAGGTTTCCGGTCGGTTCGTCGGCGAGCAGCATCGCGGGACCGGTGACCAAAGCGCGGGCGACGGCGACTCGTTGCTGCTGACCACCGGAGAGTTCGTTCGGCAAATGCTTGGCACGATCGGAAAGTCCGACCATTTCCAGCGCGGCCAGCGAACGCGTACGCCGAGCTGCCCGGCGGAGTCCGGAGTAGACCAATGGAAGCTCCACATTGGACAACGCCGAAGTACGCGGCACCAGATTGAACGACTGGAAGATGAAGCCGATCTTCCTGTTGCGCAGCAAGGAAAGCTGACGCTCGTTGAGTTCACTGACCGGGAACCCGTCCAGCGCGTACTCCCCCGAAGTCGGCACGTCCAGGCAGCCCAGCATGTTCAGCAGCGTCGACTTCCCGGAGCCGGACGCGCCCATGATCGCCACGTACTCCCCCGGCATCACCATGAGATCCACCCCGCGCAGCGCGTGCACCGCGGTGTCACCGGAGCCGTAGGTCTTCGTCAGCCCGGTGACCTCGATGACCGGTTTCATCCGCGGCCACCGCCCGCGCCTGCCGTCCGCTGGCCACCGGTACCACCCGTGCCGGTGCCCGGGAACCCGCCGGTGCCACCGAGACCACCGGTACCCGTGCCGGTACGGCCGGTGGTGGCGCCGGGCGAAGCGGCGGTGAGCACGACACGTTCGCCTTCGGTCAGCCCGGAAGTGATCTCCACGGTCGACTCGCCGCGGACGCCGACCTGCACCGGGCGCGTCACGTTCTGCCCGTTCTCCTCCACCACGACCGCGCTCGTGTTCCCGGCCGTCTGCACCGCCGCGGCGGGCACACTCAGCACGTTGTCGGCTTCGGCGACGGTGATCACCACGCTGGCCGATTGCCCGGGGCGCAGACCTTCCGGCGGGCTGGTCAGCGCGAGCTGCGTGCCGTAGGAAACAACGTTGCCGCTCGTTGTCGGGGTCAGGTCGACCTTGCTGACGGTCGCCTGCACGGGAGCGTTCGGCAGCGCGTTGATGGTCACGGTGGCCTTCTGGCCCGCCTTGACCTTGCTGACGTCGATCTCCGCGACCGAGGTGTTCACCAGCAGATCGCTCATGTTCGTCAGCACGATGAACCCGGAGCTGGAAGACGACGACGTGGTCGTCGACGAGGAAGCAGAGCCAGCGGCCTGCCCAGCGCCCGAAGTCGAGGACGGGTTGGACGTGCCACTCCCGGCGGACTGCCCCACCGCACCGTTGATCGCGGTGACCGTGCCCGCGCCCGGAGCGGTCAACACCGTGTCCGCCAACGCCGTCTGCGCGGTGTCGACGTCGAGCTGCGCCTGATCCACCTTGGCCTGCAACGAAGTGATGCTGGTGGTCTGTGCGCCCGAAGTGCCGGCGGAGTTGTTCCCCGTGGTGGTGGTCGGCGCGTCCTCGGCGGTGGTCAGGTTTTCGTCGGCGACGGCGAGATTGGCCTTGGCCAGCTGAAGCTGTTTCGTCGCGACGGTGTTGTCCTGCGTGGCCAGTTTCTGGCCCGCGGTCACCACATCGCCGACGGCGACGTTGATGGCTGTCACCTTGCCGGAACCGCTGAAGTCGGCGCTACCGGTGTAGCTGCTCGAAACGGTGCCCGCCGCGGAGATCGTTTCGGTCACCGTGCCGCGGGTCACCGGGGAACTGCGGGTCTGCGCCTGGGCGGTGCTCTCCGCCGGCGAAAAAGCTTGGTAGATACCGAAACCCGCGCCGCACAGCAGCACGATCAGTACACCGTTGATTACCCATGTCCGACGCCGCATCATGCGGCAAGATTTGTCCCGCTGGTTAGCAGTCAGCTAGGGGTTGGCTGTGAGAACCCTGTGGATCGCGATTTCGGTTTCCGGTGCCGGGTCCGGGTCGCCAGCAGGAGCTGACGGACGGCGTCGACGAGCAGTAACGCGGCGAGCACACCGAGTCCGATGGCACCGGCGATCCGCCCGCCGAAGTCACGCGTGGAGATCAGCTGCGTGCCGTCTGTCAGCGTGGTCGTGAGCGTCACGCTGCTCGCGTCCCAGACCAGAAGCGCGAGCCAGATGACCACCCCGGCGACCACCACTTCGGCGAGCGCGACGAACGCGCGCCGAGGGCGGTGCAGCGGCGCCAGGTTTCCCGGCTCTTCGGTCGGCCAGAGGTGCGAGCCGGTGGGCTGAGGAAGGTCGATCACGTAGAGCAGCCTCTCATGACTCAGCGCTTGGTGGCACCACGACGCGGCCCAATGCGGCTTGCAACGCCTGGACGTCTCGCGCCCAAGCGAGCACAACAGTGCCGTCATCGAGTTTCAGCGGCAGCTCGTCGTACTTCCGCGGCACGGACCAGCCGCCGCCGAGCACCCGTGCGCCGACGGGAGCGCCGACATCGGTCACCTCCGCGATCCGCTTGACCTCCAGCGCCTCACGGCCCTGCCAGAGCGCCGCGCGGGTGAGCTTCACGGTCATGAACTTCCGGCGCGCGTGGACCCAGGGTGCGGTGATCGCGAACAGCCCGATGGCCACCAGCAACCAGCCGACGCCGTGGCGCGGCCCCGCGGTGAGCAGCTCCGTCAGGTACCCGATGAGTGCGAACAGCGGCCCCCAAAGCACCGCGGCCCAGCGAACCCCGGCTTCGCGGTAGACCGTGGTGGCTTCGAGCGGCTCGGCCTGTTCGAACTGTTCGGTCATGACAGCTTGCGGCCGACCTTCGGGAAGTAGGCCCGGACGTTGTCGGCGGGCCAGAACAGCAGGCCGAGCGCGAACAGCGCGATGAGCACGCCGAACAGCGTGACCAGGCTGAACAACTGCAGCAGGAACTGGAACAGCACGACCAGGACGACCAGCACGGCGAGGATCGAGCGTGCCGAACGCGTGCCCTCCCTGGCCTTGTAGGCGAACAGCGCGAACAGCAGCGCGAAGACCACAGCGCCGACGACGAGCATCCAGAGCAGCGTGGTGATGCTCGACTCGATCGTCGCCGGGGTGATCTTCGGATCGGTGTTGCCCTTGACGATCGTGTCGACGATCTCCTGCTTGTTCAGCAGGAAGATGACGTACCCGATGACGTAGACGATCCCGGCCGTGATCCACAGCCAGAAGGAAACCTTCACCTCCGTCGGCGCCAGCGAACCCGGGCTGGGCTCACCGGGCGGAAGCGCGTTGGGCGAAAGCCCCGCTTTGCGGCGCTCGTCGTCCGTCTGATCTGCGGCGTTGCTGTCCTCGGTCACGCGGGAACTCTATCGGGGTACGGGCGTCAGTCCAGCCACGCGGTGGCTTCGGCCGCCCAATACGTGAGGATCATGTCCGCGCCCGCGCGGCGGATCGAGGTCAATACTTCCAAGATCGTGCGCTCCCGGTCGAGCCAGCCGTTCGCCGCCGCGGCCTCGACCATGGCGTACTCGCCGGAGATGTTGTACGCCGCCACCGGAACCGGGGAGACGTCGGCAGCCGCGCGCAGAACGTCCAAATAGGACAGTGCGGGCTTGATCATGATCATGTCCGCGCCCTCGGCGACGTCCAGTTCGATCTCCCGCAACGCTTCCCGCGCGTTGCCAGGGTCCTGCTGGTAGGTCTTGCGATCGCCCTTGAGCTGCGAATCGACGGCCTCGCGGAACGGGCCGTAGAACGCGCTGGCGTACTTCGCGGAGTAGGCGAGGATGCCCGTGTCGACCAGACCGGCGACGTCGAGCGCCTGCCGGATCGCGGCGACCTGGCCGTCCATCATCCCGCTCGGCCCGAGCAGATGCGCGCCGGATTCCGCCTGCGCGACGGCCATCTCGGCGTAGACGCGCAACGTGGCGTCGTTGTCCACGCCACCATCGGCGTCGAGCACGCCGCAGTGGCCGTGGTCGGTGAACTCGTCGAGGCAGGTGTCCGCCATCAAGACGGTGTCGTCACCGAGCTCGGCCTTCAGGTCACGCAGGGCGACGTTGAGGATGCCGTTCTCGTCGGTGGCCCCGGAACCGACCGCGTCCCGCGTCTGCGGAACGCCGAACAGCATCAGCCCGCCGACGCCCGAGCGCACGGCCTCGACAGCGGCCTTCCGCAGCGAGTCACGCGTGTGCTGGACGACACCCGGCATGCTCGAGATCGGGCGCGGCTCGACGGCCCCCTCCGCGACGAACATGGGGAGGATCAGCTGGCGCGGCCGCAGCGTGGTTTCACCCACCAGCCGACGCATAGCCGGGGTGGTGCGGAGCCTGCGAGGACGATGCTCAGGAAACACCTCACCGAGGTTACTCCGCGCCCTAAGTGCCACCATGGCCACCTTGGGGTTGCGTGGACGCAACCAAGGTGGCCATGGTGGCACTACAGAGACTTACGAGCGGCGGGCTCGCTTGGCTTTGCGCGGCGGCGGCAGGGCGCCTTCGGCGCGAAGCCGGGCGGCGTGCTCGGCGAGCGCGTCGACCAGGTGCGGGACGTCGGCGATCTCGGGCTGGACGTCGACCCTGAGCCCGAATTCCACGGCGGTTTCCGCGGTCTTCGGTCCGATGCACGCGACCAGCGTGCGGGTGTGCGGCTTGCCGGCGATGCCGACGAGGTTCCGCACGGTCGAAGACGAGGTGAAGCAGACCGCGTCGAAACCGCCGGTCTTGATCATCTCGCGGGTGTCGGCTGGCGGCGGCGCGGCCCGGACGGTCCGGTAGGCCGTGACGTCGTCGATCTCCCAGCCACGGTCACGAAGACCGGCGGAGAGCGTCTCGGTGGCGATGTCCGCCCGCGGCAGGAGAACGCGATCGACCGGGTCGAGCACGTCGTCGTACGGCGGGAACTCGGCCAGCAGGCCTTCGCTGGACTGCTCGCCGGTCGGGATGAGCTCCGGGATGATGCCGAACGAGCGCACCTTCGCCGCGGTGGATTCGCCGACACAGGCGATCTTCACGCCGGAGAACGCGCGGGCGTCGAGCCCGAACTCCTCGAACTTCTCCCACACCGCGCGAACGGCGTTGGTGGAGGTGAACACGATCCACTGGTAGCGGCCGTCGACGAGGCCCTTGACCGAGCGCTCCATCTGGGCGGGGCTGCGCGGGGGCTCGACCGAGATGGTCGGGACCTCGTGCGAGGTGGCGCCGTGGCCGCGAAGCCGCTCCGCCATCTCACCGGCCTGCTCCTTGGTGCGCGGCACCAGGACCTTCCAGCCGTAGAGCGCGCGCGACTCCCACCAGGAGAGCTTCGAGCGCTGGCCGGCGGCCTGGCCGACGGTCACGACGAGCGGGCCGACGAGCTCACCGGCGTCCTGCGACACCGACGCGAGCGTGGTGTCGAGGGTGCGCTGGGTGTTGATCGTGCCGTTCGAGGTCACCGCGACCGCGGTCTGCGGGGGGAGGCCGTGCTCGACCAGGCGGGAAGCCGCCTCGGCGAGGTGGCTGGAGGTGGCGTGCAGCACGAGCGTGCCGGGGGTCGCGGCGACCGCGGCCCAGTCGACCTCGCCACGGACGTCGACCTCGGTGTGCGTGCCACCGAGCGCGACACCGGCATACGCCGGCACAGCCGCGCCCGGGGAAACACCCGGGACGATGTCGAACACGGCGCTGGTGCGGGCCACGGCCTGCACCTCGGCGACGGCGGCGGGCTGGGTCAGCGGGTCACCGGCGACGAGCCGGAGCACCAGGCGACCGGCCTTGGCCTCGTTGACCAGGTCCTTGGCGACCTCGGCGGGCTCACCGACGGCCGGGCGGACCTCGGCGTCGGCGCTGGCGAAGGCCAGCACACCGGCGGGCACGTCCGGATCGGTCACCACGACCTCGGCCTTGACGAGCAGCTCCTGGGCCCGGACCGTCAGCAGTCCGGCGTCACCAGGGCCCGAGCCCACGAAGGCGACACGCCCTGTGGTCTTACGCGCGGGGGTCATCTGTGCGTTTCTCCTCTTATGCGGCCGTTTCCTGAACCGGCCGAACTATTTGTATCCAGCGGTCTAAGGGGTGGTGCCGGAGAGCGCTCCGGCGCCGAGGTCGAGCAGTTCGGCGGCGACAGTCCGCCCGAGCTCCTCGGCCTGGTGCGTCTCGGCGATCGCGGAGGCTCGCAACATCTCCACCGAATCGCTGCCGAAGTCGACGGCGGCGGTACCACGCAGCGAAATCCGCATGATGACCTTGCCGTCGTCGTCCAGATCCTCGACGACCTCGGCCAAAGCGCCCACGGGCGCGCTGCAGCCTGCTTCGAGCGCCGCCAGCAAAGCGCGCTCGGCCGTCACCGCGAACCTGGTCGTCTCATCGTCCACAGTGGACCTGAGCAAGTGTTCGATGTCCACGTCGTCGACGCGGCATTCCACCGCCAGCGCACCCTGCGCGGGTGCCGGCAGCATCTGGATCGGATCCAGGGTCTCGGTGATCTCCTCACCCCGGCCGATCCTGACCAGGCCTGCGCGGGCCAGCACGACGGCATCTACCTCACCGTCGGCGACCTTGCGCATGCGTGTGTCGATATTGCCCCGGATGGGCACGATTTCCAAACCGAGGCCCAGCGCGTGCAGCTGAGCGGTGCGCCGCGGCGACCCGGTGCCGACCTTCGAACCCGCCGGGAGCTCGCCAAGGGTGAGGCCGTCACGCGCGACCAGCGCGTCACGCGGGTCGGCGCGCACGGGCACCGCGGCCAGCACGATACCGGGCTCGGGCTTTGTCGGCAGGTCCTTGTAGGAGTGCACGATGACGTCGATCTCTTCGCGCAGCAAGGCTTCGCGCAGCGCGGAGGTGAACACGCCGACGCCGATCTGCGGGATCGGCGCGCTGGAAAGGTCACCAGGGGTGGAAATCTTGATGATTTCGACGACTTCGCCCGCCTGCTCGAGCGCGGCCGCGATGGTCCCCGTCTGCGCCAGTGCGAGCGCGCTGCCGCGGGTACCGATCCGGATGGTTCTGGTCACTGAACTTCTTGTCCTGTCTCGGGCTTGGCCGACGGGCTGGCGACGACGGCCGGCGCCTGCGGATCCAGGCAGAACAGCTCGCGCAACGCGTTGGCGTAATCGGTGTCGTCCGTCTCGGCGGCCAGCTGCTTGACGCGCACAGTGGGCGCGTGCAGCAGCTTGTCGACCACGCGGCGGACCGTGCGACCCACTTCTTCGCGCACGGCTCCGTCGAGATCGGGCAACCGGTTGTCCATGCGGAGCAGCTCGGCGTCGACGACCTCGGCCGCGCGGCGGCGCAGCGCGGTGACCGTCGGGGTGACCTCGGCGCTGCGCTGGCCGGCGAGGTACTCGCGTACCTCGTCGAGCACGATGCCGTTGGCCTTGGCCGTCTGCTTCGCGGTGCTCGTGCCACCGGTTCCGGCGGCGACCTCGTCCATGCGGCGGCGGACCGTGTCGAGGTCGACGAGCAGCACGCCCTCGATCTCGCGAACGGCCTTGTCGACGTCGTGCGGGAGGCCCAGATCGCAGATGACCAGCGAGCGGCCGGCACGCGGAAGAATGTGTGCGGGCAGGAGAACCGCGTCCTGCGAACCGGTACAGGCGACCACGACGTCCGCGAGCGCGATGGCGTCCGCGAGCTCGTCCATGGGCCTGGCCTGCGCACGGATCCCGTGTGCGGCGACCGACTCGGCGAGCCGCGCGGCGTTGCTCTCGGTGCGGTTGACCACGGTGATCTCGCCGATGCCCGCCTTGCGGAGCTGGCTGGCGCTCAGCGCGCCCATCGAACCGGCGCCGAGGATGACGGCGTGCTTGCCGGCGAGCTGAGGAGCCTCGGCGAGCGCCTGGGACACGACCGACGCGCCGAGCTTGTCCAGCCCGGTCTCGGAGTGGACCCGCTTGCCGACGCGCAACGTCGTCTGGACCAGCTCGTGCAGGGTGCGGCCGACCGTGCCGGCCTCCCTCGCGTCGGCATACGCGCCACGGACCTGGCCGAGGATCTGCGTCTCGCCGACGACCATCGAGTCCAGGCCGGAGGCGACGGAGAATATGTGCTCGACAGCGGCACCCGCGTAGTGCACATACAGACTGTCGTAGAGGTCTGCCGGCTCCAGGCCCGCTTGCCCGGCCAGCACCTCGGAAACGTCGTTGAGCCCGCCGTGGAACGTCTCGACCACCGCGTAGACCTCGGTGCGGTTGCACGTCGAGACCACCATGACCTCACTGACGTGCGGCGCCTGCTGCAGCTGGTGCAGCACCTTGCCCAGCTCCCCGACCCCGACCGCGGCTCGTTCCAGCGTGGTCATATCGGTGCTGCGATGCGAAAGCCCGACGGCGAGGACACTCATGACCCGACCACCAATCCGTTCCCGTTCGACTCCGCGTCGGCTCGTCGGGCCACGTGGAACGAAAGAATCTGAAGTTCGACCGCGAGGTCGACCTTGCGGACCTCGATATGCGCCGGCACCTGCAGAACCACCGGCGCGAAGTTCAGGATGCACTGAACGCCGCCGGCAACCAAACGGTCGCAGACCGATTGGGCCGCGGTGGGCGGGGTCGCGATGACCCCGATGGAGATCTGGCGCTCGGCGCAGATGGCCGGAATATCGTCCAGATGGGACACCGGCAGGCCGCCTACCGGCACACCTATCAAATCCGGGTCCAGATCGAACAGCGCCTCGACCGGGAAGCCCCGCCCTGGGAAGCCGCCGTAATTGGCGAGCGCGTGACCAAGATTACCAATCCCGACCACGGCGACCTTGTGCTTGCGGGTCAGCCCGAGGATGCGCTCGATCTCGTCGACGAGCACCTGGACCTCGTAACCGACGCCGCGCGTGCCGTACGAGCCAAGATAGGAGAGGTCTTTGCGCAATTTCGCGGAATTGACCCCAGCCGCGGCCGACAGTTCCTCACTGGAGACCGTGGTACCGCCCTGCTCCGCCATCGCGGAGAGAACCCGCAGGTAAACGGCAAGTCTGGCGACGGCGGCTTCAGGGATGGACTTCGCGCGGACGGCTACCTCGGGTTCGACGCCGTTCGCCGGCACGGCCGGCATCTCGGCGGTGGGTGCGTTGTCCGCATCCGGCGTCACGATCGGCTGATCCGGAGCGCCGGCCCCGTTCCGCCGGCCTCGCTGTGCCACCACGCTGGCTCTCCTCACCGAAACTGCTCACCGACGACCACTGCGACCACTGCTCACTACCAGGCTTGCATCGCTTCAAGAATCTGGCTCTTGACCCGGCAGGCGCTGTCCGGTTCGATACCGCGCACCGCGGAAGCGATGCCACTACGGTAGCCACTTGTGAACGCAGGCACAAAGTCACTGGTCGGAGCCCTCTTCGGCGTCTCCTGAGTGGCCACGGGGGTGAAAACTTCGGTAACCACTCACGATCGTGATCGCGCGCACAAAGCCGCGCCCTCCCCCGGAATACAATTCCTGGGAAAAGCGCGGCTCGGTGAGATCAATCAGTTGATCAGGACTTGTTCGCGCCCGGGGTGAGCACCTTGCCGATCACGAAAACGGTCGCGTTCTTGGTGGGGATGTTGCCACAAAGAACGGGGTTCCCATTCACGGTCGGGGCGTCGGCGGTACCACCGATCTTCAGGTCGCCACCGGCGGAGTCGAGCGTCGGAAGGGTGCCGGCGGCCACGAGGCCCTTGGCGTCGTAGCGCTTGCCGACGACGTGGTACTTGAGGATCGGGGCGAGCTTGGCCGGGTCGGCTGCGAGCGCGTTGAAGGCCTCGTCACCGAGCGCCTTGAACGCGTCGTCGGCCGGCGCGAACACCGTGATGGCCGGCTGCGAGTTCAGCGTGTCGACCAGACCGGCCTTGCCGACCGCCGCGACGAGCTTCGTGAGCAGCGGGTTGTTGCCGGCAGCGGTCGCGACGGGGTCGTCGATCATGCCGCCGACGGAACCTTCACCGGAGGTCGGGACCAGCTTGCAGGCGTCGCCGAACACGTCGGCGGCGGTGGTGACACCGTCACCCGACGAGCCGGCGTTGCCCGCCGCGGCGGGCGAGCTCATCGGGGCCGGAGCCGGGACGGGGGTGGAGCTGGTGGCGGTGGAAGCGGTGTCACTGCCACTGCAGGCGGCAAGGGTCAAAACCGCGGCGGCCATGATGCCGATTCCTGCGACGCCTCGAACGTTCCTCACTGAAAATCACTCCATTTCGGTTCGGGACGACGCCCGATCACTCTCACTTGTCAGGTGGGATTCGCCGCCACTATGGAGTTGGATTGGAATAACTTCAGCAATCTTTTTCGACCTTCTCAGCGCGTGCTGAACGACGTCGTGTGCCAGCCCGTGGCGCCGTCGGGAACTGTGTCGGCACGCTGTTCCGTCTGCGTATATCCCGATTTGTCGGTGGCGCGGACGAACACCTGGTGCTCGCCCTTGGGCACGTCCAGGTCGAGCCACCACATGCGCCAGGTGTCGACGTTGACCTCGGCCGAGAGCTCCGCTGTCCGCCACTGGCCCTGGTCGAGCCGGACCTCGACCTTGGCGATCCCGGTGTGCTGGGCCCACGAGATCCCCGAAACGGTCACCTTCCCGGCCGGGACGTCCTCGAAGCCCTGCGGCCGGTCGATGCGGGACTCCGTCTTGATCGGGCCGAACACGCCCCAGCCCCGGCTGAGCCAGTACCCCTCGCGCGCCTGCCAGGTGGTGAGCTCGATGTCGGTGACCCACTTGGTCGCCGAGACGTACCCGTACAGACCGGGCACGATCAGCCGCGCCGGGAAGCCGTGCTCGATCGGCAGCGGTTCGCCGTTCATCCCGATCGCGAGCATCGCGCCGCGGTTCGGGTCGGTCACGACGGGAACGGGCGAGCCCGAGGTCCAGCCGTCCACGCTGGTCGAAAACAGCTGCTCGGCGCCCGGCTTGACGCCGGCTTCGGCCAGCAGTTCGGCCAGGTCGATGCCGACCCAGTTCGCGGTGGAGATGTACGGGCCGCCGACCGGGTTCGAGACGCAGGTCATGGTGACCGTGCGCTCGATCAGCGGGCGGTTGCGGATGTCCGCGTAGGAAAAGGTGAGCTCCTTGTCGACCATGCCGTGGATGCGCAGGCTCCAGTCCTCCGTGCGCACCTGCGGGATGGCCAGCGCGGTGTCGACGCGGTAGAAGTCACGGCTCGGCGTGATGAACGTCGGTGTGCCGAGCTTGGCGAAGTCGGCGTCGGCCGGGATCATCGGCGCGCTCTTCACCGGAACCAGCGGGCCGACGGCCTGCCGGGAGATTTCGGCGTCCTTGCTGGAGCCGATGAGCTGACCACCGAGCCCGGCGACACCGGCACCGACAGCGACGCCCGCGCTGGTGACCAGGAACTTCCGGCGGTTCGGGCCTTCTTCGCGCGACACGCCGCCGAACGTCTCCGGCAGCAGGATCCGGTGCAGCCAGGCGAACACGAGAACGCCAGCCAGCAAACTGACTATCGGCGCGAGCACGGCGATCTGGCCGAGGTCGGGGCGGTTGTAGACGGCCAGGACACCGACGACACCGAAGATCCCGAACACGATCTGGCCCGGCAGCGGTTTGCGGCGCGAGATCAGCCCGGCCCCGATCGCGACGAGGACCATGACCACGGCCATCCCGACCTTCAGGATCAGCTTGTCGGCCGTCCCGAACGTGTCCTTCGCCCACTCGACGATGGACTGGGGACTGTTGTCGATCACGGCGTTGGCCACCGCGACGTACGGCGAACCGTTCGGGCCGATGAACGCGGCCACCAGATGTCCCGACGCCAGCGCGGCGGCCAGCGAGAGAACTCCGATCAGCGCGGCGGAAAGCAGGGGCAGGCGGCGCGGCGGCGCTTCAGCCACGTCGACGGGGACATCTTTCAGATCACTCACACTCCTATCTTCGGAGCGAAACGCGATCCCGATTGGCCTAGTCGTCCTTACGAGTGCCTTACGGCCGGTCTTTCGGGTCACTCAGAGCCTTGCGAAGCCTGTCTTCTTCGACTTTCCAGTACCCGTGCTCGTCACCGTCGACGAGGATCACCGGCACCCTGTCGCCGTATTCGGCACGCCATTCCGGGTCGCTGTCGACGTCGGCCGTGGCCCACTCGACACCGAGCTCACCGCAGATCCGCTCGATCTCGGCCTCGGCTTTGACACACGAGGAACAGCCCTGCCTGGTCATCACGGTCACCTGGTGCGACATGCGTTAATTCAACCACTACGGCATCCTGCCACTCGGTTCAGCGGAGCCGGAGGCGGCGGAGCTTGCCGGTGGCCGAGTGCGGGAGCTCGGTGGCGAACTCGACCAGGTGCGGCACCTTGTAGCCCGCGAGCTTGCCCGCGCAGTGCTCGACGACCTGCTGTTCGGACAGCGAAGCACCCGGCGCCGGCACCACGAACGCCTTGACCGCTTCCCCGCTGCGCTCATCCAGCACGCCGATCACGGCCGCTTCCACCACCTCGGGCAGCTCGGCGATGACGTTCTCGATCTCGTGCGGGTAGACGTTGAAGCCGTTGACGATGATCAGGTCGTTGGCCCGGTCCACGAGGTGCAGATCGCCGTCGACGTCGAGGTAGCCGACGTCGCCCGTGCGGAACCAGCCTTCGTCGTCGGGCCCGTCCGAGCCGTCGGGCCAGTAGCCGGAGAAGAGGTTCGCGCCGCGGATCGAGACCAGCCCGGTGCCACCCGCCTCCTCGGCGAACGCGTCCGCGATGTCCGCCGGGTCGAGCTCGTCGAGTTCGACCTCGCCGTCGTTGTCCACGAGCCGGAGTTCGATCCCGGGCAGCGGGCGCCCGACCGAGCCGGGCTTCGGGTAGCCGGTGACCATCGTCGTGGTGACCACGGGCGCGCATTCGGTCAAGCCGTAGCCCTCGAAGACACCCAGCCCGGTCCCCTCGCGGATCGCGGCGAGCACCTTGGGGTGCAGTGGCGCGGCGCCGGAGGTCAGGCGCCGGACGGTCGAAAGGCCTTCGCCCAGCTCGTCCGGGGTCAGCGCGGCGAACTCGACGTACATCGCGGGCACGCCGATCACGGAGGTCACCCGGTACTGGGCGCAGTCCTGCAGCGCGCGCACGGCGTTGAACCGCTCGGCGAGCACCACCGTCGCGCCGACGGCGACGGACTGCAGGAGCCCGGGGCCGAGGCCGTAGACGTGGAAGAGCGGGATGGCGAGCAGGACGCGGTCGGTGTGGTCCAGCACGGCCGGGCGGACCTCGGCGAGCTGGTCGACGTTCGCCAGCAGCGCGCGGTGGGACAGCATCACGCCACGAGGTGGCCCGGTGGTTCCGGACGTATAGGAAATGACAGCGATGTCTTCCCCGCCGCCGATCGCTTCGACGGCTTCGGACCGCTCCGCATCCAGTGTGAAAGAGGCCACATCGCCGGGCAACGCAGCGGTAACGTCCCGCTCAACGAGAACTTTGGCCCCGCTGTGGTCCAACAGCTGCAGCAGTTCGGCGGCCGGCGCCTGCGGCGAGATCGGCACCGCGACAGCGCCCGCCCGCAGCGCCGCGAACAGCGCGACGGCGAAATCGGCGGAGGTCGGCAGCCGCAGCGCGATCCTGTCGCCGGGTTCCACCCCAGCGGCGATCAGCCGACTGGCCTGCCCGTTCACCAGTGCGTCGAACTCCGCCCAGGACAGGGCGGCCGTCGATTCGGAGTCGACCAGCGCCACCGCGTCCGGCCACTTCCCGGCGGCCGCGGACAGTAGGTCCGAGACACTGCGTTCAGAGACACCGTGCCGCCCCTCGCTGACGTGTTCGCCGCTCAATTCCGGCCCCTGTCTCTCACTGTCCATCTCGGTCCAAACCGCCCTCAGCTTGACGTGGCCAGTTTGACACTCTCATCCGTTCACGGGGTCCCATGAGTCTCAGTGATTCGCCTGTTACCGGGCGAGGGTCCCCGTCTTGTCCAAGCGGAATCGCCGGACGCCCGTCGGAGAACACCGCCAAGGTCGAGACACCGGCAACGTGACATGTCGCCGATCTTGCTCAACACGGATCGCGCCAGTCGTAAACCGCACTGACGCTACAGACCTACGCCTGGACCTGAACCGCGGAAAACCGACCCTTGCCCCAGCGCGCTTACCGCGTTTTGAATCGTCCCAGTTCGCCAACGCTGCCGCGAGGCGGTCCAACCCGCTGGCGTAGGCCTCCTTAGAGCACTCGGGCCCACCATGGCGCCACCTCGCCCTTCACCTTGTTCCACGCCTTACGCAGGGAGTACATCGACCACGACACTGCCGGCGTCGACTCCGCTTCGGCGATGCCATAGGAACGCTCCGCCTCCCGCTGCGCCAAGTTCGCCTTGACCTTTACGAGGCCCCAGTTGAACGACACCCGCCCCGCACCACAATGCCGCACCAACGCCGCTTGCTGCGCGGAGTCGAGTCCAGCGCGAACCGATAACCCTGCGTGACGATCACGGTCCGGACACTACCTAGAGCCATCGACAAATCCCGACCACTCGAGAAAACGCCGAGATCACGGACGGACCGAATACCAGTTGTCATCCCCCGTCATGGGGACAGGTTCGGCACGTCGCATCTCCGCCGGGTAACACCGACGAAACCCGAACTACCTACTTCGCAGTAACAACACGTATGCTCCTCTACGTCCCAGGGTGGTGTTGATCACTCCGCGGGCAGGAAGCGAGTCGCTGTGAAGGCTGCCGGAGGTGCGATATGACCCTGCAAGTAGCAGCCACCCGGGGCCCGGCCGGTCTGTTCGCCGGACGCATCGCGCGACGTCCGGCCGCCGGCTCCGCGCCGTCGGGCCGCCGCAACGCCACGAAGGAAGACACCGAGCGCGCCGAAACGGTGTCCGCCGAAGCCTGGGAACTCGTCAGCGCCGCACAAGCCGGCGACACCTCCGCGTTCGGGCAGCTCTACGACCGCTACGTCGATGTCGTCTACCGATATGTGCTCTTCCGCATCGGTGACCGTGACCTCGCCGAGGACGTCACCAGCGAGACCTTCCTCCGCGCGCTGCGCCGGATCACCTCGGTCAGCTACCAGGGCCGCGACGTCGGCGCGTGGTTCGTCACCATCGCCCGCAACCTGATCCTCGACCATGTGAAGTCCAGCCGCTTTCGGCTCGAGGTCGTCACCGACGAGGTCTCCGAGCCGCGGGCGGCCCCGGTGTCCGGGATCGGCGCGCAGGCCCAGGCCGGCCCGGAAGCGCTCGCGATCAGCAGCGCGACCAGGACCGAACTGCTGCGGGCCGTCGCCGAGCTGGGCGAGGACCAGCGGGAGTGCATCGTGCTGCGGTTCATGCAGGGCCTGTCGGTCGCCGAGACGGCCACGCTGATGAAGCGCAACGAAGGCGCGATCAAGGCATTGCAGCACCGCGCGGTACGCCGGTTGGCCCAGCTGCTGCCTTCGGGACTGCGCTGATCCGGTGTCTTTGTCCCCGTTCCGGGTGGGTAATCGCCCATTTCCGTAACCGAGGGTGCCGTACTGTCGTTCCTCTACTAGACCGATTCATGTCAGGGTCGGCGGGGCAAGGGGAGACGGCGTGCCCAGGTGGTTCTCCGACGAACGAGCGGAAAGCGAACGCTTCGCCCGTGCCGTTGAGGACCCCAAGTCCGGGAACGGCGATTTCGCGGCCGAACTGGCGCTCGTGGGCGGTCTGCGAGAGCTCGGGACGTCGGAATCGATGGACGAGGAGACCCGCCGCCGGATCCGCGCGGGCATCGTCGAGTGGCTGAGCGAACCCGATGAACTTTCCGAAGAACCGGTCGAGCGGCGACGGAAACATTCCGCGATCGGCGGGCTGCTGGTCGCGGCGGCCGCGGTGCTCATCGCGCTGGGCGGGCTGGGCATGCTGCTGTCGAAGGACGCGCTGCCGGGCGATCCGCTGTACGGCGTCAAACGGGCCGGCGAGTCGACCGCGCTCGGGCTGACATTCGGGCAGCAGGCGAAGGCCGAGAAGCATCTCCAGTTCGCCGACAACCGGCTTGAGGAGCTCGCGGAGCTCAAGGACTCGGGCGGCGACAGCGCGGACTACCTGACCGGCCTCACGGACTTCGAGACCGACGCGCGCGCCGGTGTCGCGCAGCTGACCGCACTCGCCACCTCGAACAGCGGTGAGCAGCTGGCGAGCCTGCGAAAGTGGGCCCAGGAGAGTGCCAACCGGCTCCACGCCGAAAGCGCGGCGATCCCCGCCGCCGCCATAGGCCGGTTCTCCGCGATGCAGTCGCTGCTCGCCGACATCGAAACGCGCGTGACAGCGTTGTCCCAGCGGCTCGGCTGCTACAGCATCACCTTGGGCACATCGGACGAGCTCGGCGCGCTGCCCGCCGAGGGCGACTGCGACGAACGTCCGTTGCCTGGCGCCGAGAAGCCGTCCTCCGGTGGCACACCGAGCGAGCCCGCTGCGCCCGAGGACTCCGCGAAGAGCTACCTGTCGACGGAGAACGTGCCCAGTCCCGAAACGCCCGCCCAGCCGACAGCGCCGCTGCAGGCGACGTCGAACCCCATCCCACCGCCCGTGATCACTCCGCCGATCTTGCCGACCACCGGCCCGCGACTGCCGACCCCGTCGACGCCACGCCCGCCGGTCATCTCCATCCCGCCCCTGCTGCCAGGACTGCCACCGATCGTGATCCCCTGATCCGGACCGGCGGCGCGGACAACCGAGTTCCGGGGTCGCTACTCTGTGCGCAGGCGCCTATTCGGCAAACCTGGAGGCGGTGTGCGTGTCATCGTGGCGTGGCAAGGATAAAAGTCAGGAGCTCGAGCGGCTCGCCGAGCTCGCGGGCCAGGCCTCGGCCGACGCCGCCGTCGCGATGGAGATCGCCGCGGCCAACGAGCCCCCGTCGCCGCCGGCCCCGCCAGACCTGACCGCGGCCGCGTTCTTCGACGTGGACAACACGATCATGATGGGCGCGTCGATCTTCTACTTCGCCCGCGGCCTCGCCGCGCGCAAGTTCTTCACCACCTCCGACCTCGCGGGATTCGTCTGGCAGCAGGCGAAGTTCCGGGTCGTCGGGCGTGAGGACAAGGAAAGCATCAAGTCCAGCCGCGAGCAGGCACTGTCCTTTGTGGCCGGTCGGACCGTGCGGGAACTGACCGAGATCAGCGAAGAGATCTACGACGAGCTGATGGCCGACAAGATCTGGTCGGGTACCCGCGCGCTGGCGCAGATGCACCTCGACGCCGGGCAGCGGGTGTGGCTGGTGACGGCGACGCCCGTCGAGCTCGCCGCGATCATCTCCCGGCGACTCGGCCTGACCGGCGCGCTGGGCACGGTCGCCGAGCACGTCGACGGCGTCTACACCGGCAGGCTCGTCGGCGACATGCTGCACGGCCGCGCGAAGGCACACGCGATCCGGGCACTGGCGTCACAGGAGGGCCTGAACCTCAAGCGCTGCACGGCGTATTCGGACTCGCAGAACGACGTGCCGATGCTTTCCGCGGTGGGCACCGCCGTCGCCATCAACCCGGACTCGGGGCTGCGCGATGTCGCGCGTGCCCGTGGCTGGGAGATCCGCGACTTCCGGACCGGCCGCAAGGCCGCGAAGATCGGCGTCCCGACCGTCCTCGGCGCCGGTGCCGTTGCGGGCGCCGTCGCCGGTGCCCTCGCCTACCGCCGCCGCTAACCCCCGAACCCCCGAATATGTCCACAACTTTTCCGGCTCGCGCCCCAGAAGATGTCGACATATTCGGAGGTTTTGAGTCCTGGTGTGACTCGTGGGGCTCCTGAGGCATCTTTCTCCCGAATATGCCCACAACTTTTCCGGGGAAAGTGTCGACATATTCCCCGGGGGGGTCAGCCTCGGAAGACGGAGTGGCGCTGGGAAAGGCGCTGGTAGAGGGTCTGCTGGATGGACTCGCGGACCTGGTCGGTGAGGTTGAAGACCAGCATCGGGTCTTCCTCGGCGCCCGCGTCGAACGTGTCCGTGCGGATCGGCTCGCCGAACTCGATGCTCCACTTCGTCGGCAGCGGGATCGCGCCGAGCGGGCCGAGCAGCGGAAAGAACGGCGTCACCGGGAAGTACGGCAGGCCGAGTGTCCGCGCGAGCAGCTTGATGTCACCGATCTTCGGATAGATCTCCTCGGCGCCGACGATCGACACCGGGATGATCGGCACGCCGGTGCGCAGCGCCGCCGAAACGAACCCGCCACGCCCGAAGCGCTGCAGCTTGTACCGCGACGCGAACGGCTTGCCGATGCCCTTGAAGCCCTCCGGCCAGACGCCGACGAGCTCGCCTTGGCGCAGCAGGCGCTCGGCGTCGGGGTTGCAGGCCAGCGTCTGCCCTGACTTACGGGCGAGCGAACCGACCAGCGGCACCTTGAACACGAGGTCCGCGCCGAGCCCGCGCAGGTGGCGGTGCCCGGGGGTCTCGTCGTGCACGGCGACCGCCGTCATGAGCGCGTCCAGGGGCAACGTGCCGGAGTGGTTGGACACGAGCAGCGCGCCGCCGTCGGCCGGCAGGTTCTCGACGCCGTGGACCGATACGCGGAACCACTTCTCGTACAACGCGCGCAGCGGCGGCAGGACCAGTGCGTCGGTCAGCTCGGCGTCGAAGCCGAACTCATCGACGGTGTAGTCGCCGGTCAGCCGGTGGCGGAGGAAGCGCAGGGCGTTGGTGACGCCGCTGGACAGCTCGCCGTCCTCCGGCCGCGGAGCGCGCTCCTGGGCGGCGGCGGGGACGACCGGGAAGTTGACGACAGGAGCTTCGAGCACACGTTCGGCTTCGTCGGACCTCGCCTCGGCCTCGGCGGGTGGGTTCACCGGCTTTTCGCGGCCTGGTCCGTGGAGCTGGATGATCTGTGCTTCGGCGCTGCTCACGTTCTCCGCCTCATTCTGTAGACCCCTGTGCCCCCTTGGCCGCTCGACATCGCTCGGCCTGCTCACCTCGTCGCCGCCTGTCCGGTCGCGGCGGCCATCATCACCTTGTTCGCCAGGCCTGCCAGCCTGTTGCCGTCGACGATCGGGCGCAACCCCCGGCCCAGCACGTAGTCGTCGAAAGCCTCGCGGGTCGTCCACCGCGGGGTGTACCCGAACTCCTGCTTGAGCTTGGTCGTGTCGACCACCCGGCCGAAGTTGAGCAGCCGGACCTGGTCCTCGGAGAAGTCCACCACCCGCGCACCGCGCAGCACCTTGCCGATGGACGGCATCGCGCCACGCGGCATCGGCAGCTCGAGGCGACCGGCCCGGCGGATCGCCTGTGACAGGGTGAGTACCCCGTCCGAGCCGACGTTGAACACGCCGGGCTTGTCGCTGAGGGTCGCCAGCTCCAATACGGCCAGCGCGTCCGAAGAGTGCAGCAGCTGGATGCGGGCGTCGTAGCCGAACACCGTCGGCACCACCGGCAGCGCGAAGTACCGCGAGAGCACGGTGTCGACCTCGGGGCCGATCAGGTTGATGAACCGCGCCATGGTGACGGTGATGTCGGGCCGGCGGCGGGACAGCCCGCGCACGTACCCCTCCATCTCGACGGCGTCCTTGGCGTAACCGCTGGCCGAGGTCGGGATCAGCTCGGACTCTTCGGTGAAGACGGCCTGCGAACGCGCCCCGGCGCCGTACACCGCGGCCGTCGACTTCACGATCAGCTTCTGGACCAGCGGCGAACGCTGGCAGGCGGCGAGCAGCCGCATGGTGCCGATGACGTTGACTTCCTTGATCGCCATCCGGCGGCTCGGGCCGGCCGGGTGGGCCGTGGTCGACGCGTGGACCACGGTGTCGACCTTCGCGGAGCTGATGACCTTGGCGATCAGCGGGTTGCGGATGTCGGCGCGGACGAACTCGGCGTGGCCCATGCGCTGCAGGACGGACTTGCACGGCGGGGTCGTGTCGACGCCGATCACGCGCTCGAACTCCGGGTTGTTGCCGAGCCTGGCCAGTAGTTTCCCGCCGAGCTCACCGCCGACCCCGGTCACGAGCACGATGTTGGACGGCATGAGACTCCCTGGGGCGATAGGGCGTGAGGGTCCCGGCGAGATGACGATCACCGAGGGTGCGCGAATCTGCACTCATTGAAGCATCGCGCTGAGACCCCCTGGATGTTACCGCCCATTAGGTAGCCCCCGAAGGGCTCTTACAAGGTCTTAACCCGCAGGTCAGCAAATGCGACGCCAGCCTCACTCGAATGGGGGCCAAACCGTCCGAAAACCCTTTGTGTATACAGAATGGCCCGTCCAGAGACTGGACGGGCCATCTGAAAACTACGCTGTGTTACTCACCACAGCGCCGAAGAACTACTTACCGGCTTTCCTTCGCTGCACACGCGTGCGGCGAAGCAGCTTGCGGTGCTTCTTCTTCGACATGCGCTTGCGGCGCTTCTTGATCACAGAACCCATGGGCGCTCCTTATAGTCGTCGTCGGTAACGCTGCCCGGCGCAGCGTCCAACGGGTGGAGCGCACAGGCACGAGCGGTCTTCCAGGTTACCCGTGACCGTCCGGCGGGTAACCGACGGGCCCGCTAGCGAGCCCGCCGACCGCTCAACCGACGTCGAAGTAGGCACCTTCGAGGTAGTCGTGCACTGCTTTTTCAGGCACTCTAAACGACTTGCCCACCCTCACGGCTGGCAGCTCGCCCGAGTGCACCAGGCGGTAGACGGTCATCTTGGAGACACGCATCAGCGTGGCCACCTCGGCGACCGTCAGAAATTGCACCTGTCCCACTGTGGGCAGGTCTTCCTTTTTGTTCGGCGACATATTTCACCGTGTCCTTCGACACGTGTCGCGCCACGAGGCTTCCCCACCTGTGGTACCGACACGCACGTGCTCTTTCCGAGAGTAGCGGGACAGGTGGGGCTAGTGCGACGCCTGTCATCAAGATGGGCCGCACCTCCACCCGGATGCCACCGAAAACCCCACGTCGAGCCCTTGCGACCCCCCGCGGCAAATATTGCCCACCCGTTCGTGTCGCGGCCGAACGGGGCACACCCAGTTCGCCATCTGTCGACAGATGGCGCGGCTTGGGCGCTCAGGGGATGTCGTGGGCCTTGCCGAGTTCTTCGGAGCGGTCCCGTGCGGCTTCGATGGCGGCCAGCAGCGCCGCGCGGACGCCGTGGTTCTCCAGCTCGCGGATGGCGTTGATGGTGGTCCCGGCGGGTGAGGTGACGGCCTCGCGCAGGATCACCGGGTGTTCGCCGGACTCGGCCAGCATCTTCGCCGCGCCGACGGCCGACTGGATGATCAGCTGACCGGCGAGCGCGCGCGGCAGGCCGAGCAGGATCCCGGCGTCGATCATGGCTTCGACCAGGTAGAAGAAGTACGCGGGCCCGGATCCCGACAGCGCCGTGACGGCGTCCTGCTGCGACTCCGGCACGCGCACGACCTTGCCGACGTGCGACAGCAGCTCCTCGACGACCGACAAGTGCTCGGGAGTCGCGTGCTTGCCCGCGGAGATGGCGCTCATGGCCTCACCGACGAGCATCGGCGTGTTCGGCATGACCCGGACCACCGGGACGCCCTCGGCCAGCCTGCGCTCGTACAGGGCCGTCGGCAGGCCTGCGCACAGCGACACGACCAGTGAGCCCGGGTCGAGCAGCGGCGCCAGATCGTCCAGCACCGGGTCGATGTCCTGCGGCTTCACCGCGACCACGAGCACGTCCGCGCGCTTGGCCGCGTCCGTGACCGTCACCCCGCTGATGCCGTAACGCTCGGTCAGCTCGGCCGCCCGTTCCGGGGAACGCTCCGTGAAGAACAGCTCCCCGGCGCTCTGGCCGCCATGCAGCAGGCCCGACAGCAGGGCTTCGCCGATTTTTCCCGCACCCACAACCGCGATAACGCTCATGGGCTTCAGGGTGTCAAACCACGCTCACGCGCCCGGTGCCGGGGCGAGGGCGAGCTGACGGGCCTGGCACACCAGACGGCCCTGGGAATCGATCACGGTGGCATCGGAATCGAACCACGACTCGTGCACCGACCGGCTTTCGATGATCACCCGCAGCCAGCCCGGCGCCGGCCGGGTCCGGAGCAACGCCGTCAGCTGGACCGTGGGCGTCCAGCCGAACCGGCCAAGGTTGAACACGACCGGCGGGTTGACGTCCCCGGCGAGCAGCGCGAAGTACGGGTCGGGCAGGCCTTGGCGCGGCCGCACCCAGAGGCGCATCTTCGGCGCGTCACTGGTCCGGCCGTTCAGGTAGCCGACGGTCGCCGGGTCGAGCCGCACGTCACAGCCCTTGGCGAGGTTGAACGCGCCCTCGGCCGTCTCGCCGGTGAGCGAGATCGCCCCGGCGGGCGGTTCGACGGGCATCGACGGCAGCTCGGTCCACTCCGGGCGCCGCATGGGCAGCCTGCCCGCGGTGACCCTGGCTTCGACGCAGCTGCGGCCACGCTGTTCGAGCTGCACGGCGATGACCGTGGCCCGCCTGCCGACCTTGCGGACGTCGGTGCGCAGCAGCACCGGGCCGATCGCGGGCGGGCGCAGGAACTCGGCGCTGATCGCGAGCGGCTCGGCCGGTGGCTCGCCCCGCTCCTGCAACGCGGAGATCCCGGCCTTGGCCAGCAGCGCCAGCAGGAACCCGCCGTGCGGGTGCGCACCGATCGACCATTCGGGCCGCAGCACCGCGGTGAACGTGCCATCGCCCATGCTCCGGGTGCCGGAGGCGACCTCGAACGAAGTGGTGGTGTCGTCGGCGGCGCTCATAGATGTCCGCCGAAGGGCACGTGGACCCGCACGGTCTCGCCGTCTTGGGCGAGCGCGAGCTGCTCGTCGGAGCGGACGCCGTTGGGCAGCTGGAACTCGTATTCGCCCTGCTTGCGGCCGTGCCAGAGGGCACGCTCGGCGATGATCTCGAGCAGCCGGCGGTCGGCGGTGGCGAAGATCGGGTGGCCGTCCCCGGCGAGCAGGATGTTGACGCACCGCACATAGGCCAGGTCGGCCTGGTGCGAAGCCGCACCGGTGGTCAGCCGGACGCGGGAACCGCTGACGGCCAGCGCCGCGGCCTGGGCCTCGACTCCGGGGTCGGAAGCGCGCAGCACGGCCCCGGCAGCGGGCCAGGTCCGGCGCAGCTCCGCCATGACGGCCAGGCCGACGTCGAGGGTCACCTCGGTGGCGCACTGCTCGGCGGCGGCACAGATCCGCCACAGGTTGTCGAGCGCGAGCTTCTCGTCGAAAGCCCCGCCGACGGCCGCGAGCGCGACGCCGACCTCGACACATTCCGAGATTCCCTCGGCGTGGACGGCGTCCAGCACCCGCAGGTACTCCTGGACGGCCCGTTCGGCACTCGCTCGATCACCCGGCACGTCCAGCCGGTCCAAGGTGGAACAGAGGCCTTCGTCGGCAAGACGCTGCACGGTCGCGACCGCTTCCGTACCGGTCTCACCGGCCACGAAACGTCCCCCCAAGCTCCGGCTGCCGGGCACGGTTGACACGAAATGGCGAATCGTGTCATTTCCGGCGATGGCGAAGATCAACGATCGCAGCGGGTTCACGGTCGGAACTTTACGTGTCAGGTGCGGGAAATGGAGAAACCTTCCCCCGTGTCCGATGGGAAAACGATCTTGAAACCCGGTCATTGACCCAAATGGAGGCGGGCGAAAAGTAGGGCCTCGGCCAGATCTTTCGCGCGCTGCACCGGCGCGACGGCGTGCCGGGTGTTGATCTCGAGCACGATCTGGCCGTCGAACCCGCCACGGGCGAGGGTTTCCAGCAGCTCGGCGCAGGGCTGTCCACCTCGGCCGGGCACGAGGTGCTCGTCCTTCGGGATGCCGGTGCCGTCCGCCAGATGAACATGCCGCAGGCCCGCGCCCATCCGATCGGCCAGCGCCATCGAGTCCATCCCGGCGGCCGCCGTGTGGGACAGATCAAGCGTGTAGTGCCGATAACCGACGTCCGTCGGGTCGATCGACGGCCGGAACGCCGAAACACGCGAATCCCGGGAGCCGCCCGGTGGCCGCACCTTGAACATGTTCTCGACGGCGATCTCGACCCCGCTGGCGTCCTCCAGCTCGTTCACCAGATCGAGGAACGCGTCGCCGTAGCGGCGCTGCCAGCGGAACGGCGGATGCACGATGACAGTCCGCGCGTCGAGGTCGACGGCGGCCTCGACGGTCCGGCGCAGCCGGATCACCGGATCGGGTGACCACACCCGCTGGGTGATCAGCAGCGACGGCGAGTGCACCGACAGCACCGGCATCCCGGTGTCACGCGCGCACCGCCGCAGCGCCGAGACGTCCTGGCTGACAGCGTCGGACCACACCATCACCTCGACACCGTCGTAGCCGAGGTCGGCGGCCAGCTCGAAGCCGGCCGGCGCCTTCAACGGCCAGACCGACGCCGTGGAAAGCCCCACCGGCACGGGCTTTCCCTTCGATTGGTCCATGCGAGGGGATTGGTCCACGCGAGGGGATTCGTCCACGCGCGGCTAGCGGGACACCAGCAGCAACGCCGCCGGTGACACGGTGACCACGAGCCCGACCAGCACGGCGAGCACCGTTGTCTGCAGGTCCTCGGCCCGGCGGATCTTCCGGACGATCCAGACCAGGCCCGCGACCACGAGCAACGCGGCGATCAACGCGGCCGCGGGCAGTTGGACCCACAGCCAGTTGAAGCCGAGCCACACAGCCGCGCCGCCGACGACGCCGAGCGCGAGCTGCGCGCCGAGCATCAGCCACTGCTTGGCCGGTGACTCCTGGACCCGGGATTCGGCGTCTTCGTCGAGGTCGTCCTCGACCACGTCCTCGTCGAGATCGTCGTCGTACTCGTCGACCGGGTCGTCGTCGTAGTCGTACCCATAGTCGTTTTCGTTGGTGTCGTTGTTGACACTGCCTTCGTCGAGCCGTCCGTTGTCGGGCGGGGCCGCCCGCCCTGGCGCGAACGGCGGCGGCGGGACGAACCGGCCCGTCGGCTCGACGACGCCGATGTCGGGCAGGTCACCGACCGGCGGCATGACACCGACCTCAGTGTCGTCCATCGCGACCTTGCTGCGCTGCTTGCGCCAGCCGGCGAGGCCGGCGGGCGGGGCGTCGAGCGGCGGCGGGTCGTCGAGCTGGGGCTCGGCGGCCACGTTGTCGACGACCGCGTCGAACACCTCGGTGTGGTCCTCGGACTTCGGCGGCGCCTGCCGACGCGCGGGCGGACGCCGCGGCGGTCTAGGCGGCGCTTTGAAGGTCCCGCTGGCCATCGGGGACTGCGGATCGGCGACGTCCTGATCGACGTCCAGCCCGTCGAGACGGGCCGCCAGCGGACTGGGCGGAGGCGGCGGAGCGGCGGAGCGGGAACGCGCCGTCGGGATCCTGTTCGCCCCGGTGGGCGGCGGAGGCTGCTGACGGGGCCCACGGCCCCGCAGAGGCTGCGGCATCTGGGCGGAGTCCTGCGGCGGCAGCGGGAGCTGCGTGGACTCGCGCGGTGGCACGGGACGCGGCAGCTGGACCGAGTCCTTCGGCAACGGGAGCGGGCCAGAGCTCTGCGGCCGCTTTGCGGGCTCGGGCGGTGGCTGCGGCGGGCGCGCGAAATGCCCGGACGCCTGCGGAGAATTGGAGGGCGGCGGGGTCTTCGGCGGCTGCGCGAAGTGGCCCGACTCCTGCGGCGACTGCGGTGACTGTGGTGCCTTGGGAGGCTGCGCGAAGTGCCCGGACTCGTGGGCCTGCTGCGGCGGCTTCGGGCGCGACGGCGGCATAGGTGGCGGCGGAGCCGCTTCCGGTGCGCGCCGGCTTCCCCCGCTGCGCCGGCTCGGCGGCGGCGTGCCACCGTCGGCGGCGATCCGGTTGATGATCGCCTGCGGTGCCGTGTCACCCGTCTCGGGCTTGCGGCGTGAACCGCCCTTCGACTCGGGCGGCGGGGTGGGTTCGTCGTCATCGTCGGCAGCACGGCGTCGTCGACGGCGTCCGCCGTCGACCTGAGCACCGTGTTGGGCGAGTAGTTCTGCCACGGTCTTCTGTGGCTGCTCGCCGGCGTTGTCTTCCGTCATCCCTTTCACCGTGCCCGTTGTTCGTCGGCCAAGTCCAGTGCGCTGCTGCCACCGGTCCAAATCCGCGATGAAACGCCCGTGTCGCCCTTGACAGCTTCGTCCGCGCCGTTCGCGTGGTCCAGCCGCCGAAGGATCACACCCTCTCGCAGTGCCCAAGGACAGATCTCGAGTTCCTTGAGTGACAACGCTCGCATCGTGGCCTGCGCGACGAGGGCGCCCGCGACCAGCTGATGCGACCGGCTCGAACTCACCCCTTCGAGATGGGCCAGATCCGAGGATGACATGCGGGAGATGAACGCGATGAGCTGACTCAGCGCGGTGTCGGTCAGTACGCGCTTGGCCCGCGGGCCGGCCGCGGACGGTGCCGCGCCGGTCAGCCGGGCCAGCGAGCGGAAGGTTTTGGAGGTCGCGACCACTCGATCAGGTGACCCGAGCCGGGTGACCTTCTTCGCGAGCCCGGCGAGCTGCTCTTCCAGCCACGCTGACGTCGCCACCAGCTCCGACCGCGTGGGCGGGTCGTGCGAGAACCTGGTCCGGGTCGTCCGCCCGGCTCCCAGCGGCAGTGACTCCGCGAGCTCGGGCTCCTCGTCCATGCCCATCGCGACTTCGAGCGAGCCACCGCCGATGTCCAGTACCAGCAGTTTCCCCGCCGACCAGCCGAACCACCGGCGCACGGCGAGGAAGGTCAGCCGCGCTTCGTCGACCCCGGAGAGCACCCGCAGCTCGACCCCGGTCTCGTCGGCGACCTTGCCGAGCACCTTCGCCGAGTTCTTGGCTTCCCGCACCGCCGAAGTGGCGAAGGCCATGACGTCGCCGCAACCGAGCCGGATCGCCGCGTCTTTCGCCGCGCCGACCGCCCGCACGAGATCGTCCCCGCCGGTCCGGCTCAGGTCACCGGCCTTGGTGATCTGCTCCGCCAGCCGCAGGACCGACTTCTCGGAGTGCATGGGTGTCGGGTGCGCACCACGATGCGCGTCCACGACCAATAGATGGACAGTGTTCGATCCGACGTCGAGAACCCCTAGGCGCACAGGTGGCTACGGTACCCGGCGCTCGCCCAGGTCTCGAACTTGTAACCCTCCAGATGCGACCGAAGGGACCTTTCGTCCGAATTATCTGGACGAAAGGTCCCTTCGATCGCTTTGGCGCGGGAGTGGTTTACGTCTCGAATTTGTAGCCGAGGCCGCGGACCGTGACGAGATGCCGCGGGGAGCCCGGGTCGGGCTCGATCTTCGACCGCAGGCGTTTGACGTGCACGTCCAGGGTCTTGGTGTCGCCGACGTAGTCCGCCCCCCACACCCGGTCGATCAGCTGGCCACGGGTCAGCACCCGGCCGACATTGCGCAGCAGGTACTCCAGCAGGTCGAATTCCTTCAGCGGCAGGGAAACCTCCACGCCGTCGACGGTCACGACATGCCGTTCGACGTCCATCCGGACCGGACCGGCCGAAAGCACCAGCGGGGCCAGGTCGCCGTCGGCGCCCGGCTCGCCGCCGCGCCGCAGCACGGCACGCACCCGCGCGATGAGCTCACGGGCCGAGTACGGCTTGGTGACGTAGTCGTCGGCGCCCAGCTCCAAGCCCACGACCTTGTCGATCTCGCTGTCCCGCGCGGTCACCATGATGACCGGGACCGCGGAGCGCTGGCGGAGCTGCTTGCAGACGTCGGTGCCACTCATCCCGGGCAGCATCAGGTCGAGCAGCACGATGTCGGCACCGTTGCGGTCGAACTCCTCGAGCGCCTGCTGTCCGGTGCCGGCGACGGCGGCGGTGAAGCCTTCCTTGCGCAGCAGGAAGGCGAGAGGGTCGGCGAACGACTCCTCGTCTTCGACGATCAGAACCCTCGTCACAACGTTCCTCCATCGGGGCTTTCTTGCCCGGTCGCCACGAGACGGGTTGTCCGCTCGGGGTTCTTCTCCTGCCGTGGTACCGGCGGAAGCTGCATACCGGTGGCCGGGCGGTTGGGGCTCGCCTCGGCCTCACCGGTGAACTTTTCGGGGGCGCGGTGCGCGGGGATGCGCAGGGTGAACGTCGAGCCGGTGCCCGGGCTGCTCCACAGACTCACCGAACCGCCGTGGTTGGCCGCGACGTGCTTGACGATCGCCAGGCCCAGCCCGGTGCCGCCGGTGGCCCGCGAGCGCGCCTTGTCCGCGCGGTAGAACCGCTCGAACACGCGCTGCTGGTCTTCCTCGGCGATGCCGATGCCGCGGTCGGTCACCGCGATCTCGACCTGCCCGTTGACCAGGCGCCTGCTGACCGAGACCGGGCTGGCGGCCGTCGAGTAGGCGACGGCGTTTTCGAGCAGGTTCGACAACGCGGTGACCAGAAGCGTGCGGTCGCCCTCGATGAGCAATCCGCTCGGGGCGTCGGTGGTCACGGCGATCTCGGCCGACTCCGCCGACAGCGCCGTGCGGCCCAGAGCCTCGCGGACCACGGCGTCGACCTCGACGACGTTGAGATCGGGCAGACGCTCGGCGCCCTGAAGTCGCGAAAGCGCGATCAGCTCGGTGACGAGATGACCGAGCCGCGTGGACTCACGAAGGATCTTGCTGCCGAACCGGCGGACCTCTTCGACGTCTTCGGCCGCGTCCAGCACGGCCTCGCTGAGCAGCGCGATCGCGCCGACCGGGGTCTTGAGCTCGTGCGAGACGTTGGCGACGAAGTCACGCCGCGTGGCTTCGAGCCGGACGGCTTCGGAGTGGTCCACGGCTTCCACCACGGTGAAGCCGTCGCCGAGCGGCCGTACCTCCCCGAGTACGGCCTCCGGCTGACGGCCGCGGGCTTCCAGCGGCGAAAGGTCGATTTCCATCGTCTCGTCGGTCTCGACGACGTGCTCGGCGGCTTGCCGCGCACGAGGGTCGGCCTGGCTGACCCCCACCAGGCCGAGCTCGTAGGCACGCGGGTTGTGCAGCACCATGTCGCCGAATCTGTTGAGGACGACGACACCGCTGTTGGAGGAACGCACCAAGCGTTGCAGCAGTTCTGCGACGCTCGGTCCGACGGGCGCACGCTCGGCGCGTTTCGTCCTGGTCCGGGCGATCAGGAACCCGATACCGACGCCGACGATCAATGCGCCGATGGCCATTGCGATTGAGACAGGCGCGGTCACAAGTGGATCGTAAGCGTGAAGGTGGCCTGTTGGCCTAGTACTGGATGCGTTCTCGTGACGGCCGTGACACCTGTGGGGTACTTGTTCGCTCCACCGTCAGGCCTAGTTCATCCTTTCGAGACCGAACGGCGACATCTGCGCTGATCACGGCTTCGCGATCGAGTTCAGCGCGGCGAGTTCGGCATCGGTCAGTTCGAGCGCTCCGGCGGCCACGTTCTGCTCCAGATGTGCCGGGTCGCCGGTGCCCGGAATGGCGAGCACGTTCGGTCCCTGATGCAACGTCCAGGCGAGCCGGACCTGAGCCGCGGAGACGCCGTGCGCCTTCGCGACGGCGTCGACCCGCTCGTCCTCGGCACCGCTCGCGACGGCGAAGAACGGGACGAAAGCGACGCCTTGTTCAGCACAGAGACGCACGAGTTCGTCGTCCTCGCGCCGGGCCGTCAGGCCGTACTGGTTCTGCACGCAGACGACCGGCGCGATGGCCTGCGCCTCGGCGAGGTGCGCCGGCTGGACGTTGGAGATGCCGAGCTCACCGATCAGGCCCTCGTCCCGCAGCTCGGAGAGCGCGCCGAACCGGTCGGCCAGCGAGCCGGCGCCCCGCTCCAGCCCTTCGCCGATGCGCAGGTTGACCACGTCGATGCGGTCGCGGCCGAGCTGGCGGAGGTTCTCCTCGACCTGCCCGCGCAGCTGTTCGGGGGTGGCCATGGGCACCCAGTCGCCGGAAGGGCCCCGGCCAGGACCGACCTTGGTGGCGATCACCAGGTCGTCGCCGTAGGGCGCGAGCGCGGTGTTGACGAGTTCGTTCGCCGAACGCAGCGGGGAGAAGTAGAAGGCGGCGGTGTCGATGTGGTTCACGCCGAGCTCGACGGCCCGGCGCAGCACGCTGATGGCGCGGTCTCGGTCCGACGGGCCACCGTCCGCGCGGCTCATCAGGCGCATCGCGCCGAAGCCGAGCCGGTTGACGGTGAACTGGCCGAGCTTCCAGGTGCCGGCGGCGGCGGTGATCGTTTCGTTGGTCATGGGCCAAGGTTGGCGCCGGGCGTAAACGGTGTCATCGATCGGCAACTTGTTGCCAGTTTTGGAGGACACTGGAGGTATGAAGACGGTGAGCGACGTCGTGGTGGTCCACGGTGAGCAGGAGTTGTTCGACCGGGCGGGCCACCTGTTCGAGGGCGTGACCGACATGGCCTGCGCCGCGAACGACCTGCACACCTGGTCGACGTCCCGGCCACGCCGGGCGCCCCTCGAACGGGTGGCCGGCAGGCGGATTCGCAAGATCTACCGGCCCGGCGTCCTGCTCGATCCGAGCGGGGCGGCGCATCTGCGCGAAGTCCAGGACATGGGCGCGACGATCAAGATCACGCGGGTCGACATCAACGAGACGATCCTGCTGGACAACCGTGTCGCGATCCTGGCGGGCGGGCTGACCGACGGCGTGCGTTCGTACAGCGTCATCTCGAATCCCGACACCGTGCAAGGCGTGCTCTCGCTGTTCGAAGTCGCCTGGGGCGCGGCGACCGAACTGGCCGTCTACGACGCCCGGATCGCGGAGATCCGCCTGCTCGCGCCACAGATCCTCGAGCTGCTCGCGTCGGGCTGCAAGGACGAAACCGCGGCCAGGACGCTCGGCTTGGGAGTGCGCACCTACCGGCGTCGCGTCGCCGAGCTCATGACAGCGTTGGACGCCTCTTCGCGCTTTCAAGCGGGCGCGCGTGCACGAGAACTGGGACTCATTTGAAGAAGGCAACCCTCGCGGGCCTGCTCGTCCTGACGCTCGCGGGCTGCTCGGCGCCGGTGGCGGGCACGGCGTCACCGGCACCGAACCTCGCGCTGGTCGACACCGCCGCCACGCAACAGGTCACCGCGGCGGTCCGGGAAGCCGCGGAAGCGGTGTTCAGTTACGACAGCACGAACGCTGAGGCCCAGACGGCCGCGGTCCGGAAATACCTGACCGGGACGGCCGCCGACGAGATGAAAAACCTCTTCGAGGCGGTGTGGCAAGCCGCGAAAACCACCTCGATGAAGGTCGAGACCAAGGCGACGGACGTGGGTGTCGCCACGCTGCGCTCGGATACCGCGACGCTGCTGGCCTTCGTCACCCAGCACAGCACCAACACCGGGAGCGGCCAGGCGACCACCGGGCTGGCCCAGCTGCGGCTCGACGCCGTCCGCGAGAACGGGTCGTGGCGGATCAGCGCGATGAAGGTGAACCCGATCGACAAGCCGTCGCCAGCGCTCCCGAGCCGGCCCGGGCCCGGCTTCGATCGGGACACGGCTGTCACGGCGGCGCGCTCGCTGGTCGCGGACCTGCTCTACGCCGATTCGGCGGACACGGAACGCATGTACGCCCGTTGGGTGGCCGCGTCGGCCGATCCGCTGCTCTCCCAGTACCGCACCGATCGCGACAACCTGCTGGAACCGTTCAAGACCAGCTCCGTCAAGGCGAATGTCGTGCCGGACCCGCTCTGCGTGGCCACCAGCGCCGACGCCACGAAGGCCAGCGTCCTGGTCGCGGCTTCGATCACCACCACCCGGGCGGCTGTGCCCGATCCGCCACGGGTGCTTTCGCTCAGGCTGAGCCTGGTCCGGGTCGGCGACGCCTGGAAGGTGAGCGCCATCCAGCCGGTCACCGCGGCCGCCTGAGCCTGGCGGGCTAGCGGCCCTGGTTCGCGACGGCTGCCGCTGCTTCCTTGGCGGCGACGGGGTCGAGGTACAGGCCGCCCGCGGTGATCGGCTTGAGGTCCTCGGTGAGGTCGTAGCGCAGCGGGATACCGGTCGGGATGTTCAGTCCGGCGATGTCGGAGTCGGAGATGCCGTCGAGGTGCTTGACGAGCGCGCGCAGCGAGTTGCCGTGCGCCGCGACCAGCACGTTCTTCCCGGCCCGGAGGTCGGGAACGATCGCGGAATCCCAGTACGGGAGCATCCGCTCGACGACGTCCTTGAGGCATTCCGTGCGCGGCATCGCGTCACCGAGATCGGCGTAGCGCGGGTCGGCGTCCTGGCCGAACTCGTCGCCGAGCGCGATGGGCGGCGGCGGGGTGTCGTAGGAGCGGCGCCAGAGCATGAACTGCTCCTCGCCGAACTCGTCGAGGGTCTGCTTCTTGTTCTTGCCCTGCAGCGCGCCGTAGTGCCGCTCGTTGAGCCGCCAGTCGCGCCGCACCGGGATCCAGTGCCGGTCGGCCGCGTCGAGGGCCAGGTTGGCCGTCGAAATCGCGCGTCGCATCAGCGAGGTGTGCACGACGTCCGGCAGCAGGCCGGCGTCGGCCAGCAGCTGGCCGCCGCGGCGCGCTTCTCCCTCCCCCTGCTCCGAGAGAGGCACGTCCACCCAGCCGGTGAACAGGTTTTCCGCGTTCCACGTGCTCTGGCCGTGTCGCAGCAGTACCAAGGTCCCAAGGTCGCCCATGAGCGTCAGCCTGCCAGAACCCCGACTAAGGCATTCCATCGACGTCGATCTACCGAGAGTGCGTTACCCATGAGTAACACCTTCACTCATCTGGCTTGTGACCTGCAATAAAGCGCTGACACGGCACTCCGAAAACGCGGACCGTTAACGCCGTTTCAAAAATTCACTCGAATGGAGTAGTGAGTAGTCTTGTGATTACAGGTGGGGATCTGACAGGTTGACTACCGTCCCGCTCGGTCGGATTCCACGCACTCCCCGGCCCGGCGGACACAAGGACCACGGCTCGACTCCCCCCTGCCGAGCCGTGGACCCGCCGGCCCCGTTGGCACCCCCCTCGCCAACCGGTCCACTGTGGCGGGAACTTCAGTGGGACGGCTCGAGATCGCGACTCCCCCCTCCTCTCGAGCCGTCCCGCCTAAAACCCCCTCGGGGCTCCCCGCGAGATGTCGACATCACGTGGTCTCTTAGGCGCCAAGAGATCGCCATCTGTCGACAGATGGCGGCTATTCGGGAGCAGCGGGGGCGGGCCGCCGGCGGCGGAACCACCAGACCACGGCGGCGACGGGCACGCCGATCAGCAGCAGGAACGGCGCCACAGCGCCCACCACGGTCAGCAGGCCACCGCCGAAGCCCAGGAACGCATCCCAGCCACCGGCAAGACCGCCGAGGAACCCTGAGCGGTCCGGCGGCGGCGCCACCGGCGCGGACTCGGCATTCACACTCAACGTCACCGTCGACATCGCCACGCTGCCCGCCAGCGAGTCACGCCGACGCTGGAGTGACTCCAGCTCGCTTTCCCGCGAAGTCAACTCCCCTTCGATCGACGTGATCTCGCTCACGGAAGTCGCCCGCGCCAGCAAAGCGCGCACCCGCTCGACACTCGCGCGCTGCGTGGTCAAGCGTGCTTCGACGTCGACGGTCTGGTCGGTGACGTCCTGCGCGGTCTGCTCGCGCGTCTTCACCGTCGTCCCCGGCACGCTCGTGAGCTGGCCGAGCACCGCGTCGAGTTTGTCGGCGGGCACGGACAGCGTCAGCGACGCCGAGTCGGACTCCGTGCGCTCGGCGCCGGTGAACCCGCCCGCCATGACCGCGATCTGCCGCGCCTGGTCGACGGCGGACTTCACGTCCGGCGCGGTCAGCCCGATCTTCGCCGACCGCACGAGTTTGCGTTCGGTGGCGATCTGCCCGGAGGCCACCGCAGGGGCCTTGTCGTTCGCCGGGCTGGGCGTGCTCACCTGACCGGACGCGCCCTCGGGCGCCATCTGCTTGGCATCCGCGCCCGAGTAGGCACCCGAACTCACCGACGTCCCGCTGTCGGCCGAACATCCCGCGAGCCCGGCGCCGACCCCGAGTGCCAGCACCAGTCCCGCCACAAGTCTCGATCTCATCTGCCTGTCTCCCTCCAGTGGTGCGAGTGAGACGGCGCAGCGGCTCAGCGCGGTTGCACGTGATCTGTCACGAGTTGGTCACCGATCCCGGTTCGTAACCACTGTCCGGTTCGACGAGATGCTTGAACGCCTGCAGGTTCGCCAGCGATTCGCCGCGCGAGACCCGCCAGTCCCATTCACGCTTGATCGAACTCGCGAAGCCGATCTCCAGCAACGTGTTGAAATCGCCGTCGGCCGCTTCCAGTACCTGGCCGAGGATCTTGTCGAGCTCGTCCCCGGAAACCGTGTCCAGGCCGAACTTTCCGACGAGGTAGATGTCCCCGGACTCGTCGATCGTGTAGTGCACGCCGTACAGCCTGGCGTTGCGGCGCAACAGAAACCGGTAGACCTCTTCATGCGCTTCGTCGGGACGGCGGCAGACGAAGGCTTCGACGGCGAACGCGTGGTCGCCCGCGATCATCCAGCAACTCGTCTGCAGTTTCTTGGTGCCGGGCAAGGTGACGAAGTACTTGCCCTCGCCGCGTTTTTCGTACTTCAGCTCCATGTTGTCCAAAGTGGACTGAATGATCTTGTCGATACTCACACCGCGACCTCGTCCCGCAGTTCGAGCGCGCGGCGGAACGAACCCGTCGCCTGCGCGTAGGTCTCCAAGAGCGCGTCCGTGGTGCGGCGCCAGGAAAAACGACGCGCGTGGAGCACCGCGTTGGCGGACAGCTCCGCGTGCCTGTCCGGCCGCAGCGCCGCACTCGCCAGCGCACCCGCCCAGTCCGACGCCTTGTGCGAGGGCACCAAAAGCCCGGAAACCCCGTGCACCACCGCGACCGGCAGCCCGCCGACCTCCGCGGCGACCACCGGCGTCCCGCACGCCTGCGCCTCGAGCGCGACCAGCCCGAAGGACTCGTTGTAGCTCGGCACGGCGACGACGTCCGCCGCGCGGTAGACGTTCACCAGCGACTCGCCCGGCTGCGGCGGCAGGAACCGCGTCTGCCGCTCGATGCCCAGGGAAACGGCCAGCTCACGCAGGGCCTGCGGCTGTTCGAGACCGGTGCCCGAAGGCCCGCCGACGATCATCACGACGAGCCGTTCCCGCAACTCCGGACGCCGTTCGAGCAGCTCGGCGGCCGCGTAGAGCAGCACGTCCGGCGCCTTGAGCGGCTGGATCCGGCCCGCGAACGCCAGCACGACGGCGTCATGCGGAAGCCCGAGCGCATCACGGGCGGCGGTCTTGGAACCGGGCGAAAAGCGTTCGAGATCCACCCCCGGCGACACCGTGGCCACCCCGCGCGGATCGGCGTCGTACAGCCCGACCAGCTCACGTGCCTCGACAGCGGTGTTCGCGACCAGCATGTCCGCCTCGGCGACGACCTGCTCTTCGCCGATCACCCGCGTCCTCGGCTCAGGGGTGTCCCCTTCGGCGAGCGCGGCGTTCTTCACCTTCGCCAGCGTATGCGCGGTGTGCACGAGCGGCACGCCCCAGCGATCCCGCGCGAGCCAGCCGACCTGGCCGGACAGCCAGTAGTGCGAGGCGATGACGTCGTAGTACCCAGGCTCGTGGAACGCCTCGGCCCGCAGTACCCCGGAGGTGAACGCGCACAGCTGCGCCGGCAACTCGTCGCGGCCGAGCGGCTCGAACGGACCGGCGGGGATGTGCCGGACCAGCACGCCAGGCGCGAGTTCCGCGACCGGTGGCTGCTCGGACGACGTCGCCCTGGTGAACACCTCGACCTGGATCCCGCGTCTCGCCATCTCCATTGCCGTCTGGCTGATGTAGACGTTCATGCCGCCGGCGTCGCCGGTACCCGGCTGCTCCAGTGGCGACGTGTGTACCGACATCACCGCCACCCGGCTCGGCGCATGACGAAACCCGTGAAGGGAGATGGTCACTCGGTCACTCCTGTAAGTGCTACGTGGTCGCTTCGTCGGCGAACTGCCGCAGCGCCGTAGTGAACTCCGGCGCGGCTTCGACGAAGGGCAGATGCCCCACCCCTTCGAACCAACGTGTGGAGGCACCCGGAATCTTCCCAGCCGCGAATTCTCCCGCACTCGGATCCACGACAGGATCCGCGGTCCCGTGAATCACCAACGTGGGCACGTCGACGGCGGCGAGCACGTCCTCGCTGCCGATGTCACGCCGAAACAGCGCCCCGCGCACCGAAGGCGGCACGGCCAAACTGTGGCCGAGCAACGCCTGGGCGAAGCCGCCGGGCACGGCCTTTACCGCCATGTCCCGGCTGAACTCGACCAGCGCGGGCACCGCGACCTGCGGATCGTCGGACAACGCGGCGGGCAGCGCCGTTCGCATGGCCGGCCCGATCTTGCCGCCCCGGCGCCCGCGGCCGATCTCCGTGATCGCGCCGGCCAGCACGATCCCGGCCAGCCGTTCTGAGCCGTAAGTGCGCAGGTAGTCGGCGATGACGAGCCCGCCGTACGACCAGCCGACGACGATCGCGCCTTCACCCGCGAAGTCGAGCACCGCGGACAGGTCTGCCGCCCAGTTGCGCGGGTCGTCGTAGCCCTCGGCCGGGACGTCGGACGCCCCGTGGCCGCGCAGGTCCATCGCGACCAGCCGGAACCGCTCGGTCAGCGCGGGGTCCGCGAACTGCGGAGCCCACGCCGACGACGCCTGCGCCCAGCCGTGCACGAACACGATCGGCCGCGAGTTGGCCATGCCTTCGACCCGCAGCCCGAGCCGGACGCCGGCTGCGCTGACCTCGGTGTTCACTTGATCGCGGACTTGCTCTGCCAGGATTTCCAGTCGAAGAACCAGACCTTGACGTCGGAGTTGACCGGGCTGGCCAGGGTGGAGCCGCTGATCTCCACCGGGTCGCCGATCAGCGCCGAGTCGAAGTAGTGCTTGGCGTCGGCTTCGAGCAGGTTGACGCAGCCGTGCGAGGTGTTCGCCTTGCCGATGTTGGCCGCGTTGTCCTGGTTCTCGTGGATGAACTCGCCGTGGTTGGAGATCCGGCAGGCCCATTTCTTGTTGACGTTCGTGTAGTGGTACTGCTCGTTGTTGAAGACCGCGGCGGGCTTCTTCTCCATCACGATGAACGTGCCGTTCGGCGTGTTCCGGGCCTGCTCGGAGTCGAGGCCGTTGGAGCACGGGTAGCTCTTGTGCGCCGCGCCGTCGCGGGTGACGTTCATGGCGTGGTCCGGCGTGTGGATCTTGACGACCTGGTTGCGGCCGATCTTGAACTTGGTGCTGACGTCGGACTTGCCGAAGCTGCCGCCGCCGAGGTCGACGCCGTAGAGCTTCGCCTCGACCGTGACGGTGCTGTTGGCGGGCCAGTAGTCCTTGGTCCGGTAACAGACCACCGAGTCGCTCAGCCAGCCCCACGAGCCTTCGGCGTCCCCGGAGCACTTCACCGAGAGCGCCTTTTCGGCCGCGGCCCGATCCTTCACCGGCGAGGCGAACTCGACCTTGACCGGCATGCCGACGCCGACCTCGGCGTTGTCCGACGGGTTGACCGTCGCGCGGACCTCCTTGGCGGGCTTCAGCGTGGTGAAGTTGCCCGTCAGCTCGGCCGGCTTGTTTTCGGCGTCGTTCGCTTTCGCGGCGTAGGTGTACGTCTTGCCGTAGCCGAGCGACTCCGAGCTGGTCCAGCTCAAACCGTCGGCGGCGAGCTCGCCCTTGACGTCCTTGCCACCCGAGGAGACCTTGACCTCGGTGAGCTTGCCTTCGGTGACCTTCACCACCACGGGCTTCGCGACCTCGGCGTCCTTGGCGTCGATCGCCGGTTCCGCGGTGATCTTGGCCTTCGACGGCGTGTCGGCAGCAGGTCCCGCTGGCTGAGGGGTGCCCGCGACACTGTCGCCGTCACTGGAACAGGCAGCAAGGAGCACCGAAGCCCCCACAGCCAGCGCGGCCTTGAACACCGTGCGCCGTTCGATCACCGTCAAACCTCCCGTTGGCACCCCACCTGCGCTTCTACGCAGAAATAGCTAGCGAGCGCTCCGACGTTACTTGCGGCCCGATCCGCCCCTTCGGAACCACACGAACAGTGGACGCGCGGGGACCGTGGTCGGTTGCCGCATATGTCCCGCGGATCCCAGGATGCCATGGTCCGCCCCATAAGTACCTGTGAGTTGCCTGGCACTTCACGCGGAGCGACGGTGCATGACCACGCCGGTGCCGACGACGAGGAGCAGCGTGACCAACGCCCAGCGCCGTTTCTTCTCCGTCCCGTCCGCCTTGGCCAGCGCGCGGGCCTTGGCCGGGCTGACCGGGTTCGACTCCGGCTTGGGCACAGGCGCGGCTTTCGGCACTGGTGGCGTCTTCGGTGCGGACGTCGACGGCTTGGTGCTCGACGAACCACTCGTGGGCGGAACGCTCGGCGTCGCGGACACCGGCGACGTTTTGCCCGCTAAAGGTGAGGGCGTGGCACCCGTTGACGAGGTGGCTGCCGCGGCGGCGCACCGCTCGTGCAGGTCGACCTCCAGCGGCCCGAGGGCCAGTTCGTCGGTGATCTCGATCCCGGCGACTTGAAGGTTCCGGCACTCGTCGGGAAGCGCGGGCTGCGTCGACGGGGGCGCGAGGACGAACAGCAGTGCCGCGACGCCGAGCACCGCGCTCACTTCAGACGTTCCAGTACGGACTGGAACGCGTCAGGACCCACCGCGGCTCCCCCGGTGAAGGGATTCTGCAGCTGGTAGATCGCGAACAGGAGGAGCGTCAGCGTCGCCGTCAGGGTGGAGACCACGATGATGTGCGTGCGCAGCTTCGTCCCGCCGAAGAGCAGCGGCAGCCCGACGGTCAGCAGGGTGCCCAGCGCGAGCGCGAACCAGATGACCGGGCTGACACCGCCGTTGTTGACCGCGTTGAGCCGTTCCTGGCGGGCTTCGTAGACGTCCCAAAGCTTTTCGGTCGCTTCCTGCTGACGGCTCTTCTGCCAGTCTTCGGAGACCTCGACGCCGGACACGACCGTGCTCAACTGCTCCAGCTGCGTCCAGCCCGGCTTTTCCACCTTGTCGCCGTCAGCCATTCGGGGCCATTCTTTTTCGCTCACCGTGGTGGCATAGGCGCGGGTGAGCTGTTGAATTTTGACGCGGGCGTCGGTGGGCAGGGATTTGGCCGCCCAATCGACCGCGATCAGGCCGCCTGCCTCGCGATAGGATTCGTCGCTCGCCGAATTCGCGTTGTCGAGCAGGCCGATGAGAATGAAGGCGATGAGCACCGCGTGCAGACCGCCGACGATGCCGAACACCTGACCCGACAACGTGTTGTTCTCACTGCCTTCCACCTCATCGGGTGACTTACTTTTCCGCAGGAAATAGGTTATAGCGGCCATGATCGCTGCCGCGCCGGCCACACAGCTAAGGCCGACGATGAACACGGACATTTGAGAATTCCTTCACCCGAAATGGACGGCCGCATTATGTATGGACCGTGAAGGAGACTAGGGCACGCCTTACAGCGCGCAGTTGATCAAGAGAGGTTCCGGGTGCAATTCGACGCCGAAACGGGCGATTACGCCGTCGCGAACCTCGGCGGCGAGTGCCAGCAAATCCGCTGTAGACGCCGAACCGCGGTTGGTCAATGCCAAGGCGTGCTTGGTCGAAAGCGAAACCCGGCCGCCGGGGCCTTGGTGTCCTTTGGCGAATCCGGCGCGCTCGATCAGCCACGCGGCCGAGAGCTTCACGCCGCCGTCCGCCGGGTATTCGGGCACGCGGACGTCCGGGCCGACGACGTCGGTGATCCGCGCGAGCACCGCGGGGGCATCGGCCGCGGGCACGATCGGGTTCGTGAAGAACGAGCCCGCACTCCAGGTGTCGTGGTCGCCGGCGTCGAGGACCATGCCCTTGCCGCGGCGGAGTTCGAGCACGGCCGCGCGCGCGTCGGCGGCGGGAACCCGGGTGCCGATCTCGACGCCGAGCGTCCGCGCCAGTTCGGCGTAGCGGATCGGCGAGGACAGGCCGTCCACCTTGAGGCCGAATCGGACTTTCAGGACCACTCCGGCGTCGGTGCCCTTCAGGACGCTGGTCCGGTACGCGAAGCCGAGTTCCGCGGCGCTCAGCGTGCGGCGCTCGCCGGTGCGGCGGTCGTAGAGGTCGATCGAGAGCAGGGAGTCGGCGATCTCACAGCCGTACGCGCCGACGTTCTGGATCGGGGTCGCGCCGACCGAGCCCGGGATCCCGGAGAGACACTCCAACCCGCCGACGCCTGCCTCGACCGTCGCCGCGACGAACTCGTCCCAGTTCTGCCCGGCCTCGACGTCGAGGATGCCGTTGTCGCCCAACTGCCAGCCGGAGTTGGCCACGCGGACCACGGTGCCGTCGAAACCGGCGTCGCCCACCACGAGGTTGGAACCGCCGCCGAGCAGCAGCAGCGGCTCGCCGGCGTCGTCGAGCTCCCGCACCAGCTCGACGAGCAGCTCGGCCGTCCCGGCCTCGGCGAATCGGCGCGCCGGACCGCCGAGGCGCAGCGTGGTGTGGTTCGACAGCGTCGCCTGGGTAGGAGTTTCGACAGTGCTCACAACATCAAACGGTACTGTCCGGGACATGGGATCCCGTATCGACCACCGCGCAGAGTTCACGCAGGCCGTCAGTGAGGTGTACGCCGCCTCGTCTGACGAGTCCGTGCTGCGCGCGCGGCTCAGCCAGCTCGGCGGCAAGCACGGCGGTCTGCAGGAGCACACGGTGACCCCGGACGGTGTCAAGTACAAGCTGACGCAGGGCATCGGCGCGGAACAGCTGCCGCAGGCCGTGCGGACGCTGCACAAGGGCGACCTGATCGTCCACCGCGACCAGGTCTGGCAGGCCGACGAGCACGGCTATGTCGGTACCGCGAACGCCACGGTCAACGGCGTCCCCGGCGAGATCACCGCGAAGACCACGCTGACCCGCGTGGACGACAAGACCATTTTGCGCACGTTCGGCGAGGTCAAGGTCCGTATCCCACTGTTCGGCGCGAAGCTGGAGAGCGTCATCGCCGAACAGGTCACCAAGCTGCTCCAGCACGAAGCCGAATTCACCGCGAAGTGGCTGGCCGACCGAGGCTGAAACCGGGGGCGCTCCTCGGAGCGCCGACCCGCGGCACCACCAACCCGAACCGGCTCCGGCGCGTCGACCGCTGGATGACCGGCGACCGGGCCGTTGGCGCGCTTCTCCGGCGCACGACAGACCCGCTCGTGGTGGATCTCGGGTACGGCGCGTCCCCGGTGACGACGGTCGAGATGGGTCGCAGGCTGCGAGCCGCGCATCCGGACGTCCGCGTGCTCGGGCTGGAGCTGGACGCCGAGCGGGTCGCCTTCGCGCAGAGCGCGGTCGAAAAGCCGTGGCTCGACTTTCGCCGCGGCGGGTTCGAGCTGGCGGGGACGCGGCCGGTGCTCGTGCGGGCGTTCAACGTGCTGCGGCAGTACGCCGAGGACGAGGTCGCCGACGCCTGGCAGGTGATGCTCGACCGGCTCGCGCCCGGCGGCTTACTCGTCGAAGGTACCTGCGACGAGATCGGCCGGCTGTGTACGTGGATCACGGTCTCCGCAGACGGTCCGCAGACGCTCACGTTGTCCTGCAAGGTTTCCACACTGGACCGTCCGTCCACAATGGCCGAACGACTCCCCAAGGCGCTCATCCACCGGAACGTCCCCGGCGAACGCGTCCACGACCTTATGTCTACTTTGGACACTTGCTGGGCCGCCGCCGCGCCACACCAGGCCTTCGGCGCCCGCGCCCGCTGGATGGAAACCATCCACATGCTCGTCGACCGCGGCTGGCCCGTCCTCGGCACCCCCGCCCGCTGGCGCCTCGGCGAACTCACCTTCCCCTACCCCTCCGTCACCCCCTCCTGAACCCCCGAATATGTCGACAACTTATCGCGAAAAGTTGTGGACATATTCGGAAGAAACTCACCCCAGGAGCCCCACCAGCCACACGAGTGCGCAAAACCTCCGAATATGTCGACATGTTCTGAAGTTCGGAGCTGGGGAAAGTGTCGACATATTCGCGGGTGGTGTTCACGTGGGGGGCGCCGGAGGGTTACCTGGGGGTGGCTTTGGGTGATCACCATGGGTGAGTGGAGGTACTGGGGCAGGTTGCCGAGATCGTTGGGGACAGGTTGGGGTCGCCGTGGTTGTGGGTGATCGTGTTCGGTGTGTCCGGGTTGGACGCGCTGCTGCCGTTCATGCCGAGCGAAACGACCGTGCTCGTCGTCGCCGTGCTCCTCGGACATGACCCGGCACGGCTGGCGTTGCTCGCGCTGGTCGCCGCCCTCGGCGCATGGGCGGGCGACTGCCTCGGGTACTCGATCGGCCGGAGCGCCGGACCTCGCGTGATCGCCCGTCTCCAGCGCGGCCCGAGCGGCCGGCAGCGGTACGAGTGGGCGCGTACACGGATCGAGCAACACGCGGTGCTGCTGATCATCGCCGCCCGCTACGTTCCCGGCGGCCGCGTGGCCAGCGCGCTGGCGACCGGCTCCCTGCGCTACCCGCTTCGCCGCTTCGTGCCGCTCGACGCGGCGGGCGCGGCGCTCTGGGCCGTGTACAGCGTGCTCATCGGTTACGCGGGCGGCGCGACCTTCGCCGACGAGCCGGAAAAGGGCCTGCTGCTCTCGTTCGGGATCGGGCTGGCGCTGGTCGCGGGCATCGAGTTCGGCAGGCGGCTTCGACCGCGCACGCCGCGACAAGGAAAGATGTCGGACCGTGCCTCCCTCTGAACACCGATACGTGATCACCTTCGCCTGCCCGGACCGCACCGGCATCGTGGCCCGGATCGCCGGGTTCCTGGCCGAGTCGGGCGGCTGGATCGTGGAGGCGAGTTACCACACCGACCCCGACACCGGCTGGTTCTTCACCCGCCAGGTGGTCCGCGCGAACTCGCTGGCTTTCGACGTCGAAGAGCTGCGAAGCCGCTTCGCCGAGGTCGCCGCGTCGCTGTCGTCAGAGTCGACGTGGAAGGTGGACGACACCGACGAGCGCCGCCGCGTGGTGATCCTGGTGTCGAAGGAAGGCCACTGCCTCTACGACCTGCTCGGCCGCGTCGCCGCCGGGGAACTAGACGTCGACGTCCGCGCGGTGATCGGCAACCACGCGTCGCTCGGCGACATCACCCGCGCGCACGGCATCCCGTTCCACCACGTGCCCTTCCCCGCCGACGGCAAGGCCGAAGCCTTCGCCCACGTCGCGAAACTCGTCGACGAACACGAACCGCACGCCGTCGTGCTCGCCCGCTTCATGCAGGTGCTGCCCGCCGAACTGTGCGAGGCCTGGGCCGGGCGCGCGCTGAACATCCACCACAGCTTCCTGCCGTCGTTCATCGGCGCGAAGCCGTACCACCAGGCGCACAAACGCGGCGTGAAGCTCGTCGGCGCGACCTGCCACTACGTCACCGCGGACCTCGACGCCGGCCCGATCGTCGAGCAGGACGTCATCCGCGTCGACCACGGGGATTCGGTGGTGGACATGGTCCGCAAGGGCCGCGACATCGAAAAGGTGACGCTGGCGCGCGGCCTCCGCTGGCACCTGGAGAGCCGGGTTCTGGTCCACGGCAACAAAACCGTCGTCTTCTAGCGCGCCCCTAAGCCAAAAAAGTGGCATGAACGGACCCTTGAGTTTTAACCGTTGGGTTTGGCTTTGGTGGTTTTCTTGGTC
>NZ_DASYMU010000150.1:0-14573 GCF_036008905.1 Amycolatopsis sp. | reverse complement strand
GAGTAGTCCGGAGTCAGTTCTCCGGGAGAGTCCGGAGTCGATCCAGCAGGCGATCGAGGGTGCCGAGATCCCTGGCCGAGAACCCGGCGAAGACAGCACGGAGTTCGACGGCGTGCACCCCCGCGGCCTGCTCGACCTTCGCGAAACCTTCTTCGGTGATGACGGCGTACGAAACACGGCGATCGGTGGGGCACGGCTGCCGTGTCACCAGGCCCGCCGACTCCATGCGGTCGATCAGCCGCGTCACGCCGCCGGTGGTGAGCACGATCTGGCCCGCGAGCGCGCCCATGGTCATCCTGCCGTCGTCCGAACGCGCCAGGCGGAACAGCACTTCGAACCAGCCGAGAGGCAGCGTGGACCGCTCCGCGAGCACCTGGCCGACGGAACGCTGCAACCTGCCCGCCGCCTCGACGAGCCGGCCGAACGTCGTGATCAGGGGATCATCCAGCGGAGAGTCTTTCGCCACAACGGAATCCTAGCCGAGGAAAGTTGCACAGTCAGAGATCGGTCATTAGATTAAATCGGCTACTAACTATCTGACTGCTCAAGTAATCGCTCCGAGGAGAACCCATCGCTCCCGTTGTTGCCAGGCACGGCGTCGAAGACAGCACCGCGCCACTGGTCCTGCTCCTGCACGGCCGCGGCTCGCACGAACGCGACATCATCGGCCTCGCCGAGCGCCTGCCCGACGGCCTCGCCTACGCCGCCGTCCGCGCCCCGATCGCCGACGGCGCGGGCTACGCCTGGTTCGCCAACCGCGGTGCCGGGAGGCCGACGGCCGAATCGCTGCGCACCGGCCTCGACTGGTTCCGGCACTGGCTCGACGACGCCGCCCCGCCGCATCGGCCGGTCGTGCTGGTCGGGTTCAGCGGCGGCGCGGCGTTCGCCGGCGGGCTGGTCCTCGACGATCCCGAGCGTTACGCGGGATTGGCGCTGCTGTGCGGAACACTGCCGTTTTCCGCCGGGCTGCCCACCTCCCCCGGCCGGCTGGACGAGCTGCCCGTGTTCATCGCGCAAGGCGAGCACGATCAGGTCATCCCGCGCGAGCTCCTGGACCGCACCTGGGAGTACGTGCGGAACGAGTCCGGCGCTTCGGTGACCGCCCGGCGCGATCCCGTCGGTCACGAACTCGCGCCACAAGCGTTGGCAGCACTGAATTCCTGGCTGCGTGACCAGCTGCCGAGCGCGCAGCCCACGGCCACGTCCGGCTCGGTGAACGTGTTCGAGCACGACATCCGGCGCGGTAATTCCTGACGCTCAGGCCAGCGCCGCGCCACCGTCGACCGTGACGATCGTGCCGGTCGCGAACTCCTGGCTCATCAGGAAGACGTAGGCCTCCGCGATCTGGCTGGTTTCCCCGACCCGGCCCAGCAGGATCGACTTCCCCGTGTCGGCGTACATCCGCTCGCGGTCGGCCTCGGCCATGTTCGCCCACAACGGCGACTTCACGACCCCCGGCTTGACCGCGTTCACCCGCAACGGCGCCAGCTCGACGGCCAATGCGCGCACGAGCGAGTCCACCGCGCCGCAGATACTGGCCGCCACCGACCAGCCCGCGCCCGGCCGATCCGTCGCGGAACCGCTGGTGAGCACCACCGAACCGCCGCGACGCAGATGCCGCACAGCCGCGCTGACGGCGCCGAGTGCGCCGAAGTACCGCAGCTGGAATGCCTCGCGGGCGGCGTCGAGGTCCATTGTGTCCACGTTCAGCAGCGTCAGCGGCTCACCGGCGGTGAAGACGAGGTGGTCGAACTCGCCGATGCGGTCGAACGCTTCGGACACAGCGGTGGCGTCGGTCAGGTCGGCGACGTCACCGTGCGCGGTGGCGGGCAACGTGCCCAGCGCCCGCTTGACGCTGACGGGGTTGCTGGACACGACGAAGACCTCGGCGCCCTGCTCGGCGGCCAGATTCGCGGTGGCGAGGCCGATGCCCGAGGTGCCACCGAGGACCACTACGCGCTTGTTCTGGAGAGTCATGGTTCCGCCTTTCATCGGGTACCACTCCACCGTGCGCCCCGCGACCCGGCCGCGTCCAAGACCTATCCGGCGTTCTGTAATACCCTGAGAGCATCACTGCGAGAGGAATCCGATGGACGTCGACCTCCGGAAGCTGCGTTACTTCGTCGCCGTGGCGGAAGAGCTCCACTTCGGCCGCGCCGCCGAGCGGCTCCACATCGCCCAGCCCGTGCTGTCCCGGCAGATCCGGGCGCTGGAGGACGAGCTCCACGTCCAGGTTTTCGTGCGCACCAAACGATCCACCGAGCTCACTCCGGCGGGACGTCAGCTGCTCGACGACGCGCGCCCGCTGCTGGCCTCCGCCGAAGCGCTGCGGCGTCGCGCGGTGCTCGCGTCACGGGGGCCGTCGACGTTCACCATCGGGTTCATGCCCGGGATCACCGTCACCTCGGCCGTGCGCATCCTCACCGAGCGGCACCCGGAACTGACCGTCGAACTCGTGCGTACCTCCTGGGACGACCAGGTCGAGGTCCTGCGTGACGGCCGCGTCGACGTCAGTATCGTCCGGCTGCCGATCGACCAGCGCGGGCTGAGCGTCCGCCCGCTGTTCGACGAACCCCGCGTGGTGATGCTGCGCTCGGATCATCGCTTGGCGGGTAAGGAATCCGTCGCCATCGCCGACCTCGCCGGGGAGCACCTGCTGCAGGATCCGGACGCCGTCCCGGAATGGCGCGACATCGCCCTCGAACTCCGCGAAGGCCAGACGCGGCGGCCGATCCCCGGTATCCACAGCGTCGAGGAAAAGCTCGAGCACGTCGCCGCGGGCACCGGGATCTCCGTGATTCCCTTGTCCACAGCCAGTTTCTACACGCGCTCGGACGTCGTCGCGATCCCGGTCGACGACATCAGCCCGAACCACGTCTGCGCGGCGTGGACCGCGAACCGCCGCTCGCCGCTCCTGCCCGAGTTCGCCGAAATCGCCGCCATCCCCTAGGGATTCCGGCCGGTGAGTTGGTGGGGGACGGAGGAGGCGGGGCCATAGCGGAAGGGGCGGACGCGGTAGGTGGCGGCCTTTTCCTCGGGCAGGGTGATCAGGCCGACCGAGTTGACGTCCGGCTCCATCACCATCGCCTGGGTGAACTCGGTACCGCCCTGGGGTTTGACCTCCAGCAGATAGCCCTCTTCGTCGTTCGCGTGGTCGGTCCAGGTGAACCGGATCCCGTTGGCGTGCATGACGCTGGCCTTGAGCTCCGTCGGAACGGCTGTCCGGCTCGGCTGTTTCCCGTCCACCGCACCGGGAACCACCTTCGGGGGCGCCCACTCGTGGTCGTTCTCCTGGTCCTTCTCGCTGTAGTCCCCCGGCGGCAGGGTGACGTCGACCGGTGCCGACGCGGAGCCGTAGAACGGCCGGACCCGGTAGTAGAACGTCGTCTCCGGTATCAGGTCGGGATGCTTGTACGACGTCTGTCCCGGCGGCACGAACTGCAGGATCGTGTACGCCCCTTGGGGTTCCGTCGCGAACTCGACGATCTGCCCCGCGGCGGCGGGATCGGTGCCGCTCCACCGCAGCTCGACGTCGACGGGCGTGACCAGCTCAGCAGTCAAGCTCACGCCCGGTTCGACGGACGCAGAACAGCCACCGACAGCGAGTGACACCACAAGCAGCAGAATTCTTTTGCGCAAAGGAAACCTCGACAGTGAGAGGAACACGCGGCCGTCCACACGGGACGGCCGCGCGCGCGGGGACTACTTGCGCCAGAACTGGATTCCGCTCCACGTCACGGTGATCGGGCCGTTGCCGCTGCTGGTGCGGTACGCGCCGAACTTGTCGTAGTAGCTGCCGCTCGGGCTCGACACGGTGTTCTTCAGCGAGCCGTTGATGTAGGTCCGGTGACTGCTGCCGACCTGGTTGACCGTGTTGACCCGCACCGAAGTGCCGACAGTCGCGCCGCTGGCGATGGTGGCACCGCCTTCGACGGAGTACAACCGGCCACCGCGTTCCGCCGCCATGATGAAATACGGTCCGGCGGAAGGGGATTCGCGGAAGGTCTGCTTCAGGCTGATGCGCGTGCCACCCATGCTGGTGATCTTGAAGGAACCCTCGAACTGCCGCGTGCCACCGGTGTAGGTGTCGAACCGCCGCTCGGCGCGCTGCTCACCGCTGGTGCTGGAGCAGGTAAGGGTGAACGTCAGGCCGTTCGCCTGGCCACAGCCCTTGAGCTGGACGTTGTAGCCGGGCGAATACGAGGTCCAGCCACCGGGTTCGACCTGAGCGTACGCGGTCTGGGCACCGAGGAACATGCCACAAATTGCCAGGAGTCCGGCCGCCGCGCGCGATTTCTTCCGCATGCCAATTCCTCTTCCGTCACAGGATGAGCGATCCGGGAAGCGCGAACACTTTCCGGGCCGTTGGCGGCGGGCTTGGGTGAGCTTAAGAGAACGGGCCGGTTCTCACAAGGTCCGATCGGTTGTCGGTAAAAGAATCACTGGGCGGGCGGCAGGGTACGGCCGACCAGTGCCGCGATCACGTCGTCGACCGGAAACTGGTTGAGCACCTCCGGCAGCGTGAGCTGTTCGACGACGAGCCCGCTCATCGCGAGATAGAGCAGCACCACGGTCATGCTGTCGCCGGGCAGCCCGGAATCGAGGTGGAACCGGATGTTCTCGTCGAGGTTCGACGCGATGGTGCCGGTCAGTTCCTGCCGCAACTCAGGGCGGCGGGTGGCCTCCAGCCGAAGTTCCATCAGTGCCAGGTAACCACTGCGGTCCTTGAGAAGACGGCCCAGCAGCGCGTGCATGAACTCGACGACGACCTCGGGCGACGGCGGCGACTCCAAGGTGGCCGAGACCTCCGCCGGATCCGGCGTGAGCCGTACGTGGATATGCCGTCCGACCTGGTTGAGGAGGTCGTCACGGCTGGTGAAGTAGTTCGACGCCGTGCCGTTGGGGACGGCCGCTTCGGTGTCGACGGCCCGGAATGTCAGGCCGCGGGCGCCTTCCCTGGCCAGCACTTCGACGGCGGCGTCGACGAGTGCCGCGCGCCTTTCTGGGTTCTGCCGCATCGGACCTCCACTGAGACATGACCACTACGGTCAAAGTACTCCAAGTGAAGTGCTACCGCCGCTCAGCCGAGTCCGAGTCCTGTTTGAGCTTCAAGATGCTGTTGGCCGCGTGGAACCCTTGCGGGATCGACAGGTTCGGGTAGACGAACGAGCCCTTGCCGATCAGCACCCCCGGCTGGACCACGACGTTGGGCCCGGTCCGCACCCGGTCGCCGAGCACCGCGCCGAACCGGCGCCGCCCGATGTCCGCCGACTTCGCCCGCGCCGCCCGCCGGAAACCATCCGATCGGGCGGAACCTTCGGCGGGCGTGCGACTCAGCCGCGTCCCGGTCCCGAGGACGACGTCGTGCCCCAGCACGCTTTCCCCCACATGGGCCAGATGCGGTGCCCTGGCCCGCGGGAGGAACACGGAATTCCGGACTTCGGACGCGGGCCCGACCATGCTTCCGCCGAGCAGCAGGCAGTTTCCGCCCACCGACGCGCCGCCGCAGATCGACACGGACCGTCCGAGATAGACCGGTCCTTCGACGATCGCGCCGGGCTCGATGACGGTTCCCTCGCCGACGAACAGCGGTCCGTCGCCGAGCACCGCGCCGTCCATGACCGTGCCGCGGATGATCCGCCGCCCGCCGAGCAGCCGCGCGAGCACCTCGGGGAGTACGTCGATCAGCTCCCACGCTTCGCTGATGTCACTGAAGAGACTCCGCAACTCGGGTGTGCGGAGATCGAAGAACTTGTCCGGCTCGAACATCCTGCCTCCGCACGAACTTTCCCATTTCCCCTCTCCCAAAGTCGCGCCGCGCGGAAAGTTGTTACCGACCCACAACAACAGTTACGCCAGTCGTGTCAGATCGGGAGCAAGCGCGTAACAAGCCGGCTCAATTGGTGCACATTGCGGCATTCGTGCATCTCGACGACCTGCTCGTACGCCCGCGCCGCCGAGTCGCCAGTGGACCACAGCGCGGTGCGTTCCGGGTTGAGCCAGTAGGTGTGCCGCGCGGCGCCGGCGATCCGGCGCAGCGCGGGAAGGTTCGGGTCACCGCCGTTCGTGCGAGCGTCACCGAGGATCAGCACGGACGTCTTGGGCCCGACCGCGGAAAGGTGGTTCTCGGTGAATTCCTGCAGCGCCCGGCCGTAATCGCTGTGACCGTCCCATTTGGTCAACATCGCCTCGCTGAGGATGCGGCTGCCGAGTTCCTGCGGATCGGCCGAGCCGCTGGTGACGAGATGGGTGATCTCGTCGGTGCTGTCGATGAACGCGAACACGCGGACCTTGCTGAATTGGTCCCGCAACGCTTGCACCAGCAGCATGGTGAAATTCGCGAATCCCGCCACGGAACCGGAAAGATCACAGAAGAGCACGATCTCCGGACGACTCGGCCGGTGCCGCCGATACGACGGCTTCAGCGGAACCCCGCCGGTGGACAGCGAGCGCCGCAACGTCCGGCGCAGGTCGATCTGGCCCCGCGCGCTACGACGTCGGCGCGCCGCTAGCCGCGTGGCGAGCTTGCGGGACAACGGATACACCGCGCGCCGGAGTTCGGCGAGCTGGGTACGGCTCGCGATGAGGAAGTCGACGCGGTCCGCCGCGGGCGGGATCGCGTGGCGGGCGACCCGTTCCCGGCCGCGCAGTTCCGCGGCGCGCCGCCGGGCTTCCGTCCGGACCAGACCGCGGAAACCCTCGATGCGACGCCGGATGTCCTCACGGTCGAGTCTGTCGGCGAAGTCGCTCTCGTCCGCGCCCGCACGCATCGCCGCGAGCACCCGGACCAGCAACGTCTGCGGCTGCACCCGGTCGAGTGTCTGATGCGCCGACCAGCCCCCGGAACCCGCGCCGTTCCCGGCCGTTCCCGCGCCGGAACCGCCGGAGCCGTACTGGCCGAACATGTCCACGGCTGTCCCGGCGAGCTGGGTCATGGCCTGCTCGTCGTTCGCGGCGAGCGCGGCGGCGAGTTGTTCGCGCAGCGCGTCGAGATCGGCCACCTGCCCGGTCCGCCTGGCCGACTCGGGCGCGCCGACACCCAGCGGGAAGTAGAGATCGAAGGTCGCGTCGAACACCGACCGCTGGCCCCCGCGCCGCACCAAAGCGGCGGCGAGACCCTCGCGCATGTGTTCGCGCGAGTCCAGGCCGAGCACCTTCAGCGCGGCCGCGGCGTCGATCGTCTCACTGGGACCGGCCTGGATTCCCTGCTCCCGCAACGCTTCCACGAAGCCGACGAGCCGTTCGGGAAGCCCGGCCACCGGCTCGCTCACGACCCGCCCAAAACCCTGTCGAGCTCGAGATGCGCGTCGGCCTTCGCGACGTCGTCCTGGTGTTTGAGGATGACACCGAGGCTCGCGCGCACCACGTTTTCGTCGAGGGTGTCCGCGCCGAGAGCGAGGAGCGTGCGCGCCCAGTCGATCGTCTCGGCGACCGAAGGCGCCTTGCGCAGCTCCATGGCCCGCAACGCGCTGACGACCTTGACGAGCGACTCGGCCAGTGTCTCGTCCATCTCCGGCACCTTCAGCCGGACGATGCGGCGCTCGAGTTCGGCGTCGGGGAAGTCGATGTGCAGGAACAGGCATCGGCGCCGCAGCGCTTCCGAGAGCTCGCGGGTCGCGTTGGATGTGAGCACGACGAAGGGCTGCTGGGTCGCGGTGATGGTGCCCAGCTCGGGCACGGTGACCTGGAAGTCGCCCAGCACTTCGAGCAGCAGGCCCTCGATCTCGACGTCGGCCTTGTCGGTCTCGTCGATGAGCAGGACCGTCGGCTCGGTGCCGGAGATGGCCGTCAGCAGCGGGCGCGGGAGCAGGAACTCCTCTCTGAAGATGTCGGTGCGCGCTTCGTCCCAGGTCTCGTCGCGCCCGGCGGTGATGCGCAGAAGCTGCTTCGCGTGGTTCCACTCGTAGAGTGCCCGCGACTCGTCGACGCCTTCGTAGCACTGCAACCGGACCAGCCGGGAGCCGCTGGCTTCCGCGACGGCCTTCGCCAGCTCGGTCTTGCCGACGCCGGCGGGCCCCTCGACCAGCAGGGGCTTGCCGAGCTGGTCGGCGAGGAACACCGTCGTCGCCACGGCGGTGGAGGCGAGATAGCCGGTCTCGGCCAGCCGCGCGGTCACGTCGTCCACCGAGGTGAAGTACCCGGTGCCAGTCACTTTGCTCACACCCGCGACTCTAGTGAATCAGAGACAGATTTCACGCGATGGTGTCCTTATTCTTTAGCTAAGCTCACGACATGACCTATGTCCCGGCTGCCAGCCGCTACGAGTCCATCCCCTACCGGCGCACCGGCCGAAGTGGACTGAAACTGCCCGCCATCTCCCTGGGCCTGTGGCACAACTTCGGTCACGACAAGCCCTACGACACGCAGCGCGCCATCGCGCGCCGCGCGTTCGACCTGGGCATCACCCATTTCGACCTGGCCAACAACTACGGCCCGCCCTACGGCTCCGCCGAAACGAACTTCGGCCGCATGATCGCCGACGACTTCCGCCCGTTCCGGGACGAGCTGATCATTTCGTCCAAGGCCGGTTACGACATGTGGCCCGGCCCCTACGGCGACTGGGGCTCACGCAAGTACCTGCTCGCGTCGCTCGACCAGTCACTCGGCCGTCTCGGCCTGGACTACGTCGACATCTTCTATTCGCACCGCGTCGACCCCGAGACCCCGCTGGAAGAGACCGTCGGCGCGCTCGACACCGCGGTCCGCTCCGGCAAGGCGCTCTACGTCGGCATCTCGTCGTACTCGTCGGAGAAGACCCGCGAAGCCGCCCGCCTGCTGCGAGAGCTCGGCACGCCGCTGCTCATCCACCAGCCGTCGTACTCGATGCTCAACCGCTGGACCGAGTCCGACCACCTCCTCGACACGCTCGAAGAGGTCGGCGCGGGCTGCATCGCGTTCTCGCCGCTGGCCCAGGGCCTGCTGACCGACCGCTACCTCAACGGCGTCCCCTCGGACTCCCGCGCGGCGCAGGGCAAGTCGCTCAACCCGGACACGCTGACCGACGACGCGCTGGCCAAGGTCCGCGCGCTCAACGCCATCGCCGAACGCCGTGGTCAGAGCCTCGCGCAGCTCGCCCTCGCGTGGGGCCTGCGTGACCCGCGCATGACGTCGGTGCTCATCGGCGCCAGCAGCGTCACGCAGCTCGAGAACAACGTCGGCGCGCTCGACAACCTCGAGTTCACCGCCGAAGAGCTCGCCGAGATCGACCGCTACGCCACCACCGACGCGGACATCAACCTCTGGAAGAAGTCCACCGACAGCTGACCCTCACGCGCTATGAACGGACCTTTCCTTGCGTTTCCTGCAAGGAAAGGTCCGTTCATAGCATCGGCGCTAGGAAAGGTCCGTTCATAGCGTCCCGTGCAAGGAACGGTCCGTTCATAGCGCGTCGGCGTCAGGGAGCCGGGCAAGCCGCGAAGAATCCTCGCGTCCCACTCGGATAAGCCGAAGCGTCGGTGAACCGGCACCCGTACCCTGCCGACGCCACCACCTTCGGATCATCGACGACGTCCGCGGCCGGGCGGCGTCCGGTGTCCACCCACCGCACCAGGTCGTTCCAAGCCGTCGAGACTTCCTTGTTCCCGAACTCGCAGTGCTCAGCGGTCCGGATCGCGCGCTGCGCGAGCAGCCGCGTCTTGCCGTGCCGGGCGACGTCGTCGCGGTAGACCTGTTCCATCGAGAACGGCACGAACAGGTCCCCGAGCCCGTGCAGGCTCAGCACCGGCGCCGTGGGCACGCCGAAGATCTGCGGGTTCGCCGACAACTTGGGCGAGAGCCGGGCGCGCAGGTTCTCCGCGGGGACGCGCTGAACCGTCCGGTTCACCTCGACCGGGGTGTCCGGCCGGTACCGCGTGAAGAGGTTCGTCGCGATCTGCCCGGGGTCCTGGGCCAGCGTGTCGCCCTCCGACGGGGCGCCGAGGCTGAAAAGGAAGTCCTTCCAGTAGGCGAAAGCCGTGTCCGCGCCGGGCCGCACGCCACCGGTCTGGTTTACGGTGATCGCCCGCAGCTGCGCGCCCTTCGGGTTGAGCGTGTCCGGGCCGCCGGGCTTCAGCTCGGTCATCCCGAGCGCCTGCTGGATCTTCGGCACCGCGTTGGTCAGGTAGTCCGCCGGGGCCGGGTACGCGGGCACGTCGGCAAGGTCCTGCGCGACGAGGTTGTAATCGGCGAAGGTGTCGAACAGCTCGTGGTCGCCGAGCACCCCGCACATCGGCAGCGCACCGGCGTAGAAACCGGGGTACTCCTCGAGCGAACGGCCGATGACGTGCCCGCCCATCGAAACCCCGGCGATGAAGACCTGCTTCGGCCGCTGGACGAGTTTGCCGAACAACGTCGCCAGTTCGCGGGTCGTCGTGACCCCGGAAGCGACGTCGTAACCGTTGGTGGCATAAGAAGAAGCCGCCCACGCGTAGCCCTGGTCAAGCAGTTGCTGACGCAGTCCGTAGGCGGGCGGGTCGATGGTCAGCACGGTGCCTTGGCCGCGGTAGCCGTGCGCCCACAGGGCGAGTTTGCCGTTCCACTTCGGCGGGACTTCGATGACGTACCCGGCGTGACTGTCCACGCCTTGCAGGACTCGCGCCGTTTTCCCGCCGACCACCGCGGGCGTCAACGGCGGATTGCTGATCGTGTACCCGGGGAGCGGCCCACCGCCGCCGCTCGCCTGTGCCGGTACCACGCCTACGAGGGAGAACCCCAGGACAAGAATCAGGACGACGCGCAAACCGCGCATACCGCACCTCCTTGTGCGGAGCCGAGGTTAGCGCGCGCCGACCACCTGGTCCAGGTACGGCCCGAGCACCACGGACATCGTCGCGGCCGTCTCGGCCGGGGTGCCGTCGGGCGAGGCGGCGTGGCTGATCGCGAGGCGCACGAGGTACTTGGCGGCGACCACGAGCGCGCCGGCGTCGGCGTGCGGCCACTGCCCGGTCAGGAACGCGGCGAGCCTGTCCGTGGCGCTGTGCAGCACGGGCCCGGCCTGGTTGGTGACGAGCGCGAGCAGGCCGTCGCTGTTGTCGCCCGCGACGATCGCCTTGATCAGCGGCTCCTCGGCGGCGGCGGTCAGGAACACCTCGACCGCGGCGCGGATCGCCTGGCGCGGATCCTCGCGATGTGGCACCAGCGCGTTCTCGACGGCCGTGAGGAACTCGTCGGCCTCGCGCAGGATGTACGCCTGCGCGAACGCCTGCCGCGAGCCGAACTCCTTGTACAGCGTCTGCCTGCTGACGCCGGCCGTGGACGCGATGTCCGCCATCTTGAGGTCGGCCCACTCGTGGTCGCGCAGCAGGTCACGGGTGGCGTCGAGCAGGGTGTCCCGGAGCAGGACACGGGCCGCTTCGGCAAAGGGAACTCGGCGTTTCGCGGCGGTCATGTCCACCACGTTGTCAGCGACCCCCGCCGGTGTCAACGAGGTGGACAGCACAATGCTGACTCGCCCATCAACCCGCGACGCGATTTGCGCACGGCGGAGCGACTCTGGGCCGTTGGCTCACGCCCGCTCGACTTCCACCATGACAAAGTCCGCCTTGGCCGCACCGCAGTCCGGGCAGGACCAGTCGTCCGGGATGTCGTCCCAGCGGGTGCCGGGGGCGATGTCCTCGTCGGGCCAGCCCAGCTCCTCGTCGTACTCGAAACCGCAGACCTCACAGCGATAGACCTTCACGCGGGTATCTCCTCGAAATCGATCTTCTCCCGGACGCCGCAATCGGGACACGCCCAGTCGTCGGGAACATCGGCCCAGACTGTGCCGGGCGGGAAGCCTTCCCGGGGCGCGCCGGCTTCTTCGTCGTAGACGTATTCACAGACCTCGCAACGGAATCGGCTCATGCGGCGGCGCCGTAACGGGCCAGCACCTTGTTCCGGTTGCGGGGGTTGACGTTCGCCAGCGTCACGTCACCCGAGTAGTGGGCGAGCACGCGCTTGTCCATCACGCGGCGCCACACCGGCGGGAAGTACGCGCAGACGATCATCGACGCGTAGCCCGCGGGCAGCTGCGGCGCCTGCTCGAAATGGCGGAGCGCCTGGTAACGCCGCGTCGGGTTGGCGTGGTGATCGCTGTGGCGCTGCAGGTGGTAGAGGAAAACGTTGGTGCAGACGTTGTTGCTGTTCCAGCTGTGCCGCGGCGCGGGGCGTTCGTAACGGCCCTTCGGCTCCTTCTGGCGCATGAGGCCGTAGTGCTCCAGGTAGTTCACCGCTTCCAGCAGCGCGAACCCGAACACCGCCTGGATGAGCAGGTACGGCAGCACCGAGACACCGAAGACCGCGACGAGCGCGCCGAAGAGGACCACGGTCATCAGCCAGGCGTTGACGACGTCGTTGCGCAGGCTCCAGACGCTCTTGCCGAGCCGGTTCATCCGCGTCTTTTCCAGGCCCCAGCCCGATTTCAGGCTGCCGACGACCGAACGCGGCAGGAAGCCCCAGAACGTCTCGCCGAGCCGTGAGCTGGCCGGGTCTTCGGGAGTGGCGACGCGGACGTGGTGGCCGCGGTTGTGCTCGATGAAGAAGTGCCCGTACGCCGACTGCGCGAGCGCGATCTTCGACAGCCAGCGTTCGAGCTCGTCCTTCTTGTGGCCCAGTTCGTGCGCGGTGTTGATGCCGATGCCCGCGACGATGCCGACCGTCACCGCCAGCCCGATCTTGTCCACGATCGACATCGGGTGCGTGGTCCAGAGCCAGCACGCGACCGCCAGCGAGACGTACTGGATCGGCAGGTACAGATAGGTGACCCAGCGGTAGTAGCGGTCCTTCTCGAGCCATTCGATCAAGTCGTCCGGCGGGTTTTCCGCGTCGGTGCCGATGACGACGTCGACCAGCGGGATGAGCAGGAAGACGATGATCGGGCCTGCCCACCAGAACAGGCCGAGGCCGGTGGCCGAAACGAGGCCCCAGGCGATGAACGGCGCGGTGGGGATGATCAGGCCGAGCAACCACGCGTAGCGCTTGCCGTCGCGCCAGGTGACTTCCTGCTGCTCCGCTTCTCCGCCGACCGCTGACGTCATCGCGCGCCTCCTTGCGTACCATTTACACAGCCATGCCTTGCGTCCGAACCCTAGACACGAGCAGCCATCGTGTCAACCAGGAGCACGACGTGTCCGCCGCTCCCGTACGAGTGTCAGCTGTTCCTGCACCTGTGCCCGCCAACCTCGCTCGCAGACCACGAGTGACCGCTCATGCATCAGGTCACCGACATGCCCCGACCAGGCGATCAGGCGTGCGGCCGGGGTCGTGGTACCGGCAGGGCTGGATGGTCTGGCCGCACCGGGATTCCCGCGGCTCGCCGATAGGCGAGGTCGCACCGCCAACAGGTGGTGGGTGCGGTCTCGATGATGGGGCCTGCGGCGACGAATTCGGCGGGTTCGCTTTCGCCGCACATCATGATGAGTTGCTCACCAGGCCGCGGCATGCGATGGAGATTGGCGACGCGGTGCCAGCGGCCATTGGTCACCGGATGTACGGCGGTGAGGTCGATCATGATGCGGGCGTTCACACGATCACCAAGCCTCGAACGATAAGGGCGTACGGGTTCTTTCGCGCCCAAACCGCACAGCCGCGGCAGGATTCGAGCGAGTCGCCCAGCTCGGGCCGGTCACCTTCGCTGACCATGTCGCGAGGGTGCCGCCGTGGATACGGGAAATCGCGGCAGACTGGGGCGACGCGCTCCTGCGCAGGGTTGTCCAGCTGATCTATCCGATAGAAGTGTCGCTGGCGGTCCCCAGAGTAGAAGCGAACCGCAATCCTGATCGTCATGCCGAGTCCACCCTGACCGTCCACCATCTGCAGTCTCCCCGCTAGATCCTGGGTGACATTCTCGTCACTGTGGACCCACATTCTGACTGTGCGTCCACAATTAGCACAATCGCCCGGACGAATGACGTTTCGCCGTGGCGCTGTGAACTACGATTCTGTGCATGGCACGCACAGCCGAGACGCCTCGTTCCCTGGACCTTGGCCTGCTCTTGGTCAAGTACCGGAAGCGCGCGAAACTGTCCCAGATCGCCCTCGCCGCACAGCTCGGACGCAGCCATTCAGATGTATCGCGCTACGAGAACGGCAAGCAGGGCATGGATCAGGCCACCCTCGGCGCCATACTCGGGGTCTTGGGCGTAACCGGCGCCGAGCTCGATGAAGCTCTCGAACTACACAATCGCATCTCGGACCCGAACTGGCTCGCGCTCGGCGTGGACCGCCAACTCGCCGTCGTCCGGGAGTACGAAGACTCGGCCGCTCGGATCATCAACGTCCAGCCCCAGCTTGTCCCCGGTCCGCTGCAGACGCGCGACTACGCGCTGACAGTGATGCTCGCCGCCGGCGCCACGCCCGGAGAGGCGCAGACCGGCGCAGACTTCCGCATGGCACGTGGCACGAAGATCCTCAACGGCGACGTTGAATACGAGGCGATCATCAGCGAATACGCACTGCGCTACCCGGCCTGTGGAATGGGCGGCGCGGCCGATCAACTCCGGCACCTGCAGAAGGTCGCGGAACTGCCACACGTCACGATCCGGTCCACGAAAATCGCTGCGGGATACACGCCTATGCGGCAAGGATCGTTCGTGCTGATCGAATCCACGAAGTCCGTG
>NZ_DASYMU010000149.1:0-56184 GCF_036008905.1 Amycolatopsis sp. | reverse complement strand
CCGCCTCCTGAACTGGGCGGAAGCCAGGGGAGCGATGAGCGGACCAAGGTCTCCGGGTTCACCCCACCACCGTCAGGACCGGGCGGAACAGGGTCTTTCCCTGGCGGTGGATCAGTAGGCGGACCCGGTGGAGGTCCGGCGGGTGGCCCAAGCGGCGGCTTCGGGCAGCCGGGGCTGAGCGGGCCGGGTTCGTCGTCGGGAGCCGGGCAGTTCCCGGGGCAGTTCGGGGGCAACACCCCTGGTGGGACGGCCGGGAACGCGCCCCGTCCGGGTGGATTTCCTGGGACGTCGATCGCGGGTGCGCTTGGCGGCCCAGCGGGTAGGCCTGGCGGTGGCGGAGACATCACCCGTAACCCGAGCGGACGTGGCGGAGCGCCAAAGACCAACTTCGCGGGTGGACGTGTGTCCGGTGGCGGGTTCGTGCCCAAGGAAGGCGCGGCTGGCAGCAGACTCGGTGAAGCAGGCAAGGGCAGCGGAGTTGGCAACGTCGGGCCGAAGGAAGGCGCGATCGGTCGGGGTGGAGCTGCAGCTTCTGGGAAGGCCGGAGCTGCTGGAGCGCACGGCGCAGGTGCGGGCGGCGGTAAAGGCAAGCAAGAGGAAGACGCCGAGCACAAGCGCAAGTACGGCGAGACCGAAGACCACTTCGACGTCACACTCACCGAAGGACCGGACGGCGAGAAGGTCGTGCCACCGGTGATCGGCGACAGGTAGCAGCAAGATACCTACGCAAAGGCTCTGGTCGGCCCGTTCAACGGGCCGAATCATGCGCAATACTTGACAAAATACTACAGGGCCAAGGGTTTCCGCCTACCGTCGAGGACAGAGCCGGTACTGACAGCAGGTTTATATCCGACAAGGCGGAGTACGGTGGACTGACACTCACGTTGCAGCCAGGCCTAAGAATAGAACGCCTGAACGCAGATCCAACCAAAATTCACGATGGCCAAGTAAACGACTGTCTGGCCGCGCAGATAAAAATAGGATCCGCTCGGCGAGTGACTGTGAGATAGCCATAGAAGTCACCAAAACGTCTCGGGCACTCATTTCCGTCGCATTGTCAACGGGCACGACTGACAAGGCTTGTGCTCTTGTGTACGAAGTCGCGCAGAAGGTTGAGCCTCAGCTACCCAAGGAGGCTGAGGTGACCGACGAGGCCAGGAGTTGGCGGACTTCGTGGACGGCGGTGCGGCCGGCGCGGTTGGCGCCGACGGTGCTGGCGGAGGGGCCATAGCCGACGAGGTGGAGGCGGGGTTCGGCGACGACTCGGGTGCCGTCCATTTTGATGCCGCCGCCAGGTTCGCGGATGTGGAGCGGGGCGAGGTGGTCGATGGCGGCGCGGAAGCCGGTGGCCCAGAGGATGACGTCGACGGGGGTTTCGGTGCCGTCGGGCCAGGCGACGCCGGTGGGGGTGATCCGGTCGAACATCGGGTGCCGGGTCAGGACACCGGAGGCTTGGGCGGCGGCGATTTCTGGGGTGAGGGCGAGGTCGGTGACGCTGACGACGCTGGCGGGTGGTTTGCCGGCGCGGACGGCGCGTTCGACCTTGGCGACGGCTTCGCGGCCCCAGTCTTCGGAGAACGGGCCTTCGCGGAAGACGGGTGGGCGGCGGGTGGTCCAGGTGGTGGCGCGGGCGAAGGGGGCTATTTCCATCAGGAGCTGGACGGCGGAGGTACCGCCGCCGACTACCAGGACACGCTTGCCGCGGAAGTCGGCGACGCCGGTGTAGTCGGCGGTGTGCAGTTGGCGGCCAGTGAAGGTTTCTTGGCCCGGGTAGTGCGGCCAGAACGGCCTGTCCCAGGTGCCGGTCGCGCTGATGACGGCTTTGGCGGCCCAGATTTCGGTGGCGCTGGCCACGATCAGGCGGTTCTCGGGGCCTCGGCTTACCGACAGGACGTCGACCGGGCGGCGGATCGGCAGGTCATAGGTGTGTTCGAAGCGGTCGAAATACTCCGAGACGACTTCGGACGCGGGGCGCGAGCGGTCGGGGGTGCCCAGCGACATGCCGGGCAGGTCATAGAGGCCGTGCACCTTGTCGAGCACCAGAGACGGCCAGCGGTACTGCCACGCACCGCCCGCGCGCTTGCCGTGATCCAGCACGACGAAACCCGATCCGTTGGCCAGCCCGGCCCTGCGCAGGTGGTACCCCGCCGAGAGGCCGGCTTGGCCGGATCCGATCACGACTACGTCGGTTTCGTGGTCTGCGCTCGTCACCTCCGGTTCAACAACGGCGGCGCCGCGGTATTTCGTCGGACGGCGCGCCCTTGATCACAGCGCTAGGTCGTGTCTGGTGGGTCTGTTCGATGGGACCCATCAGACACGACCTAGTTGCGGCGCAGCGCGCGCACTATCGCGAGGACGACCAGGACACCCGCGACACCGGCGATGACCGGGGCCAGGCGTTTGACGACCGAACTGCCCGCGTAGTCGAACAGGTCGATGGCTTCGGCCTCGGGAGCCGGTTTGACGCTCTCCAGATGGGGTTTCGGCGCGGGGGCGGCGGCCACGACTTCGGGTTCGGCGGCAGGGGGCGGTTCGGGTTCCACTGACGAGCCGAGCTTGCTGGACAGGCACTCCACGAAGGCGTCGAGGATCTTGCCGCCGACCTCGGAAATCAGGCCGCGGCCGAACTGCGCGGGCTTGCCGGTGATCGCCAGGTCGGTGACCACCGCGCCATGCGTCGACTCGCCGTCGGCGGTCAGGGTGAGGGTGACTGTCGCCGCGGCCGTGCCCGACCCGCGCGAGTCCTTGCCGGACGCCTTGATGACGACCTTTTTGGCGCTTTCGTCCTTCTCGAGAAACTCGCCGCTTCCCTTGTAGAGCAGGGAGATCGGCCCCATCTTGACCTTCACCGTCCCGGTGAAGGCGTCACCTTCCACCTTCGTGAGCGTGGCACCCGGCATGCAAGGCGCGACCCGCTCGGGGTCGATGACCGCCTTCCATACCTCGTCGAGCGGTGCCGGGACGGTGAACTGGTGATCAAGTTTCACGAGGCCGATCTCCCTTTCTGCATTACCGGACGCGGACCGTCAGGAACCCGCCGCGGCGGCGACGGCCCTGCCGGTGAGTACCCGCGCGAGCTGCTGGCGGTATTCGACGTCGGCGTTGCCGTCCGCGGTGGGCGAGGTGCCCTCCGCGGCGTGCTGGGCGGCCGCGCGGATCGCTTCCGTGCTGGCCGCACCGCCCACCAGCGCCTCTTCGACGCCGGTGGCCCGCACAGGCACCGAGCCCATGTTCGTCAGCGCGACCCTGGCCTCGGCGATGGTCTCGCCTTCGGTGCGGATCGCGACGGCCACAGCGACCATCGACCAGGCTTGCGCGACCCGGTTGAACTTCTCGTAGTGCGACTGCCAACCGGTGTGCTTCGGCACCCGCACTTCGACCAGGATTTCGTCCGGCTCCAGCGTAGTCGTGAAGAAGTCTTGGAAGAAGTCCGCCGCGGCCACCGTGCGACGGCCACCGCTGCCCGCGATCACCAGCTCACAGCCCAGCGCGAGCACCGGGGCGAGCAGGTCACCCGCCGGGTCGGCGTGCGCGATGGAACCGCCGAACGTGCCGCGGTGGCGGACTTGCGGGTCGGCCACCGTGTCGGTCGCCTTCTTCAGCAGCGACGCGTGCTCGGCGACGAGGTGATCCCGCTGGACGTCGTAGTGCGTGGTCATCGCGCCGATCACCAGCGCGTCACCGTCTTCGCGGACGCCTCGGAGTTCGCTGATCTTGCCGAGGTCGATCAACTTCGTCGGCGCGGCCAGCCGCATCCGCAGCACCGGCAGCAGGCTTTGCCCGCCCGCCAGCACCTTGGCGTCTTCACCGGCCTCGGCCAGCGCTCGGACGGCTTCGTCCACAGTGGATGGTGCGGTGTAGTCGAAGGCTACGGGGATCACTTCGCACCTCCAGAGGCGTCGATCGAGCCGAGACCGCCGCCGGCCTCGGAACCCACATCACCAGCGGCGGCGGTGCCGTGCTGGATCGCGTGCCAGACCCGCATCGGGCTGAGCGGCATTTCGATGTCGTTGACGCCGAAGTGCCGGACCGCGTCGATCACGGAGTTCACCACGGCCGGGGTCGAGGCGATCGTGCCCGCCTCGCCGACTCCCTTGACTCCCAGCGAGTTCGTCGTCGACGGCGTTTCCGTGCGGTCGGTGACGAACTTGGGCAGGTCCATCGCCGACGGCAGCAGGTAGTCGGCGAACGTGCCCGTCTGCAGCGTCCCGCTTTCGTCGAACACCGCCTCCTCGTACAGCGCCTGCGCGATGCCCTGCGCCAGCCCGCCGTGCACCTGACCCTCGACGATGATCGGGTTGACCACCGAGCCCACGTCGTCGACGCAGACATACGAGCGGATCGTGACCCGGCCCGTTTCGGTGTCAACCTCCGTGGCACACAGGTGCGTGCCGTGCGGGAACGAGAAGTTCTCCGGGTCGAAGGTGGCGTCCGAGTCCAGCGAAGGCTCGACGCCGTCGGGCAGGTCGTGCGCGGAGAACACCGCGAACGCGATCTCGCCGATACCGGTGGACTTGTCGGTGCCCTTGACGGTGAACTTGCCGCCTTCGAACTCCAGGTCGTCTTCCGCGCATTCCATCATGTGCGCGGCGATCACGCGGGCCTTGGCGACCACCTTCTCGACCGCCTTGACCACCGCGATCCCGCCCACGACAAGGGATCGCGAGCCGTAGGTGTCCATACCCTTGTGCGAGGACTGCGTGTCACCGTGGAGCACTTCGACGTCCTCGAAAGCGACACCGAGATGGTCGGCCACGATCTGGCTCCACGCCGTCTCGTGTCCCTGCCCGTGCGCCGAGGCGCCCGTAAGCACCTCGACCTTGCCGGTGGGGAGGACCCGGATTCCCGCGTGCTCCCAGCCGCCTGCCGCGTAGTCGAGCGAACCCAGCACCCGTGACGGTGCCAGGCCGCACATCTCGGTGAACGTCGAGATGCCGATGCCGAGCTGCACCGGGTCGTTGTTCGCCCGCCGCTCCGCTTGTTCGCGGCGCAGGCCGTCGTAATCGAAGAGCTGCTTGGCCTTCTCCGTCGCGGCTTCGTAGTTGCCGGAGTCGTAGGTCAGCCCGCACACCGTGGTGAACGGGAACTCCTCGTGCTTGATCCAGTTCTTTTCGCGCAGCTCCAACGGTTCCATGCCGAGTTCGACGGCGAGCTCGTCCATGATCCGCTCGATCGCGAACGTGGCCTCCGGCCGCCCGGCGCCGCGGTAGGCGTCGGTGAGCGTGGTGTTGGTGAACACGTTGGTGCAGGCGAAGTGGTATGCCGGGAACTTGTAGATCGAGTTGAACATGAACGCGCCGAGGATCGGCACGCCCGGCCCGACCAACCCGAGGTACGCGCCCATGTCGGCCAGCAGTTCGACCTTCAGCCCGGTGACCGTGCCGTCGCGCTTCGCGGTGATCGTGATGTCCTGGATCTGGTCACGGCCGTGATGCGCGGCGACCATCGACTCCGACCGCGATTCGTTCCACTTCACCGGCTTTCCGATCTTCTGCGCCACGATCAGGCACATCATCTCCTCGGACACCACCGCCAGCTTGCCACCGAACCCGCCACCGACGTCCGGTGCGATGACCCGCAGCTTGTGCTCGGGAATGCCGAGGGTGAGCGCGGCCATCGTCTTGAGGACGTGCGGCACCTGGGTGGACACCCACATGGTGAGCTGGGCGGCTGTCGGGTCGACCACACAGGCCCGCGGTTCCATGAACGCCGGGATGAGCCGCTGCTGCCGGAACCGGCGTTTGACGGTGACCTCGGCACTGGCGATCGCCTCGTCGATGCTCGAACCCGTGCCCGCCTCGCCGGAGTCGAACACCCAGAGGGCGTTGCGGTTGGTGCCGAGTTCCTCGTGGACGAGCGGAGCGCCTTCGGCCATCGCGGCCTCGAGACCGAGAACCACGGGCAAGTCTTCGTACTCGACGTCGATGGACTCCAGCGCGTCATGCGCTTCGGCGGACGTCCGGGCGACGACGACGGCGACGCCCTCGCCCGCGAAGTTCACCTGATCGGAGGCGAGGACCGGCCGGCGAGGCGACTTCATATCCGGCGTGATCGGCCACGCGCACGGCATGCCGATCGCGCCTTCGGGATCGAGGTCCTTGCCGGTGTAGACGGCGACGACCCCGGGTGCGTCCTTCGCGGCGGAGGTGTCGATGCTGACGATCTTCGCGTGGGCGAACGGGCTGCGCAGCACGGCGAGATGCAGCATCCCGGGCAGCGTCAGGTTGTCGGTCCAGCGGGTCCGCCCGGTGATCAGGCGGGCGTCTTCCTTACGGAGCCTGGCTTTGCCGATTTCCGGCTCGACGACGGCGGTCATTACTCGCCACCCCCGCCTGCGTGCGAAGCGGCGCCTTCGGCCAGTCTCTCGGCATCGGGCCCGGCGCCGGGCCGCATCTGATGTGCCGCGTCGCGGACGGCCTTGACGATGTTCTGGTAGCCGGTGCAGCGGCAGAGGTTGCCCTCGAGCCCCTCGCGCACCTCGTGTTCGTCGGGATCGGGATTGTCCCCGAGCAGGTCGATGGATTGCATGATCATGCCGGGCGTGCAGAATCCGCACTGCAGCGCGTGGTTGTCGTGGAAGGCTTTCTGCACCGGATGGAGCTCTCCGTCGCGGGCGAGCCCTTCGATGGTGGTCACTTCACACCCGTCGGCCTGGACCGCGAGTACTGAACAGGACTTCACGCTTCGCCCGTCGAGATGGACGGTGCAGGCGCCGCAGTTACTGGTGTCGCAGCCGACTACGGTACCTACTTTGCCGAGCTTCTCTCGCAAATGGTGCACGAGTAACGTGCGCGGCTCGACTTCATCGCTGTAACTGGTGCCGTCCACGCTGACGGTGATGCGCATGAGGTCTCCAGTGGTGGGAGCTGTGGTGATCGGTCTCACAACCGAGCGTGCTACTTCTTCTGCGCTCGGACAACCCCCGGCAAGGTGACCATGCGGCTTGACCTCGCAAATGCGCCGCGAACGGTCCGTTCGTGGGGTATTTGCGGATACCGGACGATCATTATGTAGCGGGTCGAGAAAAGCTCCGGACTACTCCGACCGCCTTAACCGAACCGGTGAATCGGCGCCCGAATGGCCGCCTCAACCGTGAATACGCCCACTGAGTGCGGCGAGCCTCGCGCCACCGCCGCCCCACCGCAGCGAAATGATCTCCGCGGCGATGGAAACCGCCGTTTCCTCAGGGGTGCGCGCGCCGAGATCCAACCCGATCGGGGAGGACAGTTTTTCCAGTTCGTGCTCGTTCAGCCCCGCGTCACGCAGACGTGAAAACCTGTCATCGTGGGTCTTGCGGGAGCCCATCGCGCCGACATAACCGACATCAAGGCGCAAGGCGACTTCAAGCAGCGGGACGTCGAATTTCGGGTCGTGGGTGAGGACAGCGATCGCGGTACGGCGGTTGATACGACCGGCCTCGGCCTCGGCCTTGAGATACCGGTGCGGCCAGTCGACGACGACCTCGTGCGCGTCCGGGAATCGGCTGGCGGTGGCGAAAACCGGCCTGGCGTCGCAAACGGTGACTTGATAGCCGAGGTACGCGCCCATTTTCGCCATCGCGGTGGCGAAGTCGATCGCGCCGAACACCAGCATCCGGGGCGGGGGTTCGAAGGAGTTGATGAACACCGTCATGCCTTCACCGCGCCGCTGGCCGTCCGGGCCGTAGTGCAGCACGCCCGTGCGCCCCGTCGCGAGCAGGCCGCGGGCGTCGTCGGCGACGGCGTCGTTCATCCGCGACGAACCGAGCGTGCCGGAAGTCCGCTCGGGCCAGACGATCAGATGCCGCCCGACCAGTCCCGTGTCGACGTGCTCGACGACGGTGACCACGGCGACGGGCTGTCCGTTTTGGACCGCTTCGAACACCTCGCCCAGCTCCGGCATCGACTCGCTGTCGACCGGCTCGACGTAGATGTCGATGATCCCGCCGCAGGTCAGGCCCACGGCGAACGCGTCGTCGTCGGTGATGCCGTAGCGCTGGAGCACGGGCGCGCGGTCGGCCACGACCTGCTGCGCGAGCTCGTAGACCGCGCCTTCGACGCAGCCACCGGACACGCTGCCGGTGACCGTGCCGTCGTCGCCGACGAGCATCGCCGCCCCGGGATCCCTGGGAGCGGAGGAAAAGGTGGCCACGACGGTGCCCAGCCCGATGGTCTCGCCGGCGGACCAGCGGCGGTGCAACTCGTCCAGTACGTCACGCATTGCGGATCTCCACGAGCAGTCGTTCCAAGGTGGCCAAGCTGTGCCCGGCCAGCAGCTGATCGAGATGCGGGAGAGCGGCCGCGATGCCGGACTGAACCGGAGCGTAGCCGTCCCTTCCCGCATGCGGGTTCACCCAGAGTACGGCGTGGGCCAGTCGGCGCGTCCTGGCGAGCTGTTCGCCGAGCAGGCTGGGGTCGCCGCGCTCCCAGCCGTCGGAGAACACCGTCACCACCGCCTGCCTGGCCAGACCGCGTTGGCCCCAGCGGTCCAGAAACACCCGCAACGTCTCGCCGAGCCGGGTGCCGCCGGAGAAATCGGCGACCGTGGCCGCGGCGGCGAGCATCGCGCGCTCGGGGTCGCGCTGCCGCAGCTGGCGGGACACGCGCGTGAGCCGGGTACCGAGGGTGAAGACCTCGACGCTGCTCGGCGCACGCCGGACGACGACGTGCGCGAACCGCAGCAACGCGTCCGCGTACGGGCTCATCGAGCCGGAGACGTCGATGAGCAGTACGAGCCGACGTGGCCGCCGCGCGCGGTCGCGGTACGCCAGGCGCACGGGTTCACCGCCGCCCGCCAGCATTCCGCGCAGGGTGCGAGGCGGATCGAGCTTCCCGCGCTTCGCCGCGTGCTGGCGCATGGACCGGCGGACCGGCAGCTCCGGGCGCAGCACGGCGAGCAGCTCACGGAGATGCTCACGCTCGGCCTTGGACAGCTCGCCGAGGTCCCGGTGCCGAAGCACTTCGGTGTCGCTGGCGGCGGCTTTGAGCCGGTCGGGTTCGCTCTGGGAGTCGCCGCTCCCTTGCGGCGCGGCCGTCAGCGCGGCGATGCGGGCTTGTTTCGGCTGCTGGATCCGCGACTTCCCGCGCCGCGCGGGCTCGGCGTCGAACCACCGCGCGAACGCCTCCTCGTACTTCGGGAGATCGTCCGGATCCGCGCACAGCGTCAGCCTTCCGGCCCAGTAGACCTGCGTCTGGTCCCCGATGTCGAGCTCCTCGACGGCCGCGAGATACGCCTGGACGCGGTGCGCGTCACACGGCAAACCGGCCTCGCGCAACGCCGTGGCGAAGCCGACGAGACCGGGGATCGGATCAGGGGTCACCTAACCAGTGTGCGCCTGTTCGGGCGGTTGGGGTCAAGACGCGGGTCTGACGCCGGCCTCCCCGACCGACGCCAGACCGCGCTCTTCGCAGCGGCCGGACCGGATAGGGGGTCGGGCGCGAAGAATGGGAGAAATGTTTCAGTGGAATACGGGCGAGGGCCCGCATTCTCGTTCGGTGTTCCGCACAGGCCCTCCTCTCTCGTTTCCGTGAACCAAGAATGACTCACAATCCCCTGTGCCGCAACGCATTTAAGCGCCGACGGAAACCGGCGATCCCACCCACCGCGTCACCGCTTCAGCGAGCCCTGCCGAATCGCCGTCATCCGACGCCCAAGCCACGCAGCCGTCGGGACGGACGAACATCCCGGTCAGCGTTTCCTTACCGGACAACGAAACCACCGCAACTCGATCGCCGAGCCCAGCCACGGTTCCCCGCAATTCAGCCGAATCCCCGAAATCGAACAGCACGGCCCGTCCGTCGGCGAAATGCTCGCCGACCCAGCTGCCGTCCGAAAGCTCGAAGTCCGGGGTTCGCTTACCCACCAAGGAATGTGACCCCTCCAGCCGGTAACGCTGTTCCATCCCGGCGATCATCTTGATGAAGTACTCGTTGCCGTCGCCGGTGTCCATCAGCTCGGAAACCACGTCCCGCAGCGCGGAGGTGAGCGGATCCGGCCGCATCAGCGCCACCTGCGCCCGCGTGACCTCGAGGACACGCGCGCCGATCGGGTGCCGCTCCGCGGTGTAGGTGTCGAGCAGGCCTTCCGGCGCCCAGCCACGCAGGGTCGCGGCGAGTTTCCAGCCGAGGTTCACCGCGTCGCCCAGCCCGAGGTTGAGTCCCTGCCCGCCGAACGGCGAGTGCACGTGGGCGGCGTCGCCCGCCAGCAGGACACGTCCGTGCCGGTAAGTCGTTGCCTGGCGGGCGTTGTCGGTGAACCTGGTCGCCGAGTAGACCTCTTCGATCGTGACGTCCGTGCCGCTGACGTGCCGCAGGCTGGTCTGCAGTTCTTCGGTGGTGATCGGGGCGTCGCGGTCGACCGGCGGGCCGTCGAACTCAACGGTCAGGATCCGCTCCGGCATCGGCCCGGCGACGAGCATGCCGACCGGTGTCCGGTTCCAGCCTCGCGGCAGTTTGCCCGGGTCATCGAGCTTGACCAGCGCCTGATGTCCGGTGATCGTCGCGTCGGTGCCGGGGAACTCGATCCCGGCGAGCTTGCGGACGGTGCTGCGGCCGCCGTCGCAGCCGATCAGATAGCCGACCTGGAGTTGCCTATCCGGCAGTTCGACGACCACACCGGTTTCATCCTGCTCGAACCCGATCACCTCCACCCCGCGCAGGACTTCAATGCCCAGTTCAGCGGCTCGCCCCGCGAGAATCCGCTCGAGTTCCTGTTGCGGTACAAGGGTGATCGCCGCATTCTCGTTGATCCGCAGATCGGGATCGGCGGGATCCAGCCGCGTCGGGTCGAGCTTGAACAGCCCCGCGAAGTGGCCGCCGATCTTCTTCATCCGCTGCTGGAGTGCCGCGAGCTCAGCGGGTTCGGGCATTGGTTTCCCGCCGAGGAACTGCGCGAACGTCCGCTGCCGCACCTCCGCGAGCGCCGGGGCGAATCCGCGCCGGGACAGCGCTTCCGCCGCGGGCAGCGTGATCGAACCCGCTTTGATCGTCAGGTCCGGCTCGGCCAGCCGCTCGACGACCAGCGTCGAAACCCCGCGCAACCCCAGCTCACAAGCCAGCATCAGCCCTACCGGTCCGCCGCCGGAGATCATCGCTTCGTAGTCCATGCCACCATCGTGGCGAGAAACTTGTACCGAGTCAATGTTTAGGTTCGATATAGGATGAGCAGATGGACAAACCGGGCCTCCGTGAACGCAAGAAGGAAGCGACCCGTCGGCGGATCTCCGACATCGCCACCGGGCTGTTCGCCCTGCGCGGCTTCGACAACGTGACGGTCGCCGAGGTCGCCGAAGCCGCCGAGGTCTCGAAGATGACCGTCTTCAACTACTTCCCGCGCAAGGAAGACCTCTTCTGGGACCGCCAGACCGATCGGCTGACCACGCTGGAGGCGGCCGTCCGCGAGCGGGCGCCCGGCGAGTCCGTGCCCGCGGCGCTGCGCCGCTACCACCACGAACTGCTCACGAGCGGGCATCCGCTGTCCGGCGTGGTCGAGAACATCTACTGGTTCATGAAGATCGTCCGCGCGAGTCCCGCGCTGATGACCCGCGCGCTGGAGTTCGACCACGAGATCGAGGAAACCCTTGTCCGTGTGCTGGCCGACGAGGTCACCGACGACGTCCGCGCGCGGCTGATCGCCGGGCAGCTCGCCGCGGCGATGGGCTCGATCTACAGCATCGCCATCGACAGGATGCTCGAAGTCGGCGACGTCGAGCAGGTCCGCCGCGAGCAGGTGGAGGTCATCGACACCGCTTTCGACCTGCTCGAAAACGGCATGGGCGCGTACGGCTCGTGAGCGACCGCAGGTTTCTCCTGACCCAGCGTGGGTCGTGAGTGGCAACAAGTGTTAGAACACTCGTAGCCACTCACGAGCCACGCTGGGTCAGGAGAGCAGGGCGTCCAGTTTCGCGCGGACGCGGTCGAGGTCTTCGCTGTACTTCAGCACTGTCCCGAGTGTCCGGGCCGCCGATGCCGCGTCCAGCTCGTCGCGGCCGAGGGTCAACAGGGCGTTGGCCCAGTCGAGCGACTCGGCGACGCCGGGCGCCTTGAGCAGTTCCATCTGGCGCAGCCGGTGCACCGCGCTCGCGACCTGGTTCGCGAGCCGCTCGCCGAGCAGCGGCATCCGGCGGCGCAGGATCGCGACTTCCTGCGCGAGGTCGGGGTGTTCGAGCCAGTGGTAGAGGCAGCGGCGCTTGAGCGCGTCGTGGACCTCACGGGTCCGGTTGGAGGTCAGCACGACCAGCGGCGGTTGCGCGGCACGGACTTCGCCCAGCTCGGGGATGGTGACGGCGTTCTCGTCGAGCAGCTGCAACAGAAAGGCTTCGAACTCGTCGTCGGCGCGGTCGATCTCGTCGATCAGCAGCACGCAGGGCGCTTCGGTCAACGCACGCAGCAGCGGCCGGGCCAGCAGGAACCGCTCGGTGTAGAGCGACTGCTCGGCGGCTTCGACGTCCAGGTGCCCGTCGCCGGCGGCTTCGAGCGCGCGCAGGTGCAGCAGCTGGCGCGGGAAGTCCCACTCGTACAACGCCTGCGCCGCGTCGATGCCTTCGTGACACTGCAAGCGGATCAGCGGCAGCTTCAGTGATTGCGACAGCGCGAGCGCCAACGCCGTCTTTCCGGTGCCCGGCTCGCCCTCGCAGAACAACGGCCGTTGCATCCGCATGGCCAGGAACGCGGCCGTCGCGACGCCGTCGTCGGCGAGGTATCCAACACTGTCGAGAGTCTTCGCCAGCTCAGCGGGCGAACTGATCGCTTCCGTCACGTCCCTGACACTAGATCCTTAAGTCACTTGGTGCGTCGACATCGCGGCCGCTGCCGAGGTCACCGCACTCGACGAGACGAAGATCTTCCCTGGTCGCGAGCCAATCGCGGGCGCCACGATCTCCTTGCGCGCTCTCCCCGATCTCGCTCCACCACCGCCGTCCGAGCAACACCGGATGGCCGGGTTCGCCGTCGTAACTCGCCCGCGCGACAACGTCCGGGGAAGCCAGTTCGCCCAGCCGCGAAAGGACCTCCGGCCCCACCCAGGGAAGATCCACGAGATGCACCAGCACCGCGTCGACGTCCAACTCACGGACGGCTTCGAGTCCGGTTCGCAGTGACGCGCCCATCCCCGTGGCCCAGTCTTCGGAGTACACGGCGATCGACGGGTCCGGCAGCAGCGCGCGGGCGTCCTCGGCCTGCGCGCCCAGCACCACGCGCACCGGCGCGCAGCCGCCGTCCGACAACGTCCGCAACGCGCGCAGCACCATCGGCTCCCCGTCGACGTCGACGAGTGCCTTCGGCCGCCCGAACCTCCGCCCGGCGCCCGCCGCGAGCAGCAGCCCGGCTACCTCAGCCACGCTTGGCCCTGGCGGGCGGCGCGAGCGCGAGATCGGCTTCGATCCGTTGCGCGGTGATGAGCAGCGGCGGCACGAGTTCGTTCCGCACCGACTCGGCGGTGGTGCGGCTGGCGTGCGTGGACAGGTTGACCGCGGCGATCACCATGCCCTTGCGGTCACGGATCGGCGCGGCGACCGAGCGCAGGCCTTCTTCGAGTTCCTGGTCGACCATCGCCCAACCCTGTCGCGTGACCTGCGCGAGCTCGGCCCGCACGGCATCCGGGGAAGTGAGCGTGCGCGGCGTGAGCCTGTCCAGCCGCGCGGCACTGAGGTACGTCGTCAGCTCGTCGTCCGTCAAGCCGGCCAGCAGGACGTGGCCCATCGATGTGGCGTACGCGGGGAAGCGGGTACCGACGTTGATCGTCACGGTCATGATCCGCGAAACCGCCACGCGGGCGACGTAGACGATGTCGGTGCCTTCGAGGACCGACACCGAGCTCGACTCGTGGACTTCGGAAGACAGGTTTTCCAAATGCGGCTGCGCGACTTCGGGCAGCGAAAAGCTGGACAGATACGAGTAACCGAGTTCGAGCACCCGCGCGGTGAGCGAGAAGTACTTGCCGTCGCTACGGACGTAACCGAGATCCGCCAGCGTCAGCAGGAAGCGCCGCGCGGCCGCCCGGGTCAACCCCGTCGACCGCGCCACATCGCTCAGCGTCAGCTCGGGCGCGTCGGTGTGGAACGCCTTGATCACGGCCAGTCCCCGTTCCAAGGACTGGACATGATGGGCGCCGCGCTCGGCTACTTCGTCGGTCATGGCTCAAACACTATCGGGCGACCGGGGCTGGGCCGAGGGTTCACCCAGCTCAGCCAGCACTCGCTGGGCGATCGCCGTGGCGGCGTTCGCCGCGGGCACTCCCGCGTAGACGCCGGTATGTACGAGGATTTCGGCGATTTCCGCCGCGGTGAGCCCATGGTGAATGGCCGCGCGGACGTGCATCGCGATCTCGTCGTGGCAGTGCAACGCGGTGAGCGCGGTGAGCGTCACGATGCTGCGGGTGCGGCGGTCCAAGACGTCACGGGTCCACGCCGAGCCCCAGGCCGCGCGGTTGATGTAATCCTGGAAGGGCTGGGAAAAGTCGGTGGTCTTGGCGATCGCGCGGTCGACGTGCTCGTCGCCGAGGACCTCGCGGCGCACCTTGATGCCCGCTTCGTAAAGTTCGTCGCTGTTCATGCCGCCTTCAGGTGTTCAAGTATCAACTGTGTGAAGCGCGAGGACTGCTCGACGTTGCCGAGATGAGCCGCGCCTTCGACGATTTCCAGGCGTGCGCCGGGGATCGCGTCGGCGATGCGCTGCCCGTGGTCGGGCGGGGTCGCCCGGTCTTCGGTGCCGGAGATCACCAACGTCGGCGCGGAGATCTTCGGCAGGTCGCCGGTGAGGTCCATACGCTCGATCGCGCCGCAGCACGCGGCGTAGCCCTCGTCGGAGGTGTCGGTGACCATCTGGCGGAGGTAGTCGACCCGTTCGGGGTGCATCCGGTGGTAGGCCGGCGTGACCCAGCGCGAGACGATGGCTTCCGCGATCGACCCGGTGCCGTCGGCCCGGACCTTGCGGGCGCGCTCGGCCCAGCTCTCCGGCGGGCCGAGCTTCGCCGACGTGCAGCAAAGCACGAGCGACGCGATCCTTTTGGACGCGTTCGCCCCGGCCCACATGCCGGTCATCCCGCCCAGTGACAGCCCGACGACGTGCGCGCGCGGCACGTCGAGCGTGTCGAGCAGCTCGATCAGGTCACCGCCGAGGTCGGCGATCGAGTAGGGCGCCGCCGGAACCGGGGAATCGCCGTGCCCGCGGTGGTCGTAGCGCACCACGCGGAACCCGTTCTCCGCCAACGGTTCCGCCTGGAGTTCCCACATCCGCAGGTCACTGCCGAGCGAGCCGCTGAAGACGACGACCTCGCCGCCTTCGGGCCCCTCGGCGACATAATTGACGTTCATGCATTCTCCCTGTGCGCTGCCAAAGCACGCTCGACGAACACGCCCGCGCTGCCCAGATATCCCACCGGGTCCAGGAGCTCCCTGATCTCGGCGCGGTCAAGATGCTTACCCACCAACGGATCCGCCGCCAGCAGGTCGGCCAAGTCGCCTTCGCCCGCGACGGACCGCTTGCAGCACTCGGTCACGGCGTCGTGCGCGGCCAGCCGTCCGGTGCGCGAAACCAGCACGCCCGTGACGCGCTCGGCGAGGAGCACGCCGCCGGTGCGCTCGAGGTTCTCCCGCATCCGGTCCGGGTCGACACGCAGCCGTTCGAGGCTCAGCCGCAGCCAGTGCACCGCCGATCCCGTGCTGCGCAAGAGTTCCGTGAACGGCCGCCATTCGGCGTGCCAGGCACCGGCGGCCCGCTGGTGTTCCTGTTCCATCGACGCGAGCAATGCCGCCACCAGTCCGGGTGCCTGCCGGGCGCCCGCCAGCGCGGACACCGCGGCGACGGGATTCCGCTTGTGCGGCATGGTCGACGACCCGCCACTCCCGGCCGGTCCCTGCTCGAAGACCTCGCCGACCTCGGTCTGCGCGAGCAGCGTGATCGTGCGCGCCACTCCGGCGACCACACCGGAAACAGTCCCGAGCGCTCCGGCGATGTCGGCGATCCGAGTCCGCTCGGTATGCCACGGCAGCACCGGTTCCGCGAGGCCAAGTCGTGAGCAGAACGCCGTGAGCACAGCCGGGCCCCGCTCGCCGAGCGAGGCGAGCGTGCCCACTGCGCCACCCAATTGCCCAGCGGGCTCCAGAGCTCGCAGCCGCGTGGCCACCGAGTCGAGCCCGGACAGCCACCCGGCCGCGGTGAAGCCGAACGTCAGCGGCAACGCCTGCTGCAGCAGCGTCCGTCCCACTTGAAGCGTCGAGACGTGCTCTTCCGCGAACGAAGCAGCCGCGTCGGCGCAGGCTTGGAGATCTTCGAGCAACGGCGCCAGCGCACGGGAAGCGACCAGCATCGCCGCGGTGTCCATGACGTCCTGGCTGGTCGCTCCGAAGTGGACATACCCGGCCGCGTCGCCGTGGACCTTCGCCGTCAGCGCGCGGACCAGCGCCGCGGCCGGATTCCCGACCCCGGTCGCGTGCTGCCCCAGCTCGGTGACGTCGTAATAGTCGACGTCACAGGCCTCGGCGATCGCGTTGGCGTGGGCGCGCTGGATCAACCCGGCATCGGCTTGGGCACCGGCCAGCGCGGCCTCGACGTCGAGCATCGCCCGCAGCCAGGCCCGGTCGCCGACCTCGGCGCGGACAGGCCCGGCGGCGAGCACACCATCGAATAACTCAGACATCAAAGAAGACTGTCTCGCCTTCGCCCTGCAAGCGCACATCGAAGCGGTAGCCACCACCGGACTTGACCGCGATCAGCGTGCTCCGCCGCTCCTCGGGAACCGACGCGAGCACCGGGTCCGAAGCGTCGTCGGCGAAGTAGATCCTGGTCACCACGCGGTGCAGCAGGCCTCGGGCGAACACCGAGACGTCGATATGCGGTGCCTGGCCCGGCAACGGCCCCGGCATGACCGTGCGGATCGAGTACGAGCCGTCGTTGTCGGTCGGGCAGCGGCCGAAGCCGCGGAACCCTTTGACCGCGCCGCGCGGGTCGTCGGGGTGGTCGAAGCGGCCGTTGGAGTCGGCCTGCCAGGTCTCGATCAGCGCGTCGGGCACGATCGCGCCGGCGCCGTCGAACACGGTGCCCCAGATCAGGATCTCCCCGGCGGTGCCCTCGGGCACCACGTCCGGCCCGTCTTCCCACGGCAGCCCGATCGAGAGGTACGGGCCGACGGTCTGCGAAGGGGTGCTCATTCGTCGTCGTCCTCTTCCTCGGCTTCGAACACGGAGCCCTCGCGGCCGCGCAAAACGATGTCGAACTCGAAGCCCAGCGCCCATTCCGGCAGCGTGCGGCTGAAGTCGAACTTCGAGATCATCCGCTGGCGGGCCTTCTCGTCGGGCACCGAGTTGAACACCGGGTCCTGGCTGAAGAGCGGGTCGTCCGGGAAATACATCTGGGTGACCAGCCGCTGCGTGAACGCGCTGCCGAACACCGAGAAGTGGATATGCGCCGGGCGCCAGGCGTTGTGGTGGTTCTTCCACGGGTACGCGCCGGGCTTGATGGTGGTGAACTCGTAGCGGCCTTCGTCGTCGGTCAGCGCGCGGCCGACCCCCGTGAAGTTCGGGTCGACCGGTGAGGGCCAGCGGTCCAGGTTGTGCCGGTAGCGGCCACCCGCGTTCGCCTGCCATATCTCGATGAGCGAGTTGCGCACCGGGCGGCCGTCGCCGTCGAGAAGCCGTCCGCCGACGATGATCCGCTGTCCCTGCGGCTCACCGGCGTGCTGGCGGGTGAGGTCGTTGTCCAGCTCGCCGAGGCGGCCGGGGCCGAGCACCGGGCCGGTGATCTCGGTGAGCTTCTGCGGCAGCAGGACCAACGGCTGCTTGGGATGGCGCAACGCCGTCGAGCCGTACCCGGGTGAGTCGAGCGGAGGTTGGGTGCCTTCCGGGTCTCGAAGGTATTGGGGGAGCTTGAGTTTGGTGGGGTTACCCATGAACGACAGCCTCCTACGCTTCGACGACGACGGCCAGGCCCTGGCCGACCCCGATACAGATGGCGGCGAGGCCCCAGCCTCCACCGCGGCGGCGCAGCTCGTGGACGAGCGAGCCGAGAATGCGGCCGCCCGACGCACCGAGCGGATGCCCGATGGCGATCGCGCCGCCGTTGACGTTCACGATCTCCGGGTCGAGCTTGGGCCATTCGGCCAGGCACGCAAGCGATTGCGCGGCGAAGGCCTCGTTGAGCTCGACGGCGGCGAGGTCTTCCCAGCCGATGCCGGCGCGCTCCAGCGCGATCTCCGCGGCCTTCACCGGGCCGATGCCGAAGACGTCCGGATCGACCCCGGCCGCACCTCGGCCCGCGATCCGGGCCAGCGGCGTCTTGCCGAGCCTGTCCGCGGTGGCCTGGTCACCCAGCAGCACCGCTGACGCGCCGTCGTTGAGGGGAGAGGAGTTCCCGGCCGTGATCGTCCCTTGTGGACGGAACGCGGGCTTGAGCTTGGCGAGCTTCTCCGGGCTGGAATCGGGCCGGATGCCTTCGTCCCGCGCGAGCTCGACACCGTCGACCGCGACGACGTGATCGTCGTAGAAGCCGTTTTCCCAGGCTTTGGCGGCATTGCGGTGGCTGCGCGCGGCGAACTCGTCCTGCGCGTCACGCCCGATGCCGTACCTTTCCGCGACCCGCTCGGTGGACTCCCCCAGCGAGATCGTCCACTGCTCGGGCATCTTCGGGTTGACCATGCGCCAGCCGAGCGTGCTGGAGTGCAGCGTCTGCGGCGCGGTCGGAAACGCCTTTTCCGGCTTGAGCAGGATGAACGGGGCACGGCTCATCGACTCGACGCCGCCCGCGACGACCATCGACGTGTCGCCGACGGCGATCGAGCGGCTGGCCTGCATCACCGCGTCGAGCCCGGATCCGCAGAGCCGGTTGACCGTGCTGCCGGGCACCGACGTCGGCCAGCCCGCGAGCAGCGACGCCATCCTGGCCACGTTGCGGTTGTCCTCACCGGCGCCGTTGGCGTCACCGAGGATCACTTCGTCCACTTCGGACGGATCGAGGCCGTTGCGCTCGCCGAGCGCGCGCAGGACACCGGCGGCGAGGTCGTCCGGCCGCACACCGGACAACGCGCCGCCGTAGCGCCCGAACGGGGTGCGGATGGCGTCGAGGACGAAAACTTCGGAGGTCATTCGCTCGCCTTCTTCAACTCGCGGAGGATCCGCAGTTCGGTTTCGGTCGGTTCCGGGGTGGCCGACAGGTTCTCGGCGACCTTGAGTTTCCACCCGGTCGCCGCGTGCACCTGCGCCAATTCCACACCCGGGTGCAGTTCGGTCAGCGTGAGTTCACTGGTTTCGAGGTCGGGCCGCATCAGGCCGAGGTCGGTGACGACCAGCGTCGGCCCGGCGCCACGCAGGCCGAGTCGCTCACGATCACCCTTGCCGGAACCGTGCCCGAACGACGTCACGAAGTCGACCTTGTCAACGAACGCGCGGCTGCTCTGGCGCAGCACGACGAACACCTCACGGCAGGACGCGGCGATCTCCGGCGCGCCGCCGGCACCCGGCAGGCGCACCTTCGGGTCGGCGTAGTCCGCGCCGATCACGGTGGTGTTGATGTTGCCGAACTTGTCGAGCTGCGCGGCGCCGAGGAAACCGACGTCGATCCGGCCGGGCTGCAGCCAGTAGTTGAACACCTCGGGCACGCTGACCACGGCGTCCGCGGTCTCGGCCAGCTCACCGTCCCCAATGGACAGTGGGAGGCGCGTCGGCTTGGCGCCCAGGCAACCCGACTCGTAGATCAGCGTCAGGTCCGGCGCGTGCGTGCGTCGCGCGAGGTTCGCCGCGGTGCTCGGCAGGCCGATCCCGACGAAACAGGACATGCCGTCGCGCAGCGCCCTGGCGGCGGCCACGCTCATCATCTCGTCCGAGCTGTAGTTCACGCCTTCACTCCCACGATCCCGGCCAGCCACTTGCCGAATTCTTCACGGTCCTTGCCGATCGCGTCCCAAGCTTGGTAGGCGCCGTTGTCGCGCTCGTAGTAGCCCGCCGCGTACGACGGCCTGGCGCCGAAAGGCACTTCCGCGACGGCGGTGACGGCCCAGTTCGGCAGGATGACCGCGCCCGGCTTGGGTTCGAGCTCGTCGACGATCTCCTCGACCGTGACCAGCGAACGCTTTGCCGCCAGCACGGCTTCCTTCTGCACTCCGGCGATGCCCCAGAGCTGGACGTTGCCCGCACGGTCCGCGCGCTGCGCGTGCACGATCGTCACGTCCGGGTTCAGCGCGGGCACGGCCGTCAGCTGCTCGCCGGTGAACGGGCAGGTGATCGGCTTGATCGTGTCGGTCTGCTTCGCGAGGTCGGTGCCGGTGTACCCGCGCAGCACCGCGAACGGCAGGCCCGACGCACCGGCCACGTACCTGTTCGCCATGCCCGCGTGGCTGTGCTCCTCGATCTCCAGCGGCACCGGCCAGGAATGCTGGACGGCGTCACGGAAACGGTGCAGCGAACCGACACCGGGGTTGCCGCCCCACGAGAAGATGAGCTTGCGCGCGCAGCCCGCGCCGATCATCTGGTCGTAGACGATGTCCGGGGTCATCCGCACTAGGGTCAGGTCCTTGCGGCCCTGGCGGATGATCTCGTGGCCGGCGGCGACCGGGATCAGATGCGTGAACCCCTCCAGTGCGACGACATCGCCGTCGTGGACCAATTCCGCGATCCCGTCAGCCAGCGACAGCACCTTCGCCATCCCGAGTCCCTTCGAAGTACTATTATGTTCGCATCTCGCACATAAGTTCTACATATGAACATATCACTTGCTGGGTGAACCGGGAAGGCCACATTAGGGTGGCCTCGTGCACTCATCGACGAGAATCGTGGTCACCAGGGAAATCCCGGACGCGGCCTTGAAGGTACTGCGGGACGCGGGCGAAGTCTGGATGTCGGACGCGGACCGCCCGCTGAGCCCTCAGGAACTCCGCGAGGCCGTCGCGGGCGCGTCGGCCGTGGTCGGCATGCTGCACGACCGGATCGACGCCTCGGTCGCCGACGCCGCCGGCCCGTCGCTGAAGGTCTTCGCGAACGTGGCCGTCGGGTACGACAACGTCGACGTCCCGGCGCTGGCCGAGCGCGGTGTCGTCGTCACCAACACCCCGGACGTGCTCACCGAAGCCACCGCGGACCTGACTTTCGGCCTGCTGCTCGCCGTCACCCGCCGCCTCTGCGAAGGCGACAGGCTGCTGAGGGCTGGCACTCCGTGGTCGTTCCACCTAGGGTTTCTCCTCGGTGCCGGGCTGCAGGGCAAGACCCTGGGGATCGTCGGGCTCGGCCAGATCGGCCAAGCCGTCGCACGCCGCGCGCTCGGGTTCGGCCTTCGGATCGTCTACACCGGACGGTCGCGGGTCGCCGAGGACGTCGAAAAATCGCTCGGCGCGCGGTATCTGCCCACGAACGAGCTGCTGGAAAGCGCCGACTTCGTCTCGCTGCATTGCCCGCTGACGCCGGAAACCCACCACCTCATCAACGCCGAAACGCTGCGCACGATGAAGTCGACCGCGTACCTGGTGAACACCACCAGGGGCCCGGTGGTGGACGAGGCCGCGCTGGCCGAGGCGCTCGCGGCGGGCCGGATAGCCGGTGCCGCACTGGATGTCTTCGAAAAGGAACCGGAGGTCGAACCTGCCTTGCTGACCATGGAAAACGTCGTCGTGACCCCTCATCTGGGTTCCGCGACAGTCGAAACCAGGACCGAAATGGCCCTGCTCGCCGCCCGCAACGTCGTGTCGGTGCTCGCCGGGAACGGCCCGCTCAACGAGGTGCGCCCGTGACGCGCGTGGTGATCGCCCCTGACAAGTTCAAGGGCAGCGTGACCGCGGTCGAAGCCGCTGAAGCCATCGCGCTCGGTGTGCGGGACGCCTTGCCCGACGCCGAAATCGAGACCTGCCCGGTCGCCGACGGCGGTGAGGGCACGCTCGACGTCCTGTACGCGGCGGGCGCACATGCGGTCGACGTCCGGGTCAGCGGCCCGCTCGAAACGCCCGTCGACGCCCGGTACGCGGTGCTCGACGGCACCGCGTACATCGAATCGGCACGGGCCTGCGGTATCGAGTTCGTCGAGCCCTCGCCGAGCGTGTCGCTGCGCGCGAGCACCTGGGGCGTCGGCGAACTGATGGCACACGCGCTCGACGGCGGCGCGAAACGGCTCGTCCTGACCGTCGGCGGAACGGCCAGCACCGATGGCGGCGCGGGCATGCTGATGGCACTCGGGGCCACGGTGCTGGACGGCTCGGGCGCGCCGATCGGCCTCGGCGGCGGGCCACTGCACGAGGTCACGGAAGTCGATCTGTCCGCGGTCACCGCGCGTCTCGCGGGGGTGAGCGTCGGCGTCGCGACAGACGTCACGAACCCGCTCCTCGGCGAGAAGGGCGCGGCGGCGGTCTTCGGGCCGCAGAAGGGCGCGCGTGCCGAAGAGGTCGCCGAACTGGAGGAAGCGCTGACGGCGTGGTCGGACGCGCTGCAGGTGGCGGGTGCGCCGGACGTCTCGGACATCCCCGGTGCCGGGGCGGGCGGCGGGATCGCCGGAGCCGCCATCGCGGGGCTCGGGGCGACTCTGGAATCCGGTTTCGACCTGGTCGTCGAACTCACCGGCATCGACGACGCCCTCGAGCGGGCCGACCTGGTGATCACCGGTGAAGGTTCGCTCGACGTCCAGAGTCTCGACGGCAAAGCGCCGGCGGGCATCGCGAAACGCGCCGGCGCCCGCGGGATCCCGTTGCTGGCGATCGCCGGGCGGATCCAGCTGGACGAAGCCCAGCTGGCCGGGCTCGGCGTCGTCGGGAGCCGCGCGCTGATCGAGCACGCACCTTCGCTGGCACACGCCCAGGAACACGCGGCGGAACTGCTCCGCGAGCAGGCCGCCGATCTCGTCCGCTCCTGGGCCGAAACCCGCTGAACCCAGCGGAGCCCCTGGGGAATGTGTCGACACATTCCCCAGGGCTCGGCGTGGGTCCGGCTAGTTCGTCTCGGACTTCTGGATGACGGCGAAGTTCAGCTGACCTTCTTCATCCGGCTGAACATCGAGGATCTTGTCGTCGAGGATCTCCGCCGCCTTGGGCTCGATGAACACCTTGGCGCCGGGACTGGTGCCGACCACCTGGTCGCCCTCCTCGGGCGCGGGGGCGACGGACACCGCGAGCTGCGCGCCCTCGTCGACAGCGGCCTGCAAAGCGAAACGGAGCCCGCCGGCTTCCTGCTGCCCCTCCTGCGCGGTGAGGGCGCTGATCGCTTCGGCTGCGGCTTCGGTCATGGCGAGCATATTCGGCCTTTCCATAAGGTCGTAGGTCTTTCGAAAGTGATTACAGACGTGTGGCTTCTTCGGGTACGACCGGTTCCACGTCCGGAGTCAGGTCGTCGATCGAATCATCGAGCTCGTCCGCGGGGGTTATCGCGAGAGGCCGCTCGGGCATTTCGCCCGGTTCGACGTCAGGCCGCTCTTCGCTGAGCTTCTGCTCCAGGCTCTCGCCTTCGCGTACTTCCTCCGCCGTCGTGCCGTAACGCTCAGCAGCGCTCCACTGTTCAGGCGGGTCAACACCTTCCTCCAGCGGATCCGCCGCCAGTTCGTCTTCGTCGAGCCCCTCGGTGGCGCTCAGGATCTCCGGCTCGGCAGCGTCGCCGTCGCTCACACGGACCTCCTCGGGTTAGGGGCTTCACCTTCTCTGGCCTACCCGGGCCGCGCGACGGTGAAACACGCCCACGTCACGCGCCTTGCCTTGCCACTGCTCAACCGCTCCGTTACCGTCAAGTCAACGGTTGAGCACACAGCCGAACCGGAAACGGGCGTCGCCAGCACGCCACACCGGGGCTGTCGCATCCCCTGTCTGTGGTCTGTCGCTCCGTGGTGAGCCCGCTTCTCGCGTATGTGCGACGCCGAAAGAAGTGCCTCCAATGACGAATACAGACTTCCCCGTTCGCAGAACGAACACCCAGATTCCCGCTCAGAGCGGACAGCCGGAGATCGTGAAGTCGAACCCGACCGACCTGGCCATCACCCTCGGGCACACCGCAGAAGGCGTTCCCGTGCTCCGGGTCTCCGGTGAGGTCGACATGCGCACCGCTCCCGCGCTTCGACTCGAGGTCGACCGGGCGATCGCGCGTCGCCCGATGCTGGTCTTGGACCTGACCGGAGTCGAGTTCCTCGCGTCTGCGGGGCTGTCGATCCTGATCGAACTCACTCGCCGCGCTCCGGAGACCGGGCTGCGCTGGGGAGCGGTCGCCACGGGACGCGCGGTGCTTCGGCCCCTGGAGGCCGTCGGGATGCTTTCGGTGATCCCGGTTTACCCGACCGTGACCGACGCTGTGGCAGCTGTCAACGCTGGTCAGCCCTGATTATTCCGGATCCGGCTTGTCGTGGGCGTCACAGTTTTTCAGCACGTTAAATAGCTTCACAAAACTGTGAATCCGAGTAACGTGGCGGTTATGACCACTGTCGGCTTGGTGGCGTCCACTCGGCCACTGAGCCGCGGGACCCACACCCCACACCACGAACTGGGCCAGCACGCCGCCTGGTACGTGGTCGCGGGGGTGATCACCACTGGAGCACAGTCCGCGCTGTTCCTGATGCTGCAGCCGCCGGTCGGCTCACAGGTGGCGAACCTGATGGCGATCGCGCTGACGACGGTCGCCAACACCGAGTTCCACCGGCGGGTCACCTTCGCCGGTCGTCCGAGCGAGGCAGGCAAGCGCCACCTGCAGGACTTCTTGACCTTCCTCTTCTACGCCGGATACGGCTCGATCGTCCTGGCCTCGCTCGACGCGGTCGTCGGCAACCCGAGCGCGTGGATGCAGACCGTGGTGCTTTTCGCGGCCAGCGGTGTCGGCGGGGCCATCCGGTTCGTAGTACTCCGTTGGTGGGTCTTCGCAGCTCGGCACTAGCCTCGGGTCGTGCCAGACCAGAACGAACCCGACTACCGCTTCACGCTCGCCAACGAGCGCACCTTCCTGGCCTGGATCCGGACCGCGCTCGGACTGCTCGCCGGCGGCGTCGCCGTTCACCAGCTGATCCCGGAACCGACGTCGGTCCGCACGACGCTGGCGGTGCTCTGTGTCGCGCTCGCCGCGATACTCGCCGCGACCGGATATCCGCGCTGGCGGCGTGTGCAGGCGGCCATGTCCCGCGGCGAACCGCTGCCCAAGTCACCGATGATCCTCGTGCTCACCGCTGGCGTCCTGCTCATCACCGTGCTCGCCGCGGTGCTGGTGATCATCGGATGACCGATCGCGGGGCACAGGCCGAACGCACCGGAATGGCCTGGCAACGGACCGCACTCGCCGCCGCCGCTTGCGCCCTTCTTCTCTTACACTCCGCATCCACGCACAATTGGGGATTGTCGACCGTCCCGCCGGTCATGGCGGGCTGCACAGCCGTCACATTGGCTCTCGCGGGCTCGTATCGAGGCAGGCAGCTGCGCCGAATCGGACATCCTCCCGCGGCGGGCAAAATTATTTTGGCCACGACCTCGGTCATGGTGACCGCCACAGCACTCGCGACACTGCTCCTCGACTGAGGTTCCCGATCGGGAACGCGATCAACTCTCCGCACCACTTTGCAGCCCGAACCGTAATAAAAGACCCACGAATCCTGCGCAGCGGAGGCACCCGACCGCACCTAGTGACACGCAACTCCGAAAACTGAAACCCATGCTCACAGCGGGGCGAGTTCTCGGTCGAGTGAATTGCGATTAATCGCGGTACAGACCGGTATCGCGGCGGACCTGGCGGTTGCTGCGATCGGGGCATCTCTAGTTGAAATCTGGACTGTGGGTTGTTTGCGGCCTACGATTACACTCAGTCGCAGTGACGGCAGGTGAAGACAGATCTTATGGAGCACCTGCTGACCGAACGTTACTAAGCGTGGGCCCCCGACGGCGACTGTCGCAGGGTCGCCGGGGAGACGACCATGCGAGTCACGTCCGACACGACGCACGCGCCCCACTCGGTTTCTGCAGCGCCAGTCCACGGCTACACCCGGCCGGAAAACCTGCCTCGACCTGGGGGACGACTGACTAAAGAAGATCTTGACCCGCTTGTGCGCGAGGCCGGAAACGGTAATCCGGCAGCTGTTCAGGACCTTCTTCACATGATCGGCCCAGTCGTGGTCAGGTACTGCCGAGCCCGGATGGGTGGCCGTGACCTGTCCTATCTCTCCGCGGACGACGTCGCCCAGGAAGTCTGCCTGGCGGTATTAAAGGCGCTTCCGGATTATCAGGACCGCGGCGGCTCCTTCCTCTACCTCGTCCACGCGATCGCCGCCAACAAGGTCGCGGACGCCTACCGTTCTGTCTCCCGTGACCGCTCCGAGCCGGTACCGGAACTGCCCGAGCGCCCGCTGATCGAAAACGGCCCCGAGAGCCACGCGCTCCACATCGACCTCGGCGCCCGCCTCGGCAAGATCGTCGCCACCCTGCCCCGGATCCAGCAGGAGATCCTGGCACTGCGCATCGCCGTCGGGCTCTCCGCGTCGGAAACCGCCGAAGCACTCGGTATCTCCCCCGGGAACGTGCGGGTCACCCAGCATCGTGCCCTGACCCGGCTGCGCGGCATGGTCAGCCGGGAAGACGAGTTCTAGCCCATCCGGCCCAGCGCGCCTGCCCCCTTTTCCGGGCGCGGTCGAACCCGCTCTAAAGTTGACCGCAAAGCGGTTGAACAAACAGCCGCAGCGCGCCAAGCACCGCACTTCCCCAGCACCGCATCCGCCTGAGGCAAGGATGGGCTTGGCGTTCGCGCGAAGCGAAACGCTGCGTGCTGCGCTCACCGCAGACCTCCTCTGTTGTTGGTACCTGCCCGGTCGCCGCCGTTGCCGGTGTCGTTGTCGCGCGCCATGACAACCACCAAACGAGGGGGGCACGCATGGGCGGACAGCATCCCGAAGACACGCAGCAGCGCGTCGAGGACCTGCGCGAGGAATTGGACGGGCTGCGGCGGGCACTGCGCACACGGGCGACCATCGAGCAGGCCATGGGCGTGCTCATCGTTTCGCACCGATGCGCCCCGCAACAGGCGTTCAAGATCCTGGTCGGGCTTTCCCAGCAGCACAACGTCAAACTCCACCGGCTGGCCCAGCTGCTCGTGCGGCTCGCCGTCCACGTGCCGCCGGACCGGCTGGAATCGTTGCTGCTGCGGGCGGTGCGCACACCGTCGCTCGCCGACGACGACGGTGACGAGCCGGTCCGGCCGCTGTCGGACAGCGAACTGGTCGACCACGCGCGCGTCCTGGTCGACGCGGCCGACACCGTCGCCGCGCCCGCGGCGCTCACGGCACTCCATGAACTGCTGGTCAGCCGGGGCTGGATCCCGCCGTACGAAGTGCTCGCGGGGTTCACTTCGCCCGGCTCCTAGACTCCTTGCGAGAACGCGGTTTCGTGCCCAGCGGAGGAGAAGACGATCTTGTCGCAGCGAGCCCAGCGAGTGACCGTGCCGGACGGCGAGTTCGACCTCCCCCTATGGCTTCCCAGCGCGCCCACGGGACCGGGATTGGTGCTGATCCAAGAGATCTACGGCCTCGACGGCTACCTGAAGTCGGTGGCTTCGGAACTGGCTTCGCTCGGCTACGTCGTGGCCGTCCCGGACCTGTTCTGGCGTGACGTCCCGAACTGGTCGTCCGGCCACGACGAGCGCGGGCTCGCGGCGTCGATGGACGTCGTCAGCCGGTTCGATCAGAAACTGGGCCTGTCGGACGTCCTCGCGTCGCTGCAGCACCTTCGCGGGTTGCCTGAGGTCGAGGGCGGCGCTGGTGTGTTCGGGTTCTGCCTCGGCGGTTCGCTCGCGTTCGAGGCGGCGGCGAAGTCGGATCCTGACGTCGCCGTGTCGTTCTACGGTTCGTCGGTGCCGGACGAGATCGGGCTGCTTCCCAAGGTCACCTGCCCGGTCCAGTTCCACTTCGGCGGGCAGGACCCGCACATCCCGCGGCCCCGTATCCAGCTGGTCGTCAACGCGGTCGCCGGTCATCCCGGCGCCGAGATCCACATCCAGGAACAGGCCGGGCACGCGTTCCACAACCATGTCGCGCCGATGTTCCACAACGCCGAAGCCGCGGCCGTGGCGTGGCGGCTGACGACGGGGTTCCTGGCAAGGACCTTGCCGACACCGGCCTAGGCACGTTTCAAGTACCTTCTTGTTATGGCCACCTTGGTGTCGTTCCACGCCCATCCCGACGACGAGTGCATCGCTTGCGGCGGAGTCATGCGCAAAGCCTTCGAAGAAGGCCACCGGGTGGTCCTCGTCGTCGCCACCCGCGGCGAAAACGGTGAAGTGCAGGAAGGTTTCCTCACCGCGGGCGAGGAACTCTGGGAGCGCCGGGTGGTCGAAACCCACGCGGCGGCCGAAATCCTGGGCGCGCAGCGCGTGGAGTTCCTCGGCTACGTCGACTCGGGGATGATAGGCGAGCCCGAAAACGACGTGCCGGGCTCGTTCTGGACGGCGTCGGTCGAGGAGGCCGCCGAAAAGCTGGCCGCGATCCTTCGCGAGGAGAACGCCGAAGTACTCACCATCTACGACGACAACGGCGGCTACGGCCACCCGGACCACATCCAGGTGCACCGCGTCGGCAAACGTGCCGCCGAGCTCGCCGGCACGCCGAGGGTCTACCAGAACACGATGAACCGCGACCATATGCAGCGCGGCTTCGAAGCGGCGGCCGCAGCGGGCCTCGTGAGCGAGGTCGAGATGCCGGACCCGAGTGAGAACTTCGGGAAGCCCGAATCGGAGATCACCGCCGCCGTCGACGTCTCGGCCTATCTCGGGCACAAGCGCAAGGCCATGCGCGCGCACGCCAGTCAGATCAGCGAGTCGTCGTTCTTCCTCGCGATGCCGGACGAGGCCTTCGCGTACACGTTCGGCACCGAGTGGTTCATCCGCGAGGGCCAGGGCCCCGGGATCACCGAAACCGACCTGATGGCAGGCCTTTAGCCGAGCGCCGCTGTCACGTCGAGTTCCACCAATTGGCCGGTGAATCGGGGGTGGCGTGCGGTTCGGGCGGGTTGAGCCGGTCGATGGTCATCCCGCCAGGTTTACGCGATGATCACCAGTGGTGCCAACGGTTTCGTTCGGGGAGGTCTCGTGCAGCGGACCATCGATTGGATGGACGGCTCGGTCGTCATCATCGACCAGTGCGCGTTGCCCGGGACCTACCGGACGCTGCGACTGGACACTGTTGACGAGCTGATCGACGCGATCGCCCGGCTTGCCATCCGTGGCGCTCCGGCGCTCGGGGCGGCGGGCGCGCTCGGCGTCGTGCTCGCGGCCCGTGCCGGTGGAGCTGTTTCGGAGGAAGCCGCGCGGGTGGCGAAAGCCCGGCCCACCGCGGTCAACCTCAGCTGGGGTGTCGCGCGGGCACTGGCGAAGTTACCCGAGGGTGTCGACGCCGTGCTGGCCGAAGCGCTCGAGATGCTGGACGAGGACGAACGGACCAATCGCGAGGCTTCGCGGCTCGCTTCGGAGGTCGTGCTGGACCTGTGCGGGCGGCGGCCACTGCGGTTGCTGACGCACTGCAACGCCGGACGGCTGGCGACAGTCGGCTGGGGCACGGCGTTGGGCGTGGTGTGGCATCTGCAAGCCGGCGGGTTCGTGGATTCGGTACTGGTGGACGAAACCCGGCCGCTGCTGCAGGGTGCGCGGCTGACCGCGTGGGAACTCGCCGAGGCCGGGATCCCGTACCGGGTGCTGCCCGACAACGCCGCTGCCGCCGCGATGTCCCGCGGTCTCGTGGACTGCGTCCTAGTCGGCGCGGACAGAATTGCCGCGAACGGCGATGTGGCCAACAAGATCGGCACTTACGGCCTGGCCATCGCCGCGCGGCACCACGGTATCCCGTTCGTCGTGGTCGCCCCACAGTCCACAGTGGACTACTCGATTCCCGGCGGCGGTTCCATCGTCATCGAGGAACGTTCCCCCGCCGAGGTCACCCATCTCGCCGGGGTCGCGATCGCACCTCCCGGTGCCGATGCGTTCAACCCGGCCTTCGACGTCACCCCCGCTTCCCTGGTCACCGCGCTGATCACCGAAACCGGCCCACATCCCGCTTGAGTGCGATCCATGCACGCGTGAGTGCGGTCTGTGGACGGGTTTTGTCACTCGATCGTGGGTATCGCGGCGTGTGACCTGCGGTTGGGTTTGTGACGGTGCGGATTGTGTCGGTGACGTTTGGTAGCTTCGAACGCATGATCGAAACTGAGTCACGAAGACCGAGCCCAGCGGGGTGGGATTTCTCCGCCCTGATCACGTTGACCGAAGGAGAACCTGACGAAGCTGCCACGCTTGCCTTGATTCACCGCGCCTCGCAGGCCCAAGCCCAACTGGAGGCGGTGCGGATGCGGATGCTGCATCGGTATTCCCGGCTGCACGGCGATGACCGGACCGCGCGGGATGAGCTGGCGTGTGTCGAGCGGGTGAGTACCGCGAAGGCGGGCAACGACCTGCGCCTGGCGGCGGCGTTGGCGACGCGGTTGCCGCAGACGGCCGCGGCGCTGGCCGCGGGGTCGGTGAACTATGACCAGGTGTCGCGGATCGCGCGGGCCACACGCGTGCTGTCTGCGGAGCACGCCCACGCGGTGGATGCGGCGGTGTTTCCGCTGGCGGCGGAGAAGACCGCGCGCCAGCTGGGGGAGTTTCTGCGCTGGATTATCGCGAAGATCGATCCGCGGGGTGCGGCGGATCGGGCGCGGAAACGCAGGGCCGGGCGCCGGGTGGCGGTGGAGCACGATCAGGACGAGATGTCGTGGGTGCGTGCTTATCTGTCGTCGGAGGATGCGCTGGCGATCGAGGAGCGGCTGGATCTGATCGCGCGGTCGGTGAAGGGCGCGGGGGGTGAGGTGCGGTCGATCGGGCAGTTGCGGGCTGATGCGATGCGGGATCTGCTGCTGGGGAAGTTTTCCAGCAAGGTGGTCACGCATGTGTATGTGGCGTGCAATGCGACGACGTTGCTGGGGTTGGATGATCTTCCGGGGACTGTGCGGGGGTACGGTCCGATTTCGGCGGAGAAGGTCCGCGAGCTCGGTTACCGGTTGAAAGCTCTCTGGTCGGGGGTGTTGGTGGATGAGAAGGGGTATGCCCAGCGGCTGGCGACGAAGAAGTATCGGCCGGGGGCGTTGTTGGCGGAGTTTGTGCGGTTGCGGGATCAGACGTGCACGTTCCCGGTGTGCATGAAACCGTCGCAGTTGTCGGATATTGATCATTTGGTGCCGTTCGACCAGGGTGGCGCGACGGATCACCGCAATTGTGGTCCGCGTTGTCGGTGTCATCATCTGGCGAAGCAGTCGGGGTTGTGGACGGTGACGCGTGGGGTGGATGGTGAGGACATTTGGTTGTCCACTGCCACCGGCGCCAGTTATGTCAATCGTGCTGAGCCGCTGATACCTGAAGTCGCCCTAAAAGTGGCCTCCTGAGTCAAACCACTAGCGAGCGATAAAACTCAAGATGCCGGGCGGCCGCGGCGGGCCAGGTGTATCGGGCGGCCAACGCCCGACCCGCTTCACGACGAGCATCAGGCTCGGCCAAGGCGGCGCGCAGCTCGCGGGCGAATCCCGTCGGGTCGGTAGCGAAGCGGGCTACCCCGCCGAAGACCTCTTGCAACACCGGGAGGTCTCGGGTCACCACGGGGATTCCCGCGGCCAGCGCCTCCATGGCGGCCATGCCGAATCCCTCCTTTGTGGACGGGAAAGCGAAGACACTCGCCGAGGCGAACAACGAAGGGAGCTCGTCATGCGCAACGGGGCCTAGGACAACGGGTTCCACACCCAGCTCCGCGGCACGCTTCTCCCACCGATCGCGGTAATCGCGGTAGTCGAACAGCGTTTCGCCGCCGGCGATGACCAGGCGCACGTCGGGGAGTTCCTCGCGCAGAAGGGCGTAGGCCTCCAGGAGGTCCATCGTGCCCTTGCGAGGCTCGATCCCGCCGACAGCCAGGACGAACCGGCCGAAAGGCCACGCACCTGGCAACGCCGCGGCGAACCTATCGGCGTCGACGCCATTGGGGATGACCGCCGGATGGATGCCCCAGCCGTCGGACACCTCACCGGCCACCGCCGCCGAGACGCAGAGGTGGGCGAACGGGCGGACGATCGCGCGTTCGTGGCAGGCCGCGAGTTCGGGGGTGGTGAACTGGTCGAGGTGGTGAATCGTGCGGACGCACCGGTCCACCGCGTTGGCGCTGATGCAGTCCTGGGCGTGGACGATGTCGAATTCGTCGGGGGTGAAGGCGTCGCGGAGTACGGCGATGGAACGGAGGATGCGTTCGCCGACGGTCTCTTCGCCGATGTCGGGGAACGGGACGACGGCCAGGCGCACGCGGGGGTCCACCGGACGGAAGAAGCCGGTGTCGCCGCCGCGGCTCAGGGTCCAGACCGTGACGTCTTGGCCCAGCTCAGCGAGCGCTTCAGCCAGGGCGAGGGTGTGGATCACGCCGCCGCGCGGTTTCGTCGAGTAGCTGAGCAGGGCGATCTTCATGACGCCCCTCGGTAGCTAGCGGGTTTCCGCTCTCCGAGGTGGTGTAGCACGCGCCTGGCGTTGTCGATCTCGGCCGCGACGTCGAGCTCGGCGACGGCGATGCCGGCCTTCGACCAGGTGCGCGCGAGGATCTCGCCGCCGGGGCCGACCACCTTGGCCTGCCCGAGGAAGCGCATGCCGCCCATCGCGCCCGTCTGGTTTGAGGACGCGAGGACGACCTGGTTCTCGGCGGCGCGGGCGCAGTCGTAGAGGTCGAACAGCCTCGACTGCCTGTCCTGCGCCATGCGCGGAGCCCGGTTGGTGATGCTGGTCGGCCAAGCCGAAAGGCAGGCCACGATCTCGGCACCGTCGACGGCCAGACTCCGCGCCGACTCGGGGAACGTCTTGTCGTAGTCGATCAGCATGCCGACGCGACCGGCCGGGGTGTCGAAAGCGGTGAACTCGTTGCCCGGCGCGTAGGCGATGCTCTCCCCCGGCGGCTGGTGGACCTTGCGGTGCCGCCCGAGGACACCGTCGCCGGTCACGCAGACAGCGGAGTTGTAGCGGTCTTCGCCCTCGGCCTCGCAGTAGCCGACGCAGACCACCATCTCCGCGGCCATCGCGGCGATCTTCCGCAGATGCGGCCCGTCGGGCTCCAACGCGGGTGGCAACGCCTCCGGGTCGGGATGGCGGAGGTCCGCGAGGTACCCGCCGAGCGCGGCGTCCGGCAGCACCAGCACCGACGCGCCTGCCTGCCGGGCGTGGTCGATCAGGGTCGCGATGCGCTGGAGGCCGAAGTCGAGATCACGGCCGAAATGTGCGGCGACCGCGGCGATTCGGATCAGGGTCATCCCACACCGACGGGATAGGCCTCGGGCCGGCGGTCGCGGAGGTGCGCCATGGACCGGCGGGCGGTCTCCAGAGCTTCACGCACATCGAGCTCGGCGACGGCCATGCCCTCGGCGACGCCGGTGTCGGCGAGGATCTCGCCGCCGGGGTCGACGATCTTGGCGCTGGAAACGAAGTTGAGGTCGCCGAACGTGCCGGACTGGTTCGCCGAGAGCCACACGATCTGGTTCTCCAGCGCCCTCGCGCGGTCGAACAGGTCGAAGCGCCGCTTCCAGCGGTCCTCCGCCAGGTCCGCGCTCGCGTTGGTCCGGCTGCCCGGCCAAGCGGACATGCACACGACGATCTCCGCGCCGCTCAACGCGAGCGCCCTGGCCGATTCGGGAAAAGCCTTGTCATAACAGATCATCATGCCCAACCGGCCGACCGGCGTGTCGAAGGCCTCGAAAAGCCCGCCGGCGCCGTAACTCGCGCTCTCGCGCAGCGGCTGGTGGACCTTGCGGTGGTGCCCGAGAATTCCGTCGCCCGTCACGCAGACCGCGCTGTTGTACAGAACCCCGCCGCCGTCTTCGCAGTAGCCGGCGGTGACGACCATGTCCCCGGCCAACGCGACGAGCCGCGCGATCTCAGGGCCGTCCAAAGTGAGCGCCGGCGGTCCTTCGGCACCACCGTCGAGGTTCGCCAGGTACCCGCCGAGACAGGCCTCGGGCAGCGCGAGCAGGCCGACACCTTCCGTCCGCGCCTCGGCGATCAGTTTCTCGATGCGCGCGAAGTCGCCATCGAGATCGCGGTCGAACGGCGCCGCGACGGCCGCCATCTTGAGCATGCTCATGAAGTCCCCAATCCCGTCACCCCAGCTTCGATCACCCGGGTCTGCTCGCCGTCCGGCCAGCGCAACCTCACTCCGTACCCGGTCACCAGTTCCCCGCAGTCGGCGCCCGCCGCGGGCCCGGCGTCAAGCGGGTTCCCCACGGTCAGCATCGCGAAACCGGGGAAGCAGGTGAACCAGTCGCCCACGGTGGCTCCCCTGGGTCGCGGCACCTTGCCGACGTCCAGCACCGCACCGCACCCGCTCGCTTCGGCCAGCATACCGAGCGTGCCGGCCAGGCCTGCCATCGAAACGTCCTTCGCCGCGTCAGGCCGGGCTCGGCCGACGGCGGAAAGCATCGCCCGTAATTCCACAGTGGACCGCGTACTGGTCGAATCCCATTGCCGACCGGTGTATCCCGGCCGCCAGCCGCCGCCGAGATCCGCGGTCAGCCGCACCCGTTGACCAGGTTTTCCGCCTCCGCCGGGTACCGGATTCGACGTCCGGCCCAATGCCGTGACAGCCAGGGACGCCGGGACACCGAACTGCGTGTGCCCACCGAGCACCGGCACGCCATACGCGACACTCGCCCGCCGCAACCCGGAAAGCACCCGGGACGCGAACGACTTGTCACGAGCGCCGAGCGCGTCGAGCAGGCCGATCGGCTCGGCCCCCATCGCGGCGAGGTCGTTCAAGTTGACCAGCACCGAGCACCAGCCCGCCCATTCCGGGTCGCGTTCGACCATGGACGGGATGATCGCGTCGCACGCCGCGATCAGGTCGCTGCCGGGCACCGGCACGCCGTCGTCACCGACGAACCCGGGCACGCCGGTCAGCCCGTGCAGCAACGAGCCGAGATCGCTCTTGGTCGCCTTGGCGAGTGCCGCAATCCGGCCAATTGGCCAGCGCATCAAGACATGCGGGCTGTCCGCGACCGTCACCGGCCGGATCGACACCCAGCCGAGCCGGGTGAACATCCGCTCGTTGCGAGCCTGCACGGTCGCCTCGAACCGCAGCACGCCCGCGGTTTCGGCATGCGCACAAGCCGCGCGCACCAGCGCCGCGCCGATACCCTGCCGGACGCCGTGGCGCACGACAAGTCGCCCACCCGACCACCAGCCCAAGTCCTCGCCGTTGTCGACGGGCCCGAGCCGGACACCGCCGAGCACGGTCCCGGCGGTATCGCGGGCGACCAGCACGATCGTGCGCGAATCGTCGTCGCGGTCGTCGAGATCGTGACCGTCGAACAGCCCTTGCCGCTCGACGAACGCCTCGGTCCGCAACGCTCGATACACCTCAAGCGCAGCGGTATCAGCCCGTTCGATGCGGAATTCGGGCTGTCGTGCCACGGAAACAGGGTCGCCGAGAATGGCGAGCACATCCGGGTTCATCTCAGCCCCCGGCCGTGTTCAGCACCGAGCACGCCCCGCACGCGGCACAACCCGCTTGCTGGTCCGCGCCGGTCATCCCCGCCGCGCGCAGCAACGCGGCCACCCGTCCGCTGACGTCCCGCACCAGCGCGGACGACGGCGCGACGGCTCCATCGCGACGGGCGAGGGTGCCCAGCATCGGCCGCATCGGCACGACGAACGGATACACGCCCCGATCGATCAGCCGACCCGCACCCGCAACGAGCTCATCGGCGTCCTCGCCGAGCCCGATGAGCAGATACGTCGACACCCGGTTCCGCCCGAAGACGCGCACAGCCTCGTCCCACGCGGCCTCGTACTCGGCCATCGGGACCGTCGACTTACCCGGCATCCACTTCCGCCGCACGCCTTCGTCCAAAGATTCGACGTGGATACCGACCGAAGTCGCCCCAGCGTCACGGAGGTCGTTCAACACCGAAAGCTCACCAGGCGGCTCGATCTGAACCTGGATCGGCAACCCGGGAACGGCTTCGAGCACCGCTTTGACACACCGCACCAGATGCCGCGCGCCGCGGTCGGGCCCCGAAGTGGTGCCCGTGGTCATCACCATCTGCCGGATCCCGTCGAGACGGACCGCCGCGGCCGCGACCTCGGCGAGCTGCGCCGGGGTCTTCGCCGCGACCGTCGACCCGGCACGCAGTGACTCTTCGATGGTGCAGAACCGGCATCGCTGGTCCTCGACGTACCGGATGCAGGTCTGCACCACGGTCGTGGCGAGGACGTCCTTGCCGTGCAACAGCGCGATCTTGTTGTACGGCACACCGTCGGCCGTCTTCAGGTCGTAGAACTTCGGCCTGCTGACGGGTTCCACGGAAAGCCCGAGATCGATGGTGCCGTTGAAGATCCGGCCGTCACGGACCGAATACGGGCTTTCCGGGTTGAGCGGCAGCGCCGCGTTGGCACCGTTGACGACCAGGTGACCGTCGTCGCTCGGTCCGGCGCCTTTGCTGCGCTGGACGGGTGCGTCCATCCGGACACCCCGCACCGCGATATCGGACCTGGCGGTGAGGATTTCTTCTTCGATGCCAACGCGCACGGTCTGCCTCCTCGTCTAGAACATGCTCAGAACATGTAGGTGGAGTTGATGACCGCGCCTTTGCGGGCGTAATGGATAAGGGCGTCCTGCACGTCCAGCGGGTGCGTGGGAATGACCCCTTCGATGAGGTCCTCCTCGCGGGCGCCGTGCAGCGAAAGACCGAAACGGCAGCAGTAGACCTTGCCGCCTTCGCTGATGAACGCCTTGAGCTGGTCGTTGATGTTGAGCTCGCCGGGGAACGCCGCGTTCCCCGTGGTCGGGAACCCGCGCGTGGCGAGGCAGTTCAGCGAGCCCGGGCCGTAGAAGTAGATCGCCGCCTCGAAGCCCTTCCGCAACGCCCTGGTCGCTTGCAGGATCGCCACGAAGCTCACCGACGATTCGTGCGCGATGCCGTGGACCAGGGTGAAGTAGCTTTCCCCGTTTTCGGCCTGGTAGTCGGGAAAGACCTTGGTACCGCCGTAAAGACTCGATCCCTGCGGCAGCGAGGGGTGCGGGATTTCGTCCAGGCTGGTCTTCTCGGTGTCGGTCAACTCGGCCATCAGTTGTTCCCTTTCTTCTTATCCGTAGAGCACGTCGAAAGTGCTCCGAAAAACCAGTGAGGAAAGCTCCCCGTCGCTCACCGCGGCGGCGAGCCGGGCTCGCTCGCCTTCGTGATCGCCCCACGGTTCGTCGGAGGCGAAGAGGATCCGGTCGTGCCCGATCCCGCGGCGGGAGATCTCGTCGACGAGCCAGCGCGGAGTGAAGCCGATCGCCCAGGAAAGGTCGGTGTAGACCTGTTTCCCGGCGGCGATCCAGTCGAAGAACCGGCCGCCGACAAGTTTGATGTGCCCGCTCATCCCGCCGCCGAAGTGGACGAGATGCAGCTTGACGTCGTCCGCGTACGCCTCGACGAGCTTGCCGACCTCGTCGATGTCCGACGCGGCGCCGGGTGAGGTGTGCACGTGGACGACCAGGCCGTACTGCCGGGCGGTCGCGAAGATCTTGTCCAGCTGCGGTTTGCACGCCGGGTCCCCGGCTTTGCCGCCGAGCAGGAAGCTCAGTTTCAACGCCTTGACGCCCGGCTCGCCCGCCAGCGCCAGCGCGGCATCGGTCAGGGCCGTGTCCTCGGGCCGGGGAGACACCCAAATCGCCGCGCGGATCCGGTCGTCCTTACCCGCGGCTTCGACGCACAACTCGTTGAAGGAGAACGCGATCGAGGGATCGGGGACGCCGTAGTTCGGTATCACCAGGGCTCGCTCAGTGCCCTCGCGGTCCATGTCGGCGAGCAGTTCGCCGATGGTCGCGCGGGAGCCGATCGCGGGCGCCACCGGTGGTCCGCCGTAGAACGGGAACGCCGGGAGGACACCGAGGTGCCGGTGGGCATCGAAGATCTTGTCGGCCATCATGCCACCGTCCGCGGGGCGACCCAGTCGTCATCGCTCGGGTAGGTGCTGTACGGAGTCCCGGCGAGCCAACGGATGTCGCCGTCGCTGTCGTTGCGGGCGGACTTGATCTGGCCCGCGAGGTACTCGGCGTCCACCGCGACACCGCAGAACCGGCCGGAGCCCCAGGTGTATTGCCAAGGCAGGCCGAGGAAGTAGAGCCCCTTGCAGCTGGTCACGCCTCGGCTGTGCGTCGGGTAGCCGCGGCCGTCGAACACCGGGACCTCGATCCAGCGGTGGTCACGGCCGAACCCGGTGCTCCAGATGACCGTCGAGATCCCGGCCAGGTCGAGTCCGTCGGGCTCGTCCTGCGGCTCCCACACCGGCACGTAGCGCTTTTCACCCGGCGCGTCGATCCCGCGAGAGGTGATGAACGCGTCGATCGAGTCCTTGATGCCCTCGCTGACGGCGTCGGCCGCGTCGAGGTTCTTGCGCAGGTCGGTGTCGAAGCCGAGCTTGGTGCCGCGGATGTCGGTGAGCCGGCCGTAGAGCCGCATGCCGTCGCGGGCGAACGCGCGGAGGTCGATGTCACGACCGCCGTCACGACCGGTGACGTAGTGGTTGGCCCGGAAGCGCACCGCGTCGGCATCGGCGAACTCGTCGATTCCCTTGCCGTAGTAGCCCATGTCGTCGAGCCACTGGACGACGTCCTTGCCGCGGTACCGGCGGGCGACACGCGGCGCGGAGCCGACGGCGAGGTGCACCTGACGTCCGGCGAGGTGCAGGTCTTCGGCGATCTGGCAGCCGGATTGGCCGGTGCCGACGACGAGCACGTCACCCGACGGGACCTGCTCGGGATTGCGATACTCGGACGAATGGAGCTGCGTAACGGATTCCGGCAGACGCTCGGCGATCCGCGGCTTGAGCGGGACCTGGTACGGCCCGGTCGCCATGACGACCTGGTCCGCGGTCAGTTCGCCCTGGGACGTCGAAACCCGGAAACCGCCGTCACTTTCCTGGCGCAGCCTGGTCGCCTCGACGCCTTCCACGAGCGGTACGTCGAACGAATTCACGTACTGCTCCAGGTACTCGACGATGTCGTCGCGCACCATGAACCCGTCGGGAGCCGAGCCCTGGTAAGGGAAACCGGGAAGCTGGCACTGCCAGTTCGGTGTCACCAGGCAGAAGGAGTCCCACCGCCGTGTCCGCCACTCGTGTCCGACCCGTTCGCGCTCCAGCACGACATGGTCGACGCCGTCGCGTGCCAGGCAGTGGCTCATCGACAGCCCCGCCTGGCCGCCGCCGATGACGACCACGGACCGGTGCTGCCCGTCGAGATCCTCGTTCATCGTTCGAATCCCTCCACGATCACTTCGGCGCCCGAGTCGCCGTACTTCCCTGCCTTGCCACGGATTTCCACCAGCTGGGCCGCCGCCTGCGAACAGGGGAACCCGTACCTCTCGCGCACCCGGTCCGAAGCGATCCCCAGAGCCGTCGTGCTGCGTTCGACGAACTCCCCGACCGAGTACGCTTGCCCCGCTTCGAAGAACTCCTCGACGATCAGGGATGGCGAATAGCACCGCTGGGTCGTACCGTCAGGCCAGCTGACCCGGAAATAGGTCTCAGGCACCGCGCCTCCAAGTCACCGGATCACTTCGTCTGCGATGCTCCAAGTGGACTAGGAGTTGATTTCCGTTGTGTTTCATCCGGAACAGCCCGGCGTTACTAAGACCTCACTGCGTAACGGCTCGGAGGCCCATCGCTTAACACGCAAAGCCCCGGAAATGACAGAAGCCCGCGCGTTCCGGCTGGAACACGCGGGCTTCTGGAACTGCGGTTTGTTAGGGCCTCGGCCCGATCTCGGTACCACCGTCGGACACCGAGATCGCCATCGCGGGACAGGAGTCCGCGACGTCGAGCAGGATCTCGTGCGGCTCCACTTCGGTGGCGACGGGAGTGGCGTGCTCACCGTCAAGCGAGAACCACTCGGGCGCCAGCGCCGCACACATGCCCGAACCGATACACGTGTGCTCGTCGACTTCGACCTGCCAGCTCATCGGCTACCACCCCACCGGCATCGTGCGGGCTCCGCGCACGAGCATCTGGTTCTTCCACTTGATGTCACCGGCCAGTTTAAGGCCCGGAAGCTCGCTCAGCAGGGCTCGCAACGCTTCCTGCAGTTCCAGCCGGGCGAGCGGTGCGCCGAGACAGTGGTGGACGCCGTGGCCGAAGCCGAGATGCTGCGAGCTCTCGCGGGTGAAGACCAGCTTTTCGGGTGAATCGAACTGCAGCGCGTCGCGGTTCGCGGCGCCGACGGCGACCAGCACCGGCTCACCCGCCTTCACCAGTACACCGCCGACTTCGATGTCTTCCTTGGCGTAGCGAGGAAAGCCGGCGCCGGCGCCCAGCGGGACGAACCTGAGCAGCTCTTCGACGGCCGCCGGGATCAGATCCGGGTTTTCCCGCAGCTCGTTCCAGCGTTCGGGGTGGTCGAGCAGCACGTAGACGAAGTTGGGGATCTGGCTGGCCGTGGTCTCGTGGCCGGCGATCAGGATCCCGACGCACAGGTCGACCAGTTCGAGCTCGGTCAGCCGATCCCGGACGTCGCGCGCTTCGATCAACGCGGTCATCAGGTCGTCGGCCGGGGTCACGCGATGCGCCTCGATCAGGCCGCGCATGTACGCGCGGAGCTCTTCGCGACTCGCGTTGAACTCCTCGGCGGTCAGCGAGCTGGTCGACAGTGCCGCGTCGCTCCAGGCCCGGAACTTCGGCCGGTCGGAGACGGGCACGCCGAGCAGCTCACAGATGACGGCCACCGGAAGCGGCAGCGCGAAGTTCTCGACCAGGTCAACGGGCTCACCGGCGGCGATCATGTCCCGCACCAGCTCGGCGGCGAGGTCGCGGACGCGCGGACGCAGCTCCTCGACGCGGCGCATGGTGAACGCCTTCGCGACGAGCGTGCGCAGCCGGGTGTGGTCGGGCGGGTCCATGGCGAGGATGCCGGTGGAGTTGTTGCCCGGGGTGTGCCGCGGGGTGTCGTGCTCCTTGGCCAGTGCGCGGCTGAACCGGTTGTCACCGAGCACCAGCCGGGCGTCGGCGTACCGCGTCGCCAGCCAAGCCGGTTCGCCGTACGGGAGCTGGACGCGGATCATGCCCTCGCCGTCCCGGGCGGCGGCATATGCCTCGTTCAGCGCGAGGCCTTCCTCTTCGTTGAAGGGGTAGGCGAGAGGCTCGGTATATGTGGTGGTCACGGAATCTCCCCAACTCACTAGCGTGTCGAAGCGTAAGTAAGCAACGGATTACAAGCTAGCGATGGTCACCGACCACGTCAATGCACCTACTGAGTGCTCTTGCGTCTACGGTGTCGGATTTATGACGTCTGAGCGGCAGGTGCGCAAGCGGGACGCGGCTGCGACCAGGGAAGCGCTCCTTCAAGCGGCCGGGACCCTGTTCGCCGAACGCGGCTTCGATCGCACCACGGTCCGCGACATCGCGAAGCTCGCCGGGGTGAATCAGGCGCTGCTGTTCCGGTACTTCGGGTCCAAGGAAGCGGTGTTCGAAGAGGTCATGGCCAAGGGCGGCTTCGAGCAGGTCGCCTCCACCGAGCCGGAGCGGCTTCTCGAGACCGCGCTGCGGAGCATGCTGACCCGCGACGACCGCAACCGCGACCATTCGATCGCGGCCTATCTGCGCTCCAGCGGCAGCACCGGCACGAACGGCGAGATCCGCCGCCAGGTCGGTGAGGAGTACGCGCGGGCGCTCGCGACGCTGAGCGACGCCGAGGACGCCGACCTGCGGGCCGATCTCGTCCTGGCGTGGCTTCTGGGCATCGGGCTGGTCCGCGACGTCAGCGGGAAGGAACCGCTGGCGAGTGCCGACGCCGACCGGGTGGTGGAACTCGTGCTCGGTGCCGCCCGGTCGCTCCTGGAACGGACCGGGTGATCACGAAGCGCGGCCGTGCAGGACGAGTGCCCAGGTGAGGCAGCCGAACGCGGCGGTGGAGCTGAGGGCACGGACGAGGTTCCAGCGGTTCCAGGTCGTTTCGAAGGCGGCCCGGACGGCCGCGAAATCGGTGCTGGCACTGGGCTCCCCGGCCGCGAGGAGCTGGTTGTTCAGCGGCACGTTGATCCCGCCCGTGACGCCGAGGACCACGGCGTAGAGGATAGCGGCGGCGATGATCCAGGGCAGTACTCCCCCGCCGCCACCTCCGGGGATCCGGAGTATGCCGGCGAGGATCGTGAACGCCATCGCGCCCAGGAAGCTGAGCATGAACCAGGGGTTCAGGATCGCGACGTTGATGCGCTGCATCGCGACGACGAAGGTGCGGTCGTCGGCCTGGTTGAGGCCCAGCATGACCGAGCACGAAAAGGCGTAGAACAGACCCGCGCTGAGCCCCATCGTGAGGACGGACGCGATCAGGGTGACGGTGCGGGACAGTGCGAGCATTTCGGGCCTCCAGGGTTCGTTCCCTTAAGTCAACCGGCTCACGGCGAGACGATCCATCGCCGAGAAGCTCCGCCCCATGTCTTTCCGTCCAAAACGGCCCTAGAATCGGCCGGGTGGACGCACTCGCGGGACTCTTGGACGGGCCACGCGCCCGAGGGGCGTTTCTGCTCCGCTCGATTCTCACCCCGCCCTGGTCGTTGCGGATCCAGGATGAAGCACCGCTGACGCTCGTGGCGATCATCCGCGGCGAAGCGTGGGTCGTGCCCGACACCGGGGACGCGACCCGGCTGGGACCCGGCGACATCGCCGTCATCCGCGGCCCGGAGCCGTACACCGTCGCGGACGACCCGGCGACGAAACCGCAGATCGTGATCCACCCCGGGCAGCACTGCATGACACCCGAAGGCGTCTCGATGTCGCAGGCCATGGACCTCGGTGTCCGCGCGTGGGGGGACAGTCCGGACGGCCCGACGATGATGCTCACCGGCACTTACCACCTGGAGGGCGAAGTCAGCCGACGGCTGCTCGAAGCCCTGCCGACACTGCTCGTCCTGCCGGCCGACGCCTGGGATTGCCCGCTCATCCCGCTGCTCGCCGGGGAAATCGTCAAGGACGAACCCGGTCAGGAGGCCGTGCTGGACAGGCTGCTCGACCTGCTGCTCATCGCCGTCCTGCGCACCTGGTTCTCCCGCCCGGACGCCGAAGCCCCCGCCTGGTACCGCGCGCACACCGATCCCGTGGTCGGCCGCGCGCTGCGGATGCTGCACAACAATCCCGCGCATCCGTGGACGGTGGCCAACCTGGCTTCCGAGGTCGGCGTCTCACGCGCGGCGCTGGCCCGCCGGTTCGCCGACCTCGTCGGTGAACCGCCGATGACGTTCCTGACCGGCTGGCGCCTCGCGCTGGCCGCGGATCTGTTGCGGGAGCCGGATTCCACCGTGGGTTCAGTCGCGAGGCAGGTCGGGTACGGCAGCGCTTTCGCGCTCAGCGCGGCGTTCAAACGCGTTCGCGGGGTCAGCCCGCAGGAACACCGCGTCGGCGCGCACTAGAACGGCAGCCAGGCCAGCTGCCGGAGTCCGGTGGTCTCGTTCACCATCACGCCGGACGACGAAACCGTCCACAGGTTGTCGCCGATCACGAGCGACCGGCGCACATCCGCGGGATGCCCGACGCTGCCGATGGCGGTGAAACCGCTGTCGGACAACCGAAGCATCAGTGCGTCGGACGTTCCGCCCGAGTTCCGCATCGGCAAGACCAGCAGCCCGGTCTGCGGCCAGAAGAGGAACGCGTGCGGGTCCTGCTCGACCTCCGAATGCCCGCCGGTGACCTCGTAGTGCGCGGTCCGGCGCGGCGAGGCTGGATCACGGACGTCGAACAGTGAGAGCTGCGCGCCGGACGTCCGGCCACGCTGGTCGGCTTCCTGGCCGACACCGATCAGCTTCCCGTCACCACCGCTGTGCAGATACGCCGAGTAGCCGGTGATCTTCAGTTCGCCCACGGCACGCGGTTTCGCGGGATCGGAAAGATCCACGGTGTACAGCGGATCGGTCTGGCGGAAGGTGACCACGTACCCGACCGGGCCGAAGAAGCGGACGGCGTAGATCCGTTCGGTCTTGCCGAGCCCGGCGAGCTGACCGACCTGGGTCAGCTCGTTTCCCTTGCGGGCCAACACGGTCACCGCGCTTTCGGTGGCCATGGTCGTCGCGACCCGCAGGTGCCCGGCGTGCTCCGAAAGCGAGTACTGGTTCAGCAGCGAGCCGTCGACCGTGCCGGACGCGACATGCCGCGGCGGACCGGCCCGCGAGATGTCGAACTGATGGATGTCGGTCTGCGGCTGGGACTTCTCGGTGTCGAACCGGCGGTTTGCCGGGCCCATCGTCAGCTGATGGTCGTCGGCGATGTAGAGGCTCGACTCCGTGCCGTACACCGTGTTCCCGTCCGCGGCGATCGACACCGGGTCGCCCGTGCCGAGCGCGCCGGCCATCTCGATGGTGAGCACGGTGAGCATCGAAGTCCCGCTGTAGACGGCCGGATGGCTCACCCGCGAGCAGTCGACGAGCCGCCCGTCCTGGCGCGTGCCGCCGTTTTCCAAGGTGTAGCGCGGAAGCCAGTCGTCGATCGGCGAGTTGTCGAGGACGGCCAAGTTCTCCGATTTGGCCTTCTCGGGCGACCGCGAATCCTGTGGGTAGACGAAACCGAGCCGCGGCGCCGAGCGGACCACGATCCGCGCGCGGCCGCCGACCTGGCGCGCGTCGACATACTGGCCGTCGACGGCGAGCGTGCCGACCACCTTCGCCGGGCCCGAGAGGTCGATCAACGTCAGGTTGGACCGGTCGATCGCGGACTCGGGCCGGTCCATGACCGGCTTCTCGACCATGGACGCCGAAGTCATGGTGAGCGCGCGATCGCCGTCGAGCAGCAGATCCGTGGCCTCGCCGCCGGGCAGGTCGAGGGTGGAGGTGATCGCACGGGTGGCGACGTCGATCACGCGGAGGCGGCCGTCGGCGACCGTGACCACGCGACGGCCGTCGGTTTTCACCAGGTCCGGCTCGTCGACCCCGGCTTCGTGGTTGTTCGTCGCCGAATGGTCTTGCCCGGGGATGTCAGGTGCGACTTGGGGTGCGGCGACCTTAGCCGTCCCGGACGCGGCGACCCCACGCTCGGCGCCGTCCGTGATCGTCATGGCCGACCCGCCGTCCAAGCCATACGGGCCGACGAGCGGGCGCGCGGCCTCACGCAGCTTGGCGAGAGCCGTGTCGCACGAGTCGAAAGCGACCAGCTTCGCCGTGCCCACACCCTGTTCCGTGACGACAGGCGGCTCGGCGGACGGCGGGTTGAGTCCGCTGCCACCGACAGCGACGATCAAAGCCGCCCCGAAAACCCCGAACACCCCGAGCCCCAGCCACCCACGCTTCATGCCGACCAGACGGAACTCGCGGGCACTCCGGTTGCACGCGCTTTAGAAACCGAGTTCCCGGCGAATCGCCGCGGTGTGTTCACCCAGCGCGGGCACCGGGTCGAGACGCGGCTCGCGGCCGGGCACCTCGACCGGCGGCAGCAACGCGGTGACCGGCCCACCGGGTGTCTCGACTTCGCCCCAACGCCCGCGCGCGGCCAACTGTGGATGCTCGGCGAACTCGGCCATCGTCCGCATCCTGGCGCTGGCGATCCCGGCGTCGTCCAGCCGCTGCTCCACCTCTGACGCCGAAGAGCCCGCCAGCGCCTTCTCGATGATCTCGGTCAACTCGCCGTCATGCTCGACGCGCAGCGAGTTCCGCGCGAACCGTGGATCTTCCGCCAGTTCCGGTTGCCGCAGCACGTTTTCACACAGCGCGGACCACTCGCGCTCGTTCTGGACGCCGATGAACACCACCGCGCCGTCACCGGCCGTGTACGGGCCGTACGGCGAGATGGCCGCGTGCCGGGCGCCGTTGCGCGGCGGCGGGCTGCCACCGTAATTCGTGTAGTAGTACGGAAAACCGGCCCACTCGCCGAGCGCGTCGAGCATCGAGACCTCGAAACTCGATCCCTCGCCGGTGCGTTCCCGTTCGTACAACGCCGACAGCACCCCGCTGTAGGCGTACATCCCGGCCGCGATGTCGGCGACCGGGATCCCGGCCTTCGCCGGCGCTTCGGGCGTGCCGGTCACGGACACGACCCCGGCTTCGCACTGCACGAGGAGGTCGTACGCCTTCTTGCTGCGATAAGGACCGCTGGAGCCGTAGCCGGAGATCCCGCAGACGATCAGCCGCGGATGCCGTGCCCGCAGTGTCTCCGCGTCGAGCCCGAGCCGGCCCGCCGCGCCGGGCGCGAGGTTCTGCACGAACACGTCCGCCTTGGCCAGCAACGCTTCCAGCACCGCGCCTTCGGTCTTGATGTCGAGGGTGAGGCTTTCCTTGTTGCGGTTGAGCCAGACGAAATGGCTGGACTGCCCGTGCACGGTTTCGTCGTACGCGCGGGCGAAGTCGCCGGTGTCCGGCCGCTCGACCTTGATCACCCGCGCCCCGAGATCGGCCAGCTGGCGGGTGGCGAACGGAGCCGCGACGGCCTGTTCGATCGCGACCACGGTGACACCTTCGAGAGGCAACATCACGACTCCTTCCGCAACGCCCGGCGAAGCACTTCGGCGAGATGTACCGCGGTCCGGTCGGACTCCTGCGCGATCTGCGTGCGGCAGCTGAACCCGTCGGAGATCACCAGCGTCTCGTCCGAAGCAGCCCGTACCGCGGGGAGCAACCGATCTTCGGCGCAGGCCACCGAGACGTCGTAGTGCCCGCGTTCGAAGCCGAAGTTCCCGGCCAGCCCGCAGCAGCCGGAGTCCAAAGTGGAGTTCCGGACCCCGGCCGCGGCCATGGTCTTCTCGTCGGCGCCGAAGCCGAGCACAGCGTGCTGATGGCAGTGGACCTGACTGATCGCGTCGACGTCGAGCGCGTCGAACTCCAGCGGCGAGTCGTCCACCAGCTCGGCGAACGTCCGTGTGCGCTTGGCCAGCAAGGCAGCAGTGGGATCGCCGGGCAGCAACGCCTCGAGATCGCCGCGGAACAACGCCGTGCAGCTCGGTTCGAGCCCGGCCACCTCGTACCCCGCGTCGAGGTACGGCTTCAGCACGGAAAGCGTGCGCCGCAACACCTTGCGAGCCATGGTCAGCTGCCCGGTCGACACCCACGTCAGCCCGCAGCACACCTCACGATCCGGCAGCACGACGTCGTAACCGGCCGCGGTGAGCACCTCTGTGGCCGCTTCGAGGACGTCCGGCGTGAGGAAGTTGTTGAACGAGTCCGGCCACAGCAAAATCGGCCGCAGCAAGATCGGCCGCTTGCCCGGCTCGCGGCTCCGGCGGAGATCACGCCGCGTCCGCGTGAACGGTGTGGCGAATTCGGGCAAGTCTCGCTCCGGCGCGATACCGCCGACACGCTTGAGCACCTTGGCGAGCGAACGGCGTCGCGTCACCGCGTTCACCACCCGCGGCGCGAGCCCGGCGAACCGCAGCCACACCGGCAGCCAGCCCATCGAATAATGCGACGCCGGCCGCACGCGCCCCTTGTAGTGCTGGTGGTAGAACTCAGCCTTGTAAGTCGCCATGTCGACATCGACCGGGCAGTCCGACAGGCATCCCTTGCAGGACAGGCAAAGGTCGAGCGATTCGCGGACCTCCTCCGAGCGCCAGCCGTCGGTGATGATCTCGCCGTTGATCATCTCCGCGAGCAGATGCGCCCGGCCGCGCGTCGAGTGTTTCTCTTCGCGCGTCGCCCGGTAACTCGGGCACATCACGCCGGTACTGCCGGTGTTGCGGCATTTCCCGACGCCGACACAGCGCCGCATGGCCTGGCCGAAACTGCCCTGGTCCTCGGGGTAACCAAGCACGGTGACGTCCTCGATGGCGATCGACGCGCGTCGCACGCGCAGGTTTTCGTCCACCGGCCGCGGATTCACGAGGATGCCGGGGTTCATCCGGCCGCTCGGGTCGAAGATCGCCTTGAACCGCGCGAACAGGTCGAGCACCTCGCGGCTGTACATCCGCGGCAGCAGCTCCGAGCGGGCCTGGCCGTCGCCGTGCTCACCGGACAGCGAGCCACCGTGCGCGGCCACAAGATCGGCTGACTCTTCCAGGAACCGCCGGAAATCGGCGATCCCGTGCTCGGACAGCAGGTCGAAGTCGAGTCGCATGTGGAGGCAGCCCTCGCCGTAGTGACCGTAGACCACGCTTTGCAGGCCGTGCTTCCGCATGAGTTCCTTGAATCCGCGCAGATACGAGCCGAGCCGTTCGGGTGGCACGGCGGCGTCCTCCCAGCCCGGCCAGGCCTCGGAACCGTCGGCGAGCCTAGTCGCCAGCCCGGCGCCCTCCTCCCGGATGCGCCAGAGTTCGCGCTGCCCGGCCGGATCGGTGAGCACTCGATGTCCGGTCAGACGGTCGGAAAGCTGCTTGGCCAACGAGTTCGCCCGGTGCTCGGCCTCCCCCGGCTCGTCCCCGGCCAGCTCGACGAACAACCACGCACCGCCGGGCGGGAGGCCCGTCTCGCGCGCCTCGCCGAGCAGTGCGACAAGCTCTGCGTCGACACCTTCGACAGTCAGCGGCGACCACGGCAGGATCTCCATGACGGCGTCGGCGGCATCGACGTCCGAGGGAAAACCGAGCACCGCCAACGTCTTGTGCTTGGGCAACTCCGCCAGCCCGACAGTCGCTTCCAGCACCGACACACACGTACCCTCACTGCCGACGAGTGCCTTGGCGACGTTGAACCCGTTCTCCGGCAGCAGATGTTCGAGCCCGTACCCGGACACGCGGCGCGGCCACGTCGACAGCTCGGTCCGCAGCAGCGCGAGGTTGTCCTGAACCAGCGCGCGGAGTTCTCGGTACACACGGCCTTCGGTGCCGGGCAACTCCGCACGAGCGTCCACTTCGGACGGTGAAGTCGGCCCGACGCGCAGCCGCGTGCCGTCATAAAGCAGCACGTCCAGCTCCTGGACGACGTCGACCGTGCGCCCCCACGCCACCGAATGTGATCCGCACGCGTTGTTGCCGATCATCCCGCCGATCGTGCAGCGGCTGTGCGTCGACGGGTCCGGCCCGAACCGCAGCCCGTGCGGCGCGGCGACGGCCTGCAGGTCGTCGAGGACCGTGCCGGGCGCGACCCGCGCGGTGCGGGCGACGGGATCCAGGTCGTGGACACCCGAGAGGTACCGCGAAGTGTCGAGGATGACGGCCGGTCCGCACGCGTTGCCGGCGACGCTCGTGCCGCCGCCGCGGGTGATGACCGGCAGGCCCGACTCGCGGCAGCCCGCCACCGCCGCGATCACGTCGTCGACCGTTCTCGGCAAAGCCACCCCGAGCGGCGTGTGCCGGTAGTTCGACGCGTCGGTGGTGTACAGGGCCAGTGTCGCGCTGTCGGAGCTGATGTCCACGGCTCCATTCAAGACAACGCCCCGCGCGGGCGCAGTGCCGCCCCGGGGGAAATCCGTTATATCCGGAACGCGCCGAAGTGTGCGATTGTGAGCGCGTGACGGCAAAGAGGCACGTCGCGAAGGAGCGAGCCGTCGAGCAGGCCACTGCCCTCGACGGGCTGATGCGCGAGCGCGAAGAGCTGCTCGGCACGCTCGACCGCGTCGCCGCCCTGCACAGCACGGCCAGGTTGATCCGCCAGTCGGTGGGCGTCCACGCGGGTTTCGTCGCCGAATTGGACAGTCCCGGGCACGCCGTGGTCCGGTGGCTGGCCGGGAACCGGACCGATTCGCTGCGGGATCTCGCGGTGCCCGCCGGCCAGGGCATCGGCGGTCGTGTGCTGGCACTCGGCAAACCGGTCCGGGTCACCGACTACCTCAGCGCGCCGACGATCACCCACCAGTTCGACGCGCAAGTCCGGGGTGAGGGCCTCGCCGCGATGCTCGCCGTGCCGATCTTCAGCCGCGTCGGCGGCAAGGTCGAGACGGTCGCGATCGCCTACGCCGCGATGCGCGAATCCGCCGATTTCGGCGACGACGCGGTCAAGCGGCTGGAGGTCATCGCCGAGAACACCGGAACAGCGTTGCGGCTGGCGGGACTCGCGGAGTCCACTCGCGACAACGCCGTGTCCGCCGAGCGGCAGCGTATGCAGAGCGCGCTGCACGATTCGGTCGGCGCGCTGCTGTTCTCCATCGGCGTCCAGGTGCGGAACCTGCACGAGGACATCAGCGACAACCCCGGCCTCGAATGCCGCCTGCGCCGGCTGGAGGGTGACGTTTCGGCGGCCTCCAGCGCGCTGCGGGAGTCGTTGCTCGCGCTTGCGGAATCCAGCCCCGAGCGGGCGCTGCCGGTCGAGTTGGCCGAGCACTGCCGCTCGTTCCACGCCCGCTGCGGGGTGCCCGCGAGGTTCGTCCAGCTCGCCCCGGTCCGGCCGCTCGACGCCGAGCGCACCGCGCTGCTGATCGCCGTGGTCCGGGAAGGCCTGCTCAACGTCGAAAAGCACGCCCACGCGATGTCCGTGGTGGTGAGCCTGTCTCCCCAGGACGACGGCGTGCAGGTGGTGGTCGCCGACGACGGCACCGGCGACCCACCGGAAGACGCGACGCCCGGCACCGGGATGGGCCTGCGCGCGCTGGTCGAACGGGCCGCTCGGCTCGGTGGCCGGGTGAGCGTGGTGCGCGATGAGGAGGACGGCTGCACGTTGCGGGCCTGGGTGCCGGGCGTCGGGCGGCAGGCGTGAGCACGGTCCGGGTGATGGTGGTCGACGACCATCCCGTCGTCCGCGACGGCGTGACCCTGTTGCTGCGCTCGGACCCGTCACTCACCGTCGTCGGCAGCGCCGAATCGGGACGCGCTGCACTCCAGCGCGTCACCGAACTCAACCCGGACCTGATCCTGCTCGACCTGCGGCTGCCGGACATGCTCGCGCCCGAGGTCATCACCGGTCTGCGGCAGCTCGACGCCGTCGCGCGGATCGTGGTCTTCACCGCCCACGGCGATCACCAGGGCGTGCTCGCGGCACTGGATTCCGGCGCCAACGGCTGCCTGCTCAAGGACGTCGCGGGCACAGATCTGGTCGCGGCCCTGCGTCGCGTTCTTCGCGGCGAAAGGGTCGTCGACCCGCGGATCCTTCCCGACGACGGGCAGCGTTCGGCCGCGCTGGCCCGCAGCGGGCTGACCCGGCGCGAGTACGAAGTCCTGCGACTCGCCGCGCAAGGCCAGACGAATCCCGAGATCGCCGAATCCACGGGCCTGGCCAGGAACACCGTCAAGACATATCTGCAGTCGGCGCTGCACAAACTCGGCGCGCGCAACCGCGTCGAGGCCATCGGCAAAGCGAGTGAAGCCGGGCTGCTCTAAGACCGGCGTGTCCGATTCGTAGCCGGGTACCTCTCCACGTGGGGGTGTCGGCCCGCCTCCCCGCGATCAAGGATTGCCGCCACTGAGCGTGACTCACGTCACTCGAGTGGAGGAGGCAGCTTGCGCGTATGGCTTGAGCCGGGAGGCTCCCGGTGCTGACCGTCCGGGACCTGCGCGTGCGCTACGGCCGATCCGTGGCCGCGTTGCACGGTATCGACCTCGACGTGCCCGCCAACGGCGTGCTCGCGGTGCTGGGCAGCAACGGCGCCGGGAAGTCGACCCTGCTCCGGGCGTTGTCCGGCACACTCCGCATGCACCGCGGGACCGTCGCGGGCGGTGAGGTCCGCTACGACGGCAAGGTGATCCACCGGCTCGACCCGGCCGCGATCGTGCGGCTCGGCGTCGTCGGCGTCCCCGAAGGCCGCCAGGTCTTCGCGCGGATGACCGTCGAGGAGAACCTCCGCGCGGGCGGAATCGGCGCCCGTTCCGCCGAGCAGCGCACCGCGGCCAAACACCGGGTGCACGAGCTGTTCCCCGTGCTAGCGGAGCGGGCCAAGCAACGCGCCGGGCTGCTGTCCGGGGGCGAGCAGCAGATGCTCGCGATCGGCAGGGCGCTGATGTCCGGGCCGAAGCTGCTGCTCCTCGATGAGCCTTCGCTCGGTCTCGCGCCCCAGGTGGTCGAGCGGATCGGCCGGATCATCCGCGAGATCCACGCCCAGGGCACCGCGGTGGTGCTCGTGGAGCAGAACGCGGTGATGGCGCTGCGGGTCGCGGACCACGCCGTGGTGCTCGAAGTCGGGCGCGTCGCGCTGGCCGGGACCACGGCCGAGCTCGCGGGCAGCGAAGACGTCCAGCGGCTTTATCTCGGCGGGCACGCGGAGTCACAAGCCACCGCGGAAGCCGAAGCCGAGTCCGCCGACCAGCAGCGCGCGTCCGTGCGCGGACTTTCGAGGTGGGCGGGATGACCGGCATTCCCGAGTTGAAGGTCGAAAACGTCACGCTGCGGTTCGGCGGGATCCGCGCGCTCGACGACGTGTCGTTCACCGTGCGCCCTGGTTCGCTGCACGCCCTCATCGGGCCGAACGGCGCCGGGAAATCCAGCTGCTTCAACGTGATCTGCGGGGTCTACAAGGCCGCGTCGGGCAGCGTGCGCCTCGGTGACGTCGAGCTGAGCGGCCGGGCACCGCACAAACTCGCCGGGACCGGGGTCGGCCGCGCGTTCCAGAACGCGGCGCTGTCGCCGGGCTCGACCGTGCTCGACAACGTCATGCTCGGCCGCCATTCGCTCACCAAGGGCGGCTTCCTGTCCTGCGGACTCCGCCTGCCGTGGACGATGAAGGCCGAGCGCCGCCACACCGCCCGGGCCGTCGAGATCTGCGAGTTCCTCGGCATCGGGCCGCTGGTACACGTCCCCGTCGGCGCCTTGCCCTACGGCGCGGTCAAACGGGTCGACATCGCCCGCGCGCTCGCGGTGGAACCGGTGCTCCTGCTGCTCGACGAACCCGCGGCCGGGATGAACGCGGCGGAGACGGCCGAACTGGCGAGCACGATCCGCGAGGTTTCGAACGAACTCGGCATCTCGATCCTGCTCGTCGAACACGACATGGGCCTGGTGATGGGCATCGCCGACCGCGTCACCGTCCTCGACTTCGGAAAACGCATCGCCGACGGCGCACCGGCCGACGTGCAGGCGGATCCGGAAGTCGTCAAGGCGTACTTGGGCACCGAAGCGGAGGCAACGTCTTGAACACGTTCGTGCAGCTGGTGGTGAACGGGCTCGGCAAGGGCGCCGTCTTCGCGTTGCTCGCGCTGGGTTTCGTGATCATCTTCAAGGCCACCGAAGTGGTCAACTTCGCCCACGGTTCGCTGGTGCTGTTCGGCGGCTACCTGGTCGTCGTCACCCGCGACGCGCTGGGCTGGGTGGGCGCGTCACTGGTCGGCATCCTCGGCGCCGCGCTGCTCGCGTTCCTGCTCGAACGCGTGCTGCTCTCACGGTCGAAGCACGCCGACGCGAACAGCCTCGCGCTGCTCACGATCGGCGTCGACGTGATCATCACCGAGGAGATCGTGCGGCGGCTCGGCGTCAGCCTCCCGTTCATCGGCGAGGCTTGGGACGCGCAGCCGTTCCAGATCGGCGGGATCACGCTCTTCCGCACGCATATCGTCGCGTTCGTCGTGGCGACCGTGCTGATCACCGCGTTCACCCTGGCCTTCAAGTACTCGAACTGGGGCGTCGCGATGCGGGCGCAGGCGGAGAACCGCGAAGCCGCCGCGCTGATGGGAATCCGCAGCTCCCGCGTCACCGCCACGGCTTGGTTGGTGGCAGGGCTGCTGGCCGGGGTCGCGGTGTTGTTCATCGCCACGCAGGACTTCTCCGGCTCGGGGTTGTCGAGGGGCACGCATTCGATCGCGCTGGCCGCGTTCCCCGCGGCGATCCTCGGCGGGCTGGATTCGACGGCGGGCGCCGTCGTCGGCGGGCTGGTGGTCGGGCTGGTCGAAGCGCTGTCCGCGCAGTACATCTCCTTCGACTTCTCCAAGAGCGCGGTGTTCCTGGTGATGCTCGTCGTGCTGGTGGTGCGGCCGTCGGGGTTGTTCGGCACGAGGGAGAGCACACGTGTCTGACCTCGCCGTGAAAACACCGACGCCCACGCCCGCGAAACCGCCCGCCAAACGCGGTTCCTCCAAGGTGGTCAAGCTCGTCGCCTGGCTCGCGTTGCTGCTGGTGATGCTGGCCCTGCCGCTCTACCTCGACGCGGCCTGGCTGAAGGCCGGGCAGTACATGATGATCGGCGCGGTCGGCGCCATCGGGCTGACGCTGCTGGTGGGCCAGGCCGGTCAGTTGTCCCTGGCCCACGCGTTCTTCCTGCTCGCCGGGGGCACGTCGTACTGTGTACTGGCCGGGCCGGCGGACGATCCCCGCGTCGCCGGGCTCGGGCTCGACCCCGGGCTGGCCCTGGTCGGCGCGGTGGTGATCAGCGCACTGCTCGGGCTCGCGTTCGCCCCGGTTTCGGGACGGCTGCGTGGGATCTACCTCGGCGTGGCGTCGCTGTCGCTGGTCTTCCTCGGGCTCTACTTAGGACAGTCCGCGGAAAAGCTCACCGGCGGCACCTCCACCGGCCGGACGCCGCAACCGTTCTCGCTGTTCGGTTTCCCGTTCACCAACGGCGGCCCGGAGCTGACGTTGCTCGGTGTGCCGTTCCGGCAGGCAGAACGGACCTGGTACCTGTTCCTCCTGCTGACGATCATCGCGTTCGTCGTCGCCACCGGCGCGGTCAAGGGCCGGATCGGCCGGTCGTGGCGCGCGGTGCGGGACAACGAAGCCGCGGCGGCCGTCATGGGCGTCAACGTGGCCCGAGCCAAGGCCGGGGCGTTCGCGGTGTCCTCGGGCTACGCGGGACTCGCCGGCGCGATGACCGTGCTGTGGTTCGACATCCTCAAGCCCGACGAAAGCGAATACGGCACCTACGGCATCAACATCTCGATCGCGTTCCTGGCGATGGTGATCATCGGCGGCCTCGGTTCGGTGCCCGGCGCGCTGGTCGGCGCGCTGATCGTCAACGGGCTGCCGCAGGTCCTTTCGCTCTACTCCGCCGATCTCGGCCTGTTCACCGGCACCGGGGGCGACTCGCTCAGCCCGATCCTGATCAGTTCGTTCGTCTACGGCGCCGCGATCATCCTCGTCGTGCTGTTCGAACCGGGAGGCCTCGCGGCGATCGGCCGCCGGTTCACCGGCCGCGCAAGGAAATCCACCTTCACCAGTTAGAGGAGAACAACGGTGTTCGAACTCAGGCATTTCCGGAAGGCCGCGCCGGTGGCTCTCGCACTCGCGCTCGTCCTCGCCGCGTGCAGCACCAAGGCGGACAACGCGGGCTCGTCGGGCTCGGACAGCTCCGGCGTCAAGACCGACAAGGGCGTGACAGCGTCAGAAATCACCCTCGGCGTGATGACCGACAAGACCGGGGTGTTCAAGAACCTCGGACTCGGCATCACCCAGGGCAACGAGCTGTGGGCCAAGGACTTCAACGACGCCGGCGGGGTCTGCGGCCGCAAGGTGAAACTGGAGCAGGTCGACCACGGCTACAAGGCGGACACCGCCAAAACGCTGTACCCGCAGCTCGAGCCGAAGGTGCTCGGCATGGTCCAGCTGCTCGGCTCCCCCGTGGTCGCCGCGCTCAAGCAGAACCTGTTGTCGGACAAGCTGACCTCCGCGCCCGCGTCCTGGTCTTCGGAGCTGCTCGACAACCCGTACGTGATGATCGTCGGCACCACCTACGACCTGGAGATCATCGACGGCCTGTCGTACCTGCAAGAGCAGGGCCTGATCAAGGACGGCGACACGATCGGGCACGTCTACATCGACGGTGAGTACGGCAAGAACGGCCTGCGCGGCTCGCAGTTCTACGCCAAGAAGCACAACCTCACGCTCAAGGAAGTCAAGATCACCTCGACCGACACCGACCTGGCCAACATCGTCACCGGCCTCAAGGGCGACGCGGTGAAGTCGATCGTGCTGACCACCACCCCCGCGCAGACCGGGTCGGCGCTCGCGTCGAACAAGGCGCTCGGCCTGAACGTGCCCGTGCTCGGCAACAACCCGACGTTCGACCCCGCGCTGCTGTCCGGCCCGGCGGCCGCCTCGCTGGACAAGCTGACCGTCGTCGCCAGCAGCGTGCCGTTCTCCGCGGACATCCCCAAGGCCAAGGACGTGGCGGCGAAGTACAAGGCCACGTACAAGGAGACCCCGAACGGTGGCACCCCGTACGGCTACGCGGTCGGCGAGGTGTGGGGCGCGGTGCTCAAGAAGGCCTGCGAGAACAAGGACCTCACCCGTGACGGCATCCAGGCCGCGCTGAAGCAGACCAGCTCGGCGAGCACCGAGGACCTGGTGGCCGCGCTGGACTTCTCGAAGCCCGGCACCCCGCCGACCCGCCAGGTCTACGCCGCCCAGCCCGATCCGACCGCCGAAGGCGGCCTGAAATACGTCAAGCAGCTCTTCGAAGCCGCCGAAGCACGCGAGTACGTGGCCCCCTTCCAGAAGTGACAGCGGGACATGCAAACACGTACAGCCGGGTAGGTGGCTCGTGAGTGGCTACGAGTGTTCTAACACTCGTAGCCACTCACG
>NZ_DASYMU010000148.1:0-10516 GCF_036008905.1 Amycolatopsis sp. | reverse complement strand
CCTGGCTAGGAATGCTCTGCTGCGAGCGGCGGACCAACACTCAACAAGGGCGTCAAAGGACAACTGTGGAATGTCATGCGGGGTGAAAGACTTGTCGCTCACGGCGGGGCTCCATCCCGTCGGAGGCCCCGGTTGGCGGGTTCAGCGCTGGCCGGGGCCGACCTGAAGTCGGGCCCGCGCGGCCATGCGTTCTACGTGCAGGAAGCCTCGCGGGCTTCCGACACGGTCACGCCTTTTTGGTCAAGCTAGCCGTTGCACCGTGTCGGAACTCGACCACATCGCCGTCGGCCATGATGTAGTCCTTGCCTTCGATCCGCGCCTTACCCGCAGCCCGGGCAGCGGCCATCGAACCGGCAGCGATCAAATCGGCGAACGACACGACCTCGGCCTTGATGAAGCCGCGCTCGAAGTCGGTGTGGATCACGCCGGCGGCCTGCGGGGCGGTGGCGCCCTTCGGGATGGTCCAGGCGCGCGATTCCTTGGGGCCCGCGGTCAGGTAGGTCTGCAGGCCGAGGGTGTGGAAACCGGCGCGTGCCAAGGAATGCAGGCCGGGCTCGTGCTGGCCGACGGACTCCAGCAGCTCGCGGACGGACTCTTCGTCGTCGAGTTCGAGCAGCTCCTGCTCGACCTTCGCGTCGAGGAAGACGGCGTCGGCGGGGGCGACCAGCTTGGTCAGCTCTTCACGGCGCGCTTCGTCGGTGAGGATGGCCTCGTCGGCGTTGAAGACGTAGAGGAACGGCTTGGTGGTCAGCAGGCTGTGCTCACGCAGCAGGTCGAGGTCGACCTCCTTCTGCGCGGCGAAGAGCGTGCGGCCGCCGTCGAGGATTTCCTTCGCCTTCTGCGCGGCTTCGAGCGCGGGCTTGGCTTCCTTCTTGGTGCGCGCTTCCTTCTCGAGCCGCCAGACGGCCTTCTCGAGGGTCTGCAGGTCGGCGAGGATCAGCTCGGTGTTGATCGTCTCGATATCGGCCAGCGGGTCGATCTGCCCGTCGACGTGGATCACGTCGGGGTCGTCGAAGACACGGATGACCTGGCAGATCGCGTTGGCCTCGCGGATGTTGGCGAGGAACTTGTTGCCGAGCCCGGCGCCCTCGGACGCGCCCTTCACGATGCCCGCGATGTCGACGAACGACACGACGGCCGGCACGAGGCGCTCGGAGCTGAACACCTTCGCCAGCTGTTCCAGCCGCGGATCGGGGATCGCGACGACGCCGGTGTTGGGCTCGATCGTGGCGAACGGGTAGTTCGCGGCGAGCACGTTGTTGCGGGTCAGCGCGTTGAACAGGGTGGACTTGCCGACGTTGGGCAGGCCGACGATACCGAGGGTCAGACTCACGGCGGCAAAGTCTACGTGGCGGCCTCGCGAGCGCGTTCGCTGCCGGGGTTCCTGACACCGATCGCCATGTCGGATTTCCGCCAGTCAAGCCCTCGACCTGGTGGCAGTATCGAATCCATGACCACCGCACTCGTACCGACCACCCGCAGCGTGTGGCGCGACACCGAGCGGTGCTACCGGGCCGTGACCTCGCGCGACTCCCGTTTCGACGGGCAGTTCATCATGGCCGTCCGCACCACCGGCATCTACTGCCGGCCGTCGTGCCCGGCGCAGACGCCGAAGTCGAAGAACGTCAGTTTCTTCCCCACCTCGGCGGCCGCGCAGGCCGGTGGATACCGCGCTTGCCGCCGCTGCCTCCCGGACGCCGTGCCGGGCTCCCCGGAATGGAACGTACGCGCCGACCTGGCCGCCCGGGCCATGCGGCTGATCTCGGACGGCGTCGTCGAGCGCGACGGCGTGCCGGGCCTCGCGAAGCGGCTCGGGTACTCCGAGCGGCAGCTGGGCCGCGTCCTCACCTCCGAACTCGGCGCCGGGCCACTCGCGCTCGCCAGGGCGCACCGGGCGCATTCCGCGCGGCTGCTGATCGAGATGTCCGAGCTCCCGCTGACGGACGTCGCGTTCGCGGCCGGGTTCGCCAGTGTCCGGCAGTTCAACGACACGATCCGCGAGGTGTTCGCGACCACGCCGTCCGAGCTCCGCGTCAAGAGCGCGCGACGCCGGAGCGACATCCCGGCATCGGGCACCCGGTTGAGTCTCCGGCTGCCGTTCCGGACGCCGTACGACGCCGACGGGATCTTCGCTTTCCTCGCCGAGCAGGCGATCCCCGGGATCGAAGAGGTCACGCCCGACGGCTACGGCCGCACGCTGCGGCTCGCGCACGGCTCGGGCACAGTCCGGCTGAGCGCGCGGGAAGACCACGTCCGCTGCGAACTCCAGCTCACCGATCTGCGCGACCTGAGCAGCGCGGTGGCGAGGGTCCGGCGGCTGCTCGACCTCGACGCCGACCCGGAAGCCGTGGCACGCGTCCTCGGCGCGGACTCCGCACTGGGCCCGCTCGTAGCGGCGACACCGGGGATCCGTGTGCCGGGCGCGGTCGACGGGCCCGAGCTGGTGCTACGCGCGCTACTCGGCTCGAAGATCACCGCACTCGGCGAGCCATTGCCAGTGTGCGACGGCGCTTTGACCACGCTCTTCCCGACGGCCGCTCAGGTGGCCGCGAGCGCGGCCGACCCGGTGATCGTCGAGGTCGCCACCGCGCTGGCCGACGGCACGGCGGACATCCACGTCGGCCGCGATCCGGACGAACTCCGGGCCGAATTACAAGCACTGCCCGGCGTCGACGCGGACGCCGTCCTCATGCGGGTCCTCGGCATGCCGGACGTGCTGCTCGACGACGCCGTCATGCGGGCGAACGCGGCCGCACTCGGCATCACCGATCTCGGCGAACGCGCCCAGGCCTGGCGGCCGTGGCGCTCCTACGCAGGCAGGTATCTTTCACCGAAACCAAGGAGCAGCAAGAAATGAGTACCGCCCACTGGTCCACTATGGACACTCGGATCGGACCGTTCACCGCTGTCGTGGCGGACGACGGGGCCGTGCTGGCGTCGGGCTGGACCGGCGAAGTGACCGAACTGACGACGTTGATCGCGCCCTCGCTCGCGCCTTCGGAGCTGACGGAGAAGCGGGATCTCGGCGCGGTGAGCGACGCCGTCCGGCGCTATCACGCCGGGGAAATCGGCGCGGTGGACGACATCGTCGTGCGCCAGAAGTCCGGCGAATTCCGTGAGCGCGCTTGGGATGCGCTGCGGACGGTGAAGCCCGGCGAGCCGGTCAGCTATGCCGCTTACGCCACCCTGGCCGGGAATCCGGCCGCCGTCCGTGCGGCAGCCGCGGCCTGCGCCAAGAACGCGGCCGCGCTGTTCGTGCCGTGTCACCGCGTGGTCCGCACCGGCGGCGCGCTCGGCGGGTTCCGCTGGGGCACCGACGTCAAGCGCTGGCTCCTCGACCACGAAGCCGTCTAGCCTGCTTGGACTTCCAGGGTTGAGCCGCTGCGCGACTTGCGGACACGCAGCCGCGTGGGGATCCGCTGACGGAGTTCTTCGACGTGCGACACCAGCCCGACGACCCGGCCACCGGCACGGAGTTCGTCGAGGATGTTCATCACGATGTCGAGGGTTTCGGCGTCCAGCGTGCCGAAACCCTCGTCGATGAACAGCGTGTCCAGCAGCGCCCCGCCGGTCTCGGCCGCGACGACGTCCGCGAGGCCGAGTGCCAGCGCGAGCGACGCCAGGAACGATTCACCACCCGAAAGTGTCTTCGCGGGCCGCACGGTTCCGGAGTAGTCGTCGAGGACGTCGATGCCGAGCCCCCCGCGCATCCCCCGCGCGCCGGCGGCGTCGGAGTGCACGAACGAGTAGCGGCCCTGGCTCATCGTCCGCAGCCGGGCCGTCGCGGCCAGCGCGACTTCTTCCAAGCGGGCAGCCAGAACATAGGACCGCAGCGACATCTTCCGCGCGTTCTGCCCACGTCCGTTGACGACCTCGGAGAGCGCCTTCAACTCCGCGTACGCCTCTTCGACGGGCGCCAGCTCGGCCATCGCCGACCCCATCCGCTCGGCCAAGGTGTCCAGATCCCGGGCGCGTTCCGAGGCGCCACGGACAGCGACCAACGCGGCTTCCGACCGCGTTCGTGCTTCTTTCGCGGCCTGTTTGGCGGTTTCCACGTCGACGACGTCGTCCGGCGAGACACCGAACAGCTCCGGCTCGCTCAGCGCCGACTGGGCCCTCGCCTCATCGACCTGCGCGGCCGACAACTGCTGCTCTAACTGCGCGACGCGATCCTGCGCCCGCGCGGCCGCCCGCGCCAGCTCGACAGTCTCGAACTCGTTGTGCCGCAACGCTTCCTCGACGACACCTCGTTGCTCATCAACACGGCCCTGCGCCGCGGTGCGTGCGGTTCTCGCCTCCGCCAACGCGTCCAGCGCGGTAACCACGTCGACGAGATGTGCCCGCCGGGCCGCCACATCCGGGTACTCCCCGCGCGCGACCTCAAGGCGGTGCTCACGTTCCAGCACGAGTTCCGCGAGCGCACGACCTTCGGTTTCCGCCGTGGTGACGGCCTTTTCGGCGTCCTGACGTTCCTTGGTCAGGCTCACGACCTCGGACTCGGCGGACGAAATCGCCGACTGGACGGGCTTCTTCTTCGCGGCGAGCCCGGACAACATGTCCAGCTGTGCACGCACTTCAGCCGACTCGGCCGCGAGCGTTTCCGCAGTCCGCTCACCGAGCTTCTCCAGCAACCCGGCCAGTTTCGTCTCGGCTTCGTGCTTTGCCGTGACGAGTTTCTGCCGCCGAAGATCAAGCCGCTGCTCGGTTTCCTCCGCGGCGCGCTCCTGCTTCTCGTCGACGGAACCATCGACGGGCTTGGCGGGCGCGGGGTGCTCACCGGAGCCGCAAACCGGGCACGCCGAACCATCGGCCAGCTCGGCCGCCAGCTCGGCGGCCATCCCATTGAGACGTCGTTCGCGCAGGTCCAGCCGGTGCTGACGGGCCAGCTGATGCTCGTCGACAGCGTCCCGCAAAGCCTTGTCAGCCTTGCGAACAGCCAACTCGGCGGCCGGAAGTGCCTCCGCGTCCCGGATAGCGACCGACAGCTCGTCGGCACGCGCGCGCACTCCGTCGAGCTTGCCCTCGGCCTCGATCGCCGCGGCCAGCTTCTCGCGCAGTTCAAGAACCCGTTGCGGCACTGTGGAAAGCTTCTCGCCGATGACCGTGACCTGCCCGGCGGCGACCCCGGCGGCTTTGCCCAGCTCGACCTGACGCAGACGATCACGCCGCTGCTGCTCGGCTTCCGCCACCAGCCCGGCGAGCGCGCCCGCTTCTTCGCGCAGCACACCCGCTTCGGCGCGCAGATCGGCGACAACGGCGTCCGTGCTCTCGTGCCCGGTCGCGACCAGCTCGCGAACCCGTCCGGCTTCACGACGTTCAGCGTCGTCCAGCAGCGCGTCCAGCCGATCGAACAGCGCGGCCGCCTCGACGACTCCGGTCGCGAGCTTGGCGTCGGCGATTTCGGTGGCCCACAACGAACGTTGCTCAGCTTGTTCCGCCAGCTCGGTCAGCTTGACGTGGGCGGTCCGCACCCGGCGGATCCGCTCCGCTGCCGCGAGGTTCTCCTGCAACGCGGCTTCGGCACGCTCCCGGATTCCGCGCGCTTCGCGTTCGGTCACCTCAGCGACGGCTACTTCAGCGGTGGCCTCGCGCAGGACCGTCGACACCCATTCCGACTGCTCTTCCTCAGGCGGTTCAGCCTTGGCTACCTGTGCGAACCGCGAAACCCGATCGCGAACAACCTTTGTCCGGTCCTCGACCTCGCGGAACCGCTCGGTGCGCAGATCGGCGAACCAGCGCTCGATGGTCCCGAACCGGCCGGTGCCGAAAAGCCGCTCAAGCAGCTTCTCGCGCTCTGTCGTGTCGGCACGCAGGAACCGCGCGAATTCGCCCTGCGGCAGCAAAACGACCTGAAAAAACTGATCCGCCGTCATCCCCAGCAGCCGCTCGACCGTGCGCGCGACCTCGTCGATCCGCGTCACGCCTTCTTGTGGCTGGCCATCGGGCGCCTCGCCGGTCCAGCTGAGCGACGCCTTCGCCTGCTGAGTCGTCGTGCCCTCGCCGCGCCGTTTCGGGCGCTGGTACTCGGGATTGCGCACGATCCGCAGCCGATGTCCCTGGACGGTCAGCTCCAGCACGACTTCGGTGACGTCGTCCGGCTCGGCCTGCTCGCAGCGCAGCCGTTTGACCTCGCCGCGCGCGCCCGGCACCACGCCGAACAAGGCGAACGCGATGGCGTCGAGCAACGTCGTCTTGCCCGCGCCGGTATCGCCGTGGAGCAGGAAAAGGCCGTCTGCGCCGAGCACGTCGAAGTCGACGATCTCGCGCCGGACGTACGGCCCGAAGGCGGCGACCTCCAGTTTGTGCAGTCTCATTTTTCCCCGCGCCCGGCCGCATCCCAGCGCCCGGCGGACTCCAGCGCACGCTGGAACAGGCCCTCTTCGCGCTCGTTCGGCGGCGCGCCGCGGCAGTCGCTCAGGAAGTTGCGGGCGATCTCGCCGTCGGACCGGCCGCGCACCTTTTCGGCGTAGCGCAGCGTGCCGGTGGCGAGGCCGCCTTCGGGCACCCAGTCCAGGTGGACGGCGTATTTGAACCGCTCGCGCAGCCGGCGCATGGCGTCGATCGGGCGTACCTGATCGGTCAGCGTGACCGAGAGATAGCAGTCGGAGACGTCCTCGAATTCGGGCGCGGCCAGCAGTTCCTCCAGCTGCCCGCGGATCGTCGCGAGCTGCCTCGGCACCGGGAGTTCATGGCGGTGGACCGCCGCGAGACCGTCGGCGTCGAGATCGACCAGCCAGACCGATTTGCGTTGCGCCGTCTCGGAAAACGAGTATGCCAGCGGGCTTCCCGAATAGCGGAGATGCTCCGCGAGAGTCTGCGGACCGTGCAGATGTCCGAGCGCGACGTAATCCACGCCGTCGAAAACCGAGCCTGGAACCTGCTCGACGCCGCCGACAGCGATCGTCCGCTCGGAATCGCTGCCCGCGCCACCGGTGACGAAAGCGTGCGCAAGCACCACCGACCGCGTCCCGGCGGGCCGGTCCGCCAGATCCGCGCGGACGCGGCGCATGGCTTCGGTGAGCACACCGGTGTGGCCCTTGGCATCCGGGACGCGCAGCGTGTGCCGCGCGGACTCCGGCTCGAGATAGGGAATGCCGTAGAGCGCCACCGGGCCGTGCTCGTCGTCCAGCAGCACCGGCTCGTGCAACCCGGCGATCGTGGCCTTGAGGTGCAGCCCGCCGGCCGCGGCGAACTCGGCGAACGCGCCCAGACGGGCTGCTGAGTCGTGGTTGCCGGGGGTGATGACGAGATGCGCCCCGGCGCGCCTGAGCCTGCTGAGCGCGCTCGTGGCCACCCGCACGGCCTCTGCGGACGGGACTGCCCTGTCGTAGACGTCACCGGAGACGAGCACTACGTCGACTCGCTCGCCGACCACGAGGTCCGCGAGGTGGCCGAGCACGGCTTCCTGCTCGGCGAGCAGATCGGCGCCGTGGAACGTGCGGCCGATATGCCAGTCGGACGTGTGGAGAAGTCTCACGCGACCAAAGTAGGCGGCAACCCTGTCAGAACCGGGGAGGGCGGGTGGGCGTGTTGGGTTTGGGGTGTGCAGGGGTTAGCCGTGGGCCGGGAGGGTGGGGCTGGAAGTGGTTGCGTTAGACGTGGTTGCGGTCAGGGGTACGGCTGAAGCCTGTGTTTATTGGCATGCGCGCGGTGAAGACTTCCGGCCGTGGCCGGCCGTGAGTCGTGGTGACCGGCTTTACGGACTAAGCCCGCGTGGCTGGGTTTTGGGAATCGGGTGGCGGGGGTTTGGGGTGGGAGTCGGTTTTTGTCGGTGGGGTCGGTAATGATGTGTGTGCGGTTGGATACAGAGGGGAATGTTGCGGGTGGACTCGACGGTGATCACCACGGCGGCGGTCGTGGTGGCGGTGCTGCTGGGCGTGGCGGTCGCGCTGCTGTGGCGGCTCTACAACGACAGCATGCGGCGGGCCGACGCGGCCGCGCGGCAGGTCGACGTCGAGCGCGCGCGGGTCAACGAGCAGCAGACCTCGCTGCGGCGGTACGAGGTCGCGTTCGCCTCGATCAGCGGCCGCGGTGAGCTGGGCGAACAAGTACTGCTCGAGACGGCACGCGCGCTGGGGCTGCGTGAGGAGCTGCACTTCACACTGCAGACCGACGTCGCCGGGGGCGGCAGCGTCAAACCGGACATGGTGCTGCACGTCGGCGGCGGGCGGAGTGTCCCGGTGGACGCCAAGGCGAGCATGGCGACCTGGGCCGAGGCCATCGAGACGGACAATCCCGACGAGCGGCTCGACGCGCTGCGCGTCCACGTCCGGAACATGCGCTCGCGGGCCGCGGAGCTGGCGGGCAAGGGCTATCAGCGCTGGGCGGACGCGATCTACGGGACGATCATGTTCGTCCCGTCCGACGCGGCCGTGGTGGCGGCGATGGACACCGACCCGGAGTTGCTGCGCTGGATGCTCGACAGGCGGGTCTTCGTCTGCGGGCCGACGGGGTTCGCCGTGCTGGCGTCGGCGGCGCTGTTCGCGGCCAGCGACAGGGCCCTGCTCGAAGACGTCGAGCAGGTGCGCGCGGGGGCGGGCCAGGCGCACCGGGCGGCCGGCGGCGCCATCGACGCGCTGAATCTGTCGAGCACGCACCTCCAGCGGTTCCTGTCCGCACGCCGCCGCGAGCTGGACGCGTTGGAAAATTTCCGGGCGGCCGTCGCGCCGCTCACAGATGCGGCCGCGGCACCTTCCCCGGTCACCGAAATCCGCAAAGGGGACGAATTGGCCACAGGGTGAAGGCCGTAGACCGGCCCTGAGCAGCTGAAACAGCGCGTGACGCACGCGGGGGTGTACCCGTGCGGAGCCGACGGAAAACCGTGCTCCAGGTCACGCTTGCGGGTGCCGAATTCCGCTTCGACGCGGAGTGGTAGCGGCAACCGGGTGAGAACCGGATACCGTGTCATCTCGTGACCGCGATTCGCGATCGCCCAAGCGATCCTGATGCAGACGAAATCTCCGTGCCGTGGGACGAGCTTCCCATTGTCGGCGACAAACGGGGTTTGCCCTGGTGGGGTGCCGTGCTGCTCGGCTTCGGCCTGGCGATACTCGGCGCGTTCGTCGACCTGAAGCTCCAAGCCCACCTGACGCTGCTCTTCCAGGCCACCTACTGCGTCGGATGTGTCATCGCCGTGGGCTGGGTCCAGCGACGGGGCCTGTTCGGCCCGATGGTCCAGCCGCCGCTGGTGCTGGCGGTGACCATCCCCGGCGTCGTGTTCGTCGCGTCCGGTGTTCCGGGCAGCGGCGACACCCTGGGCACGCTCCTCAAGCTGGGACAACCGCTCATCGACGGCTTCCCGACGATGGCGATCACCACCGGCGCGACGTTGCTGATCGGTTTCTTCCGGCTCTACCGCGAGCGGGACCCGAACCGCCTGCTCAAGCAGAAGTCGGCCAAGAAGCCCGCCTCGGACAAGGCTGCGCCCAAGCGCCCCGCGGACGAGCGCCCATCGGCAGGCGACGGCTCGCGCCCGGCTCGGCAGCGGCCTCCCGCCGACGGCCAGCCGCCGCGACGACGTCCGCCGGCCGAATCCGGCACCCAGGGTGCTCCGGCTCGCCGTCGCCCGGCTCCCGAAGACGGCGAACGACGTCCTCGCGACCCCACGGCCCCACGACGCCGGACCGAAGACCCGGACGCACCACGTCGTCCCCGGCAGCCGCGCCCCCGAGACGAAGACGGCGCACCGCCGCGCCGACGTCCCGAGCCACGCGAAGGCGAGCCCCGCGCCCGCCGCCCCCGGCCCGCCGACGACCCGCGTCGCGGTGGCGAGACTCCGCGTCGCCCGCCCGGCAACCGCCGCGACAACCCGCCGCCGCGCAACCGCCCCTGGGACGAGGACTAACCCACCCCCAAGCGGCATCAAGGGACCTTTACTACCGCGAAACGGCAGTAAAGGTCCCTTGATGCGGTTCTGGAGGGGCTACTCGGCCCGCTTGCCGACCTTCTTGAGCTCGTGCGGCAGCGCGAAGGTGATCTTCTCGTTCGCCGTGGTGACCTCGTCGACGTCGCCCCAGCCACGCTCGGCCAGCCACGACAGCACGTCCATGACCAGCGAGTCCGGCACCGAAGCACCGCTCGTGACGCCGACCGTGGTGACACCTTCCAGCCACGCCTCATCGACCTCGTGCGCGAAGTCCACCAGGTGCGAATCACGCGCACCGGCCTTCAGCGCCACCTCGACGAGCCGCTTCGAGTTGGACGAGTTCTGCGAGCCGACCACGATCACGAGATCGCACTCGGCGGCCATCGCCTTGACCGCCACCTGGCGGTTCGTCGTGGCGTAGCAGATGTCGTCGCTGGGCGGGTCCGCCAAGCCGGGGAAACGATCGCGGAGCTGGTCGACGCGTTCCATCGTCTCGTCGACGCTCAGCGTGGTCTGGGACAGCCAGATGACCTTCGACGGGTCACGCACGATCGCCTTGTCGACGTCGGCCGCGGTGTCCACCAGCTGCACGTGGTCGGGCGCCTCACCGGCGGTGCCTTCGACCTCTTCATGGCCTTCGTGGCCGATCAG
>NZ_DASYMU010000147.1:0-25425 GCF_036008905.1 Amycolatopsis sp. | reverse complement strand
ACCTTGGTGAAGTTTGCGGCAGCGAAAACACCCATCCGGCATGGAACCTCTGCTCACCCCGCCGCCGGTGGTGACGCCGCCGTACTGCCAGCGCTTCAGACCCGGGGTGACTCTGGTTGAGGTCCCGGGCAGGCCGCCGGCCGCGATGACGATCTAGTCGTCGCGGTCAGGCGGCCTGCTCATGGGGGAGAACATGGGCGAGGTTGCGGATCGGGATCTGCTCCTGATCCAGCCATTTCGGTGGGATGAACTCGGGGATCCCGTGCACCATCCGGATCGACCACCCGCCGTGATGCACCTCGATGTGGTGGAACAGGCACAGGAGCACCGTGTTGCCGAGATCTGTCAGGCCACCGTCTGCCCATTCCGTCACGTGATGTGCCTGGCAGTAGCGGGGCCTGCGGTGGCATCCCGGCCTCGCGCAGCCCCGGTCGCGGGTGACGAGAGCCCGGAACTGTGCCGGGGACACGGTCCGTCGCGCCCGCCCCAGATCCAACACCTCGCCGCGGGTCCCGAGGACCGCAGGCACCACGTTCGCATCACACGCCAGCCGCCGCAGGTGCGCGATGCTGGTGTAGCCGATGCCGTCGATGAACGCCTCACCCGCACGGCGTTCCAACTCCTCCAGGCTGATCGTGACGATGATCAGGGCCCGGTCTCCGCCGACCAACGGGCGATCAGGAACGTTCGTCGCCAGCAGCACCACTTCCGCCAACGCATCGCCACGCCGCTGCTCCAACGTGCGACTGTCCTCCCGGCCGAACTCGTCGACCGGACGTCGTTTCGCCAGCGGGTCGATCAGGCCCACCAGGAACGCACCGTTCTCGGGATCGACCTCCCCGGTGAGGTGCAGCTGGCCGTCGTTGGCGCGGCGCCATCTCAGCCGCCGCAGCGGGTTTGCCGCTAGGTCCTTCGGGTCCTTCGGCGCGGTCTCGATGTCCCAGTACGCTTTCAACCGGTCCCCGGCGTGCCGCACGCTCAACGGCGCCGCTTGCAGGGCGAGGTCCACCAGGATTTTCTCTCCACTCGTCCGCAACCCCGGGTCGAGGTCAGTGGGCGCCTGGGCCATGATCCGATGGATCTCGGTGACATGCTCAGCGGTGATCGTGCCCGCCGCCAAGGCCTGTCCGGTCAACGGCATGGGCGTGGTGGCCTGGGCGACGCGGGCTTTCGCTTCCCGGGTCGAGAGCCGCAGTGCGCCGATCAGGAAGGTCGCGGTGTTGTGGTAGCCCTTCTCGACCCCCAGACCGCGGTTGTCGGCTTCACCGACCAGTTCCAGCATCCGTCCATATCCTTGGGACAGCAGGGTTTGTGCGCGCAGCAGGGTGGCGGTCAGCTCCCCGTCGGAGAGCTGCCAGACCGGCACCACCTGCTCGTCATCCACACCACAAATCTATCCGACCCCACCGACACAGAATCCGCACTTCGCAGCGGCGAAAAAATCGAATCCCTTATGTGTCAAGGAGTATGATCGCGAACGGAGCTGGACGTGTCCCCCATCGAGTGAACTTCCCGTGGAGGCGGGGATCTGCTGGTCTCGCCGCGAAGCGAGTCACAGACGCTACGCAACAACAAGTCTCGGCCTCGGCGCGCCGGCGCGCCGGAAACCCGACCAAAGACCACCCACCCAAAACGAGCGCTCGAGCTAGCGTTTGCGGCCGGGGACGCCGGGGCGGGTCTGCCACGGGTGCGGGCCGTCGAGGGGACGGTATTCGACGCCGAGCGCGTCCAGGCGCGGCAGGTGGTGCTCACGCAGGCGCGGCAGGAACTCGGTGTAGTCGCGGAGTGCCGCGGGCGTCCAGGCGACCTCGGCGAACGCCGACAGCCGCGGGAAACTCGCGTAGTCCACGCGCCGCACCGAATCGAGGTGCTCGGTCCAGACCTGGGCCTGCGTGCCGAGCAAACCCGTGGTGTCGGGCATTCCCTCGGGCACCGGCTCGTAGGCGTAGACGTCTTCGAGCGTGTGCAGGTAGCCGACCGGGATCGGCTCGCCGGGATGGTCGGACTGACGATGGTCGAGGTAGACGTACTGCTCCGGGCACATGACGACCTGGTGCCCGTCCTTCACCGCCCACACCCCGGCTTCCTCGCCGCGCCACGAACCGATGACCACCGGATGCGGCAGCTCGCCGATCTCCAGGACCTCGTCCCAGCACAACGCCTTCCGCCCGCGCGAGTGCAGATGCTCGACGATCTGCCGCACGAACCAGCCGTGCTTCTCGGTCGCGCCGGGGACCTCGTCGCCGCCGAGGCCGATGATCGGCGACGGGAAGATCTCCAGCACCTGGTCGAACACCGCGCGGAAGAAGTCCACTGTGGACTCCTCGGTGTTGAGCAGCGAAGTGCTGATGCCCCAGGAGGTCCACACCTCGTACGGCTCGCCGGGGCCGAGCTCCGGGTACGCCGCGATCGCCGCCCGCGCGTGGCCCGGGATGTCGATCTCCGGCACCACGGTCACCGCGCGCTCCGCGGCGTACGCGACGATCTCGCGCAGGTCGTCGACGGTGTAGAAACCGCCATGAGGCCTGCCGTCGCGCTCGGGACCGTCGTGGCGCCCGACCATCGACCCGGTCCGCCACGAGCCGACTTCGGTGAGCCGCGGGAACCGGGGGATCTCGATCCGCCAGCCCTGGTCGTCGGTCAGGTGCAGGTTCAGCACGTTCAGTTTGTGCGCGGCGAGCAGGTCGACGAACCGGAGCACCTCGGCCTTGGTCCGGAAGTTCCGTGCCACGTCGAGCAAACAACCGCGCCAGCTGAACCGCGGATAGTCCGTGACGACACCGCAGGGCAAAGTGGACTGTCCACTGGAGACAGTGCGGAACGCGCCCGGGCCGCGCAGCTGACGCAAGGTCTGCCGTGCGTAGAACTCCCCGGCGTCGTCCGAGCAGTCGATGGTCACCGAGTCCGGGGTGATCTCCAGCCGGTAACCCTCGGCGGGCTGCTCGGTCGACCGGCGCACGACGACGTCGACCGGCCACACGCACGATCCTGGCGCGGGGACGACCTCGACGGGCCGGGGAAGCAAGCTCTCGAAACCAAACACGCTCAGCCTTTCACGGCGCCGGCCATGCCCGACACCAGTCTGCGTTGCACGAGGATGAAGAACACCAGCACCGGGATCGTCATCAACGTCGACGAAGCCATCACCGCGCCCCAGTCGGTGTCCTCCGGTTTGAAGAACACCAGGATCGCCTGCGGCAGTGTCTGGTTCTCGGTCTTGGAGATGATGAACGTCTTCGCGAACAGGAAGTCGTTCCACGCGTGGATGAACGCCAGCACGCTGATCGCGACCAGACCCGGTGCCACCAAAGGGAAAAGGATCTGCCAGGTGAACCGCAGCCGGCTCGCGCCGTCGAGTTTCGCGGCCTCCTCGAGTTCCACCGGCACCGCGGCGACGAAGCCCCGTAGCATCCAGATCGCGAACGGCAGGCTGAACGCCAGGTGCACCAGCACCAGCGAGCCGAGTTCGTTGAGCCCGAACGCCGGCGCGACATCGCCCACTGAGCGCATCAGGAAGAACAGCGGGATCGTGAGCGCCTCGATCGGCACCATCTGTGCCACCAGCAACATCACCAGCAGCACGGTCCGGCCGCGGAAGTTGAAGCGGGTCAACGCGACCGCGGCGAGGAACGACATCAGCAGCGACAGCGCGACGACTGCGACAGCCACGATCACACTGTTGAGGAAGAACCCGCCGAAACCGGAAACCGTGAGCACCCGCTGGAAACTGTCGAGACTCGGCGCCAGTGTCCACGGCTTCGGGTTCGCCGACTGGACCTCGCCCGCGGGCTTGAACGCCGAGAGCACCATCCAGTAGATCGGGAACGCGACCATCGCGGCGATCACCACGGTCACGATTTCCGCGATGAGCCGCCCCGGCCGTTTCACCAGCCTGCGACGGGAAGGCTTCCGAGTGACTACAGCCATGCGTCGCTCCGCCTCTGCGACCGGACGTAGAGCCCGGTGATGGACAGCAGGAGCAGTGTCATCACGACACCGATCGCCGCGCCGAGCCCGTATTCCGAACCGGCGAACGCCTGCTGATAGGCGTACACGTTGAGCACGAGGTTGCGTCCCGCGACGCCACCGCCGTTGGTCATCACGTAGATCTGGGTGAACACCTTGAAGTCCCAGATGATCGACTGGATGGTCGCGATCATCACGAGCGGCCGCAGCATCGGCAGGATCACCGACTTCGCGATCAGGAACCAGGAAGCGCCGTCGAGCGACGCCGCTTCGAGGACCTCACCCGGAATGGCCTGGATCCCCGCGTACATGGTCACCATGACGAACGGGAACGAGCACCAGATGACCTCGGCGGCGACCAGCCCGAACGCGCTGAACGTGCCGTAGGTCCACGAGTGGTGGGCCATCCCGTCGAAGCCGATCCCGACCAGGATCTCGTTGACCAGACCGAAATCCGTGTCGAACAGGAACAGCCAGACGTACGATCCCGCCATCGCCGGTGTCGCCCACGCGCCGAGCGCGGCGAGGAACAGCAGCATTCGGGGGAGTGAGCGCACCCGCGTCGCCAGGATCGCGAGCGACGTGCCGACGAAGAGGCTGCCGATCACACACGCGCCCGCGAACCCGACGGTCTTCGCGAGCACGGTCCAGAACGTCGCGTTTTCCAGCAGCTGCGCGTAGTTCTCGAACCCGATGAACACCAGCGGCGCGGTGCCCGCGGCCTGCGGCTGGCCGTAGTCGAAGAACGAGATCAGGACCAGCTGGTAGATCGGGTACGCGAGCAGCGCGGCCAGCAGGATCGCCGCCGGGGCGAGGTACAGGACGGCCGCCCGGCCGTCACGGCGCCGCCTGCGCAAAGGCTTGGCAGGCGCCGCGACGGCGGGCGGGAGGAGTTGCTGGGTGGCCACGGCTAGCCGAAGGCCTTGTTCATCTGCTCGGTCGCCGCCGACAGTGCCGTGTCGACGTTCTGGCCGCCGGTCGCGACCTGCTGCACGGCCGTCGGGAGGACGCCCTGCGCGTCGATCTTGGACCACGCCGGCGTGCTCGGCACGAACTTCGTCCCGGCCTTGAGGGTGTCCACGAACGGCTTGAGGAACGGGTCGGCGGTGGCGACCTTCTGCTGCACACTGCTCAGCGTGGGCAGGTTGCCCATCGCGGTGTACATCTTCTCCTGGTACTTCGCGCCACCGAGCAGCTCGATGAACTCCAGCGACAGGCCGTGCTTCTTGCTGGCCGCGAACGTGCCGAGCAGGTTGCCACCGGCGAACGCCGGCGCGATCGAACCGGGCTGGGTACCGGGCAGCGGGACGACCGCGTACTTGCCCTTGACGTCACCCTGCTCGACGGCCTTGTGGTTGAAGTCGCCACCGATGGTCATCGCGGCCTTGCCGCCCGAAAACGCCTGCACGCTCTGGGTCCCGGTGAGGTTCGCGCACTGCTCCGGCGGGCAGATGTCGGGCTTGATGAGATCGGCGTAGGCCTGCACCCCGGCCTTGGCCTCGGGCGTGCCGAGCGCTGACGTCCACTTGTCGCCGTCCTGCTTGGCGATGTCACCGCCGGACGCCCACAGGAACGGGAGCATCGCGTAGGTGTACTTGCCACCGACGGAAATGCCGTACAGGTCCGGCTTCGCGGCCCGGATCTGGCGGGCCGTGGCCGTGAGCTCGCTCAGCGAAGTCGGCGGCTTCAAGCCGAGCTCGGTGAACACGTCGGTCCGGTAGTACAGCGCCCGGATCCCGGTGTACCAGGGCAGGCCGTAGACCTTGCCGTTGACCTTGGCCGTGTCGAGCACGGTCGGGAGGAGATCGGCGCCTTCCTTCCAGCCCTGGAGATCCGCGGTCAGATCGGAGAACGCGCCCGCCGCGACGTAGCTCGCCACGTCGGTGTTGCCGAACTCGGCGACGTCGGGCGCGTTCGCCGGATCGTTGAAGGCACCGGAGAACTTGTCCGCACGTCCCTCGACCGGGATCCACTGCACGTCGACCTCGACGCCGGAGTGGGCGGCGTTGAACTCGGCGATGGCCTCCTTCACGGCCGCTTCCTTGGGCGCGCGATTGGCTTCGTCGAACAGCCAGACTCGCACCGTGCCGGTCTTTTCGTCGCCACCGGCGCCGGCCGGGCCGGATTGTGCGGGCGCACAACCGGCGATGAGACCGAGCAGCGCGAGCCCGGTGAGGGAACGGCGGACATGCATTGTTTTCTCCAAACTGAGAAAAACTACAAAGGTATCTTCAAAGGAAACGAACGGAGTTGACCGACGGGATCGCGAGCGAGCCCGCGACTGTCCCCGGCAATCCGGTGGCCGCGTCACGCGGCAGCCAGGTGACGGTGCCGGAACGCTGGTTCGACACGTAGAAGCACCGCCCCGCCGGGTCGAGCGTGAGATGCCGCGGCCAGTTCCCGCCGGTCGCGACGCTGCTGAGCCGGGTGATCGAGGCGCCGTCGCCGGTCACGGAGAAGGTCGCGATCGTGTTCGGCCCGCGCACGGTGGCGTAGACGAACCGGCCGTCGGCCGACACGGTGATCTCGCCGGGGAACTGATCCCCGGTGCTGCCCGCCGGAATCGCCGAGACGACCTTGACGGGCGTGAGCTTGCCCTGCGCGGCGTCCCAGGAAGCCACGGTCACTTCGGCACGGAGTTCGCCGACGACATAGGCGTATTTTCCGTTCGGGTGGAACGCCAAATGCCGCGGTCCGGCGCCCGACGGAAGCTTGAGTTGCTGCCGCAGCTTGAGTTTCCCGGTGGCGAGGTCGAGCTGGTAGACGTAGACGGAGTCCGCGCCGAGGTCGACCGAGAGCACCCACTGTCCACTCGGGTCGGTGACGACCTGGTGGGCGTGGGCGGCCCGCTCGGCGCCGACGTGCTGGACGAGATCCGTCCGGTCGCCGAGCTTGCCGCCGGCCAGGATCGGGAGTACCACGACGGTTCCGGTGGAGTAGTTCGCCGCCAGCACGTACTTCTGGCTGGGGTGCACGGAAAGATGCGTCGGCGCTTCACCGCCCGAAGACTTCGTGTTGAGCGGCTTCGGGTTCGCCGGATCGGCCAGGCTGAGTGCCGAGACCGTTCCGGCGGTCGCCTCGTTCGTCACGTACAGCGTCTTGCGATCGGCGCTGACGTCGAACCAGGACGCGTCCTTGATCCCCGGGATCGTCCGATCCCGCACCAGCGCGGGGGCCGTGCCGGTGCGGTGGGCGACGTCGAGACCGTTGCCCACCGGGGGAGAACTGGTGTAGCTGCTGACGAAGATGGCGCCTTCTTCCGCGTAGCACTCCGTTGTTGACGCGCTTGCGACTGTCGAACCGAGAGCGGTGCCGAGTCCGGCCGCGCCGACGGCGCCGAGGAAACTACGCCGATTGAGCCCAGTCATCGTGGTTACTCCCTGTTGCTCAGAACATCCAGGTGGTTTAGACCACTGCCATGAGCAATGCTGCCACGCCGAAACCCGAAATTGAAAGGACTGTCTCCAGTACTGTCCAGGTTTTCAGGGTTTCGGGCACCGACATGTTGAAGTAGCGGGAAATGATCCAGAACCCGCCGTCGTTGACATGCGAGGCGATGATGGAACCCGCGGAGATCGCGACGACGAGCAGTGCCAGCTGGATCTGCGTGAAACCGAGCTGGGTCACCGTCGGCGCCATGATGCCGCTGGTGGTCACGATGGCGACGGTCGCCGAACCCTGCGCGATCCGCATGCCGCAGCTGATGACGTACGCCGCGAGGATCACCGGCAGACCGGCGTCGCTGAGCGAACCGGCGACGGCCTTGCCGATACCGGTCGCCGACAGCACGGCGCCGAAGAACGCACCGGCACCGACCACGAGCAGGATCATCGCGACCGGGCGCAGCGCGGCCGAGGAGAGCGCACCGAGGTCCTTGCCGGTCATGCCGCGTCGGGTGCCGAGCAGCCAGGACGCGAGCAGCACCGAGATGGTCAGCGCCACCGCGGGGGTACCGATGAACGCGGCGATACCGGACAGGGTGACCGCGTCCTTGGGCAGCCAGATACTGCCGAACGTGCCGACGAGGATCAGCACCAGCGGCACCGCGATGATCAGCGAGACCAGCTTGAGCGAGGGAAGGTTGTTGTCCTCTTCCTCGGTGCGCTCGACGATCATGTCCTCGGGGACCGGGATGTGGATGCGCTTGCCGATCCACGACGAGAACAGCACACCACCGATGAACCACGCCGGGATCGCGCAGACGATGCCCATCAGGATGATCCAGCCGAGTTCGACGTGCAGCAGGCCCGCCGCGGCGACCGGACCGGGGTGTGGCGGCAGGAAAGCGTGCGTGACGGACAAACCGGCCAGCAGCGGCAACGCGTAGAGCACGAGCGACTTGCCACCCTGCTTCGCCGCGACGTAGACCAGCGGCGCCAGCACGAAGATACCGATGTCGAAGAAGACGGGGATACCGAAGATCAGACCGGCGATACCCATCGCTAGTGGCGCGCGCTTCTCACCGAACGCCTTGAGCAGCGACCCGGTCAGCACCTGGGCGCCACCGGACTTCTCCAGGATCGCGCCGAGGATGGTACCCAGCCCGATGATCGCGGTGATATGCCCGAGTATGCCGCCGAAACCCTTTTCCAGCAGCGAATCGGACGCCTTTTGCGCGGAACCGACGATCGTGCCGACCGGCAGGCCCGCGGCCAGCGCGGTCAGCAGCCCGACCACGATCAGCGCGATGAACGGTTCCATCTTGAACTTGATGATCAGCAACAGCAGTAACGCGATCGAGACCGCCGCGAGAGTCAGCAGTCCCCCGGTGGAGGTTTGCAGCCAGTGGATCATTTCTTGCTCCCGGGATTTCTTAAGGAGTGACCGGCCAGTGAGCCGGTCGGTCGGCCGTCGTCGATCGCAGCGGTGCCATTGACGAACACATAGGGGATTCCGGCGGCCTGCTGGCGCGGGTCGTCGAAGGTGGCGGTGTCCCGCACGGTTTCCGGGTCGAACAGGACCAGGTCGGCGGCGTATCCGGCGCGCACCAGGCCCCGGTCTTCGAGCCCTAGTCGTTTGGCCGCGCGGCCGGTGAGATGGGAAACGCATTCGGACAGCCCGAGCACGCCGAGTTCACGCACGTAGCGCGAGAGATAACGCGGGAACGTGCCCCAGGCGCGGGGATGCGGTCGGCTGCCGACGAGCAGGCCGTCGCTGCCGCCGGTGTGCGTGCGGTGCCGCATGATCGCCTGGACGTTCTCCTCGTGTCCGACATGCATCAGGCACGACGTCCCGAGCCGCTCCGAGAGCAGCGTGTCGAAGTACAGCTCGGCGGCGGGGACTCCGCTCGCCAGCGAGGACGCGGCGACGGTGTACCCGACGAGGTGCTCGTTCTTGGCCTGCCGCACGCCGTTGATCTCAATGGTGTCCCAATCGATCGGCACGCCGTGGGCGCCGTCCGAACCGGTTTCCTCGATCTCGGCACGGATCTTCTCGCGGATGTCCACATCGGACAGACGGGCGAGCGTCGGTTCCAGGCCGCCTTCGGTCGACCAGCTCGGCAGCAGCGCCGAAAGGTAGGTCGCGCCCGGCAAATATGGGTAAGTGTCGAGACTGATGTCGAAACCCTCGTCGAGCGCGTCGTCGAGGAGTTCGAGCAGCTGCGGCGCTTTCCCTTTGTTCACCGAGAAGTTCATCGTCGCGTGCGCCAGGTGCAGCGGGCAGCCGGACCGGCGTGTGACGTCGACCATCTCGGCGAACGCTTCGAGCGCGCCCTGGCCGTAGCTGCGGTGGTGCGGGCTGTAGTAGCCGCCGAGCGTGCCGACGACCTCGCACAGTTCGACGAGTTCCTCGGTGCTCGCGTACATGCCCGGCGTGTAGGTCAGCCCGGACGACATGCCCATCGCGCCTTCACGAAGCCCGGTGGCCACGAGTTCCTTCATGGTGACCATTTCGGCGTCGGTCGGCGGCCGGTCGTTGAACCCGACGGCGAGCATCCGCACCGAACCCTGCGGCACCAGGTACGCGGCGTTGACCGCGATGCCCTGGTCCAGCCGGTCCAGGTACTCACCGACCGAGCGCCAGTTCCAGTCGAACCCGGCGGGATCGTCGTTCCAGCCCGCGAGCTGCTGGCGCAGCGCGGCGAGCGTGTCGTCGTCGACCGGTGCGTAGGACAGGCCGTCCTGGCCGAGTACCTCGCTCGTCACGCCTTGCGACACCTTGGCCAGGTGGTCCGGCTGGGCGAGGACCTGCAGGTCGGAATGCGAGTGCATGTCGATGAACCCGGGCGCCAGCACCAGATCGGCCGCGTCGATGGTCCGCTTTCCGGCCAGCGAGCCCGGTTCGGCGACGCTCGCGATCCGGCCGTCGGTCACGCCGACGTCGTGCCGGGTGATCGGGTCGCCGGTGCCGTCGGCTACTTGTGCTCCTCGGAACACGAGATCCATGGCGCCTTCCCTGCAATCGTAAGGAAACAGATCAAACAACACTAAAAGTAGGTCCGGACGAAGCCGACGACGGTTTCGCCGTCGACCAGCGGGATGAGCGGCCACTTGTCGAACACCGTGCACGGGTGGGACAGCCCGAGGCCGATCCAGTCGCCGACCTCGACCGGCGAATCCGCGGGCAGGACGAGGAAAGCGTGCTGGTCGTTGAGCTTGGTGACTTCGTGGCCTGCCAACGGTTCCTGAGCTTGCCCCGGCTTGCGGAGCAGTTGCGGCTCGGGCATGCCCTCGTCGAACGAAGCGTCACGCTTGCCGAGCGTCAGCAGCGCCAGGTCCGGGGACGGCATCGACGTCACCTGCGCCCACGCCCGGAACGCCGGGCGGAATGTGCCGACGCCGTCGATACGCGGGCTTTCGCCCAGCGGCGAGATGTGGCGGTAGAAGCCGTCGTCATGCGTGAGGTACGCGCCGCTGCGCAGCACGGGCAGGACGTCGAGTCCGTCGGGCCACCCGGAGGTGAGCGAGTCCGCGACCTGGTCGAAGTAGGCGCTGCCGCCGGCGGTGACCACGATCTGCTCGGTGTCGTCGAGGAAACCTTTGTCGTGCAACGCGATCGTCAAGGAACGAATGTCGTCCACATAGGACTTGACCAGCGCGAGGGACTCCGCGTCGGTGCCGTGCGACAACGCGCCTTCGTAACCGCCGGTGCCGATCAGGCGCAGTGCCGGGCTTTCGTGGGCGGCCTGGGCGACGGCGAGCGCGGTCGCGGTGTCACGGGCACCGGTGCGGCCGCCTTCCGCGCCGAGTTCGACGAGGACGTCGACCTTCCGGCGAGAGCCAATCGCGACTAGTTCCCGGGTCATCAGCTCGACGCCGTGGACCGAGTCGATCCAGCAGCTGAACTCGAAATCGGGATGGGCGTCCAGTTCCGCGGCCAGCCAGCGCAGCGCGGCCGGATCGACCAGCTGGTTGGCGAGCACTATGCGGGAGACGCCGAACGCGCGGTAAATCCGCAGGTGACCGGCGTTGGCGGCGGTGAGGCCCCAGGCGCCGAGTTCGATTTGCCTGGCCCAGAGCTGGGGTGCCATCGTGGTCTTGCCGTGCGGGGCGAGCTGGACACCCCGCGCCGCGCACCACCGCGACATGGTGCGCAGGTTGTGGTCGAGAGCTTCGGCGTCGAGGACCACGACCGGGCCGAGGAAGCCGTCGTCGAAGAGCTTGGGACGGCTCGCCGCCGCTTCGTCCAGGGTCAGCCCGCTGAGCGCCGAGGGGGTCGACCGGAACTGCCAGCCGATCCGTTCCGCGTGGATCGTGTCGAGTGCGGCAGCGTCCAGGGTGCAGGCGGCGTTCTTCGTGGGGCCCATCGCGATCACCTCGATTATTCGTGCTCACTGACCAGCTGGTTGCATATTGCGCAACGACCGTTGCGTCTGATGCGTTGCATAGGTGTAGCATCCGCACCGCAAGTGGTCAACGGTGAACGGATAACGGGGAGGCCTGCGGTGGCGAGCGCAGCTCAGGTGCTTTGCATCGGGGAGTCGATGGCGCTCTTCGTGCCGGCCGAGAACGGCCCGGCACACCAGGTGCGTAACTGGAAGCGGACGATCGGCGGCGCCGAGTCCAATGTGGCCTGTCATCTGCCCGCGCTCGGTGTGCCGAGTTCCTGGGTCAGCGCGGTGGGAAACGACCCGTTCGGGCAAGCGCTGCTGGACGAGATCGGCGCGGCCGGCGTGGACGTCGGCTCGGTCTACGTCGACCCGACGCGGCCGACAGGCTTGTACGTCAAGGAAAGCGGTGCGCAGGGCAGCCCGGTGCGTTATTACCGGACAGGCTCGGCCGCGTCCGGGATGGGGCCGGAACTACTGGCCGATCTCGATCTCGACGGCGTGCGCGTGATCCACCTGAGCGGGATCACCCCGGCCCTTTCGGACAGCTGTCTCGCCCTGGTGCGCGCGGTTCTCGCGGCACCTCGCGGGGAGACGCTGGTCTCGTTCGACGTCAACTTCCGGCCCGCTTTGTGGTCCGGGCGTGATCCGCATGTGCTGCGCGAACTCGCGAACGCGGCGGACATCGTGCTCACCGGCGACGACGAAGCTTTAGCCGTATGGGGGACAGGCGATCCCGAGGAACTGCGCAAGCTGCTGCCCGGCCCGCGAACGCTCGTCGTCAAGCACGGCGAACGCGGCGTGACCCTGGTCGAAGGCGACGAGCCGCCCGTGTTCGCGCCCGCGTTGCAGGTCGACGTCGTCGAGCCGGTCGGTGCCGGTGACGCCTTCGCCGCGGGTTTCCTCGCCGCCACCCTGCGCGGCGCCGATCCCGCGACGCGCCTGCGCAGCGGGCACCTGCAGGCCGCCTCCACCTTGCGCACCCACGATGATGTGGGCGAGCCGCTGCCCGCGGCCGTGATCACCGCGCTGCTCGCGGCCGACGAACAGGCCTGGGCGTCGGCGCGGCTCACCGACGAGGGAGTGGTGATGGCATGAGCCAGAGCTTGGACCGCGCGCTCGTGATCCTCTCCGAGCTGGCGAAGGACGCGAAGACGCTCGACCAGCTCGCCGAGCAGATCGACGTCCACAAGTCGACCGTGCTGCGGCTGCTGCGCACCCTGGAAGCGCACCATTTCGTGCGGCGCGAGGGCACGCGGTACTACCGGCTCGGCAGCGCGTTGTTCGACCTCGCGAACCAGGCGCTCGAAGACCGGGACGTCCGCCGGAGTTCGCAACCCGCGCTCGCGGAACTCAACTCGCGCACTGGGCACACCATCCACCTGGCGACCTATGAGGACGGTGAGGTCGTCTACGTCGACAAGTACGAGGGCCACCACTCCGTCCGGATGTACTCGCGGGTCGGGAAACGCGCGCCGGTGCACTGCACGGCCGTCGGCAAGGTACTCGTGGCGGCCATGGCGCCCGCCCGCCGCGCCGAGATCGCCGAATCCCTCGACTATCAGGTGCGCACCGGCAACACCATCACCAACCCGGCGGACTTCCTCGCCGAGCTGGACAAGGTGGCCAAGCACGGGTACGCGGTGGACAACGCCGAACACGAGGACTTCATCCACTGCATCGCGGCGCCGATCCGCGGTGCGGACGGGGTCGTCCTCGCCGCGGCGTCGATGTCGATCCCGAAAATACTGCTCGACTTCGACGGCCTGCTCGCGCTCGTACCCGAGCTCGTGGCGGCCGCCGACGACGCGTCCGTCCATAGTGGATGGACGGGGAACACCGAAAGGGGACAGTGATGGGCAAGGTCGCGATCACCACCGAGAACGCGCCGAAGCCGGTGGCCGCGTTCGCGCAGGCGTCGCGAAAGGGCAACATCCTGCAAGTGGCGGGCCAGGTCGCGTTCGACCCGGCGACCGGCGCCATCGTGGGAGACACCGTTGCCGAGCAGACCCGGCAGACGATCAAGAACGTCGAGGCCGTGCTCGAAGCGGCGGGCTCGAGCTTCGACGACGTGGTGATGGTGCGCGTGTACCTCACCGACACCAGCCACTTCGCCGAGCTCAACGAGACGTACAACACCCTGTTCAAGGAGCCGTACGCGGCTCGGACCACGGTCTACGTCGGCCTGCCCGCGGGCCTGCTCGTCGAGATCGACGTTCTCGCCGTCCTGGACTAGGACCGCCGCTGCGTTGCCACCATGGCAATTCCTACGATGGCCGCCAAGGTCGCGTTCAACGCGACTATGGCGGCCATGGTGGCATCTCATGGTGGCTGAGGCGCATAGCGGAAGGTTAGTGATTAATTAGCGCCGTCCTGAACGATCGACGTCGTGTCCGGGTTCGGGCATCTGCGGTGGATCTGAAGGAGTGGCAATGAGGAAGTTCTTGACCGGCGCGGCCACGCTCGCGTTTGCCGTCACCGGAGTCATGGCGAGTGCCCCGGCGGCCCAGGCCGCCGCGTCCGTTCCGGCTCCGTACAAACTGGTCAGCAGCTGCTCCGGCAGTATGGTCAGCGGGTTCCCGAAGGTGCTGAAGAATAGCCTCGGTGACACCCAAGGGAGCCTGCGGCTCTACTACTCCAGCGCGAACGGCGGCACCAACTGCGCCATCCTGTACGACGTGGCACCCGGGGCGCACCCCATGACGGTGACCCTCAAGCGGGCGAATCTTTCTTACCAGGGCTCGGATTCCGGCACCTTCGAGACCTACGCCGGTGGTGTCGCCGTCACCGGCGCGGCGAGCCAGTGTGTGTACACCTCCGGCACCCTTTCCATGGGTTCGCATTCCGTCGACAGGTTCAGCGTCAGCAGCGGAGCCGTCGGCTGCCCCTGATCCGTCCGTGTGGTGACCGGCTTTCGCGGCCGGTCACCACACGCTCAGAGGACGGACGTGTAGCCGTTGATGGCGGGCTGGCCGCCGAGGTGGGCGTAGAGGACGTTTGAATCCTTGCCGATCTCGCCGCTGCCGACCATGTCGATCAGCCCCGCCATGGACTTGCCCTCGTACACCGGGTCGGTGATGACGCCTTCCAGTCGCGCCAGCGTGCGTATCGCGTCCACTGTGGACTCGTCAGGGATGCCGTAGATCCCGGCGTGGTACCGCTCGTCGAGGATGACCTCGTCGTCGGCGATTTCCCTTGTCACACCTATTAATCCGGCCGTCGCCCGCGCGATGCGGCCGATCTGGTCGCGCGTCTCGGCGGGCTTGGCCGAGGCGTCGATACCGATGATCCGGCGCGGCTTCGTGCTTAGCGCGTTCCCCGCGATCATGCCGCCCTGTGTGCCGCCGGTGACCGAGCAGACGATCACGGTGTCGAAGAAGATCCCGAGTTCCTGTTCCTGTGCCTCGAGTTCGACGATCCAGTTCGCGAAACCCAGCCCGCCGAGCCGGTGATCCGAGCCGCCGGCCGGGATCGCGTACGGCTTGCCGCCGCCGGCTTCGATCTCCTTGACGGCCTGTTCCCAGCTCTCCTTGAAGCTGATGCCGAATCCGGCGTCGACGAGCCGGACATCGGCGCCCATGAGGCGCGACAGCTGGATGTTGCCGACGCGGTCGTAGAGCGGGTCCTCCCAGTCGACCCAGCTTTCCTGCACCAGCACGGCTTTCAGGCCCGCGCGGGCGGCCGCGGCGGCGACCTGGCGGGTGTGGTTGGACTGGACGCCGCCGATCGAGATCAGGGTGTCGGCACCGGCGGCGAGCGCGTCGGCGACGAGGTACTCGAGTTTCCGGGTCTTGTTCCCGCCGAAAGCCAGGCCGGAGTTGACGTCCTCGCGCTTCGCCCAGACGGCGGCGCCGCCGAGCTGCGCGGTGAGTCGTTCGAGCGGGTGGACCGGGGACGGGCCGAAGAGCAGCGGATAGCGGGGGAAGGAGTCCAGTGACATGGCGGCCTTTCAGACGTCGAGGAGCGGGGCCAGTTCGGCCCAGATGGTGCTGGTCACGCGGGTGGCTTCGTCGGCGTCGCCCGCTTCGATCGCGTCGATGAGCTGGTCGTGGCGCCGGATGGAGCGATGCGCGGGCAAGGTGCTGAAACGCGCGCGTTCAAGGCGTCGCAGGAGCGGGCTGTACTTGTCGAGCGTGGCCGCGACGGCACGGTTGCCGCAGATCTCGACCGGGACGTCGTGCAGTTCGTCGTCGGCTTCGATCGCCGCCTGGACGTCCCCGGCTTCGATCGCCGCGGCGAACCGCGCGTTGGCGTCGCGCATCGCGGTGATGTGGGCGGCGGTCAGCCGGGGGAGCGCGGCGCGGACGGCGAACTCGTGCAGCGTGCGCACCAGCTGCAGGGCGTCGCGGACGTCGTCGCTGACCACCGGCGCGACCCGGGTGTAGCTCTGCGGCTTGGACTCGACGAGCCCGTCGGCGACTAGCCGCGTCAGCGCCTGGCGCACCGGGGCGCGGGAAAGCCCCAGCTCCGCGGCGAGATCGGCGTCGCGCAGGTTCTCACCCGGCGCGAGGTCGCCCTCGATGATCGCGCGCCGGATCCGCTCGTACGCCTCATCCCTCAACAGGGACCTTTCCACCCTCACTAACCCACTCACATCTAAAATGTTAGCTCAGACCGCCGAATATGTCGACAACTTTTCCGTCAAGCAGGTTCACCCCACCGGAAAAGATGTCGACATATTCGCTAGTGGACGGGGCCGGTGAGCTTTTCGCCGGGGCCTTGGCCGGGCGGGTCGGGCACGACGGACGCTTCGCGGAAGGCCTTCTGTACTGACTGGAGGCCGTCACGCAGGGGGCCGGCGTGCGCGCCCAGGTACTCGACCGACGCCGTGATGAGCCCGGCGAGCGCGGTGATGAGCCGGCGGGCCTCGTCGAGGTCGCGGTGCGGGCTGGTGTCCGGGTCGGCGTCGGCGAGGCCGAGCCGCTCGGCGGCCGCGGAGAGGAGCATGACCGCGGCCCGGCTGATGACCTCTACGCTGGGGATGTCCTCGAGGTCGCGGACGTCCGGGGAATATGCGGGCTGCTGAGAAGGTTGATCCGACACGTCTGGTACCCTTCCACGTGCGACCAGCCCCTGAGTGATCGGGGGCGGCAAGTGGAGCCCCGCTCCCACCCGTGTGACCGTCTAGGTTTCCGGGTCCGGTCTCGTGAAACACGATAGTCGGTGTGATGCCGTCTGGATTGTTTGGCGAAAGCATGACGGCTGTAAGAGGCCGTCCGCTGATCGGAAAACAGGGCCCCGCGCGTCGGTGAGAAATCGCCGGTGACGGGGCCTGCGGTATGTGGGCACCAGGTCGAGTACGAAAGACCACTTTCCTCGGACCAAGGAGGCCCCATCAGTTCCGAGACACGCATCAACGACCGCATCCGGGTGCCGGAAGTCCGCCTCGTCGGACCCAACGGCGAACAGGTCGGCATCGTCCGGATCGAAGACGCGCTGCGGCTCGCCGAAGAGTCGGACCTCGACCTCGTAGAGGTCGCGCCGCAGGCACGTCCACCGGTGTGCAAGCTCATGGACTTCGGCAAGTTCAAGTACGAGAGCGCCCAGAAGGCGCGCGAGTCACGCCGAAACCAAGTCCTCACGGTGATCAAGGAGCAGAAGCTCCGGCCGAAGATCGACCAGCACGACTACGAGACGAAAAAGGGCCACGTGTCCCGTTTCCTCGCGGCCGGCAACAAGGTCAAGGTCACGATCATGTTCCGTGGACGTGAGCAGTCTCGTCCCGAGCTCGGGTTCAGGTTGTTGCAGAAGCTCGCCGAAGACGTGACAGAGCTTGGCTATGTCGAGTCTTCCGCGAAGCAGGACGGTCGCAACATGATCATGGTGTTGGCGCCGCACAAGAACATCAAGGCGGCGAAGCCGAAGGCCACAAAGGACTCCGAAGACGATTCAGCGGAGTCCCCAGCCTGACGCGGCCCGCCGCTCAACGGACGTCAGCAGCACACCGGACTCCGGTGTGCTGCCGCACGAAAGAGGACTACTAATGCCGAAGATGAAGACGCACAAGGGCACGTCCAAGCGGGTCCGCGTGACCGGCACGGGCAAGCTGCGCCGCCAGAAGGCCGGTCGTCGGCACTTGATGGAGAAGAAGTCCGCCAAGTACGCCCGCAGGCTCGAAGGCACGACCGAGATCGCCAAGAACGACGTTCCTCGCGTCAAGCGCCTGCTCGGCCTCTGAGCGACCTGACTTGTTCTAACCACCCGGGGCGCGGTGCGCCCCCTGAGATCGACAGGATGGACCAGTGGCACGCGTCAAGCGGGCGGTCAATGCCCATAAGAAGCGTCGCGCGACTCTCGAACTGGCCAGCGGTTACCGCGGCCAGCGCTCGCGGCTCTACCGTAAGGCCAAGGAGCAGACGCTCCACTCGCTCAACTACGCCTACCGGGACCGCCGTGCCCGCAAGGGTGACTTCCGCCAGCTGTGGATCACCCGTATCAACGCGGCCGCCCGGCAGAACGGTGTGACGTACAACCGCTTCATCCAGGGCCTCAAGGTCGCGGGTGTCGAGGTGGACCGCAAGATTCTCGCGGACCTCGCCGTCAACGACGCCGCCGCCTTCACCGCGCTGGCCGAACTGGCCAAGGCGAACGTGAACACCGGCGAAGAGAAGAAGTCGGCCTGACCAGGCATACCGCTCTTCCGCAACCCGGGGCGGATCCGTTCACCGAACGGACTCCCCGGGTTGTTGCCGCGCGGAAGCTGACGCGGCGCGCCGAGCGGGACAAGGCCGGGCGGTTCCTGGCCGAAGGCGCGAACGCCGTCGACGCCGCTTTGACCCGCGAACAGCACGAGCGCGGCTCGCTGCACGAGCTGTTCGTCGCGGAGCGGGCACTGGAGAACTCCGCCGCGCTGCTTCAGCGCGCGCAAGAACTCGACGTGCCGATCTCGCTGCTCACCGACCGAGCGGCCGACGCGCTGTCGGAAACCGTGACCCCGCAAGGGATCGTGGCCGTCTGCGAGCTGCTCGACCGTCCACTTGAGACCGTTCTCGGTGGCGAGGCGAAACTCGTCGTCGTGCTCGTGGACGTCTCCGACCCCGGCAACGCGGGCACCGTCATCCGGGTCGCCGACGCGGCCGGGGCCAGTGCGGTGATCCTGGCGGGCGAAACCGTCGACCCGCACAACGGCAAATGCGTGCGCGCCGCCGCGGGCAGCCTCTTCCACGTGCCGATAGCCCGAGTCCGCGACGTCGGCGCCGCTCTCGCGGCCTGCTCGGCCGCCGGGCTCCGCACGCTGGCGGCCCACGGTTACGCCGAGGAACAGCTCGACTCGATCGAGCTCGCGACGCCCACCGCCTGGGTGTTCGGCAACGAAGCGCACGGCCTGCGGCCCGAGGTCCTCGAACTGGCCGACACCGCCGTCCGGATCCCCATCTACGGCGAGGTGGAGAGCCTGAACCTGGCCACCGCGGCCGCCGTCTGTGTCTACGCCAGCGCGATGGCCGCTCACAAGGCGTGACTTCCCGCCGGAGCCGAGGGTTACCGGTCGGGTCCGCCCGGCGATCCCATAGACTCCATAACCAATTGCTCACGTGGGCTTCTGCCTGCGCGTAGCTGCCGAACCCAGTAACAAGCTTCGCCGAGGAGTTATGTCCGGAGCCACCGAAGAGCAGGACCCGAAGCCGGGCGAGATTCTCGCGCCGGAAACCTTGCGGGCTGCGATAAAGAAGGCCGAAACGGACTTCGAAGCGGTATCCGACCTGGACGCGCTCGCCGCTGCCAAGCCGGCCCATCTTGGCGACCACTCCCCGCTGCTCCTGGCTCGCCGGGAGATCGGGGCGCTGCCCAAGAAGGAGAAGGCCGAAGCCGGCAAGCTGGTCAACGAGGCGCGTCAGGCCATCCAGGCCGCTTTCGACGCCCGCCGCGCCGTGCTGCAGGCCGAGCGCGACGAGCACGTCCTGCGCGAAGAGGCCGTCGACGTCACGCTGCCGTGGGATCGGGTGCCCCGCGGCGCCCGGCACCCCATCACGACCATCTCCGAGCGCATCGCGGACGTCTTCATCGCGATGGGCTACGAGATCGCCGAGGGCCCGGAGCTCGAAGCCGAATGGTTCAACTTCGACGCGCTGAACTTCGGCAAGGACCACCCCGCGCGTCAGCTGCAGGACACCTTCTACGTCGGTGAGCCGGACTCGGGCATGGTGCTGCGCACGCACACCTCGCCGGTCCAGGCGCGCACGCTGCTGCACCGGGACCTCCCGGTGTACGTGGTGTGCCCCGGCCGGACGTACCGCACCGACGAGCTGGACTCCACGCACACGCCGGTCTTCAACCAGGTCGAAGGACTGGCGGTGGACAAGGGCATCACGATGGCGCATCTCAAGGGCACCCTCGACGCGTTCGCCAGGGCGATCTTCGGCGAGAACTCGAAGACGCGCCTGCGCCCGCACTTCTTCCCCTTCACCGAGCCGTCCGCCGAGGTGGACGTGTGGTTCGAGCAGAAAAAGGGTGGCGCGGGCTGGGTCGAGTGGGGCGGCTGCGGCATGGTCAACCCCAACGTGCTGCGTGCCTGCGGTGTCGACCCGGAGGTCTACTCCGGGTTCGCCTTCGGCATGGGAATCGAGCGCACCCTGCAGTTCCGCAACGGAATTCCGGATATGCGCGACATGGTGGAGGGTGACATCAGGTTCACCCTCCCCTTCGGAACGGAGGCGTGAGTGCGAGTCCCCGTCAGCTGGCTGACCGAACATCTCGGTCTGACTGAAGCTATCGAGCCGCAGGAACTCGCCGACGCCTTCATCCGCATCGGCATCGAGGTGGACGACCTCCGCCCGCTCGCGCAGGTCACCGGTCCGCTGGTGATCGGCCGGGTCGTGGAGATCGAAGAGCTCACCGAGTTCAAGAAGCCGATCCGGTATTGCCAGGTCGAGGTCGGCGAGGACGCCGCCGCCGAAGAGACCGCGCATCCGGATCACGCCGACCACGTGGACGGCGACGAGAACCCGTCCGGTCTGCGGACCCGGGGCATCGTCTGCGGTGCCACGAACTTCGTCGAGGGCGACCTCGTCGTGGTCGCGCTGCCCGGCGCGGTGCTGCCCGGCGGGTTCGAGATCGCCGCGCGGAAGACCTACGGTCATGTCAGCGACGGCATGATCTGCTCCGCGCGTGAGCTGGGCCTCGGCGAGGAGCACAACGGCATCATGGTGCTGCCCTCGGCCACGGCGAGCCCCGGTGACGACGCCCACGAGGTACTCGGCCTGGACGACACCGTCATCGAGGTCACCCCGACCCCCGACCGCGGTTACGCGCTTTCCATCCGCGGGCTCGCCCGTGAGCTGTCGAACGCGCTCGACCTGCCGTTCGGCGACCCGGCCTCGATCGAGCTGCCCGAAGCCGAAGGCGACGCGTGGCCGGTCCACATCGAGGACACCGAAGGCTGCCCGCGATTCGTCCTGCGCCGGGTCACCGGCCTGGACGCCGGCGCGCCGACGCCGTGGTGGATGCGCCGCAGGCTGATGCTGGCCGGGATCCGGTCGATCTCGCTGGCCGTCGACGTCACCAACTACGTGATGCTCGAACTCGGGCACCCGCTGCACGCCTTCGCGACCAAGGCCATCCAGGGTGATCTGGTGGTACGCAAGGCGAAGCCCGGCGAGAAACTGACCACTTTGGACGATGCCGTGCGCGTGCTCGACCCGGACGACGTGGTCATCGCCGACGACAGCGGCGTGATCTCCCTGGCGGGCACCATGGGTGGCGCCACCACGGAGATCAACCTGGAGACCACCGACGTTCTGCTCGAAGGCGCGCACTGGAACCCGGCGTCGATCAGCCGGACAGCGCGGCGGCACAAGCTCTTTTCCGAAGCGGCCAAGCGGTTCGAGCGTTTCACCGACCCGCAGCTGTGCGCGGTGGCCGTCGAGATGGCGGCCCGGCTGCTGCGCCAGTACGGCGAAGGCGCCATTCGCCCTGGCCGCACCGACGAGGGTGGTGTCGAGCCGCTTCCCCCGGTGACGATGCCCATCGGCCTGCCGGACAAGGTCGCCGGGGTGAGCTACGAGCGCGGCGTGACCGTGCGGCGGCTCAACCAGATCGGCTGCACCGTCAAGATCGGCACCGGTGACGACGGCAAGGGCTTCGTCACGGCGTTCCCGCCGAGCTGGCGTGGTGACCTCGTGCAGCCCGCGGACCTGGTCGAGGAGGTGCTGCGGCTGGAGGGACTCGACAAGATCCCTTCGACGCTGCCCGCCGCGCCCGCCGGCCGCGGCCTGAGCGAGTCCCAGCGTCGCCGTCGCACGGTTTCCCGTGCGCTGGCCGAGGCCGGTTACGTCGAGGTGCTGCCGTTCCCGTTCGTCTCGGATGCGACCTGGGACGCCTTCGGGCTGGCCGAGGACGACGTCCGGCGCCACACGGTGAAGGTGTTCAACCCGCTGGAGTCCGAAAAGGACCGGCTGGCCACCACCCTGCTGCCCGGCTTGCTGGATACGTTGCAGCGCAACGTTTCCCGTGGCTTCAAGGACATCGCACTGTTCCACATCGGGCAGGTCTTCCTGCCCGGCGCGAAGCCGCTCCCGGTGCCCGATCTGGGCGTCGACCAGCGGCCGACCGACGAGGAGCTCGCGCTTCTCGAGGCTTCGGTACCGCCTCAGCCGGTGCATGTCGCCGCCGTCCTCAGCGGCCAGCGTCAGCGCGCCGGTTGGTGGGGCGAGGGCGAGCCGGCGAGCTGGGCGGACGCCGTCGAGGCGGCCCGTACCATCGCCGCCGCGGCCGGGGTCGAGCTGACGGTCCAGGCTTCGGATCTGCTGCCTTGGCACCCGGGCCGCTGCGCGCAACTGCGTGTCGGCGACTGGCCGATCGGTCACGCGGGTGAGTTGCACCCGAAGGTGATCGAGGCACTCGGCCTGCCCAAGCGGACGGTGGCGATGGAGCTTGATCTCGACGCCATCCCGCTGCTCGACAGCAGGCCCGCGCCGCGGATCTCGACGTACCCGCCGGTGCTGCTCGACGTCGCGCTCGTCGTGGACGCCGGGGTTCCCTCCGCGGAGCTCGGGACCACGATCGAACGGGCCGGTGGCGAGCTGCTCGAGGGCATCGAGCTGTTCGACGTCTTCAGCGGTGAGCAGGTCGGCGAAGGCAAGAAGTCGCTGGCGTACAAGCTGCGGTTCCGCGCGCCGGACCGCACGCTCACCGTCGACGAGGCGATCGCGGCCAAGGACGCCGCTGTCGCCTCGGCCGCGGAACGCTTCGGCGCGACTCTGCGTGCCTAGACGAGCTGCAGCTAGCCGAGATGCTTGAGGGCCTCGCGCCTGGAAAGTCCTGACAGCCCCGGGTGGTGTTCGACGAAAAGTCGGACCCACCCGGGGTTTGTTTTCGCGTACTCCCGCAGCGCCCAGCCGATGCCCTTGCGCAGGAAGAAATCCGGGTCTTCGACGTTCGCCTCGATGGTGTGGGTGAGCAGTTCGGTGTCCGTCGCGGCCTTGGCGCCCACCTGACAGAGCACCGACGTCCGCCGCCGCCAGCGATCCGCGTCGCGGGCCCACTCCCGCATCTTCGGCGTGAGCACGGCCGGTTCCGCGCGAAGGATCGGCCCGATCCGCCGGATCGCGATCTCGTCGACGAAATCCCACCAGGCCCCGGTCACCACCAGCTCCTCGTAGAGCGGCAGCAGCGACGAATCCTGCCAGCCCGCATAAGCGCGATGTCCGGCGAGATCGAGCGCGACGTACCTTTCCTCCCGAAATTCCGCTTCGCGCCACAGCGTCAAAACGGCTTTCGTGAATAATTCTCGATTCGGCAGCGGATACTCGGCGATCAACCTTCGATTCAGCACCGTCCGCCCCGGTTTGGGCACGCCACGGAACGGCATCTCGGACTTCATGTACGCCTGCATCTCCGGTGCTTTCGCGGGATCCGCGAGGTCGGCGAGGCCACTGCGCGCCGCCGTGGCGAACTCGTCCGCGATGTCCATTTGCCCGCGTTCCTTCCCGAAGTACCAACGAAAGACGGATGGTGAAACTCGTGTCGTTGGACGAGGTTATTCGCAAGTCTCGGTAGTTTCCTGTCCTGACCTTTCCGAAGAACCGGGACAAACGTCGACGAAAAGGAAAAAAGTGAACAGATTCGTTGCCGCACTCGCGGCTACGGGCCTTGTCGCCAGCACCCTGGCCATGGCACCCATGGCCGCGGCGGCTCCCGCCGCGGCGCCGGAGTTCACCCCGGCGGCCATCAGCTGGGGACCTTGTCAGACGCAGGGCCTGAAGAACGCGGGCGCCGAATGCGGTTTCCTCGTCGTGCCGATGGACTACGCCAAGCCCGCCGGTGAGAAGGTCTCGATCGCGGTCTCGCGGGTCAAGCACACCACCGCGTACCAGGGCATCATGGTCGTCAACCCGGGCGGCCCCGGTGGTTCCGGCCTCGGCCTTTCGGTGCTCGGCAAGTACGTGCCGAACAACGCCGGCGCCGCCTACGACTGGATCGGTTTCGACCCGCGCGGGGTCGGTTCCAGCAAGCCCGCGCTGACCTGCGACGGCAACTACTTCAGCTACAACCGGCCGGACTACGTGCCGACCACGCCGCAGCTGGAGAAGACCTGGCTGGACCGCTCGAAGGGGTACGCCAAGGCGTGCGCGAAGAACGGCCCGCTGCTCGAGCACATCAAGACCACCGATGTCGCCCAGGACGTCGACAGCCTGCGCAAGGCGCTGGGCGAGAAGCAGATCAACTACTACGGCTTCTCGTACGGCACCTATCTCGGCCAGGTGTACGGCACGATGTTCCCGAAGAACGTCCGGCGCATGGTGCTCGACAGCAACGTCGATCCCCGCAAGGTCTGGTACCAGGCCAACCTGGACCAGGACGTCGCGTTCGACGCCAACATCAAGGTCTACTTCGACTGGGTCGCCAAGTACGACAGCGTCTACCACCTCGGCACGAGCGGCTCCGCGGTGGAGAAACTCTGGTACGCGCAGCAGAAGAAGCTCGACAAGACGCCTGCGGGCGGGGTCATCGGCTCGGACGAGTGGACCGATGTCTTCCTGCAGGCCGGGTACTACGTCTTCGGCTGGGAGGACATGGCCAACGCCTTCGCCGGCTGGGTCCACGACGGTGACTGGCAGACGCTGAAGGAGCTTTACGACAGCTCCAACGCTCCGGGTGACGACAACGGTTTCGCCGTCTACAACGCCGTGCAGTGCACGGACACGCAGTGGCCGACGAGCTGGAACAAGTGGCGGTTCGACAACTGGATCACCTACTTCCGGGCGCCGTTCGAAACCTGGGGCAACGCGTGGTTCAACGCGCCCTGTGTGTTCTGGCCAGCCAAAGCCGGGAAACCGGTCAACGTCGACGGCGGCAAGGTGCAGAGCGCGCTGCTGATCGGTGAGGAGCTCGACGCGGCCACGCCGTTCGCGGGCAGCCTCGAGGTGCGCAAGCGCTTCCCGAACTCCAGCCTGATCGGGGCTCCGGGCGGCACCACCCACGCCGGTTCGCTCAACGGTGTCGCTTGTGTGGACAACGCCGTCGCCGACTACCTCGCCACCGGCAAGCTGCCGGCGCGCAAGTCGGGCAACCGGGCCGATGCCGAATGCTCTCCGGTGCCTCAGCCTGTTCCGGCGGGTGCGACGGCCAAGGCCGATCGCTCTGACCGCAGCACGGCGAAACTGCCCGCCGAGTTGCGCAAACTGGTTGGCGCGCAGTTGACGCGCAGCTAGCACCAGGAAGAACCGCTTCACCGTGGCGCCCCGGCGTGTTCC
>NZ_DASYMU010000146.1:0-4813 GCF_036008905.1 Amycolatopsis sp. | reverse complement strand
ATCCGCGACGTCGACCAGACCAACACCCCGGTCTGGGGCGAGGACACCTTCAAGTCCTCGGCCCCCGCGGCGCAGGCCGTCACCCTGAAGGGCGGCGAGTACTTCTTCATGCCGTCCCTGGCTTTCCTGCGCTCGCTCTAGCTGTCCGTGAAGGCCACATTGAGGGACTCTGAGTCCCTCAATGTGGCCTTCACGGCACGCCGGGTGGGACGAAGGGGAGGGTGGTGGGGGCGCCGGAAGTGATGAGGTCGAGTAGGGCGGGGGTGTTTAGGTGCTCGTCGATGGCGTCGGCGAGGTTGTCGAGCATGCTTTCGCGCAGTGAAGTGAAAGTGGGGGCGCCGGGAGCGGGAGACCACGAGATTTCGGCTTGGGCGGCGGCCTCGGTGAGCCAGGCGCGGCGGAAAGCGTCGTTCTCGAAAGCGCCGTGCCACATGGTTCCCCAGACAGCGCCGTCACGCAGTCCGTCCAAAAAGGACTCAGCGACGCCGGTCGGGATCGCGATTCCGTGGTGGATTTCGTAGGCCGACACCGGCTGACCACGCCACGAGCCGGCAGGCCTGCCAAGCACCTTTTCCGCCGCGAACTCGACGCGGGTGGGCAGCAAACCGAGACCCTCGACCAAACCGGCGCCGGATTCCAGTGCGTCGTCGATGGTCGCGGCGAGCATCTGGTAGCCGCCGCAGATGCCGAGCACCGGACGGCCGGCGGCGGCTCGTGCCTTCACGGCGTCGGCCAAGCCGCGGCCGCGCAGCCAGCGGAGATCGTCGACGGTGGCCCGTGATCCCGGAAGCACGACGATGTCACTGTCGGCCACTGTGTCGGCATCAGCGGTCAACGTGACGGTGACGCCGGGCTCGGCGGCGAGCGCGTCGACGTCGGTCGCGTTGGAGGCGCGGGGAAACCGCACCACGGCGATCCGCAGCGCACCACCTGCCGTTTGACCGCGCCAACCGGCGGCGGCGAGCGCGTCTTCGGAATCGATCCACACGCCGTCCAGCCACGGCAGCACGCCGAGCACTGGCCGTCCGGTCAGTTTCTCCAGGCTCGAAAGCCCCGGCCGCAGCAGCCCGACGTCGCCGCGGAACTTGTTGACGATCCAGCCCGCGAGCAACGCCTGGTCCTCGCCGCTCAGCAACGCGAGCGTGCCGAACATCGACGCCATCACGCCGCCGCGGTCGATGTCCCCCACCACGACCACCGGCAGCCGGAACCGCCGCGCCAGGCCCATGTTGACGTAGTCGCCCGCGCGAAGATTGATCTCGGCCGGGCTGCCCGCGCCTTCGCAGACGACGACGTCGAACCGGCCGCTCAAGTCGTCGAGCGCGCCGAACGCGATCTCCGCGAGCCCGGCGCGGCCGGTCGCGTACTCCCCCGCTTCGAGCGTCCCGAACGGTTTGCCCATCGCGACCACGTGACTGCGCCGGTCACTGCCTGGTTTGAGGAGCACCGGGTTCATCGCGGCCTCCGGCTCGACGCCGGCAGCGCGCGCCTGGACCCATTGCGCGCGGCCGATCTCCGAGCCGTCGGCGCACACCATCGAGTTGTTGGACATGTTCTGCGCCTTGAAAGGCGCGACCCGGATGCCCTGGCGCGCCAGCCAGCGGCAGATCCCCGCGGTGACCAGGCTCTTCCCGGCGTCGGACGTCGTCCCGGCGACGAGCAGGCCCTTCATCGCGCCACCACCGCCGCGACGACGAGCGCGCCGAGCCCGACAGCACGCGAGAGCGTCACCGAGCGTCGGAGATCAGCGGTGCCGGGCTCCGGGCCGTCGCCGAGCGTGCCCCTGTCCTCGGTGCGGCCGCCGTAGGTGTTGACGCCGCCGAGCCGGATGTCGAGCGCGCCGGCGAAAGCGGATTCGACCTGGCCCGCGTTCGGGCTCGGGTGATGGGAGCCGTCGCGGCGCCACACCCGCCAGGAGCGACGCGGAGAGCCGCCCACCACCGGTGCGCAGGCTGCGGTGATCACGGCGCCGACGCGCGCGGGCGCAAGGTTCGCCAGGTCATCGGCCCGCGCGGCCGCCCAGCCGAAGTTCTCGTACCGGGGCGAGCGGTAGCCGACCATCGCGTCGAGCGTGTTGAGCGCCCGGTACGCGAGCAGTCCCGGAATGCCCGCCACGCCGCCCCACAGCAGCGGCGCGACGATGGCGTCGGAGGTGTTCTCGGCGATCGACTCCGTCGCCGCGCGGGCCAGTTCCGCGGTGTCCAGCCCCGTCGCGTCGCGGGCGCAGAGATGCGAAAGCCGCTCCCGGGCGCCCGGGAGATCCTGGTCTTCGAGCAGGTCAGCCATGGTGTTCCCCTCGGCCGCGAGACCTCGCCCGCCGAGGACGGCCCAGGTCGCGAGCGCTGTCGCGGCGAATCGCGCGAACGGGTGATGTCGGGTCGCCGCCTGGAGTGCCACCCCCACTCCGGTGGCCGCGCCGACGCACAATCCCGCGTAGACGACGCCCCGGCGCCGTGAATCCGCCCACATCCGCTGCTCAAGAGCCCCGGCCGCCCGGCCGAAGAACGCGACGGGATGTCCCCGCCTGGGGTCACCGAACACGACGTCGGCAGCGTAACCTGCGACAAGTCCGAGTCGGGTAACTGATCTCCGGAGTGGCACGTGGCGAACAGTATCCTTTGGACCAGAATGCGAAACATGACCAAGCTGACGCACCGCCTCGCGGGTCTCCTCGAGACCGCCGCGCGGGCCCTTCGTTCGTACGGACGCAACGAAGGCAAAGTGCTGGTACTCGGCGGCGTGCGGTCGGGCAAGTCCCGGCACGCCGAGTCCCTCATCGCGCACCACGCCCATGTCGTCTACGTCGCGACGGGTTTCCCGCCGAGCGACGACGATCCCGACTGGGCGGCCAGGGTCGCCGCGCACAAGGAACGCCGGCCGTCGAACTGGCGGACGGTGGAGACCGGCGACCTGACAACGGTGCTCCGCGGCGCCACCAGCCCCATGATCGTCGACTGTCTCGGGACATGGCTCACGCGGGTGCTCGACGACGTCGGCGCGTGGGAGCAGAAGCGCGGCTGGGAGCTGCGGCTCGACGACAAGCTCGAGGACTTCCTCGAGGCGTGGGCGTCGGTGCGGATGCCGGTGGTGCTGGTGAGCAACGAGGTCGGCAGCGGTGTGGTGCCCGGCACGGTGTCCGGACGGCTGTTCCGTGATGTGCTGGGCGCGCTCAACACCCGCGTCGCCGCCGAAGCGGACAGGGTCCAGCTGGTGGTGGCGGGGCGCGCGCTCGACCTGCCCTGAGGAGACTCCCGTGTTCACGATCCCTACGCCCGACAAAGACGCCCACGCGGCGGCGCGGACCAGGCTGGACGGGCTCGTCAAGCCGCTGGGCTCGCTCGGACGGCTCGAGGATCTCGCGGCGTGGCTGAGCGCGGCGCACGGCTGCGTGCCGCCGCGTGAGCTCGCCGACGTGCGGGTGGTGGTGTTCGCCGGGGATCACGGTGTGACGCGTTCGGCCGTCTCGGCGTATCCGCGTGAGATCACCGCGGCCATGGTGCGGGTGTTCCTCGCCGGCAAGAGCGGGGTCAGCGTGCTGGCCGGGCTCGTCGGGGCGAAGGTCCGGGTGGTGGACATCGCGGTGGACGACGATCTCGACGGCGTTCCGGCCGAGGTCCTCGCGCACAAGATCCGGCGGAGTTCCGGGTCCATCGACGTCGAAGATGCCTTGGAGCCGGGCGAGGCCGAGCGGGCTTTCGAAGCCGGGCGCACGATCGCCGACGCCGAGATCGACAGCGGCGCGGACCTGCTGATCCCTGGCGACATGGGCATCGGCAATACGACAATGTGCGCCGCGTTGGTCGCCGCGCTGCTGGGCTCGCCGGCCGAGGACGTCGTCGGCACCGGGACCGGAGTGGACGAAGAAGGCCGGGCGCTGAAGGTGGCTGTCGTCGAAGCGGCGCTGGCGCGTGCGGGGTCGCGGTCGGGTTCACCGTTCGAGCTGCTGACGGCGTTGGGTAGCGCCTGTGTGGCGGCGACCGCGGGATTCCTGGTGCAAGCGGCTGTTCGTGGGGTGCCGGTATTGCTGGACGGCGTGTTTTCGGGTGCGGCGGCGTTGGTGGCGCGGGAGATCGCGCCGGGCGCCGAGAAGTGGTGGCTGGCCGGGCACAGGTCCACCGAGCCTTCGCAGGCTTTGGCGTTGAAGGCATTGGGACTGGAGCCGATCCTGGACTTCGGGCTGCGGCTCGGCGAAGGCAGCGGCGCGGTGCAGGCCGTGCCGACTTTGCGTGCCGCGCGGGCGATCCTCGCGGACATGGGGCTGCTGGCCGACCTTGCTTGACTCGATCCGCCTGGCCGTCGGCACGCTGACGGCGTTGCCGGTGCCCGCGCCCCGCGTGATCGACCGGCGGGTGGCGGGCGGGGCGATGGTGCTCGCGCCGCTGGCCGCGCTGCCGTTGGCGGTGCTGGCTGGGCTGATCGTGCTGGGTGGAGAGGCCGTCGGGCTGTTTCCGGTGGCCACGGCCGGGTTGGCGATCGGTGCGGTGGCGCTGGGGAGTCGCGGGCTGCATCTGGACGGGCTGGCGGACACCGCTGACGGGCTCGGCGCGTCTTACGACCGCGAACGGGCGCTGACGATCATGCGGAAGGGCGACTCCGGGCCTGGCGGGGTCGCGACTCTGGTGCTGGTCCTGATCGTGCAGTGCGGGGCGCTGGCCGGGGCGATCGTGGCCGGGCACGGGGTGGTGGCCGCGGTCGCCGGGGTGGTCGTGGGGCGGTGCGTGCTGTCTTTCTGTTGCGCGCGTGGGGTTCCCTCGGCTCGGCCTGCCGGGCTGGGCGCAACTGTCGCTGGGTCGGTGCCGATTGTGGTCGCGGC
>NZ_DASYMU010000145.1:0-47507 GCF_036008905.1 Amycolatopsis sp. | reverse complement strand
GGCGTGCCAGGGCGGCCTCTTGCGTTCGGGGGCCTACCGGGTCGCGACGGCGAGCAGAACCAGGCCAGCGGCTGCCGGGATGATGACGAGCACGGTCACGAGGACCCACAGGAGGTTCTTGATCGTGCGTAGGTTCGGGTCGCCACCGTTGAGGGGGCGCTGGTCCTGGGCGACCGGTCCGAAGCGCCACAGCTGCACGCGGTTCACGATGGACTGGATCATGGGTTCTCCCTGGCGCGGGCGCTCGCGGCGCGGTTGGTGGATGAGTCGCGTGGATCAAGCTGGGCGTTACGTCAGATCGTGGAGAGCCGCCTCGGATGGACCGCAGGTCTTGTTGCGCATCGTCGCGCAGTCGAAGCCGGGCTCGTCCTCCTCTGGCTCGTCCGCGGGCACGGGCGCCGGCGCCAGGGTGACGGCAGAGGTCATGACCGGGGGCGGCTCGACGGCTGGCGCGGGATCGGTATCGCAGGCAGACAGCCCGAGGACAGCGATGACCGCCAGGGTGATGATGATCGGCCGGCGCCTGTGAGAAAGTTGAGCGGACACGGGGTGCTCCTTGCGCGAATCGGCACCATTACCGCAGGTCAGACCATGGGTACTACTACGGAGGAATGACTTGACTGAAACCGCAGGCAGCCTGCCGGACCTGGTGTCGCTCAAGGTCGAGCACGCCGGCCATGTCGCCGAGGTGACCTTGCTCGGCCCCTCCAAGGGTAACGCGATGGGCCCCGACTTCTGGCGGGAACTGCCGCTCGTCTTCGGTGCCCTCGACGCCGATCCCCAGGTCAGGGCGATCGTGCTGACCGGGAGCGGCGCGCACTTCTCCTACGGCCTCGATCTTCCGGCGATGATGGGCGGCTGGGCCGGGCTGCTCGGTGGCGAGGCGCTCGCGGGCCCGCGCACCGGCTTCCTCAAGGAGATCAGGGAGCTGCAGAACGCGGTCAGTTCGATCGCGGCGACCACGAAACCGGTGATCGCCGCGATCTCCGGCTGGTGCATCGGCGGGGGCGTCGACGTGATCACCGCCGCCGACATCCGGCTGGCCAGCGCCGACGCCAAGTTCAGCGTCCGCGAGGTCAAGGTCGCCATCGTCGCCGACATCGGCAGCCTGCAGCGGCTCGCCCCGATCATCGGTGAGGGACACTTGCGCGAACTGGCACTGACGGGCAAGGACATCGACGCCGCGCGCGCCGAGAAGATCGGGCTCGTCAACGACGTCTACCCGGACCAGGAGAGCCTGCTGGCCGCCGCGCGGACGCTCGCGGAGGAAATCGCGACGAATCCGCCGCTCGTGGTGCAAGGTGTCAAGGACGTGCTGAACGCGCGGACCGAGCCGGATGTCGCGGACGGCCTGCGGTACGTCTCGGCCTGGAACGCGGCGTTCCTGCCGAGCAAGGACCTCGCCGAGGCCGTGCAGGCGTTCATGGAGCGGCGCAAGCCGGAGTTCAAGGGCGAGTAAGAAACGACCGAGGAGAACAACTTGAGCAACGGCGCTTCGGAGGTGCACGACAGGTTCCGCGCGGCGCGCGATCACCTGCTGGCCCACCGGGAGGACTACGAGACCGCGAACCGGGAGTTCGACTGGCCCCGGTTCACCGAGTTCAACTGGGCGCTCGACTGGTTCGACGTCGTCGCGCGCGATCCGGCGAACGCGGAGCGGTACGCGCTCTGGATCGTCGAGGAGAACGGCACTGAGGGGCGCTGGACGTACCCGGAGATGTCGCAGCGGTCCAACAAGGTCGCGAACTGGCTGCGCGCGCTGGGCGTGCGGCGCGGGGACCGGATCGTCCTCATGCTCGGCAACCAGGGCGAGCTGTGGGAGACGATCCTCGCCGCGATCAAGCTGGGTGCGGTGATCATCCCGGCGTCCACCTTGCTCGGTCCGGCGGATCTGCGGGACCGGGTCGGGCGCGGCGCGGCCAAGCACGTGATCGTCCGCTCGGTGGACGCGCCGAAGTTCGCCGACGTCGCCGGGGAGTACACCCGGATCGCCGTCGGCAAGCCCGTCGACGGCTGGTACCTGTTCTCCGACGCGTACCTCGCGGAAGACGGGTTCACCCCGGACGCGGTGACGAACGCCGAAGACCCGTTGCTGCTCTACTTCACCTCGGGCACCACCGCCCAGCCGAAACTCGTGCAGCACACGCAGGTTTCCTATCCCGTCGGCCATCTGTCCACGATGTACTGGATCGGCCTGGAACCGGGCGACGTCCACCTCAACATCTCCTCGCCGGGGTGGGCGAAACACGCCTGGAGCAACGTCTTCGCGCCGTGGAACGCCGAGGCGACGGTGTTCCTCTACAACTACGAGCGCTTCGACGCCGCCGCGCTGATGGGCCAGATGGATCGTTGCGGCATCACGAGTTTCTGCGCGCCGCCGACGGTGTGGCGGATGCTGATCCAGTCGGATCTCACCGCGCTCACGACACCGCCGAAGAAGGTCGTCGGCGCGGGGGAGCCGCTCAACCCCGAGGTGATCGATCAGGTGCGAAAGGCTTGGGGCGTCACGATTCGCGACGGTTTCGGCCAGACCGAAAGCAGTGTGCAGATCGCGAACACCCCTGGCCAGCCGGTGAAAGCCGGTTCGATGGGCCGCGCGCTGCCGGGATTTTCGGTCGTCCTGGTCGACCCGGTCAGCGGGAAACCGGCGCAGGAGGGCGAAATCTGCCTCGACCTGACGAGCCGTCCGGTGGGCCTGATGGTCGGGTACGCCGATGACGACGAGCGCACGGCCGTCGCTTTCGCGGGCGGCTACTACCACACCGGCGATGTCGGCGCGATCGACGAAGACGGCTACATCACGTATGTCGGCCGGACGGATGACGTCTTCAAGGCGTCGGACTACCGGATTTCCCCGTTCGAGCTGGAAAGTGTGCTGCTGGAACACGAAGCCGTCGCCGAGGCGGCCGTCGTGCCCGCGCCGGATCCGATCCGGCTGGCCGTGCCCAAGGCGTACGTGGTGCTCGCCGCCGGATACGAGCCGACAGCGGACACCGCGGTCAGCATCCTGTCGTTCTGCCGGGAGAACTTGGCTCCCTACAAGCGGATCCGGCGCCTCGAGTTCGCCGAGCTGCCGAAGACGATCTCCGGCAAGATCCGGCGCGTCGAACTCCGGGGCCGTGAGAACGAATCAGCCGAGCGTCAGGCCGGGGAGTTCCGCGAAGAGGATTTCCCTCACCTGAAGGGATAGCGACAGCTAAGCGAGCGCGGCTTGGTTGGGTGGCTCGTGAGTGTTTACGAGTGTTATTTATAGAACACTTGTTGCCACTCACGACCCTGCCCGCCCAAGCCGAACCGTCCACTATGCCTCGCGTAGACGGGCCGAAGGGGATGAGGCTTCCGCCGAAGCCTCATCCCCTTCGGGTATTCGGGAGTGCGCCTAGATCTTCGCCGTGCTCACGGTGAAGTTGGAGAAGTAGGCGTGCTCGGTGTGGTCGGGGCCCCAGCTGGTTTCGTGGCCACCGAAGAAGGTCGAGAAGAACACCCCGTTGAACGGGATGCCCGAGATACCGGGCGCGGCGTCGGTCGCCAGCACCTGCTTGTTGTCGTACCAGACGGTGATGCGCCCGGTGGAGCGGTTCACCGACTGCTGGATCGTGTGGGTCTGGTTGTCCGCGGCGAAGTTCCACGAGCCGAGCCCGATGTCCTTGCCGTAGCCGTCACCGGACGGCGTGTAGACGTAGACCTCGCCCTTGGTGCCGTCGCGGAACATGAACCGTGTCGACCAGGCGTTGCCGTGGTTGCCGCCGCTCGCGCTGCCCGGGTCGCCGCCGTAGAGGCCCGGCAGCTTGCCGCCCTTGCCGAAGTCGAACCCGCTCGGGAAGCGGACCTGGTAGCGCAGGTAGAGCGTGGTGGCGCTTTCCAGGTCGCCGCGGCCGATCTTGCCGAGGTCCTGATAGAACTGCCCGCCGCCGGTGGTGGGGCAGTTGGTGCACGACGGTGCGGAGGAGCCCTTGCCGTAGGTGACGTCCAGCGTGCTTCCGCCGGCCTTCATGTCACCGAAGCCGAACTGGCCGCTCCCGTCGATGCCCCAGCTGTTCTTCCAGGACGTCGCGGGGAACCCGGAGAACGTGCCGTTCCAGGGCGCGGGCGCGGCGGCGGCGATGTTCGGGGCGAACGCGGCGGTGAGGCCGGCGACGGTGGTCAGCGAGATGACCACCTTGCGCAGGCGAGAAGACAGCTTTGGCATACGTGTCCTTCCGTCCGTCGGGCGACGTTGCCCGGTGCCGTGGCGGCGGTACGGAGGACAGTAGGTCTAGACCAGTTGAAATTCAAGAGGTTGTACGATGTTCAGGTACGTGAACATCGATCAGCGGGTGCTAGCTACCGCGCGACAATGCCTTCCACCTGGCGGCTGTCCTCGGTCGAGCACGTGGTCACCGGGGTGCCCGCGCCGCTGCCACAGGTCCACTCGCCGAGCGCGACCGGGCCGGCGCCGTCGGGCGAAGCCGCTTCGCTGGGCGACAGCTTCTGGAAGTACTGCGTGATCACCTGGGTCGCCTGGGCGCAGTCGACCGTGCCGGCGCGGACGAGGACGTCGGCCTGGACGCCCTTGGTCGCCGGGACCTTGCCGCAGGGGATCGCCGGGCTGGTGGCCGGGGCTTCAGGGGACGGCGTCGGCGCGCTCTGCGTGGCGGGCGAGCCCCCGCCGCACCCGGTGAGCAGCAGGACTGAAGCGGCGATGACGCCGTAGCACGGCCGGAACACGGTGACTGTCTTCATGGACCCTTCTCGGGGCGGACACGACCTGATGGAGAACTCGCGGGGAACTGCTATTCGCTCGGGACGACCCCGGCGAAGACGCTCTTGTCTTCCTTGCTGCACGCGGTGCCGCCCTGCGCGGTGGGCGCCCCGGACACGCATTGCCAGCCTTCGACGCTGTCGCTGACCGGCTCGTTGGAGTCGGCGGGCTGCTTGCCGGCGATCTTCTTGTGGAACTCCTCGACGATGCGCCTGCCCGTCGCGCAGTCCACGCCGCCACCCTCGCCGCCCAATAGCTGCAGCGTGAGGCCGCTCGCCGCGGTCACGGTGCCGCAGGTGCCCGCCACCGACGGCGGCGGCTGCTGGGGAGGCTTGTTCGCGGGCGGCGCGGTGCTCGGCGCCTGCGGGCTGGCGCTCGGCGGTGGCGCGGAAGGGGCCGGGGTCGCGGTGTCGGCGGTGGGACTTGCCGCGGGCGGCTCGGCGGCGGGTGGCGCGGTGGTGGAGCACGCTCCGGCCAGCGACAAGGCCAGGGTCGCGAACGTGGCGGCGAGCAACGGCCGCCATCGGCCCGCGAGGTCGGAGGTCCTCAAAGCGCGTTCCCTTCTTCGAGCGTCCGGGGAGTGGAGGAGACTACCGCGCTCGCTCGGCCGGGCTGGCGGCGGTGACCACCGATGATGTCGGAAAATCGTCCACTGTGGACACTCCGCGCGGTGAACACCCGTTATTCCATAGGGTGAAATGTGGCAGAAGGTTCGCCGAAACCGTTAACAACGCGCCGTCGGATGCCGAAGTAACAGAGGAACGATCTCCCATCCCCGACCCGTGAGAGCCATGAACAGCGAAGCAGAGCAACCCGAAGCACAACCCGAGACCGCAGTCCCACCGACGGTGCCGTGCAGCGTCGTGTGGAGCGACGGGCGCCCGTACGTCCTCGAAAGCCCCTCCGGCCGCCCTCGCTGGGTAGGTACCGACACGCGGGGCCGTCCCCAGCTCCTCACCCGTGCCGACCTGCAGCGCAGGGGCTGGAGCCACCGGCGCGCGAGTTGATCCGGTGCCTGGACGCGCGTCGGGCAGAGGCGGTCCACCTGTGCCTATTAGGCTGGGTGGGTGAGTAAGCCCGAGGAGCCGACGCTGCTGCGCCAGGCGCTGAACGTGCCGAATCTGATCTCGATACTGAGGTTGGCCGGCGTCCCCGTGTTCCTCTGGTTGCTCCTGGGCCCGGAGGAGGACGGCTGGGCGCTGGCCATCCTCATTTTCAGTGCCTTCACCGACTGGCTCGACGGCAAGCTCGCCCGCTGGCTCAACCAGATGAGCCGCCTCGGCCGGCTCCTCGACCCGGCGGCCGACCGCCTCTACATCCTCGCGACACTGATCGCCTTCCTCCTGCGCGACATCATCCCGTGGTGGGTGGTGGCGCCGCTGGTGCTGCGCGAGGCCGTCGTCGGGGTGTCGATCCTGTTCCTGCGGCGTAACGGTTTCGCGCCGCCCGAAGTCACCTACATCGGCAAGGGCGCCACCTTCGTCCTGATGTACGCGTTCCCGTTCCTGCTGGTCATGCAGGGTGACTCGGCCGTCGCGGCGTTCGCGCGGCCGGTCGGTTACGCCTTCATCACCTGGGGGGCGGTGCTCTACGTCTGGTCCGGCGCGCTGTACGTCATCCAGAGCGTCCGTGCGATCCGCGGGGTGAGTCCGGATCGGAATGCGGCCGCGACAGCGTAGGTGAAAGACTGCCCGCCACGGCTTGCACAAGCGAGGTCAGCACGAAAGGGGAGCGGCGTTGTCCACTCCAGAAGAACTGCGCTACACCGAAGAGCACGAGTGGATCGCCGTCAAGGACGGCGGCCTGGTGCGGGTCGGGATCACCGAGTACGCGCAGGATCAGCTCGGTGACGTCGTCTTCGTCGACCTGCCCGAGGTGGGCGGTCACGTCGGCTCTGGTGACGTCTTCGGTGAGGTGGAGTCGACCAAGAGCGTCTCGGAGCTCTTCGCCCCGCTCGACGGCGAGATCGTGGCCGTGAACAACTCGGTGGCGGATTCGCCCGAGCTGATCAACAGCGATCCCTACGGCGAGGGCTGGCTCATCGACATCCAGCTCGACGACCCGTCGAGCATCGACAGTCTCCTCGAAGCCGAGGCGTACCAGGCCTTGATCAAAGAGCAGTAGCGCTCGGCGTTTCCTCCGGTCCGCGGCCGGGCCGGACGATCTTCGCTGGCCGGGCGCGTGCGCGTCCGGTTGGGGGAGCCGCGGCGTCCTTGGTGGGCCCGGCACGGTACGTTGGCATCTACACATTCTTGAGTAGCGGTGTTTTCGGGGCGGCACAGTGTGTCGGGTGTGCGCTCCGGGGACACGCATCAGTGCGTTAGGAGAGCCCAGGTGAGCACGAACGACGGGCCCGGCGTTCCTCCGGAGCAAGGTCCGGAGCGGACATCTGTCTTCCGGGCGGACTTCCTCGCCGACGTTGAGGGTCAAAGCGCCCCGGTGGCTCCCGAGCCTCAGCCGACCGGCGTGGACGCGCTTCGCTCCGGCGAAGCGCTGCTGGTCGTCAAGCGTGGGCCGAACGCGGGCTCCCGGTTCCTTCTCGATGTCGACACCACCAGTGCCGGCCGTCATCCGGACAGCGACATCTTCCTCGACGATGTCACGGTTTCCCGCCGTCACGCCGAATTCCGGCGTGAGGGTGGCGAGTTCGTGGTCATCGACGTCGGCAGCCTCAACGGCACCTACGTCAACCGTGAGCCGGTCGACCAGGCCGTGCTCGCCGGTGGCGACGAGGTGCAGATCGGCAAGTTCCGCCTGGTCTTCCTGACCGGCCCCGGGCACGGGGGTCAGGGAGCCCAGTGACGGCGGCCGGGCGGCCACAACATCGCGAAGGTGGATTGAGCATCGGGGCAGTGCTCGCGCAGCTGCGCGGCGACTTCCCCGATGTCACCATCTCCAAAATCCGGTTCCTCGAGTCCGAAGGCCTGGTTCAGCCGGGCCGGACGCCCTCGGGGTACCGGCAGTTCGCCGAGGCGGACGTGGAGCGCCTGCGATTCGTGCTGTCCGCCCAACGCGATCACTACCTTCCCTTGAAGGTCATCAAGGAGCAGCTGGACGCGGCCGACGGCGGCGAGTCCGCGGGCACCACACTCCGGTTCCCGCGCAAGCTCGTCGCCTTGGGCTCGTTCGATTCGGGCAAAGCGGACGGTTCGCGGTCCGGTATGCCCGGACCGGACGATTTCACCACCGAGCGCGAAATCCGGCTCACGCAGGAAGAACTGCTGGCCGACGCGGGCATCGACGCGTCGCTGCTCGACGAGCTCCAGCAGTACGGGCTGATCCGTCCCGGTGCCGCGGGGTTCTACGATCCCGACGCGGTCCAGGTCGCGAAAACCGTGAAGGCAATGACCGAATTCGGCATTGAACCGAGGCATCTCCGTGCTTTCCGCGCTTCCGCGGATCGCGAGGTGGGGCTCTTGGAGCAAATTGTGACCCCGGTGTATCGCCACCGTGACGCGGACGCGAAGGCCCGGGCGGACGAGGTGGTCAGGCAGCTGGCGGCCCTGTCGGTGGCCCTCCATACCTTGCTTGTCAAGGCCGGGATCCGCGGCGTCACCGGCGGCTGAAGAAGCCGCCGCGCCGGGGAATTCCGGCGAAGTTTCGGTATATACGCCACATGTCAATGAGTGATTGTTCGCCCGGCAATGCCGTACGGTTAGACGTAGGTTTGCCGAGCGCGAACCGGAGATGGTCCGGACAGCGAGCACAGCGCTGAGAACCCGGGTAGCGTCGAGCATGTCGAGGCGCGACCTGGAAACAGTGTTGCAGCCCGTGTGCACGAGAGGGAGGCGAAGCCCGATGAGCGAGATGCGCGTCGTCGGAGTGCGGGTCGAGTTGCCCGCGAATCAGCCGATCTTGTTGCTGCGGGAAACGGAGGGCGAACGGTACCTGCCGATCTGGATCGGTTCGGTCGAAGCCACCGCCATCGCGTTGGAGCAACAGGGAGTCCGTCCCGCTCGCCCGTTGACCCATGACCTTCTCAAAGAGGTCATCGGGGCACTCGGCCGCGAGCTCGAGCAGGTCGTCATCACCGATCTTCGCGAAGGCACCTTCTTCGCCGAGCTGGTGTTCGACGGTGATATCCGGGTTTCCGCGCGCCCGAGCGACTCCGTCGCGCTCGCGCTGCGGATCGGCGTCCCCATCCACGCCGAGGATTCGGTGCTGGAAGAGGCCGGGCTCATCATCCCGGACGAGCAGGAAGACGAAGTCGAGAAGTTCCGTGAGTTCCTCGACTCCATCTCGCCGGAGGATTTTAGGGGAGCGGACACCTAAGCCGAGGCTCTGGTGGTCCGCTCGAACAGATCGGCCAGTTCGGTTCCGTAACGTTCGAGGTCCAGCTCGGGGTTCGCCGCGAGCTGGGCCGCGACCCCGTCGACGGCCTGCCGGATGGCCATCGCCATGATCGCCGGCGAGAACTCGCCGAAGGCTCCCTCTCGCTGACCTTGGGTCAGCTGACGCGTGAGCTGCCCGACCCGGAGCTGTTCCACCACCGGCTTGGCCATCGCCCAGCCGTCCTTGTCGTCTCCGGCGGCGCCCATCTCCAGGAAGACGCGCACGCACTCGGGGTACGCGCCCAGAAACGCGACCTCGGCAGCGATGTACTCCCGCAGCATCCCCCGCCGGTCGGCCGGATCGGTGTGTCCTGCCGCCCGTTCGGTAAGGAACCTTTCCTTGATGTCCGAGACCGTGCTCAGGACCGCCTGCATCAGGCCTGCCTTGTTGGTGAAGTGGTAGGAGATGATCCGCGTGCTGCTGAGGCCCGCCTTCTCCTTGATCCGGGCGAACGAGGTCTTGGCGTAGCCGAGCTCGCCGATGGTGGCGATGGTCGCGCCGATGATCTGTGCCCGTCGCGCGGCTTCGGTGACGCTGAGGCCGAACTCGGGCTGATGGTCCACGTTTACTTGCATGAGTAAAAAATAACACGGCTGAGTAAAAACTGCACGCGGTTTCGCTGTGGTTGCGATCGGAAGGTCGTCGAGACCCCTAGCGAATTTCCGATCGTGACCACTAAGACTCGTTGGTGACCGTTGCACCCTTCCGTCAGATAGTGGACAAAGTCTCAACACCGGGTGACAGGCCGCCGCGCGTCGCGTTGACCGGGTGCCCCGGCGCGCTTACCGTCAAAGGCGGTAAATCGCACGGTGTGGCCACATCCTGGGGTGTGACCCCGCGCGATTGCCTCAACCGGTGCTGCCGTTCATGGGAACGCCGGGGTTGGTTCGCCGGTCATCAGGCCGGACGAGGGGAGGCATGCGGTGGTCGAGGCTGGAAGTCACTCCCAACAGGAGCCGATCCAGGTCGCCGACGGTGAGCAGGGCGAGCTGTTCCCCGATGCCTCGTTGCCGGATGAGCTGGTCGGCTACCGCGGTCCCGCCGCGTGTCAGATCGCGGGGATCACCTACCGCCAATTGGACTACTGGGCCAGGACGAAGCTGGTCGCGCCGAGCATCCGCACCGCGCACGGCTCCGGCTCGCAGCGCCTCTACTCGTTCAAGGACATCCTCGTCCTCAAGGTCGTCAAGCGATTGCTGGACACCGGTGTCTCGCTGCAGAACATCAGGGTCGCCGTCGACCACCTGCGCGTGCGCGGCGTGCGCGACCTGGCCAAGGTCACCTTGTTCTCCGACGGCACCACCGTCTTCGAGTGCACCTCGCCCGAGGAGATCGTCGATCTGCTGCAAGGCGGCCAGGGCGTCTTCGGGATCGCGGTCAGCGGGGCGATGCAGGAAATCAGCGGCACCATCCACGACTTTCCGGCCGAGCGGGCCGACGGCGGCGAGATCGAACCGCACACACCGGACGAGCTGACCCAGCGTCGCAACGCCCGGCGCACGGGGTAGGCTATTCGTGTAGTCGCCAAATCCACGCGGGAGAGTCCGGGCCGTCACCATGAGCCCGGCGCCGAAGGAGCAAGTCCTCCCCGGAACCTCTCAGGCACAAGGGACCGCGTGGACGAGACGCCTCTGGAAAGTGGGTCGGCAGGTTTACAGCCCGCCGCCCCCGCCGACGGTGCAAGCCCGGCTCAACACACGGGTGAAACTCTCAGGCGTCCTTAACCGGGCACGGACAGAGTGGGGAGGGCCAGGACACTTGTCCCCGGCCCGTCCCCCACCCCCGGAGGCCACTCGATGGGTACGCATTCACCCGGCGCGACCCGCATCCCGCTCTCCGCACTGGAGCAGGGCACGGCTTTCGCCGATCGGCACATCGGCCCCCGGCCCGGGGAACTCGCCCGGATGCTCGAAGTCATCGGCGTCGGCTCCCTCGACGAACTGGCCGACAGGGCGATCCCGGCCTCGATCCGCGACGCGAACCTGTCGATGGGCCTTCCGCTGCCGGCCAACGAAGCGCAGGCCCTAGACGAGCTCCGCGCGCTGGCCGCGACGAACCGGCCGATGGTGCAGATGATCGGCCTCGGCTACCACGGCACGGTCACCCCGCCCGTGATCCGCCGCAACGTGCTGGAGAGCCCGGCCTGGTACACGGCCTACACGCCGTACCAGCCGGAGATCTCGCAAGGGCGGCTCGAAGCGCTGCTCAACTTCCAGACCATGATCGCCGATCTCACCGGCTTGCCGATCGCCAACGCCTCCATGCTGGACGAAGCGACGGCCGCGGCCGAGGCGATGACGCTGGTGCGGCGCGCCGGGAAGTCGAAGTCGGCGAAGTTCGTCGTCGACGAGGACAGCCTGCCGCAGACGATCGAGGTCGTGCGCACCCGCGCCGAGCCGCTCGGCATCGAACTGGTGCTGGCCGATCTTTCCCAGGGCATCGAGGGTTTGGGACTGGGCGGGGACTTCTTCGGGATCCTGTTGTCCTATCCGGGTGCTTCCGGCGCGGTGCGGGACCACGAGCGGGTCATCGAAGAGGCTCACGCGCGCGGCGCGTCCGTCGTGGTCGCGGCCGACCCGCTGGCGCTGACGCTGCTGCGTCCGCCGGGCGAGATCGGCGCCGACGTCGTGATCGGTTCGACGCAGCGCTTCGGCGTCCCGATGGGCTTCGGTGGTCCGCACGCGGCGTACATGGCTGTGCGTAAGGGTTTCGAGCGTCAGCTGCCGGGAAGGCTGGTCGGTGTGTCGGTCGACGCCGACGGCGCTAAGGCGTACCGGCTGGCGCTGCAGACCCGCGAGCAGCACATCCGGCGGGAGAAGGCGACCAGCAACATCTGCACCGCGCAGGTCCTGCTGGCCGTCATCGCGTCGATGTACGCGGTGTACCACGGCCCGGAAGGGCTGCGCGCCATCGCGACCCGCGCCCACCGGATGGCCACGGTATTGGCTTCCGGGCTGATGGAAGGCGGTGTCGACGTGCTGCACGGCGAGTTCTTCGACACCGTGACAGCCGTCGTTCCCGGCCTCGCGACCTCCATTGTGGACACCGCCCGCGACCTGGGCGTCAACCTGCGCCGGGTCGACGACGACCACGTCGGTATCTCGTGCGACGAGAGGACCACCCGTGAGCACCTTTCCCTTGTGTGGAAAGCCTTCGGCGTCGCAGTGTCCGATGTGGACTCACTGGACGCGGACACCGCGGACGGTGTCCCGCCCGAGCTGGCTCGCACGACCGAGTACCTCACGCATCCTGTTTTCCACGCATATCGATCCGAGACCGCGCTACTGCGCTATCTGCGGGCGCTGTCGGACAAGGACGTAGCGCTCGACCGCAGCATGATCCCGCTGGGCTCCTGCACCATGAAGCTCAACGCGACCGCGGAGATGGAGCCGATCACCTGGCCCGAGTTCGCCGAACTGCACCCGTTCGCCCCGGCCGACGACGCCGCGGGGCTGCTGCGGGTCATCTCGGACCTGGAGCAGTGGCTGGCGGGCATCACCGGCTACGACGCGGTTTCCCTGCAGCCGAACGCCGGTAGCCAGGGCGAGTTCGCCGGACTGCTGGCCATCCGGGGGTATCACCGTGACCGGGGCGAGGGCGCCCGGGACGTGTGCCTGATCCCGGCCAGCGCGCACGGGACCAACGCGGCCAGCGCCGTCATGGCGGGGATGCGCGTCGCGGTCGTGCGGTGCGATGAGCAGGGGAACGTCGATGTCGACCATCTGCGTGCTTCCGTCGAACAGCACCGGGACGACCTCGCGGCGATCATGATCACGTATCCGTCCACGCACGGCGTGTACGAGGACACCGTGCGGGAGGTGTGCGGGCTGGTTCACGACGCCGGCGGCCAGGTTTACGTGGACGGGGCGAACCTCAACGCGCTGATCGGGCTGGCGCAGTACGGCAAGTTCGGCGCGGATGTCTCGCATCTGAACCTGCACAAGACTTTCTGCATCCCGCATGGCGGCGGCGGGCCCGGGGTGGGGCCGATCGGAGTGCGTTCGCATCTGGCGCCGTTTTTGCCGAACCACCCGCTGCAGCCGCTGGCGGGACCGGCGACAGGGGTCGGGCCGATCAGCGCGGCACCTTGGGGGAGCGCGTCGATTCTGCCGATCTCGTGGGCGTATGTGCGGATGATGGGTGCCGAGGGGTTGCGGCGCGCGACGTTGACCGCGGTGGCCGCGGCGAACTATGTGGCCAAGCGGCTGGAATCCCATTTCCCGGTGCTCTACTCGGGGCATGACGGGCTGGTGGCGCACGAGTGCATTTTGGATCTGCGGGCGATCACCAAGCAGACCGGTGTGACGGTGGACGATGTCGCGAAGCGGCTCGCGGATTATGGCTTGCACGCGCCGACGATGTCGTTCCCGGTGGCGGGGACGTTGATGGTCGAGCCGACCGAGAGTGAGGATTTGGCTGAGCTGGATCGCTTCTGTGACGCGATGATCGCTATTCGCGGGGAGATCGATCAGGTGTCGGCTGGGGATTGGTCTGTTGTGGACAGTCCGTTGCGGAACGCGCCGCATACTGCCCGGTGTGTGGCTGGGGAGTGGAAACGGCCGTACAGCCGGGAAGTCGCTGTGTTCCCGGACGGGTTCACGGCGAACAAGATCTGGCCGCCGGTGCGGAGGATCGATGGGGCTGCGGGGGATCGGAACCTGGTTTGTTCCTGCCCGCCCATCGAGGCTTTTGCCGAGTAGGGCCTGGGGAGCGTTCTCGGGGGTGGGATTCCCCGAAAGCGGCGTTGGGGGCGTTGAGTGCCCTCAACGCCGCTTTGGGGTAATAGCCAGTCTCGAGGTGTGTGGCGGGGTCAGGCGGGGACTTTGTCCAAGAAGCCGTGGACCTGGGTGATGCGGGTCGTGTCGTCGAGGGCGACGACGTCGAAGCCGATGACGATCGGCTCTTCGGTCTTCGGTGCGCTGAGGTGCCAGGTGAAGCGGGCGATGTCGTGGTGGCCGTCGGCGTTCCCGGCGACGGAGAAGGTCAGGCCCGCGAACTGGGACTGGGCGCCGGCGATGAGCTGGTCGATCGCGTCCCAGCCCTGGATGTCGGCGAGCGGGTCGACGAAGGTCACGTCTTCGGTGAAGAGGGCTTCGATCCGGGTGCGGCGGGTGGGTCGGGTTCTGGTCGTTCCAGATGGCGATGTAGGCCTCGGCGACGTGCTGGGTGTCGGACATGAGGTGACCTCGTTCGTGTTGGTGGTGTGGTGTGCCACCAACAATGGCGACGCGGGGTGGGGGTGTCGATTACGTGGGAGGTAATGGTGAGGGGTGCGGGCGCGAAGTAGCGTTGGGAGTGTGACAACGCGCGAGCAGCAGAGGCCGGTGGGGCAGCTTCTTCGGGAGTGGCGGGATCGGCGGCGGATCAGCCAGCTGGATTTGTCGATTTCCGCGGAGATTTCCGCGCGCCACTTGAGTTTTCTGGAGACGGGGAGATCCCGGCCCAGCCGGGACATGGTGCTTCGGCTCGGGGAGCAGTTGGAAGTGCCGTTGCGGGAGCGGAATCACTTGTTGCTCGCGGCGGGATACGCGCCGGTTTATTCGGAGAGCGGGCTTTCCGATCCTGATATGACGGCGGTGCGGGAGGCCGTCCGGTTGCTGCTGGCCGGGCACGAACCCTATCCGGCGGCGGTCGTGGACGGGGGGTGGAACCTGGTCGACGCCAACGCGGGGATCGGGTTGCTGACTCGGCGCGTGGCACCGTGGTTGCTGGAGGGCGCGCCGAACGTCCTTCGGGCGACGCTGCATCCCGAGGGAATGGCGCCGCATATCGTGAATCTGGGGGAGTGGCGGTCACATCTGCTGGGCAGGCTGCGCCGCCAGGTCGCCCAGAGCGCGGACCCGGTGTTGTCCGAACTGCTGGCGGAATTGCGCGGGTATCCGTGTGACCAGGCCGTGCCGGAGGTCGAGGTACCGGGGCCGGGAGACATCGTCATCCCCTTGCGGATTCGCGAAGGGGACGACGAGCTCGCGTTCTTCAGTACTGTCGCGACTTTCGGGACGCCGCTGGACGTGACTGTCGCCGAATTGATGATCGAGTCGTTCTACCCGGCGGATGCCACGACCGCGGAATACCTCAGGTCGCTTTGATCCCGGCGTCGGTGAAGTCCTTCTGCTGCGCGGGTTCCTTGAGGAATTCGCGGAAGGTCTGCGCGGCGCGCTTCTGCGTGTCGTCGACGCCGGTACCAGCCAGGCCGAGGAACGGGTAGTCGGCCGAGATGGCGCTGGCGACCGACTGCGCGGGCGAACCGACGAGTTCGGGCTTCGCGCGCTGCAGCTGGCTCGTCCAGTACGACGATTCCGGGACCCAGGCCGCGGGGATTCCGCCGATGGTGTCCATCGCGGTTTCGCCGGACAGGGCCTTGAACACCGGTTCGGACTTCGAGGACTGCACGTCGACGTGGATGCAATGCGCGTAGACGACGGTGTTCTTCTGGTTCCACTTCGCGGCCGCGGCCACGACGGGCTTCTCGATGGCGGGGGCCACCAGGACCTTGATCGTCGAGTTGCCTTCGGGACAGCCGACGGCTTGGGCTTCGGCGCGGCTGTTCAACAGGCCGTCGGCCCAGTTCCAGCCGAAGACCCCCAGGACGATGAGCCCGACGAGGACCACGCAGGCGATCGGCCACTTGGCGACCCGGCGGCGTGGCGCGGTGGCGCCCATGACGCGATGGCTGCCGGTGGCGGTGCTGTCGAACTTCGGCTTCGCGGGCGCTTCGGTGTCGGCGGTGATCGCCCGGTGACTGCCGGTCGTCGAGGTGACCGATCGGCCGCCGAGGGCACGGTGGCTTCCCGTCGTTTCGCTGATTCCCCGGGAAGCCGGCTTTACGGCGCGTCGGCTGCCCGTGCTCTCGCTCGCGCGCACGGGGGCGGACTCGGGTGCGCGGCGACGGCCGCCGCCGGTCGTTTCGGCGGGGGAAGCGGGCTTCATCGCCGGGCGGCTGCGGGCCGCTTCGCCGGCACGAACCGCCGGGGGCTTGACCGCGCGTCGGCTGCCGGTGCTCTCGCCGGTGATCCGCGGGATCTTGCGGGTCATCTCGGTGTCGCGGGGGTCTTCGAACCGGGGCGCTGGGCGCTGGGGTGCGGGCGGCGGGGGAAGGCGATCCATGCGGGCCGCGCGCTGGCGTACCGGAGGCGGCGGTGGGGGTGGCGGCTGCGGCACACGGCGCGGCTGCGACGCGGGAGGGAACGGGGCGGGAGGACGAGGAACACGGTTTCGGCCGGTAGACGCGCCGTCGAAACGCTGCGGGTGGCGCTCCGGTTGAACCGGATGGTGCGGCACAGGTTCATCATCCTGGGTGTGTCGCCCCATCGTTATCCCTTCGGTACCTGATGTATGCGGTGAGTGTGCAATAAAAACGTTATCACTCTAACAGGGTAATACCGGTGATCAAATAAGTGACGCAGAGTTGTCGCGCCTTTACCTCAATTTAATGGTTCACCAACGCCAGCCGATCGCATTCCGCTATCAGCCGCGCACGCAGAGGCGCTGCGCGCCGGGCGAAATCGGCCTGCGCCCGTGCGTAGGCGGACCGTCCCTCCGGCGTTTCGATCCGCACCGGCGGGTAGCCGAAATCGGCCAGGTCGTACGGGCTCGCGCGCATGTCGAGGATGCGGATGTCGACGGCCAGCTCGAAACAGTCGCCGACGAGTTCCGAGCGCACGAACGGATCGAGCTTGTAGGACCACTTGAAGAGGTCCATGTTGCCGTGCAGGCAGCCCGGCTGTTCGAGCTGGATCTGGTTTTCCCTGGTCGGCCGCAGTTCGTTGCGCGGCCGCGCCGGTTCGGTGAAGAACCGGAAGGCGTCGAAATGCCCGCAGCGCACACCGAGCGATTCCACCACCTCGTCGGTGCCCGACGAACCCAGCCGCAGCGGCAACTGGGAGTGACGCACCTGGTCAGCGGGCTCGCGATAGACCATCGCCCATTCGTGGAGCCCGAAACAGCTCAGCCGTGGCGCGCGGGACGCCGTCGCCCGCAGCAGCGCCGAGACGTACTCCGCGGTCTTCAACCGGGCTTCGGTGAGCTTCGGATCGTGGACCGCGATCCCGCCGTCCACCTCGGCAAACCCGCGCCTGTCCAGGAACCGCCGCGCCGACGGCCCGGCCAGGACCACGTTCTGACCGGGCTGCCAGCGCTCGAGATGCGACGGCTTGTGCGAGTAGTAACTGAAGAGGAAGTCCAGCACCGGATGCTTCTCGCCCCGGGAACGCCGTTCCTGATGCGGCCGGGTCCACTGCCGCATCCTGCCGGCGTGCGCTTCCTCACGGGCCTGCCACTCGGGCTCGGTGAGGACTGTCGGCGCTTCCGGGACCATCAGCGTGCCGTCACATGGGTGCCGTCGCGGACCGTGCCCACGTACTCCTCGACGAGGTCCTCGAGCGCGACCACGCCGACGGACCGGCCGTCGGCGTCGAGCGCCAGGGCGAGGTGACTGCGTTCCTTCCGCATGGCCGACAGCGCCACGTCGAGCCGTGCGTCGGCGCGCAACTCGGTGAGGCTGCGGGTCTTCTCCTCGGGCACCCGGCTCGACGGGTCGTCGTTCGCCTGGTCGAGTACGTCCTTGACGTGGATGTAGCCGACCAGCACCCCGGCGTCGGTGCGCACCGGGAACCGGGAGAACCCGGTGGAGGACACCGCGCGCTCGACGTCGCCGACCGTGGGCGAACAGGGGAGCGTGGTGAGCTCCGCCGTCGGCACCAGGACGTCGGCGACGGTCTTCTGCACCGACGAGAGCGTCTGGCTGAGCCGCTGGTGCTCGGACTGCTCCAGCAGGCCCTCGCGGCGTGACTCGCTGAGCAGCTCGGCGAGTTCGTCGGAGGTGTAGGCCGTTTCCAGCTCGTCCTTCGGTTCGACCTTGAACAGCCGCAGCGTCGAGTTCGCGACGAAGTTCAACAGCCAGATGAACGGGTTGACGAGCTTCACCCACGCCACGTGGATCGGGACCAGCCACAGTGCCAGGCGTTCGGGCTCGGCGATCGCGAGGTTCTTCGGCACCATCTCGCCGATCAGCACGTGCAGGATGGTGATGAAGGCGAGCGCGATCGCGAACGAGATCGGGTGCAGCAGGACCTCGGGCAGATGGACGAGTTCGAAGAAGCCGGCCAGCTGGTGCGCGATCGCCGGTTCGCCGAGACGGCCGAGCAGCAGCGAGCAGATCGTAATGCCCAGCTGCGCGCCAGCCAGCATCAGCGAGACGTTCTTGCTGGCGTTGATGACGATCTTCGCGCGGGCGTTCCCCTGTTCCAGCAACGCTTCCAGCCGGTCGCGCCGGGACGAGATCAGGCTGAACTCGGCGCCGACGAAGAACGCGTTCGCCAGGAGCAGTACGACGACGAGGAAGATGTAGAACCAGTCGCTCATCGGGTCTGCTCCGCGGGTGTAGAGGCGTCGTCGGGGGTAGCCGTCGCCAGGCTCTGCACGTCGACCTCGGCGATGCGGTGGCGGTCCATGGTGGTCACCGTCAGGCGCCAGCCGTCGACGTCGGTCCAGTCACCCGCGGAGGGGATTTTCCCGAGCCGTTCCAGGATCAGCCCGGCGATGGTTTCGTAGTCGCCGTCGGGCATCCGGAACCCGGTGACGTCCCTGATCTCGTCGGCGCGCAGCTGGCCGGAAACCCGCCAGCTGTCGACGCCGAGTTGTTGCGAGGCAGGGGCTTCGCCGCCGTCGTGCTCGTCGCGGACGTCGCCGATGATCTCCTCGACGACGTCTTCCAGCGTCACGAGACCGGCCGTGCCGCCGTACTCGTCGACGACGATGGCCAGCTGGAACCGGGAGTCGCGCAGGCGGTTCAGCAGTGAATCGCCGAGCAGGGACTCCGGCACCGTCGGCACCGGGCGCATCACCGAACCGATCTTGACCGTGTCGCGTTGGTCGCGGTCGACGGTGAAGGCCTGCTTGATGTGCACCGCGCCTTGGACGTCGTCGAGGTCCTCTGTGTACACCGGGAACCGGGAAAACCCGGTGCGCTGCGAGATTTCCACGAGATCGTTGATGGTCTGGTCGACCGTCAACGACTCCAGCTGGACGCGCGGCGTCATGAGCTCCTCGGCCGTGCGCTCGCCGAAGCGCAGCGACTTGTGGAGCAGTTCCGCGGTGTAGGTGTCGAGCGTGCCGCTTTCCGCGCTGGAGCGGACTATCGAGCCGAGCTCCGACGGCGACCGTGCCGACCGCAGTTCCTCCTGCGGTTCGACCCCGAACTTCCGGACGAGGAAGTTGGCACTGTTGTTCATGATCGTGATGAGCCAGCGGAACAACGCGGAGAACCGGGAGTGGTACCCGACCACCGCGCGCGCTGTCTGCAGCGGCCGCGCGATCGCGAGGTTCTTCGGGATCATCTCGCCCAGCAGCATCGACAGCGAGGTCGCCACCAACAGGGCGATGACGAGCGAACCGCCGCTCGCGAAGCCTTCGGAGAACCCGAGGCCGGTCAGCAGCGGCCGCACCAGCGAGCCGATCAGCGGTTCCGCGAGATAACCGGTGACCAGCGTGGTCAGCGTGATCGCGACCTGCGCGCCGGAAAGCTGGAAGGAGAGGTTCTGGTGAGCTTTTTGGACGGTCTTCGACCGGCCGTCACCGACCTGGCGGATGTTCGCGTCGACCGTGCTGCGTTCCAGCGCGGTGAGCGAGAACTCGGCGGCCACGGCGAGACCGGTGCCGATCGTCAGCAGGAGGAAGAGGAAGACACCCAGGACGGATAAGAGCACGTCCATCAGGACGCACCGCCGTCGGCCGGGCGGGTCCTGCCTGTCAGGACGGTCTGAGCTGCGGGAAAGCCGGGTAAACCACCCGGCTTTGTACTGTCACCAGGTGACTGCGCGTCGCGCACGAAAGGGGTCACTCCTCGTAAATCGAAAGGGGTCATAATAGCGGTGGCCGCAAGCTTAACGGGTACAGCCGCTGGTCACGCTGGGTGCCGCCACTGCGGTTCACCCATTGGTGTTCAAGACGTGCCGTTCATCTCATTGCCGCGGTGGCGCCGGACGGACTCCTCGACGAGATCGAGCACCGGTTCGAGGTCGTCGGCGGGCAGGCCCATCGCCAGGTGGGAAACCAGACCTTCGAGCACGAGCTCCAAAAAAGCGGTCAGCACTTCGACGCTGATGTCGTCGCGGAGCTTGCCGACCTCGCGCTGCCGGGCGAGCCGCTGACGGGTCGCCGTCGTGAGCTGTTCCGACCGCTCCGCCCAGCGCGCACGGAACTCGTGATCGGTACGGAGCCGCCGCGAAACCTCGAGCCGTGTCCCCAGCCAGTCCGCCGGATGCTCACTGCCCTCGGACAGCAGGTCGCGCATCACCTGGACGAGCCCCTGCTCGGCGACGACGTCGGCCATGCGCACCGCGTCATCCTCGGCCAAGGCCAGGAACAGCGACTCCTTGTCCCGGAAATGATGGAAGATCGCGCCGCGGGACAGGCCCGTGGCGTCCTCCAAGCGGCGTACGGTGGCACCTTCGTATCCATAGCGCGCGAAACAGACCCGCGAACCGTCTAGGATCTGGCGCCGGCGTGCGTCGAGGTGATCCTGGCTGACCCGTGGCATCCTCTGTTCTTACCCGGGTAGTCGTCCCAATGCAATCCGTACGTACGTACTGTGACAAATTGCGTTCGGGAACCGGATGGTTCATCCATGCGTCGGAAGCTTTGGAGTGTTGCTGACAGCGCACCGGCCGCTTGGCTAGGCTTTCGAGCTAGGGGCGAACTGGGAGAGGAGGTGCTGACGTGCTGTTCGATGAAGCTTCCGCAGCAGTACGCAGCGTCTGGGGTGACCTCACACCGCAGAAGGTCTACGGGGGTGCCACCGGGGGTGGTGGCACATTCGAGATGTCACCTGGGGAACTCGACACGGTCATCGGGCTGTGGCGGGAAGAAGCTGTGAAGATTCTGGAAGACGGTAGGGCGATCCAGGAGATCGCGACGGCGTTGCGTGCTCCGGGTAACGACGACCCGAGTAGGGGCTACGTCAGCGCGGGCATCGAGTCCATCATGGCTTTGCAGGATCAGAACGACTCCATGCTGAAATACGCGCAGGAGTACATAAAGAAACTCGAAGCAGCGAAGAATGCGACAGTGAAAGCCGACCAGGCGAACACCGAGCCCTTTACACAGACGACCTGACCGTGGAGACCATGAAAGCCATTTGGCCGGTGCTTTTCGCCGCCTCAATCCTGTCCTTGGCTGGATGTTCGTCGCAGACGGGAGGCGAACCTTCGCCGGTGACGCAATCGCCTGCCTCGTCCACGTCGTCGAACCCGGCGGCCCCCAAGGTTGCAAACCCACTGGATGTTTCGGCATTCCTTGCCGATCCGTGCAAGCTCGTGCCCCAGGAGACACTGTCAGGTCTGGGCTTCTCGAACCCTGGCACGGTTCATGACAAGAACCAATCTCCCGCAGGCCCCGATTGCGGATGGATCGACCCCAACGCCGCCCGGAATATGACGGTCATTCTGCAGACGAACAACCGGGATTCCGGTATCGGTGGCTTGGCGGGTATCTACACCGGTCGAGACACCGGTCAACTCCTGTTGGTGGAACCTGCTCCTGATGTGGACGGATATCCGGCTGTTTTTTCCGATCGGCAAGATCGTCGGCCAAGGGGAGCCTGCAATCTGGTGGTGGGCATCGAGGACGATCTGGTTTTCTCAGTAGGAAATCAGGGCTACGAGGGCGCACAGGATTCGTGTGACGCCGCACGGCAGGTCGCGGGCGCAGTGGTCAAAACGCTTAAGGAGTCCTGACATGGCGGGTATGGACGGGGACCAGATCTACACCAACTTCACCGGCGGCAACACGGACGGTTTGAGGACGGCGGCCCAAGGTATCGAAACGCTGATCGAGACCTACAAGACGCGTGGCGAGAGCATCAAGGGACTCCAAGACCGGATGAAGCAAGCCTGGTCTGGTCCGGCGGCCGACGCGGCGGGTGCCGGGGCGGGACCGCTGGAGGTCGCGTTCGTAGAGACCGCACAGCCCCTCTATATGACTCGTGCCTCGGTGGACGCGCAGGTGTCCAGTTTCGACAGTTCCGGCCACGCGGTGGTGCCGGTCCCGCCTAAGCCGGACAAGCCGAGCCCGTGGTCGATCGGCCTCAAGTCGATGATCCCGGTGGCCGGTCCCTTCATGGCCGCTGACGACGTCAGCTCGTACCAAGAGGGCGTCGCGAAGCACAACGCGGCGAACGACAACAACGTCCGCGTGATGGACCAGTACAGCAGCGCGACATCCAGTACCCGTTCCGTGCTGCCGACGGACTTCGGGCTCTTGAAGTCCGACGGTGCGGCCATCTCGGTGAAGCAGCCCGATCCGCCTGGCCCCATTGAGCCGTACAACCCGCCTCTTGGCGGGAAGAAGCCGCCGAAGACGTCCAACCAGGAGACGAACCAGCGCACGCAGAACACCGAGCAGACCACGACGAGTGGGCTGATCGAGGGCACGGGCCCCGGCGACCCGACCAAGACCCACACCATCGGCACCGGGGGGACGGGCGGCACTGGAGGTACCGGTGGGACCGGAGGTACGGGTGGCACCGGCGGAATCACGGTGCCGACGGGGACCACCGGAGGTGGCAACAAGCCCGGCGGCACCACCGATCTGCCGGGTGGCCGGCCGCCCGGGACGGTTAAGCCCGGAGGCAACAAGACCGGCTCGCTTCCCGGGCCGGACAGTGTCGTGTTCAACCCCGGCGGTGGTTCGAAGACCCCTGTACCCGGATCATCGGGTCTGCCGGGTACCGGACCGGGAACCGGTGGTGGTCCCGGTGGCGGCGGTACCGGGGGCCGGAGTGGCGCCGGCGGCCGGCTGCTGGGCGGTGACCTCGGTGAGGGCGCCGGTGGACGTGGAGCAGCGGGCGAAGGCAGCCGAGCGCTCGGTAAGGGCGCCGGTGTCGGTGGGTTCGGTGGCGCCGCGGGTGAGGGCGTCGCGGGCCGTGGCGGTGGTGCCGGTGCGCGCGGTGCCGGGGGCACGGGCGGTCCGATGGGCGGCGCCGGGCGTCGCGGCGAAGGGGACGAGGACGGCGAGCACCAGCGTCCCGACTTCCTGATCGAACCGGATCCGGACGCGCTCTTCGGGACCGACCAGCGGACGACCCCGCCGGTCATCGGCGAGTAGGCGTGAACCGGCAGTGGATCGACGTGCCGGTCAGTGCGCTCGCCGCACTGACCGAGCGCGAGCGCGTGGGGCAGCTTCACCTGACGTTGCGGCCTCAAGCGCTGTGGCTTTCCGATGAGGACAAAGCGGCGGCGGACAAGCAGATCGAGCAAGCCTTGTCCGATGCCGGGTTGATCGACGGCCGGGGCCGGACCGCCGTCGATTTCCTCGACTGGCTGCCGCTGTTGACCAATGCGTCGCTGGAGTACTACGGGTGGATGACCTCGGGGGACGAGACCCTCGGGGTTTTGGCAGCTGCCCGGGGATTGCAGGGCGTGGTCGCGATTCGTGCCGGGGACTGGATTCGGATCAAGGCCGCGGATCGGCAGGGGTTGGCCGAGGCATTGGTCGCGGAGCTTCCTGCGGTGGGCGCTGGCGGCGGGAATCCTCGGTCTGTCCGGGTTTCCGCATTGGCGGCTGCTGGGAAGACTCCGGATCGGCGGTTGGAGCCGGTGATATCGGATCTCGTTTCCTTGGTGCAGCGGCCGGTGAGTGGCAGCGGCGAGTTGTACGCGGGGCGCCGGGACGAGGTCGGGCGGTATTCGCGGGTGGAGCAGCCCTTGCACTACGCGGATACCGACTGGGGCCGGTATTACACGTATACGGCCGGTGCCGGGGATGACGCCGAAGTGCATATCGGACCGGCTGGGCCCGCGGTGCTGGCGGGGATTTTGCGGGAGTTCGGTTCTGGGCTTGGATGATCTTCAAGACCGGGTGGCTGGGTTAGCCGTGGCATGAATGGACCTTTCCTCTCGTTTTTTGAGAGGAAAGGTCCATTCATTTCAGTTTGGGGGTGGAGTGCGCGCCTTCGGTGGGCACGGCTGGTCGTGGCCGGGTTAGGCGTTGGTGACGTCAGGGGATCAGGAGGGGGACGGGGGCCTCAGTGAGCGTGGGGGTGACTCGGTTGGTGGCGGCCAGGTGGTGGCCGGTGACGCGCGGGGTAGTGCGGTCGGTGGTCCAGCCGGCCAGCAGCAGCGCGACCTTCGACTGCATTTCCGTGCGCAGCCGGAGGAACGAGTCGGCGGGGTCGGCGCCCACCTCGCCGAGGAGCAGCCACCAGGCCCAGGCCGCGGCGCCGGCGTTGGCGACGAAGTCCGGGATGACCGGGATGCCCCGGGCGGTGAGGGCGGCTTCCGCTACTTCGGTGGTCGCGGAGTTCGCGGCCTCGATGACGACCTTGCCCGCGATATCGGCCGCGTTGGCGGCGGTGATGGCGTAGGAGATCGCCGCGGGGACGAAGATGTCCGCGGGAATGCTCAAGACGGCGTCTCGGGGGAGGACCTGGACGTCGGCGGGGACCTTGCCGCGGTCGATCTCGCCGTAGGCGTCCCGGGCGTCCAGTAACGCGGGGACGTCGAGGCCTTGCGGGTGGTAGAGGGTGCCCGCGGCATCCGCGACGGCCACGACGCGCATTCCGGCTTCGTGGAGGTACCAGGCCGCGCCGCCGCCCATGGTGCCGATGCCCTGGATCGCGACGGTCGCCGCCGCCGGGTCCCAGCTCCAGGCCGCCGCGACACCGATACACGCCTGGGCGACGCCGTAGCCGCCGACGACGTCACCGAGCAGAAGGCCGCCGGGAACCGGCGCGTTCAGGCCCGCCTGGACCCGCCGGAGGGTGCGTTCGGGATCGGCGGAACGGCTGATCGCGGCGTGGTACGACTGCTGCAGCCCGAGCTTCGCGAACACGTCGTCGATGAGGTGCTGTGGCACGCCGAGGTCCTCGGCGGTCACCCAGTGGGCGTCGATCCACGGGCGCAGGAAGCCGCAAAAGCGTTCCAGGACACCGAAAGCACGCGGGTCCTTCGGGTCGAAGTCGATCCCGCCCTTGGCGCCGCCGACGGGCAGATTGAATGTCGCCGTCTTGTTCGCCATGCCCCTGGCGAGGTCCTCGACCTCGGACATCGTGCAGCCCGCGCGCATCCGCGTCCCGCCGGTGGCCACCCCGGAGACGAGACTGTGCACCACGAGGTAGCCGTGGGTTCCCGTGACCGGATCGGTCCAGGTCAGCCTTATCAGCGGTTCGGCGTTCTGCGCGGTCATCGCTACCCACTTCCGGTCATCGTGTTCCGACTTGACCGAGGGTGCGCCCGGCGACCGCCACGCGTCCAGTTAACGCTGGTGCATGATTCCGTTTAGGGTTCGTACATGGAGCTTTCGTTGCACCGCTTACGAATGCTCCGGGAGCTACATCGCCGGGGCACAGTGACGGCCGCCGCCGCGTCGCTGCATTACACCGCGTCGGCCGTTTCGCAGCAGCTCGCGCAGTTGGAGCGTGACGTCGGCGCGAAGCTTTTCGAACGCTTGGGCAGGCGGGTCCAGATGACCGAGCTCGGCAGGCTGCTCACCGAGCACGCCGAGGTGATCCTGGGCTCGGTCGAGCGGGCGACGGTGGCGCTGGAGGAGGCCCAGGAGTCCGTTTCCGTCCGGCTCACGGCCGGGGTGTGGGCTTCGGTGGCCGCCGGGCTGTTGCCGCCCGCGCTCCTTTCGCTGGCCGGGGACCATCCCGGGATCGAGGTCAAGACCAGGGAGCTCGCCCCGGAAGCCACCGCCGACGCCGTCCGCGACGGCACACTGGACCTGTCGTTCGTCATCGACTACTCCGACGCCCCGATGCCGTGGGACGCCGGTCTGGAGCGCGTCGTCATCGCTGTCGAACGGCTGCACGCGGCGGTGCCCGTCGGGACGGTCCTCGCGAACACGGTCGCACTGGACGAGCTGGCCGAGCACCCGTGGATCCTGGCGAGCCCGCGGAGTCATTTCGGCCGCGCGATGCGCGTCGCCTGCCTCCGGCACGGGTTCACCCCGAAGATCAACCACGAGGTCGAGGAGCAGTCGACGGCGATGGCGATGGTCGCCGCCGGGCTGGGCGTCACGCTGGTCTCAGATCTCGGGCTCTCGTTCCGGCCACCGGGAATCGACATCGTGGCGCTCACCACCCCGCTGATGCGGACGGTTTCGATCGCCTACCGCACCACCGCGTCCCGGCGTCCCGCACTCAACCTGGTGATCGACGCCGTCCGCGCGGCCGCCGCCGAACTCGGCCTGGGCACGGAGTCCGCTTTGCCCTGATCAGCAAGTTCTTACGGATCGCCGGCCCAGCCTTATGACAGCTGCGATTGTCGTACCCCGCGTGTAGCGTCCGAAGTCCAGGTTTCACCCCACATTTCCGAAGGACTGGACGGGCAGGAACATGACTGCGGTTCGGAATTTCCCGGAGAACACCGGCAGTGCGGCGCGGCAGGCCACCGCCTCCAACCGCACGGCGCGGGTGCTCTCCGATCGTGCCGCCGGGGAGGCTTATGTGGCGTCCGTGTGCTTCAAGCACGGGCCGCCGAAGCTCCTCGGTGTCGAACTCGAGTACACGGTGCACTACGAAGAAGACCCGCGAAGACAGCTGGACCCGGATGACCTGGCCTTGGCGCTGGGACCGCACACCCCACGCACGCTTCGCCCCGATAGCCCCGCGAAACCGTTGCCGGGCGGCTCGCCGATGAGCCTCGAACCCGGTCTTCAGGTGGAGATCTCCGCCCTTCCGCAACCGTCGTTGCGTGAACTGGCCGAAGTCGTCTCCGCCGATCTCTCCTACCTCACCGATCTCCTCGCCCGTAGTGGCTTGCGCCTGGGCGAACACGGGATCGACTCCTTCCGGCCGCCGGTCCGCAAACTGCGCACGGAGCGGTACGCCGCGATGGAACGCCGGTTCGCACCACTGGGGGACGGCGGCATAACCATGATGGCCGGTACCGCCGGCCTGCAGATCTGTATCGACGCGGGCGAGGCCGAGCACGCGGGAAGACGCTGGGCCGCGGCCCACGCCGCCGGCCCGCCCCTGCTCGCCACGTTCGCGAACTCGTCCCGGCACGCCGGCCGGGACACCGGCTTCGCCTCCGCGCGCTGGCTCGCGGTGATGAGGACGGAACAGGTCCGCACGTATCCCGGCGGCACTTCGCAGGATCCTGCCGCGGAGTGGGCGAGCCGGCTGATGGACACGCCGCTGATGGTGCTGCCCAGGGAGAAGCGTCCCTGGGACGCGCCCGAAGGGCTGACCTTCGCCGACTGGATTGACGGCCGCGGCGCGGCCAGGCTGCTGGAGCGGCCGACCGAAGACGACCTCGCATACCACCTGAGCACCATGTTCACCCCGGTCCGGCCCCAGGGCTACCTGGAGGTCCGGTATCTCGACGCGCAACCGGGCCAGAGCTGGCTGCATCCGGTGGCGCTGTTCACCGCGCTCTTCGCGAGGCAGGCCACGGTCGAAAAGCTGCTCGAAATTTGTGAACCGGTCGCGAACCGGTGGGAGTGCGCGGCGAAGTTCGGGCTCGAAGATCCCGAAATCGCCGCTGTCGCCCGGGAAGTCGTCGATCTCGGTTGTGCCGAGTTGACGTCGCTGGACCTTCCCGCCGAGACCATCTCCGAGATCACGGAATCCGTTCAAAAGCGCGTGCGCGTTAAGGAGTGAACCCGATGACCGCACAGATCGAAGAACCCAACCCCCTGCGCGAGCTCAGCCCGCAAGACCTGCGGGCGCACGCCGCCGAAGCCTTGACCAGGGCGAGGGCTCGCAGCGCGGTACTGACCGACGCTGTCGACGATGAAGACCTCGTCCGGCAACATTCGAAGCTGATGTCGCCCCTGGTCTGGGACCTGGCGCATATCGGCAGCCAGGAAGAGCTCTGGCTGGTCCGCGACGTCGGCGGGCGCGAGCCCCTGCGCGGGGACCTCGACGAGATCTACGACGCCTTCCTCCATTCCCGCGCGGACAGGCCGAGCCTGCCGATGCTGGGCCCGGCCGACGCCCGCGGGTACGTCCGCGAGGTGCGGGCGAAGTCGTTGGAGATCCTGGAAAAGGCCCCGCTCGACGGCCGCAGGCTGACGGAGAACGCCTTCGCCTTCGGCATGATCACCCAGCACGAGCAGCAGCACGACGAGACCATGCTGGCCACCCATCAGCTCCGCAAGGGTGAGCCGGTCCTGCACGCTCCGGCGCCGCCCGCGGCCGGTCCGGCGAAGCTGCCGGACGAGGTCTACGTGCCCGCCGGAAGCTTCACCATGGGCACCTCGGCCGAGCCGTGGGCGCTGGACAACGAGCGTCCGGCCCACCAGGTTTTCGTGGGGGCGTACTACCTCGACACCACACCGGTGACCAACGGCGCGTATCTCGAGTTCCTGGAAAGCGGCGGCTACGACGACGAGCGGTGGTGGAGTCCGGCCGGGTGGGAGTACCGCTCGGCCAACGGCATCGTCGCGCCGAGGTTCTGGCGCCGGGAAGCCGGCACCTGGTGGCGCACGCGGTTCGGGGTCCACGAGCGGGTTCCGGCGGCCGAGCCGGTGCTGCACGTGTCCTACTACGAAGCGGAGGCGTACGCGGCGTGGGCGGGCAAGCGGCTCCCGACCGAACAGGAGTGGGAGAAAGCAGCCCGCTACGACCCGGTATCCGGCCGTTCGCGCCGATTCCCTTGGGGCGACGACGAACCCCGGCCCGAGCACGCGAATCTCGGCCAGCGGCACCTGCGCCCCGCCGAGGCCGGCGCGTATCCGGCCGGCGCGTCGCCGCTGGGCGTGCACCAGCTGATCGGCGACGTCTGGGAGTGGACGAGCAGCGATATCCACGGCTATCCCGGTTTCGCGGCCTTCCCGTACCGCGAGTACTCGGAGGTGTTCTTCGGCCCCGATTACAAGGTCCTGCGCGGTGGCTCGTTCGGCACGGATTCGGCCGCCATCCGGGGCACGTTCCGGAACTGGGACTACCCGATCCGGCGGCAGATCTTCTCCGGTTTCCGGTGCGCGCGCGACGCCAGGGAAGAGGTCTCCTGACGCCATGTGCCGTCATTTGGGGTACCTCGGGTCTCCGCGCGCCCCCGCGGAGTTGATCTTCGGCGCGCCGCATTCCCTGCTGCGGCAGTCCTACGCGCCGGCCGACATGCGCGGCGGCGGGACGGTGAACGCCGACGGCTTCGGTCTCGGCTGGTACGACGAAACCGGTGAGCCGGTGCGCTATCGCCGTCCGACACCGATGTGGGCCGACGAAACGCTGCCGCCGCTCGCCGCCTCGGTGAAGTCGGGGGCGTTCATCGCCGCCGCCCGCAACGGGACACCGGGTATGCCGGTGTCGGAGGGCGCGTGCGCACCTTTCGTGGACGGGCACTGGCTGTTCAGCCACAACGGTGTTGTCCTCGGCTGGCCGGAGTCGGTCGTCGCACTGGCCGGGAAGCTGCCCGTCACGGAGTTGCTCACGCTGGAGGCGCCGACGGATTCGGCGCTGCTGTGGGCGTTGCTGCGGGACAGGCTGCGCGCGGGCGAGGATCCGCTGGCCGCCGTCACCGATCTGGTGGCGGCGGTCGAGCGGGCCGCGCCCGGTTCCCGGCTCAACCTGCTGCTCACCGACGGCGAGGTCATGATCGCCACGGCGTGGACCCATTCGCTTTCGGTGCTCGCCGTCGACGGCTCCGTCGTGATCGCTTCGGAGCCGTACGACAGCGAACCGGGCTGGGTCCCGGTTCCCGAAAGGCATGCCGTGCGTGTCGAGCACGGTCAGTACGAGTTCTTTGAAATCCAACAGAGTCTGGAAATCCAGTACGGCAACGAGGATCGGAGCGCCACAGCGTCATGACCGAAAACGATCTGGACGTACACCGCAGTACGGAAGACGTGACGGAGGCGTTGCGCGCGGACGTCAAAGCCGGGCTCACGGCCACCCGCAAGTGGTTGCCGCCCAAGTGGTTCTACGACGCCCGGGGCAGTGAGCTCTTCGAAGCCATCACGGCGTTGCCCGAGTACTACCCGACGCGCGCCGAGCGGGAGATCCTGAACCGCGAAGCCGGGGAAATCGCCCGGATCACCGGCGCGCACACCCTGGTCGAGCTGGGGTCAGGGTCGAGCGAGAAGACCCGGCTGCTGCTCGACGCGCTGACCGACCACGGCACGCTGGGCTCGTTCGTGCCGCTGGACGTCTCGGAATCGGCGCTGGCCGACGCCACCGAGTCGATCGCGGCGGCGTATCCGAAGCTCATCGTGAAGGGTGTGGTCGGCGATTTCACCGAGCATCTCGACCTGCTGCCGGGGGAGCAGCCGCGCCTGGTCGCCTTCCTCGGCGGGACCATCGGCAACTTCCTGCCCGCCGAGCGCGCGAAGTTCCTCAGCTCGGTCCGTGACGTGCTGGAACCGGGTGAATGGCTGCTCATCGGGACCGATCTGGTGAAGGACAGGGAAACCCTGGAGCGGGCGTACCACGACGCGGCCGGGGTCACCGCGGACTTCAACCGCAACGTGCTGCGCGTGATCAACGCCCGGCTGGGCGCGGATTTCGCCGTCGACGAGTTCCGGCACGAGTCGTACTGGGACGCCGAGTCCGAATGGATCGAGATGCGCCTGCGCGCGACGCGGGACATGCGGGTCCGGATCCCGGCCGCGGAGCTCGAAGTGACGTTCGCGGAGGGCGAGTACATCCGGACGGAGATCTCGGCGAAGTTCCGTTCCGGCGGGATCGGCTCCGAACTCGCGGCCGCCGGTTTCGCCACCGAGCGCTGGTGGACCGACGCGGAGAACCGCTACGGCGTGACCCTGGCAAGATCGGCGCGTGAATAACCCTCTCGCGTCGCTCGCCCGGGCATTGGGCACCAGGCCGTGGCTGATGAAAACCGCGCCCGCGGTCATCTGGGCGGACAAGAAGCTGCACCGGTTCACGAAGGGTCGGGTCAGCCTGGTCGCGATCGCCGGGCTGCCCTCGCTGCGATTGACCACGATCGGGCGGAAAAGCGGACTGGCGAGGAGCTCGAACCTCCTCTTCTATCCGCACGGTGAGGAGTTCGTGCTCACCGGTTCCAACTGGGGCCGCCCGAGCGACCCGGCGTGGACGTACAACCTGCGCGCGCATCCGGAAGCGAGGATTTTCCTGCGGGGCAAGGAAATCCCGGTCGTCGCGCGACCGGTCGAAGGCGAGGAGTACGCCGAAGTCTGGCGTCTGCTCCTCGCCTTCTGGCCGGGCTACGAGATGGAGCGGGCGGAAGCCGGGCGCGAATTGCCCCTTTTCGTCCTTTCGCGGACCACCCGTTAGGTTCCGCCACCCTCCGTTTGGCCGGTGACGGGATTCGGCGATTTGTGCCAGTCTCACTCCTTGGGTCATTAAGTCACCATGACGCCGTATATCGCGTTTGTGGTGTCCGGGATTGGGAGGAGTCGTCTTGCCAAGTTCGACAAGGAGTCCGGCGCGGATCTTCGCGCTGGTAGGGGCGCTCGTGGCGGGGGTGGCGCTGGCGGGGACGGCCGGGTCCGCCGCGGCGGCCGAAGAAGCGGTGGCGCAACCGGCCGAGGTCGCGGCCGTCACGCCGGTGAATTGGGGCGCGTGCTCGAAGGAAACCCTGGCGGGGATCCCCGCGGACCAGGTGAAGCTTTACAGCTGCGCCCGGTACCGCGTGCCGATCGACCACGACAACGCTGGCCTCGGCACCATCGACATCGCGCTGATGAAACGCGCGGCGCTGACGCCGGACAAGAAGATCGGCTCGCTGTTCCTGAATCCCGGCGGTCCCGGCGGCTCCGGGCTGAGGATGGCCGTCTCGGCGGGCAGCATCTTCCAGGCCCCGGTTCTCGACCGTTTCGACAGCATCGGCTTCGACCCGCGCGGGGTCGGCGCCAGCAACCCGCTGCGCTGCTTCACCACGCAGGAGGACGCCGACGAGATCTTCAGTGCCCAGATCCCGGTACCGCTCACGCGTGCCGAAATCTCCGGCACGCTGGCGTCGTACCGGGACTACGGCCAGTTCTGCAAGAACAACGCCGGTGCCCTGCTCGCGCATATGTCGACCAAGGACGTCGTGCGTGACCTCGACGTCCTGCGCGCGGCTGTCGGCGACAAGAAGCTGAGCTTCGTCGGTTTCTCCTATGGCACGTTGATCGGTTCGACCTACGCGGCGATGTTCCCGAAGCAGTCCCGCGCGATCGTGATCGACGGCAACGTCGACCCAGCGCTGCGCACCAGCGACGGCCTGCAGTACGACAGGGAGCGCGCGCGGGGCTTCGAGATCGCTCTCGACGGCTTCCTCACGCGGTGCAAGCTGGTCGCGGACAAGTGCGCGTTCAGCTCCGGCGAACCGCGGGAGAAGTTCGACGAGATCCGCACGTACCTGCGTCAGCAGCCGGTCGAATTGCCCAGTGGCAGCCTGGACATCAACAACTTCACGGGAGCGGTTTCGGGTTCGCTGTACTCGCCGTCGTCCTTCCCGTTCCTCGCCGAGGACCTGCAGGCGGTCTATGGCGTCATCACCGCGCCCGAGGCTTCGACGCAGGCGGTGCGACCGGAGTTGAAGACGCTGCTCGCCGGCGGGAACGGCCGGGTCGACGCCGGGGACAGCCCGTACACCAGCGACGACTCGTACTTCGGCGTCAACTGCCTCGACAAGAAGTTCACCCACAAGCAGGAGAAACTGCCGGAGATCGCGGCGAGCTGGGAGCAGGAGTCACCGACTTTCGGCCGCACCCAGGCGTTCGCGGACGCGGCGGGCTGCCCGGTGTGGCCGGTCAAGAAGCCGGACGCCTACCGCGGCCCGTGGCGCGCGGCGACCGAGAACCCCGTGCTCGTCATCGGGAACTACTACGACCCGGCGACGCAGTACGTCTTCGCGCAGCGGATGGCCGCGCAACTCGGGAACGCGCGGCTGATTTCGGTCGACGCCTTCGGGCATTGCATTCTGGGCGATTCGGCCGGAGCGGACAAAGTGACCGCGGACTATTTGGTCGATCTAAAAGCGCCGGTGGAAGGCCAGGTGTTCGCCCCGAACGTCCAGCCCTTCGAATAGCGCTCACGCAAGGCCACTGAAGGCCACCATCAAGGCGGTTAACGCCCTGATGGTGGCCTTCGGAGCGTTCGGGGAGGAATAGCGCGAGTTCGCCTTTTCGGGCTAATGGGGCGAGTCGCGACATTATGGGCACTCTCATGGTCGAAGGGTTGGCGAAAAGAAGTTTTGGTGCCAAAGTCTGGGTGAATTCCCGGTGCGAGGGTGCGATAACGGTTTGTTGTTCACATTCGGCTCGCATACTCGCTCACCGGATAGACCATTCGGTTGGAGGGGAGTGCGGGTGCGCGGCTTGGCGCGTGGCGGCTTGGTCGTGGGCGCGGCGGTGATCGTCGTGGGGGGCGCGATCGTTCTCTGGCCGGACGCGGCTGTCGCGCATGATCCCGAGATCTCGATTTCGCGGTCGTCCTGCGGCCAGGGCTGGACCGACCCGAAGCCGGGGCCGCAGACATTCCTCCTGCACAACACCGGTTCCGTCACCGCCGAGGCGTACCTCGTCGACCCTGCCTCGGGCACGGTCTATGGCGAGGTCGAAGGGCTCGGCGCCGGGACGACCCGGCCACTGCAGGTGACGCTGGGGAACGGCGACTACGCGTTCAAGTGTCTTCCCGAAGAAACCGCCGCGATCGTCGGCCCGATCGCGAAGGTCACCGGTGGTGACGACAAGTCGAGCCCCGGGGTTTCCCCGGTGACCAACGCCGACCTCATCGGCCCGCTCAAGAGCTATCGCGACCACGTCATCGCCGGGCTCGGCACGCTCGTGGACGGCACCGGCGCGCTGAAGGCGGCTGTCGCGCGGCAGGACCGCGCCGCGAGCGAAGCGGCCTGGCTGACCGCGCATCTCTCCTACGAGCGTCTCGGTGCCGCTTACGACGCCTTCGGCGACTCGGACGGCGTCCTCAACGGGACGGCCACCGACGTCACCGATCCCGGGTTCACCGGTTTCCACCGCCTCGAATACGGCCTCTGGCACGGCGAAGCGATGGACGCGCTGGTCCCGGTCGCGAACCGGCTCGACGACGACGTCCACGAGCTCCAGCGGTCCTTCCCGGACGCCCAGGTCGATCAGGCCGACCTCGGGCTCCGCGCCCACGAGATCATGGAGAACACGCTGCAGTTCGAGCTCACCGCCAAGACCGATTACGGCAGCGGCACCAACCTCGCCACCGCATTGGCCAACCTCGACGGCACCCGCGCGGTGCTCGACGTCCTGCGCCCGCTGCTGGTCCCGCGCTTCCCCGGACTGTCCGGAGTGGACACCTGGCTGAACCGCGCGCAGTCGGCCGTCGAAGGCGCACGCCGTCCGGACGGCACCTGGACGCCGGTCGCGCAGCTCACCGTGCCGCAGCGGCAGAAGCTCGACGGCGCGGTGTCCGAGCTGGCCGAACGTCTCGCGCCGATCGCCGCCATCGCCGAGCCGCGGAGGGTGTCATGAGCGTCAACCGCCGTTCGTTCCTGAAGACCGCCGTCGCGGGCGCCGGGCTGGCCGCCGTCAGCGTGAACACCGCGAGCGCGGCGAACGAGCGCGTCGAGTTCTACGGCGCTCACCAGCCCGGAATCCTGCGCCAGCCGCCTGGTCAGACGATCGTCGCCTCGTTCGACGTCATCGCCGGGAACCGGGCCGAGCTCACGGATCTCCTGCGCGCGATCACCGACCGGGCCCGGTTCCTGAGCGCCGGGGGAGCTCCGGCCGCGCTCGGCATCACCGCGCCGCCCGCCGACTCCGGTGTGCTCGGACCCGTGGTGCCCACCGGGGATCTGTCCACAGTGGTCGGTGTCGGCGCGTCGCTGTTCGACCAGCGCTACGGCCTCGCCGATCGCAAACCCGCCAAGCTCAAGCCGATGACGACGTTCCCCAACGACGACCTCGACGCCGCCCAGTGTCACGGCGACCTGAGCCTGACGGTGTCGGCCGGATCGACCGACACCGTGCTGCACGCGTTGCGGGACGTCGCCCGCGCGACCCGCGGCGGGATGCAACTCCGCTGGAAGCTCAACGGTTTCAGCTCGCCGCCACGGCCTTCCGGCACGCCCCGGAACCTCATGGGATTCAAGGACGGCACGTCGAACCCGTCGGTGACCGACGCCGCCGAAATGGACCGGCTCGTGTGGGCCGGCGCGGGGGAGCCCGCCTGGACCTCCGGTGGCAGCTACCAGGTGATCCGGCTGATCCGGATGCTGGTCGAATTCTGGGACCGCGTCTCGCTTTCCGAGCAGGAGAACATGTTCGGCAGGCGGCGCGACACCGGCGCCCCGCTGGACGGCGCCCAGGAGACCGACATCCCGCAGTACGCGGCGGACCCCATCGGGACGGTGATCCCGCTGACCGCGCACATCCGCAAGGCGAACCCGCGCACGCCCGAGACCGATTCGAGCCGCATCCTGCGCCGCGCGGTGAACTACGACCGCGGCGTCGACGTCAACGGGAACCTCGACATGGGCCTGATCTTCGCGTGCTACCAACAGGATCTCGAGCGCCAGTTCGAAGCCGTCCAAAAACGGCTCACCGACGAACCGCTCGTCGACTACGTCTCCCCGTTCGGGGGAGGCTACTTCTTCGCCCTGCCAGGCGTTACCGGTCCCGATGACCATTACGGCAGGTCGATGCTCTGCTGATTTCCCTTCCCCACCACAAGTAGTAGTGCCGATCAGGAGGACACAGTGGACACGACAGGAGTCGGCAAGTGGCAGCGCAGACGGCGGGTGCTCGCCGCCGGGGCGCTGGCCTCGGCCGCGGCACTCGCGGTCTTCGGCGGCTCGTCGGCGGTGAGCAGTGCCGACGCACAGTCCTTCCACGGACTGCCCGCCCAGTGGCTGCCCACCGCCACGCCCATCAAGCACGTGGTGGTGATCTTCGGCGAGAACATCTCGTTCGACCACTACTTCGGCACTTACCCGAACGCGGCGAACACCGACGGCACCCCGTTCACCGCCGCGAAGCACACCCCGGACGTCAACGGTCTCGACCACAAGCTGCTGACCGACAACCCCAACGCGTACGACCCGAAGCGGCTCTCGCCGAGCCAGGCGCTGACCTGCGACCAGGACCACGGCTACAACAGCGAGCAGCAGGCCTTCAACGGCGGCAAGATGGACAAGTTCGTCGAGAAGACCGAGCGTGACAAGTGCACCGGCCAGCCCGTGCTGTTCGGCGAACCCGGCCTCGTGACCGACTACTACGACGGCAACACCGTCACGGGTCTGTGGAACTACGCGCAGCACTACTCGCTGAGCGACAACTCGTTCAACACCACGTTCGGGCCGTCCACGCCGGGTGCGCTGAACCTGATCTCCGGCCAGACGCACGGCGCGCAGGCCATCACTTCCGTTACGCACAAGCCGACTTCGGACGCGTACGCCGTCGTCTCGCCGGATAAGAACGGCGTCGGCACGGTGATCAACGACCCGGATCCGGCGTGGGACGACTGCTCCGACAAGAACCACACCGCGACCGACAACCTCGCCAGCATGCGCGGGACCAACGTCGGTGACCTGCTCAACCAGCGGCACGTCAGCTGGGGCTGGTTCCAGGGCGGTTTCCGGCCGACCGGCACCGAGAACGGGTACGCGGTCTGCGGCGCGACACACAGCAATGTCGGCGGCCAGGCGAGCGTCGACTACAGCCCGCACCACGAGCCGTTCCAGTACTACCAGTCCACGGCCAACCCGAAGCACCTCGCGCCGTCGTCGGTGCAGGCCATCGGCCAGACCGACCGGGCGAACCACCAGTACGACACCACGGACTTCGACGCTTCGCTGAAGGCGGGCTCCATGCCGGCCGTCAGCTTCCTGAAGGCGCCGGAGTACCAGGACGGCCACGCCGGCTACTCCGACCCGCTCGACGAGCAGCAGTTCATCGTCGGGGAGATCAACAAGATCCAGCAGTCGCCCGAGTGGCGCTCGACCGCGATCGTGCTCGCCTACGACGACTCCGACGGCTGGTACGACCACGTGAGCCCGCCGATCGTCAACGGCTCGCACGACGCCGCGCAGGACACCGCGCTCTGCACGTCTAAGAAGGGCACCCCGCTGGGCGGCTACGCGGACCGTTGCGGCTACGGGCCGCGGCTGCCGCTGCTGGTGATCTCGCCGTACAGCAAGGTGAACTTCGTCGACCACACGGTGACCGACCAGTCCTCGATCCTTAAGTTCGTCGAGGACAACTGGTTCACCGGGCGGATCGGCGGCTCTTCGTTCGACTCGCGGGCGGGGAGTATCGGGAACATGTTCAACTTCTTCTGGCCGCAGGCCGGGAAGCTCCCGCTGGACCCGAAGACCGGCGCCACCCTCCGGTAGCGCCTGAAACGCCATGAAGGGTCCCTTCCTCCCGTTTTTCGGGAGGAAGGGACCCTTCATGGCGTTGTTCCCCTTCGCGAGATGTCGACATCACGTGATCTCTTAGGAGCTAAGAGATCGCCATCTGTCGACAGATGGCTACGCAGGGGCACTCCTTCGATGGCCGGGGAGCCGCGGGCGGCGGGAAGTGCCCCCAAAGCGGCGTTGGGGGCGTCCAGTGACCCGAACGCCGCTTTGGGGGCATGTTCGCACGCGTTTCAGTTCTCCGCCCAGTTCGCGAGTTCTCGCTGTGGACTCCTCGATAGCCATGGGAGAACGCTAAAGGCGGGTCGCCTCCGGGTGGGAGTCAATCATCACAACGGACGGCCGGCGTGAACGTCGCGCTGCGGGCGCTCGGGCGGGCTGTCGACAGGCGTCCTGACACCGGTGACGAGGTCCCGGCGCAGTATTTGTTCGAGGCGGTGACCCGGGATGACGCCGAGGCGCATGTCCGCGCGTTGCTGGTGCAAGCCTTGACTCGCACCGATTTCCGGCTGCTGTCGGTGCTGAGCACCGATCTGCCGGACCAGCGGTCCGTCGAGGTCCGGGCCGAGCTCGTCGGCGATCAGCGGGACGATGCTCAGAGGGAATCCGCCGTCAGCCGTCTCAGCCTGGAGCCGTCGGTCACCAGTGTTCGCTGGGAGGTCCTGGCGTGACATGAACGGACCTTTCATCTCAGAAATCGAGATGAAAGGTCCGTTCATGTCACTTTGGGAGCCGAGACGAACTACGCCCGGGTCATCTTCCGGAGGACGTACTGGAGGATGCCGCCGTTGCGGTAGTAGTCGGCCTCACCGGGGGTGTCGATGCGGACGTCCGCGTCGAACTCCACCTTGGTGCCGTCTTCCTTCGTGGCCGTGACGTGCACGGTCCGCGGGGTCTCACCGTCGTTGAGCTTGGTGATGCCCGAGATGTCGAAGGTCTCGGTGCCGTCGAGCTTCAGCGAAGCCGCCGACTCGCCCGCCGGGAACTGCAGCGGGATGACGCCCATGCCGATCAGGTTCGACCGGTGGATGCGCTCGAACGACTCGGTGATGACCGCGCGCACGCCCAGGAGCGAGGTGCCCTTGGCCGCCCAGTCGCGCGACGAACCGGAGCCGTATTCCTTGCCGCCCAAGACAACCAGCGGGGTGCCCTGCGCGGCGTAGTTCTGCGCGGCGTCGTAGATGAACGCCTGCGGGGAGCCGTCCTGCGTGAAGTCCCGGGTGTAACCGCCCTGCACGTCGTCCAGCAGCTGGTTGCGCAGCCGGATGTTCGCGAAGGTGCCGCGGATCATCACCTCGTGGTTACCGCGGCGCGAGCCGTACGAGTTGAAGTCCTTGCGGTCGATGCCGTGGTCCACCAGGTACTCCGCGGCAGGCGTGCCCGGTTTGATGGCACCGGCGGGGGAGATGTGGTCGGTGGTGACCGAGTCGCCCAGCTTCGCCAGCACGCGTGCGCCGGAGATGTCGACGACCGGTGACGGTTCCGGCTTCATGCCGTCGAAGTACGGCGGCTTCCGCACGTAGGTGGACTCGGCGTCCCACTCGAAGGTCTTGCCCTCGGGCGTCGGCAGCGCCTTCCAGCGCTCGCCGCCGTCGAACACGTCGGCGTAGTCCTTGGTGAACATCTCCTGGGTGATCGACGAGTCGATCGTGTCCTGGATCTCCTGCGGCGACGGCCAGATGTCACGCAGGAAGACGTCGGTGCCGTCGGAGTCCTGGCCGAGCGGCTGGCTCTCGAAGTCGAAGTCCATCGTCCCGGCCAGCGCGTAGGCGATGACCAGCGGCGGTGAGGCCAGGTAGTTCATCTTGACGTCCGGGTTGATCCGGCCTTCGAAGTTCCGGTTACCGGAGAGGACCGACACCGCGGTGAGGTCGTTCTTGTTGATGGCGGCCGAAATCTCGTCCGACAGCGGGCCCGAGTTGCCGATGCACGTGGTGCAGCCGTAGCCGACCAGGTGGTAGCCCAGCTTCTCGAGGTACGGCCACATGCCGGCCTTGTTGTAGTAGTCGGTGACGACCTGCGAGCCCGGCGCCATCGACGTCTTGACCCACGGCTTCACCGCGAGGCCCTTGTCCACGGCGTTGCGGGCGAGCAGAGCCGCGCCGAGCATCACCGAGGGGTTGGACGTGTTGGTGCACGAGGTGATCGAGGCGATCACCACGGCGCCGTGGTCGAGCACGAACTCGCCGCGGTCTTCGGTCTTGACCGTGATCGGGTTGGTCGGGCGCCCGGTGGCGCCGTTCGCGGCGGACTGGATGACCGGGACGGCGTCGTCCTCGGCGAACGAGAGCGACGGCGAATCGCTGGCGGGGAAGGACTCCTCGGAAGCCTCGTCCACCTTGGTGTGCGGGGTGAGGTCTTCACCGTCGACGTAGTCGTGCACCGACTTGCGGAACGCGGACTTGCCGTCGGTCAGCGCGATGCGGTCCTGCGGGCGCTTCGGGCCGGCGATGGACGGGACGACCGTCGACAGGTCGAGCTCGATGTACTCGGAGAACACCGGCTCGTGCGACGGGTCGTGCCAGAGACCTTGTTCTTTTGCGTAGGTCTCGACCAGCGCGACCTGCTCGGCGGAGCGGCCGGTCAGCTTGAGGTAGCGGATCGTCTCGTCGTCGATCGGGAAGATCGCCGCGGTGGAGCCGAACTCCGGGCTCATGTTGCCGATGGTCGCGCGGTTGGCCAGCGGGACCACGCCGACGCCGTCGCCGTAGAACTCGACGAACTTGCTGACCACGCCGTGGCGGCGCAGCATCTCGGTGATCGTCAGGACGACGTCGGTGGCGGTGACGCCGACCGGGATCTCGCCGGTCAGCTTGAAGCCGACCACGCGGGGGATGAGCATCGAGACGGGCTGGCCGAGCATCGCGGCCTCGGCCTCGATCCCGCCGACGCCCCAGCCCAACACGCCCAGGCCGTTGACCATGGTGGTGTGCGAGTCGGTGCCGACACAGGAGTCGGGGTACGCCTGGCCGTTACGGGACATGACCGTGCGGGCGAGGTGCTCGATGTTGACCTGGTGCACGATGCCGGTGCCCGGCGGGACGACCTTGAACTCGTCGAAGGCGCCCTGGCCCCAGCGGAGGAACTGGTAGCGCTCGCGGTTGCGCTCGTACTCGATCTCGACGTTGCGCTCGAAGGCGTCCGGGCGGCCGAAGATGTCGATGATCACCGAGTGGTCGATGACCAGCTCGGCCGGCGCCAGCGGGTTGACCTTGTCGGGGTCGCCGCCGAGGTCGGTGACGGCCTCGCGCATGGTGGCGAGGTCGACGACGCAGGGCACGCCGGTGAAGTCCTGCATGATCACGCGGGCCGGGGTGAACTGGATCTCCACCGACGGGTCGGCGCTCGGGTCCCAGTTCCCCAGCGCGCGGATGTGGTCGGCGGTGATGTTCGCGCCGTCTTCGGTGCGGAGCAGGTTCTCGAGCAGGATCTTCAGGCTGTAGGGAAGACGCTCGGCGCCTTCGACCTTGTTCAGGCGGAACACCTCGTAGGAGGCGTCGCCCACCTTCAGCGTGTCGCGAGCGCCGAAGCTGTCCTTGCTGGCAGGTGCAGTCACGTCTAACTCCAGTGGCGGGGACTCCGGCTCGCTCGTCGTTGAGCTCCGCGAGCGGCGTCCCGGGTCAGTTCGGGTGGTTGTTCGGGGCCTTACTGGTCTTTCAGGGTCGTTCAGGTCTACCTGGACCGAGTGTTGCGTACCCCCACCGTAGGTCTGGATGCGGGATCGCACACCTCGTCCGACACTGCAAACAGTACGCGTGTCCTTTTTAGAGTTCAAGGGGACACGCGGGCGGGTCTCGGGGAGTGACGAGGAGCACTATCGCCACGTCGGCGCTGCCTTAGCACCCGCTGTAAGCGGCCCCTGAATCGGGGGAGGTAATGCGCAAAAGGTCCCCCGAATGGGGAAATGATCAGCGCGGTACTGAAGTTTCTGGTGGTGTGTCTGGTAGGCATGTGACGGTAGTGACACGCATGTGTCGCAAGTGGAGGGTGGGCCCGTGTCGATCAGGCAGAGTGAGCGGCGAGGCCTTGCGGGGAATTTGTCTTTAAGAGGCACAGTTCGTTGCCTGACTGTGGGAACGCTCGCGCTGGCAGTCCTAATCGGAATCGCGGGACCGGTTGTCGCCGTGCCTCCACCGCCGCCGAATCCCAGTGATTCCGACATCAATAACAGCCGCGGTGAAGCGAATGCCCGCGCCGGTGAAGTCGGAAAACTCACCAATCAACTGGCCGAGGCCGAACAAAGACTTTCCCAGCTCCAGGACAACGTCGAGCTGAAACTCGAACAGGCCAACAAGGCCATGGTCGACATGCAGACCGCCGAGGACGAGGCCGGTGCGGCCGAGCGTGCGGCACAGGCCGCCCGCGTCGAGTCGGACGCCGCCGCCGGCGCGATCGAGCGGGCGCGCACCGATCTGGACAAGTTCGTCGCCGGGAGCTATCAGCAGGGCAGCATGATCGGCTCGATCTCGGCGTACATGAGCGCGCCCAATCCGGCGGACCTGCTCGCGCGGGCCCAGCTGCTCAACTCTGTCAGCGGTGGCCAGCTCAACGCCCTCGAAGGCATGGAGCGCGCGCAGACGGAGAAGTCGAACAAGGACTCGCTCGCGCGCAAGTCGCTCGAGATCGCGCAGCAGAAGAAGGACGAAGCCGAGCGCGCGAAGCACAACGCCGACGCGGCGAAGAGCTCCGCCGAGCAGGCCCAGGACGCGCAGGAGAGCCAGAACACCCGGCTCGAAGCGGACAAGTCGAGCGTCGAGCAGAAACTGTACGACGCCCAGTCCAAGGTCAGCGGGCTGCAGGGACAGCGTCAGCGCTACCAGGACTGGCTCGCGCAGAAGCAGCGTGAGGAAGAGGCCGCCGCACGTCAGGCGGCGTTGAACGCGGCGAAGCCGGCGAAGGGCGGCGGAGGCCCGTCGAGTGGGCCGCCGCCGTCGGCACCGGCCGGGGCCAGCATCGAGGCCGTGATCGCGCGGGCGCTGTCGAAGCTCGGCGTGCCGTACGCCTGGGGTGGCGGCAACGGCAGCGGGGCGACCCGCGGTATCCGCGACGGTGGCGTGGCCGACCGGTTCGGCGACTACAAGAAGATCGGCTTCGACTGCTCCGGCCTGATGATCTACGCCTTCGCCGGGGTCATGGGCCTGCCGCACTACAGCGGTTACCAGTACACCGCGGGCCGGCGGGTGCCGCTCTCGCAGATGCGCCGCGGGGACATGCTGTTCTGGGGTGGCTACGCCGGTATCCACCACGTGGCGCTCTACCTGGGCAACGGGCAGATGGTCGAGGCGCCGCAGTCGGGTTCCTACGTCAAGGTCTCGTCCGTGCGCTACGGCGGGATCATGCCGTACGCAACCCGCCTGATCGGGTAGCTGATACCCGAAGGTTGCACTTCGCGCGTTCACCTGCAACCCTGTGGTGACACTACAGGACGGGGTGACCGATGCAGGTGCAGCGGGAAATCGTGATCGACGCGCCCCTTGAGCGGGTGTGGGACTTGATCACGCGGGCCGAGCACATCAAGACCTGGTACGCCTTCGACGGCGCCGAGATCGACCTGCGCCCCGGCGGCGGGATCGAGCACTTCTGGCGCGAACACGGCCGCTACCGGGGAGTGATCGTCGAGGTCGTGCCGCCCGAACGCTTCGCCTACTGGTACTCGAACGTGCCGGACGCCGATCCCGAGCCAGGAAAGCGTACCCGCGTCGAGTTCACCCTGACGAGCGTGCCCGGCGGGACGCTGGTGCGAGTCACCGAGAGCGGCCTTGAGGACCTGACGCTGTCAGGCGAAGAACGTCAGGCGTACCTCGACGCGACCACGCAGGGCTGGGCGGGCGGACTCGCCGGCTTGGCCGAGAAGGCCGCCGCGTGACCGCTCCTGTCGAGGTGCTGGCCGCGCTGGCCGACCCGATGCGCTGGCGCGTGCTCGACTTGCTGGCGGGCGAGCCGGGCAGTGCGTCGGCGTTGTCGCGGATCCTGCCGATCAGCCGGGCCGCCGTGCTCAAGCATCTCGCGATTCTCGAACGGAACGATTTGGTGCGGCGGAGTCGTGTCGGCCGTGAAGTGGTGTTCGCCGTGCGGCCCGAACAACTGACGTCGACCGCGCAGTGGATGTCGGCGACGGCCGACGCCTGGGACACCCGGCTCGGCGCGCTCAAGAAGCTCGCCGAGACCACCTATTCGGGCATCGTGCTCGCCGGGGGATCGGCGCGACGGCTGTCCGGAGTGGACAAGACACTGCTGCGCGTCGGCGGGATCACGTTGCTGCGCCGTGCCGTCGACGCGCTGGGAGACGCCAGGCCGGTGGTGGTGGTCGGGCCCGAGCGCGAGGGCTTTCCGGACGTCGTGTGGACGCGGGAAACCGAGCCCGGCGCCGGTCCGGTCGCCGCGCTCGCCGCGGGGCTCGACGCACTGGGAACTGGCACCGGGGTGGTCGTCGTGCTCGCGGGGGACCTGGCCGCGGTCGGTCGGTCCACTGTGGATCGCCTGGTGTCGTCGGTGTCCGGCGATGGCGCGGTGCTCGTCGACGCGGAAGGCAAACGGCAGTGGCTGCTCGGCGCGTGGCGCGTCGAAGCGCTCCGCTCGGCGTTGCCCGAGGAGACCTCCGGCGCGTCCCTGCGCCGGACTCTCGGCCGCCTGTCGATCACCGAAGTCCCGGAGCGGTCCGGGGAAAGCGCGGATATCGACACCCCCGAAGATCTGCTGAGGTTCAGCTGAAGGAGGCCGCTTTACGGCCGTCATACCGCCGGTTGGGTTGGCTACCGTTGTGTACCGCCGTGTCGGTGGAGGCTAGTACGGTGCGCAACGCACAAGGACATGATCATGAGCTAGGAGGCTTCGTGGCCGAGCCCGCGAGGACACCATTCACCACAGCACCTTCGGTCATGGTTTCGACGAGCTTCAGCGAGGAGAGCGCATGACCGAGCCCGGCTACGCCGAAGGCGCGAGCCAGCAACCCGGCACGCCAGCACGGGACGCCCAGTTGCTGGAACGTACGGTGTTCGAGGTCAAACGGATCATCGTCGGGCAGGACAGGCTGGTCGAGCGCATGCTCGTCGGGCTGCTTGCCAAGGGCCACCTCCTGCTGGAGGGTGTGCCCGGCGTCGCGAAGACGCTCGCCGTCGAGACGTTCGCCCGGGTGGTCGGCGGAACGTTCTCCCGCGTGCAGTTCACCCCTGACCTCGTGCCCGCCGACATCCTCGGCACGCGCATCTACCGCCAGGGCGCCGAGCGATTCGACGTCGAACTCGGCCCGGTCGTGGCGAACTTCGTGCTCGCCGACGAGATCAACCGCGCGCCGGCCAAGGTGCAGTCGGCGATGCTCGAGGTGATGGCCGAGCGGCACGTGACCATCGGGGGCAAGACCTTCCCGATGCCCGACCCGTTCCTGGTCCTCGCGACGCAGAACCCGATCGAGAACGAGGGCGTCTACCCGCTCCCGGAAGCGCAGCGCGACAGGTTCCTGTTCAAGATCCTCGTCGAATACCCGACGGCCGAGGAAGAGCGCGAGATCGTCTACCGGATGGGCGTGACCCCGCCGGTGCCGCACGAGGTGCTCACCCCGGCCGAGCTGGTCCGCCTGCAGAACGTGGCCGCCCAGGTGTTCGTGCACCACGCGCTGGTCGACTACGTCGTCCGCGTCGTGCTCACCACGCGTACGCCGAACGAGCACGGTCTCGCCGATGTCGCGGGCTGGGTGTCTTACGGCGCTTCGCCGCGTGCGAGCCTCGGCATCATCGCCGCGTCGCGGGCGCTGGCGCTGGTCCGCGGGCGAGACTACGTGCTGCCGCAGGACGTCGTCGACGTGGTCCCGGACGTGCTCCGCCACCGGCTCGTGCTGTCCTACGACGCGCTGGCCGACGGGGTCCCGATCGACCACATCATCACGCGCGTCCTGCAGACCGTGCCGCTGCCGCAGGTGTCCGCGCGTCCGCAGGGTGGCCAGCCGCCCGTCCCGGCGGGAGTTCCGGGCCGCTAGTGAACACGGTCAAGGACGACAAGGGCGGGCGCCCTTCGTGGGCGCCCCCGGTACTTCGCGGGGAACGCCTCGAGGCCGGGCTCCGTACGCTGGAGCTCGACGTCCGGCGCCGGCTCGATGGGCTGCTCCAGGGCAACCACCTCGGGCTCGTGCCGGGTCCGGGCTCCGAGCCCGGTGAGGCGCGGACGTACCAGCCCGGCGACGACGTGCGCCGGATGGACTGGGCGGTCACCGCCCGGACCACGACCCCGCACATCCGGGAAACCGTGGCCGACCGCGAGCTGGAGACGTGGGTGGCCGCGGATCTCTCGGCGAGCCTCGACTTCGGGACCGCGCTGTGCGAGAAACGGGACCTCGTGATCTGCGCGGTCGCGGCGGTCGCACACCTCACCGGTGGCGGCGGGAACCGGATCGGCGCGCTGATCGCGAACGGCGAGGAAAGCACACGGATTCCGGCACGCGGCGGGCTTCCGCACGCCCGCGGCCTGGTACGCAAGGTCGCGCTGACGCCGCGGGCACCCGAAGGTGTCCGCGGAGATCTCGCGGCAGCGCTCGAACAGCTCAGCAGGCCGCCCCGGCGGCGCGGGCTGGCCGTGGTCATCTCGGATTTCCTGGGCGGCACCGAGTGGCAGCGTCCGCTGCGCGCGCTGTCGGCCCGGCATTCGTTGATAGCCATCGAAATCGTCGACCCGCGTGACATCGACCTCCCCGACGTCGGCACTGTCGTGCTGGCGGACCCGGAGACCGGGAGACAGCGCGAAGTGCACGCTTCGGCGTTGCTGCGCAAGGAATTCGGCGCCGCGGCGCACGCGCACCGGCTGGAAGTGGCCAAGGAGCTACGCCGCGCCGGTGCGGCCCATTTGGTACTACGGACTGATTCGGACTGGATTGCGGACATGGTGCGCTTTGTGGTCGCGCGTAAGCGTGGCTGGTCGGGAGGCGTGACGTGAGCCTGACAGGATTTGCCGCGCCTTGGTGGTTCCTGATGCTGCTCGTCGTCCTCGCGCTGGTGGCTGGATACGTTGTCACGCAACGGATGCGGCGCAAGCGCTCGATGCGCTTCGCGAACCTCGAACTGCTGGAAAAGGTCGCCCCGAAAGCACAGGGCTGGATCCGGCATCTTCCCGCGGGCCTGATCATCCTTTCGCTGCTGCTGTTCACGGTCGCGCTGGCAGGACCGACGGCCGAGCAGAAGGTGCCGCGGAACCGGGCGACCGTCATGCTCGTCATCGACGTTTCGCTGTCGATGGAGGCGACGGATGTGGCTCCGAACCGCCTTCAGGCCGCGCAGGTAGCGGCTCGATCCTTCGCACAAGGCTTGACGCCGGGTGTCAACCTCGGCCTGATTTCGTTCGCGGGCACGGCAACGGTCCTGGTCGCTCCGACCACGGAGCGCGCCGGTGTGGTGAAGGCGATCGACAACCTGAAGCTGGCCCAGTCGACGGCTACCGGTGAGGGCATTTTCGCGGCCCTGCAGTCGATCGAGAGCTTCTCGTCGGTCGTCGGCGGGGTCGACGGACCGCCACCCGCACGTGTGGTTTTGATGAGCGACGGCAAGCAGACCGTGCCGGAAGACCTCTACGCGCCACGCGGTGCGTACACCGCGGCGCAGGCGGCCAAACAGGCTCAGATCCCGATCTCCTCGATCTCGTTCGGCACCTCGCACGGCACGGTGAACATCGACGGCAAACCGGTAACCGTCGCCGTCGATGACGAATCGCTGCAGGAGGTCGCGCGAATCGCCGGAGGCGAGTTCTACAAGGCGGCTACGGCCGAAGAGATCAGGAAAGTCTATGACGACCTAGGCGAACAAATCGGCTACGAACTCAAAGACGCCGACGCCAGCCGGCCCTGGCTGGTCATCGGCACCCTGATCCTCATGTTCGCCGCCGCCGGTTCCCTCCTAATCGGCCAACGCCTACCCTAGCTACCGCCACGCGCTGGGTCTTTAGTCGCAACCACGCGGGCCCTTAGTCCGTAAAGCCGGTCACCACGACTCACGTCCGCCCGACGGGCGGGAGTCTTCACCGCGCCTGCCAATAAACACAGGCTTCTAACCGTGCCTCTGTACGCCCCACGCAGCTTTGAGCCCTACAAGCCAGAGGCCAACCACAACCTCAACCCACCGCATCCCCAAATACTCCGCGCACCGCCGATGACCGCCGACGAACTGGCCTGGAGCCGGGTACTGACACTGCACGCCCGCGTC
>NZ_DASYMU010000144.1:0-77929 GCF_036008905.1 Amycolatopsis sp. | reverse complement strand
AGGGTTTCCGCCGGAGCTGGCTTGAGATTGGCAGCCCGGCTTTCGGCGGGTCTGCGCGCTGACGGTTTCGCGTCGCCAGGGCGTGACTACCAGCGAAAGTCGCGGTTTGTGGGTCTGCGCCCTGCCGCCGCGAAACCGTGGGCCTTCGGCCAAAAGAGGGCGCGCGTTGTGGTTGTTTCGCCTGCCGCCCAACGGGTTTACTGCGATAGCTCGAGACTTAGCGGCCGCATGAGTGCGGTAAAAGTGGACCGGGTTTGTGGTTGGCCACGCAAGTCTTGACTCGAGGTGGGGGTAGCTATTGCTTTAGGAAGGGGCAGCCGACTAGGCGGCGTAGTTCTACGGCTAGTTGTGGGGGGCCGTCGACGGGGCGGCTGAAGGCCAGGCGGACGTCGTGGTCGCCGCCTTCGGCTTCGACGCGGAGGCGCAGGCCGTAGCGGTCCAGGCCCAGTGGGCGGATGCGGCCGTCGCGCAGTGCGGGCGGGAGGTGCTTCGCCAGTTGCTCGACGACGTCGGAGTGGTCGCTTTCCAGGTGCCGGAGCCAGTTGGCTTCGTAGTCGTGGAAGGGGTCCGGCGACGCGGCGCTGAACATGTGCGGGCGCAGCGAGTGGGTGCCGTCGGCGTCGGCCAGCACCAGTGACGCGGGGGTCAGGCGCAGCAGGGTCATGCCGTGGCCGATGTCCAGGAGTCGGTGGTCGGGGCGCGTTTCGGCGATGGAGATCGCGCGGGCGCGGGCGGCGACGGCGTCGAGGGGGCGTAGCCAGCCGGTGATCCAGAGGAGGCCGCGGATCGGCTCACGCAGGTCCACCGGCGCGTGGTCGGCCAGTTCGAACATGACCGCGAGTTCGTGCCGCTGGGTGGTTTTGGTGGCCGCGACCAGCGGGTGGTCGTCGGGCAGCAAAATACTGACACTGCCGCTGACGTGCACGTGGTGCATGGCCGGCACAACACGTTCGGTGTCGCGATCGGTGCGTTCCACCGTCGGCATGAGGGTCGCCGGCCCGTTGCGGGTGGCGATCGTCTTGGCGCGTTCGGCGGGATTCGGTGCCGGCGGGCGGCGGATGGATACAGGGGCCTCGGTCACGGCTCACCTCCTAGTTAGGTGAGGCTAACCTGTGTTGCTCGTCTTGGGAAGTGGCGCGAACCAGGTGGGGGTTTTGGCTTCCCGCTGGAAAAAGAACGTCCGCTGAACGGACGATTTTGTCCTGATGTCGTACGCTACTAGCGTGTCAGTCGTGTCAAGCGCTGTCGAACTCACTCCCCCCGGTCCTCGAGGAATCCCTCCCCTGTTCGCGCGGCTAGTCGACGACTCGGCGCTCTTTCCGCCAGGTGAAGCGACGATGCCCGAAGCGCTGCGGACGCATTTCGAAACCCGGGGCGGTGAACATGCCGGTGTACTGGGGGTTTTCCTCTGTCAGGCTTCGAGATTGCCGGAGCTGATCACCGAGTTGATCAAGATCAAGCCCAAGAAGCCACTGCCGTTCTCCTTGATCATCGACACCGGCCTCGGTGGCGTGCCGAAGGCGATTTCGATCGTCGAGTCGCGCAACGAGCTGCTCGATCTGCGCATGGTCGAGATGCCCGCCCCTTCCGACGTCGACGAGGTGTGGCTGGAGCGGGTTTCGGAGTTCGTGCCCGAGGACGTCATCCGGGTCGTCGAGCCGCGGCGCGGGGTCGGCTGGCTTGACGGCGTGCGCAAGGTGATCGAGCACGGGAGCCGGCCGAAGATCCGCTGCGGCGGGCTTTCGAGCGAGAACTTCCCCAGCGTGGACGAGGTCGCGGACTTCCTGGCCGTGGTCAGCGGGTTCACCGGGGCGTCGTTCAAGGCGACGAACAGCCTGCACCGGGCCGTGCGCCACACCGAGGAGAGCGGAGTCGTCTGTCACGGCTTCCTGAACATCCTGGTGGCCTCCGCGCGGTGCCTGTCCGGCGGGGACGTGCGCGCCGCGCTCGAATCCACCGACGGCGAGGCGCTCGCGAAGGAAGCACGCGCACTGTCCGACGAAGCCGCGAAGACCGTGCGTGAGCTCTTCGCCTGCTACGCGGCGGCGTCCTTCGACGAGCCGGTCGCCGATCTCGGAGAACTCGGGCTGCTGTGAGTGAGGGGTCGCTGACCCTCGACCGCGGGCTGGCGCTGCTGCAGGCCGTGGCCGACGCGGGGGGTGAGGCGGCGACCATTTCCGAGCTCGCGGTCACGATCGGGGCGAGCCGGGCAGCGGTGTACCGGCTGCTCGGGCCGCTGTCGGAGCGCGGCCTGGTGTGGCGCGACGGGAACAAGGTGCGGCTCGGGGTCGGCCTGCTGCGGCTGGCTGATCAAGTGCTGCCACAGCTTCGGCAGGCCGCACACCCGGTGCTGCGCGAGCTGGCCGAGAAAGTCGGCGCCACGACGCATCTGACGGTCGCGCAAGGCAGTCAGGCGCAGGCCGTCGCCGTCGTCGAGCCCTCCTGGACGAGTTTCCACGTCGCGTACCGCGTCGGCAGCAGGCACGCGCTGACAGCGGGGGCCGCGGGCAAGGCGATGGGGATGCGGTCGTCCGAGCAGGGCTGGGCGACGTCGACGGGAGAACTGCAGGCGGGCGCGTCCGGCGTCGCCGCGCCGGTGCGGGGAGTGCCGGGCCTGCGGGCGAGCGTGGGCGTGCTGTCGATGGAGCCGCTGGACGCGAAGGTCGTCGGGCCTCAGGTCGTCGCGGCGGCCGCCGAGCTCACCGCTGTGTTGCGCTGAGTGCCCGTCTGTGAACCCGCGACGCGATCTCGTCGCCAGGGCGCGCTTTGCCGAGTCAGCTCGCGTTTTGCTGATCGGCGCCCTGCGGCCGAGATAGCGTGCCTTCGGCCAATGCGGGTTCGTGCACAGCATTTACGCAGGTCGGCACGGCTCTTAGACGACCTTGAGCAGCGGCCGGATCATCGTCGTCAGCAGCGCGAGGTCGATCAGGAAGAGCGTCCGCTCGAAGAGCCCGAGCGCGACCTCCGGATGTGCGGGCGAAGTGCTCACGATCCAGACGAAACTGGCCAGCACCACGACCAGGCTGACCGCGCTGGCCACCGCGAGCCGCCGGATCGTCCTCCGACGTGGATCCCACGGGCATTGCGCGTTCGAACGCCTGGTCAGCAGCCATCCGGCGGCGGGAAGCGCGATGAACGCCAGTACCGCGCCGTAGTTGTGCACCTGGCCGCTGAACGAACGCGCGGCGCCGTCGGGGTCCACCGGGAAGACCGCGACCACGAACAGGCCGGCGCACCACAGCCCGAGCAGCACCAGCACCGGAGTCGCGCGGCGGGCCTTCGCGATGCCCGCCCACAGCGCGAGCGAGCCGAACGCCAGTGCCAGGCACATCGCGCTGAACATCGGCGCCGCCGAAGTGCCGGCGCCGAGATGGCCGTAGACGTACTCGCTCAGTGTCTGCCAGATCGGGCTGACCTGGCCGGAGAGCCGCAGATGCAGGTCGACCGCGAGGGCGACGGCCACGGCTATACCGGCGACCGCGAGCCGCCCGTGGATGGGCGAGACCGCGGGTACCGGTACGGCGTTCAGAGTGGCTCCTGGGATACACGATGAGGGCAAGGAGCCTCGGCGGCCATCGCCGGTTCACCTTGCCCTCATCTGGACGTCATCCCAGGTTACCGAGTGAACCTGTGAAAAATATCAACGCGGGTGGCGCGGACGATTCAGAAGAGCTGTGCGACCGCGAAGAGCGAGAACCCGGCGAACACGAACCCGGCGACCCGCTGGATCAGCTTCGGGCGGATGCGGCTGCGTACCTTCTGGCCGATGAACACGGCGAGCCCGGCGACGGAGACCAGTGCGACGAAGGCGCCGACACCGACCGCGAACGGATTCCCCAGCTTCGCCGCGAGACTGGCCGTGGCCAGCTGTGAGGCGTCGCCCCACTCGGCGGCGAACAGCACGCCGAACGACGTCATCGCCGAGCGCAGGAAGGTCGCCGGCGACGGTCCGGAGCGCGATCCGTCTTCCAAACCGTCGGTGCCGGGGGCGAAGCCCTCTCGCAGCAACATGAATGCGCCGATACCGAACATAACGGCGACGCCCGCGGCGACGAGGGTTTCCGGAAGCAGGGTCAGGAAACTGCCGAACAGGACCGCGATCACACACTGGATGGCGAATGCGGCGCAGACGCCGACGAATACCGGCCACGCGCGGAAACGGGTGGTGAGAATCAGGGTGGCGACCAGTGTCTTGTCCGGTAGCTCAACGGCCAGTACCAGGCCAAACGTGGTGATCAAGGCCAACATCGCGGCAGACATCTGTGTGTTCACTCCCTTTCACTGCAACGATAAAGGAAGCGTTCAGAACTAGGCAAGCTGATACGTTTTCCGAATTGCGGGTTTTGGTAACGTCGGCGGCAATTCACTGGCATGACTGACAATTTATTTCGGCATGCCGAATTCTCTTTTCCGGCTGCGGTATGGTGCCGTGACGCCCATCGAGGGCGGTTGCGACGAGTACCTGACCTGGCGTGCGGAGGAGATCCGATGACCGACCGTTCCGGGCACATCGACGAGGTGTGCCACCGGCTGAAACGCCACTACATCTTCCCCGAAGTCGCTGAGCAGATCAGCACGTTCCTGCGGAGCAGGTTCGCGGCCGGCGCCTACGACGGGCTGGACGACGAGTCGTTCGCGCCGCTCGTCACCACGGACCTGCAGTCGGTCAACGGGGACAAGCACGTCCGCCTGCGGTACCACCTCGACCCGGTGCCGGACAGCGACGAAGAAGCCTTCGATGTTGATGCCTACCGCGCCGAAGCGGCTCTGAACGCCTACGGCATCGCGCGGGCCGAGCGGCTCCCCGGCAACATCGGCCATCTCGACACCCGGAAATTGTACGAAGCCGCGTCCGCCGGTCCGGCCATCGCCGCCGCGATGGGCCTGCTGGCGAAGACCGACGCGCTGATCATCGACGTCCGGCGCAACGGCGGCGGCGACCCGGACACCGTCGCGCTGCTCTGTACTTATCTGTTCGACGGGGAAAAGCACCTCAACGACATCTACTTCCGCGAAGGTGACCGCACCAAGCAGTTCTGGACGCTGCCGTACGTGCCAGGGCCGAAGTACGGCGAGCGCAAGCCGGTCTGGGTGCTGACCGGGCCGAACACCTTCTCCGGTGCCGAGGATCTGAGCTACACGCTGCAGCAGCTCGACCGCGCGAAGACCGTCGGCGAAGCCACGAAAGGCGGCGCGCACCCGCGAGGGCAGTACAAGGTCGACACGCATCTCGACGTCACGGTGTCCTACGCGCGGTCGATCAACCCGTACTCCAAGGGGAACTGGGAAGGCGGCGGCGTCCAGCCGGACATCCCGATGCCCGCGGACGACGCTTTCGACGTCGCCTATCGGTTGGCTCTGGAACACGTGCTGGCGCTGGGCGACACCGGTGTCCGCCGCCTGCTCGCGGACGAAGCCAGGCTCGCGCTGAGTGAGTTGAGCTGATTATCGGGACCTAGGTCCCGCCATGATCAGGACCACTAGAACTGGCGGGAGACCTGCGGACAGAGCAGCCTTGACCTCGTGGACGTACTGGAGCTCGCGCGGTGGCAATTCGGCATCACCACGGTCTACCACTTTCTGATGGTCCCGCTGACCATCGGACTTTCCGTGCTGGTCGCGGGGATGCAGACCGCGTGGGTGCGTACCGGAGATCGACGTTACCTGAAGATGACCAAGTTCTGGGGAAAGCTGCTGCTGGTCAACTTCGCGATGGGCGTGGTGACCGGCATCGTGCAGGAATTCCAGTTCGGCATGACGTGGAGCGAGTACTCGCGCTTCGTCGGTGACGTGTTCGGGGCGCCGCTGGCGATGGAGGGGCTGATCGCCTTCTTCATCGAGTCGACGTTCCTGGGGTTGTGGATCTTCGGCTGGGACAGGCTGTCGAAGCGGGTGCACCTGGCGTGTGCGTGGGCGTTCTCGCTGGCGACGATCGCTTCGGCGTACTTCATCCTCGCCGCCAACTCGTGGATGCAGCACCCGGTCGGGGTCGACTTCGTGGACGGCAAGCCGCGGATGAACTCGATCTGGGCGGTGCTGACGAACAACACCGCGCTGGCCGCGATCCCGCACACCGTCGCCGGTGCGTTCTCGGTGGCGGCGGCGTTCTTGGTGGGTGTCGCGTCGTGGCAGCTGTGGCGTCGCCGCAACGGTGACGACGAGCACCGCGCGGTTTGGCGGTCTTCGATCCGGCTTGGTGGCTGGGTCGGCATCGTGGCCTTCGCGGCGCTGGCGATCACCGGGGACATGCAGGGCAAGCTGATGTTCGAGCAGCAGCCGATGAAGATGGCGTCGGCGGAAGCGCTGTGCCACACCGAAAGCCCGGCGAGTTTCTCGATCATCGCCATCGGCGATGTGGCGGGGGCGAACTGTGAGGACGTCAAGACGTTCACTGTGCCTGCGTTGCTTTCGTTCCTGGCGCACAACGACTTCCACACCGAGGTCAAGGGTGTGGAGAACCTGATCGGCGAATACCAGGCGAAATACGGGACCAACTACCCGAACGATCCCGCGCTGGGCGACCTGGCGGGCAAGCCGATCGACTACGTGCCGAACCTGCCCGTGACGTACTGGGGTTTCCGCGCCATGATCGGGTTCGGCGCGGCCGGGGCCGGGATGGGTGTGCTCGCACTCTGGATGACCCGCAAGAACCGGATTCCTTCAACGAAGTGGTTCCCGCGGATCGCGCTGCTCTCGATCGCGACGCCGTTCATCGGCAACAGCGCCGGCTGGATCTTCACGGAAATGGGGCGGCAGCCGTTTGTCGTGGCGCCGAATCCGTCCGGAATCGACGGCGTGTGGATGTTTACCGCTCGCGCTGTTTCGCAGTTGTCCACAGGCGAGGTGTGGACTTCGCTGATCGCGCTCACGACCGTTTACGCGGCGCTCGGCGTTGTCGAAGTGTTCCTGATGCTCAAGTACGTCCGCGGTGGCGTCGAAGGTGTCATGCCGCCCGACGACCCGAAGAAGGACCCGGATTCCTTACCTGGCAACGAATCCGATGACCAGCCACTAGCCTTCGCCTACTAGGGGAATGTCATGACCGTGCCGACTCCAACACCCACCCCACCCCCCGCCCTCCCAGGGGGCCGGCCCCGCCTCCAGCGTATCGGCACCACCCCCTTTCCGGGTTCTCCGGAGGAAATCTGTGGACAACTCAAAGGCCTGGGGACAACTTCGATGGGACAAGAGGAAATCGGCGTGAACTGTCGGGGGGCTGTGTTATGAGCCTGGAAATCCTGTGGTTCGTCATCATCGCGTTCTTCTGGATCGGCTATCTGTTCCTGGAGGGTTTCGACTTCGGCGTCGGCATGCTGCTGCCGGTTTTGGGGCGGGACAACACCGAACGCCGGGTCATGGTCAACACGATCGGCCCGGTGTGGGACGGCAACGAGGTCTGGCTGATCGTCGCCGCCGGCGCGACCTTCGCGGCGTTCCCCGAGTGGTACGCGTCGCTGTTCTCCGGCGCGTATTTGCCGTTGCTCGTGATCCTGCTCGCGCTCATCGGCCGCGGCGTCGCGTTCGATTATCGCGGCAAGGTCGATTCCGTGCGCTGGCGCAAGAACTGGGATCGCGCGATCATGATCGGGTCGTGGCTGCCGTCGTTCGGCGTCGGGCTGCTGCTCGCGACGACCGCGCTCGGCCTGCCGCTCAACGCTCGCGGTGACCGGGTCGGCAGCGCGTTTTCGGCCGTGCGATGGGACACCGTGCTCGGCGGGCTGGCCGTTGTCGGCTTCGCGCTGGCGCACGGCGCGGTGTACCTGGCGCTGAAAACCGAGGGCGAATTCCGTGACCGCGCCCGGAAACTGGCGTTGCGGCTGATCCCGATCGCGGTGCTGCCGATGCTGGCGTTCGGGATCGTCATGCAGACGCGGTCCGGTTCGGGGTGGACGCTGGTCCCGCTCGTGCTCGCTGTCATCGCCGGTCCGGTGGCGTGGTGGCGGTTGAGGAAGGGGCGTGAGGGGCAGGCGTTCGCGGCGCTCGGCGTGCTCGTCGCCGCGGCCATGGTGACTGTGTTCGGCGCGCTGTACCCGGACGTTCTTCCGTCCACTTTGGACGCTGCCAACTCGCTGACCGTGGCCAACGCGTCCTCCAGCCCGTACACGCTCAAGGTGATGAGCTGGGTCGCGCTGTTCGGCGCGCCGGTGGTGCTGATTTACCAGAGTTGGACGTACTGGGTGTTCCGCAAGCGCATCGGCACGCACCACATCCCGGCGGTCCACGCGCCATGAAAGGTCCGCTCGGCGAGTTACCCACGCTGTCCGCGACCGCGCGCCGCGCCCTGATCTGGGCCGGAGTGCTGTCGTTCCTTAACGCGGGATTGCTGATCGCGCAGGCTTTTCTGCTCGCGGACGTGCTCGCGTCGATCGTGGGCGACCGCGGCGGAAGCTACCCGGGACAGCTGAGCGCTCTGCTCGGTCTGGTCGTGGGGCGCGCGCTCGTCGGGTGGGCGGTGAAGGTCGTCAGCGCTCGCGCGGCAGCCGGGGCGAAGGAAGAACTGCGCGCGCAGGCCGTCGATCACGCGCTGCGGCTCGGTCCGGAGTGGATCGCGACGCGCGGCAGTGGCGAGCTGACGGCGTTGACCACCAAGGGTTTGGACGCGCTCGACGCGTATTTCACCAACTACCTTCCGGCGCTGGTGACCGCGGCCGTGGTGCCGCTCGGGGTCGGTGCCGCGGTGCTGGTCGCGGACTGGCCGTCCGCGGTGATCCTGGTACTCACCGTGCCGCTGCTGCCGATGTTCGCGATCTTGATCGGCAAGTACACCGCGGACCGCGTGACGGCCGTGGCCGACGTCGTCGAGCGGATGTCCGCGAACCTGCTCGAACTGGTGCGGGCGCTGCCGGTGCTCGCGGCGTTCCGGCGGGCCGAAGCGCAGGCCGAGACCGTCCGCCGCGTGTCGGATCGGCACCGGCGAGCGACCATGAAAACGCTGCGTACGGCGTTTTCGTCGGCCTTTGTACTGGAGCTGGCGGCGACGCTTTCGGTGGCGCTGGTCGCCGTGGTGATCGGCGTGCGGCTCGTGTCCGGCGATCTGCCGCTGTCGATCGGGCTGGGCGTACTGATCCTGGCGCCCGAGTGCTACCAGCCGCTGCGGTCGCTCGGGGTGGCGTTCCACGCGAGCGAGGACGGCGTCGAGGCGGTTCGCCGCGTTTCCGACCTGCTCGCGGAACCTGTTGCCGCGGAAGGAACTCTGGTCCCTGACCGGGGTGAGCTGCGGGTCAGCGGGCTGCGGGTCCGGCGGCGGGACGGGTTCGCGCCGGACGGCGAGTCGTTCGTGGTCAGGTCCGGGGAGACGGTCTGGCTGCGGTCGGCGAGCGGCGCGGGGAAGTCGACGACGTTGGGCGTGCTGCTCGGTTTCGTGCGGCCCGCTTCGGGCTCGATCACGGTCGGCGGGGCGCGGCTCGAAGAGATCGACATGTCGGCTTGGCGGCGAGAGGTCGCTTGGATTCCGCAGTCGCCCGCGTTCGCCGGTGGCACGGTCCGCGCGGAGCTCGAACTCGCGGGAGACGCGGAGGCGGTCCTCGACGAACTCGGGCTGCGGGAGTTCGCCGACCGCCCAGTCGGCAAGCTTTCCACTGGTCAACGGCAACGTGTCGCCGTCGCGAGAGCACTGCTCCGCGTCCGCGAAGGCGCCTGGCTCCTGCTGGCCGACGAGCCCACCGCGCACCTCGACGCGGCCAACGCCGAGCGCGTGATGGCCGCTCTCCAACTGGCCGCCGACAACGGCGCCGCCGTGGTCATCGCCGCGCACGACCGGCCCGATGGCGTCACCCTGCTTCCGAATATGTCGACAAGTTCTGAAGTTTTGGCGGGGGCGCCGGGGAAAGTGTCGACACATTCCCCGGTGCGGGGGCTGGTGGATCGACGGCTGGTGGCGGGGATCGGGCTGGGGGCGCTGGCGTTGCTGGCGGGGGTCGCGCTGACGGCGACGTCCGGCTGGCTCATCGCGAAGGCTTCGCAACAGCCGCCGTTTCTGACGTTGACGGTCGCGGTTGTCGGCGTGCGTGCGTTCGGGCTCGCGCGGGCCGGGCTCCGGTACGCCGAGCGGCTGGCGACCCACGACGCCGCGTTCCGGATCGCCGGACGGCTCCGCGTGCAGCTGTGGAACTCGCTGGTCAGGCTCGGTCCGGCGCGGGCGTTGCAGGCCGGGGAAGCGCAACGGCGGCTGGTCGGCGACATCGACACCGTGCGCGATCTGCTGCCCCGGACGGTGACGCCACCGCTGGTCGCCCTGCTGGTCGCGCTGGGCGCGGTCGCGGTGCAGACGGCGTTCCTGCCCGCTGCCGGGCTGGTGCTGGCCGTCGCGATCCTGCTCGGCGGAGTTGTCGCGCCGCTACTGGCGCTGCGGCTGGAACGCCGGGCGACGTCGGCGCTGGCGGACGGCCGGCGCTCGGTGTCCGCGCAGGTGCTGGGACTTTTCGAGTCGGCCGCCGAACTGATTGCCTTCGGGGCCCACGTGGCTCGACGTCGTGAGCTCGCCGCCACCGACACCCGGCTGGTCGCGGCCGCGCGTCGGCAGGCGTTCGGGACGGGCGCGGCGGAGGCGCTGATCACGCTGGTCTGCGGCGCCGCCACGGTGGTGAGCACCGCTCTCGCCGCGCAAGCCGTCTTCGCCGGGAACCTCGACCCCGTGCTCGCACCGCTCCTCGCCTTGGTGCCGCTCGCGCTGGCCGAAGTCCTCGTCACGCTGCCGCCCGTGGCGCAGCACTGGGACACTCTTCGGCAGGCCCGGCTCCGGCTCGCAGAGTCGTATGAACGGTCCCTTCCTACGAAAAAACGCCATGAACGGACCCTTCATGGCATTGGGATCACCGGAGCCGACATCGCCTGGCCGGACGCCGTCCATCCGGTGCTCACCGACGTCGACCTCCACCTTCCGCAAGGTGCGTACGTCGCGGTCATCGGCGAGAGCGGAGCCGGGAAGTCGACGCTGCTCGCCGCGCTCCTCGGTTTCCTGCCGCCGGAAAAAGGCCGGATCGACACTCCGGAGAACGTGTCTTGGGCCCCGCAGGAGCCGCTGCTCGTTTCCACCACGGTCGCCGAGAACCTCCGCCTGGCCGCGCCGAAGGCCACCGACGAAGAACTCCGACGAGCGCTCGACCTTGCAGTCCTCCCCGACGTCGAGCTGGACACCCTCCTCGGCAGCGCGGGCGCGGGCCTCTCCGGCGGACAGGCGCAACGCGTCGCACTCGCCAGGGCGCTGCTCGCCGCGCCCACCTCCGACCTCGTCCTCCTCGACGAACCGACCGCGCACCTCGACGAGCCGACCGCCCGGAAACTGCGGGCCAATCTGCGCAAAGCCCTCGCGGGCCGAACCGTCGTCCATGTCACCCACCAGGCCGGCGAAGCGGCCGACGCCGATCTCGTCTACGAAATACGGGAAGGGCGCGTTATGGCTATGGCACTACGCTGATGGTGCCCATGGATCCCACTCTCGCGGCGCGGGCTTTGTCCGCTGCCACCGAAATCACCACCACCGCGCTGTCGGGCGACGACCCCGGCGCGGTCCTCGACACGGTGGTTTGCCGCGCGGCCGAACTCGCCGAGGCAGACCTCGGGCTGGTCATGGTCCGCACCGACGACGGCACGGTCGTGGTCGAAGCCGCACACGGCGCCGACGCGAGTTTGCAGGGCTTGGTGTTGCCGGCCGATTCCATGGCCGGACGGGTCGCGCGCGGCGGCGAGACGGTCGTGAGCGTCGACTTCACCACCGACCCGCGAACGGCGCCTTTCGTCCCCGACGAACTGCAGGGCTTCGGCCCGTTCGCGGCCGTGCCGTTCGGCACCGGTGGGCGGGTGCTCGGCGCGTTGACGGTGTACCGATCCCGTGGTGCGAAGCCGTTTTCGCTCGCCACCGTCGAGGTGCTGACGGCGTTCGCCGCCCAGGCAGGCGTGGTACTGGCGCTCGCCGAGGGCGCCAACGCCCGCCACCGCGTCACGCTCTACCAGGAGCGCGAGCGCATCGCTCGCGAACTGCACGACGTGATCGTCCAGCGGCTCTACGGCGCCGGGATGCAGCTCGACCGCGTCCGCAAACGCATGCGGAAACGCTTCGCGCAGGCCGATGGCGCCCGGCTCAGCGAAGCCATCGACCAGCTCGACCAGACCATCGAGGAAATCCGCGGCACAGTCCGCGCGCTGCGCTCGCCGGAGCCCGAACGCGAACACGCGCCAGCCACGGACCTCGCCGAGTCCGCTCGCGGGGAAGTCCGCATCGCCGGTGAGCTGCTCGGTTTCCCGCCCACGCTGGAACTTTCCGGCGAACTCGCCGACATCCCGGCCGAGCGCGCGGACCACATCCGCGCCGCGCTGCGGGAGGCACTGTCCAATGTGGTCAGACACTCCGGCGCGACCGAAACCCGCGTGACCCTGCGCCGCGATGCCGAGGGAGTCAAACTTCGCGTCCGCGACAACGGATCGGGCGTCCCGCAAGGTGTCGCGACGCGCGGGCTGCGCCATCTGGCCGAACGCGCGGACACCGCTGGCGGCAAGTTCTTCTTCAACTCCTCGCCCAGCCTCGGCACCATGGTCGCCTTCGACCTGCCGCTCGACTGAGCTGACTGAGCTACTTGCCGCGTCGAGCGACCCAGGCCGCGGCCTGCGTGCGGCGCTGCATCCCCAGCTTCGCGAGCACGGAGGTCACGTAGTTCTTGACCGTCTTCTCCGCGAGGAACAGCTGCTCGGCGATCTCGCGGTTCGAGTGGCCGCGGCCGATCAGGTCGAGCACATCGCGCTCACGCTCAGTGAGATTTTCGAGTTCGTCATGCGGCGGATTCCGCATCTTCTCCAGCACATGCGCTGTCGTCACCGGGTCGAGCAGCGACCGTCCGGCCGCGACCTCGCGCACCGCCGTGACGACGTCCTGCCCGCGGACCTGCTTGAGCAGATACCCGGCGGCCCCGGCCATGATCGCGCCGACCATCGCCTCTTCGTCGTCGAACGCCGTCAGCATCAGGCACTTCGGCGGGTTGGGCCTCGACCGCAGCTCACGGCACAGCGAGACGCCGTCGCCGTCCCCGAGCCGCACGTCGACCACGGCCACGTCCGGCTCGACGTGCATCGCGACCGCCAGCGCTTCGTCCACACTGCCCGCCTCCGCGATTACCTCGATGTCGGGCTCGTCGCTGAGCAGTTCGCGCAACCCGCGCCGCACCACCTCGTGATCGTCGACGAGCAGGACGTGGATCGGCATACGTCGAGGTTACGTGAGCCACTCTGTCCGGCGGTTGGGTAGATGATTCCCGCCCAACGACGCGTTCAGGGCATTGACGAGCCCACCTGACCAAGTCGAGCCTGAGCGCCCAGCCGCCCCGCCGCTGAGGTCAGTCGCCGCCGGGGCTGATGCGGCTCAGTTCCAGCCTCCGGTAGCCGCCGGGCTCGTCGCACCAGACGTCCAGCGTCTCCCCGTGCAGTTCGGGGCTGCTGACCAGCAGTTTCCGCTTCGTGCCGTCGTCTTCCTCGTACGTGACCCACACCGGGAACCCGGTTTCGAGCTGCCAGATCAGCCGCATCCAGTTCCCGCTGCGGTTGCCCGGCATCAGGTTCATCAGTGCCCCGCGCTTGAGCGGCCGCGGCGCCGAATCCGACTCCCGCAGCAGCCGTGCCGCGTGCTCGATCGGATCTTCGACAACGCCAGGTCGCGCCGCGATCGCCAGCGGCTCCACCGCGGCGACCACGGGCTTCTCGGCCCGCACCACGACAGCGCCGTCGGACCCCCGCTGCACCGGCGCGTAACCGGCGTCGCGGAGTGCGGCCAGCGTGGTCACGGCGTCCGCCGACGAAGTCAGCACGGACGGCGCCACCAGCGCGACACCCAGCTTGAGCAGCTTGCGGTGGGCGGCGATCTCGGCCAGCAGGCCCGGGTTGTCGCCGACGATCACCGACCGGACGTCGATCACGCCGACCTCGCCATGCCGCCGCGAGATGTCGTTGATCAGGTACGTCAGCGGCTGCGGGAGTTCACCGCGGGCGACCGAGCCGAGTTCGTCGATCAGCCCTTCCGGCGTCTCGCCGTTGTCCAGGGCGCGCCGGACGGTGGCCGGGCTGAAACGCCAGGTCGACGCCGAGCCCTGGGTTTCCCGGTCCGCCACCCTGTCCAGCAGCGTGGCCAGTTCGGTGCTCGGCGGGCCGGTCACGATCGCTGTCAGGTCGGTGCCGAACAACGCCGTCGCGACGGCCCCGGCGACGAGCTCCTCGGTGGCTTTCCGCAGCGCGTCGACATCGCCGCTGACCAGTGCGTGCCCGAGGTCGCCGACGGCGTTGGACGCGGCCACGCCGACCAAGGTGGCTTCCGCGAGGGACGACGTCACCAGCACGCGCAACGTGTCTTCGTCGACCGTCGGCGCGTGCCAGACCGACAGGTCGCCGAGGGTTTCGTCGTCGATGACCCCGGTGCCCGGCTCGAGTTCGGCGAGCATCCGCACGGTGAGGTGGCGGACTTCGTCGCCCACGTTGCTCGGCTCGTCGTCGAGCACGGTCCCCGGCAGCCGCCACCACGCGTCGAGCAGCTCACGCAGCTGCGCGGCCGAGCTCTCGCCACGCCAGCGCGTGAACTCCGCCGTCGGGACGATCATGGGCGGCGGCACGGGCTTGCGGGACCTGGGCGCGGGCGGCGGCGGTTCCTCGGCGAGCAGCAGTTCGGCTTCGAGCGCGAGTTCGAGGACCAGCAGGATCTCTTCGGTCGTCGCGCCGGTGTCCTTGGTCAGCTTCTTGATCAGGCTTTTGCCGATTCCGCCCGTCTTGAGCAGGGGAAACGGCGCCGATTCGACGACGGTGGTGACCCGGTCGAGCAGGCGCAGCGCGGCCGCGGCCGTCTCCGCCGAGACGCGTTCGGGAGACACCGGCGCGATCCGCATGGCGGGCGGCTGCGGCGTGAACGGCAGCCGGAAGTCCTCACCGCGCAGCGCGAGCCCGATCTCGAGCGGCATCTGCGCGTTGCCGTCGTACCCGCCGACGAGCAGGCAGCGGGCGGCGGCCCAGCTGCTCGGCGTCTCGGTCACGGGCGCGTTGCGGTACGCGCGGACGTAGTTCAGGTCCAGCTTGCGATCGGGGCCGTCGGCGACGAACTCGCTGAGCAACTCGGCGACCCCGGGCGGCGCGTCGGCTACCAGATCGCGCACGCGGGCGCCGTTGCGGAAGAACTCCATGAGGTCGTCGAGCAGCACCTGCCTGCGGGAATCCGAGGACACTCCGAGCCGCCGGGCGATCTCGTCGAGCTGGTGGATGTTCAGCCGGGAAAGCGGTGGCGCCAGCGGATCACCAAGACCGTGCTGGACGTACGAGTGGCCCTTCATCGTCGCCGGCACCTGGATCAGGTTGTTCGCGTCGAGCCAGGCCAGTCCGCGCGCGGTGAGCGGCCCCATCGCGAGCCCGACGTCGACCGCCGACGAGCCCAGCCAGGCCGCGACCTTGGCGAGCGGAACCCCGTTTACCTCACCTAGCGCCCCGCACAACTGCACGGCACATAGGATTTGCAGGCCCGGCGCGGTGAGTTCGCGGGTCGCCGGTGCGACGGAGTCCCGGGTGGAAAGCCGTCGTGCCAGGTCGGCGAGCCGCCGGGGCCAAGGCGCGGCCAGTGCGTCGGGGCGGTTGGTGAGCACCTGCGCCAGCCGTGGTTCGTCGAGTCCGGAAAGCCAGTTGATCAGGTCTTCGTCGGGCTCGGGGTTTTCGAGGTACTGCATTCGACGTCCTCACGGGCGGCGGACGGGCTGTCACTGAAGGTTACTTGGCTTGTCAGGGGGCATCCGTACGGTGTCGGATAGGCGCATCGAGGCAAGGAGGGCGTGTGGAATCCGGCAGGGTGCCGTCTGACATGTTCCGCTTCACCATCGGCGAGCTCTCCGGGTTGTACACGGCGATCCTCCGCGCGTTCAGTGAAGCGAACGAGCGCCTCGAAACGGCGCTGGGGATCGACGACGTCCGCGCCCGGTTGCGCTCCATCGGCTGGTTCGACGCGCTGGAGGATACCGACCTCGCGATGGCGCTGGGCAAACTCAAGGACTGGCAGCTGCTCGACGTCATCCAGAACCATGCCGAGAACTACCGCACGGCGAGTGAATACGAGCGCCGGAACCTGCAGTACTCGCTGACCAAGCGAGGTGAGGCGGCGTTCGCCGGCGTCCAGCACGCGATGAGCGTCCTGGCGTCCACGGGCGCGTTGCAGACGGCCGTGCTCGAAGCGATCGCGGACAGGCTCGACGCACTCCGCGCGGTGTTGTTTGAACCAACCGCGACCAACCGACGTGTGTTCGGTGTGCTGACCGAGCTGGAAGGCCATCTCGACGCGCTGCGTGCGAACACGAAGCAGTTCAACGGCGAACTGCAGCGCTTGCTGCGCGCGGAAGGCGCCGACCTGACGACGTTCCACGAGGTCAAGTCCGCCACGGTCACCTACTTGCAGGACTTCCTGACCGACCTCGACCAGCGCGCCAAAACGATCTCCGACGGTATCGAGCGGATCGACAAATACGGCGTCAACCGGCTGCACCACCGAGCGCTGCTCGGCGCCGAACTGCCGCCGACGGCCGGATCGGATCCCCGGCCCGCTTGGCTGGAGGATCGCCGCGAGCACTGGGACGGGCTCCGAGCCTGGTTCCGGCCCGCCGACGGGAGCCCGGCCCGCGTCGAACAGCTGCACACCGTCGCGCGGCGGGCCATTGTCACGTTGTTGCAGGTCCTGGACCGCATCACCGAGTCGCGCCGCCGGGCCAGCAGTGCCGTCGCCGACTTCCGCGAGCTCGCGCGCTGGTTCGCCGCGGCGCCCGCCGAGGCCGACCTGCACCGCCTGTGGTCGACGGCGTTCGGCCTGAGCTCGTCGCGGCACGCGCACCTCGGCCATCCCGATCCCGAACTCATCAGCGCCACCGCGCGCTGGGAGGACGCGCCCGCTGTCGAGGTCTCGGCCTTGCTCCGCAGTTCCGGCCAGATCGAGCGGTTCACGCGCACCGGCCGCATCCGCGATGTCGCCGCGATCAAGGCCGCCCGCGCCGAGCTGGCGAAGGCCGAGCGGGCTGAGTTGCAAGCCGCATGGAGCCTGCTCGCGACGGACGGGCCGGTGCGGCTGTCGGCGTTCGGCGAGCTGGAGCACGGCGTTTTCCAGCGGCTCTTGGACCTGCTCGGACGCGCGTTGTCGACCGGCCCCGACTCGGCGGGCGTACGGCGCGGGGTCACCAGCGATGGCAAGGTCGAGATCCTGCTCTCCGCACCGCCGGATTCGCGCGCCGCGGTGCTGCACACCCCGCGCGGCCGGTTCGCCGGTCCTGATTTCCTGGTCGACGTACGGGTCGCCGGGATCCGGCGGGAGGAGACAGGGTGAGCAACCTCGCCAACCAGCTCGTGATCGCCGAGCAGGAGGAGGTCGCACGCGGGGTGCGGCTCCTGCTCGCGACCCCGCTGATCAGCGAGACGGCGGCACCGGACGTCTTCGACCTGGTGCGGCGCCGGCGTGAGCCGATCGCGAAGTGGTTCGACTACTACTGCGGGTGGTCGCTGGTCGTCGAGCCGCGGCTCGGTTACGCACGGCTCGTGAAGGTCCGTTCCCAGACCGATCCTTCGCGTCCCGCGAGGCGTTCGCGTTCCGGCAAGGCGCCCTTCGACCGCCGCCGGTACACCCTGCTCTGCCTGGTCGCCGCCGAGCTGCTCGCGGCGCCGGTCACCACCATCGGGCTGCTCGCGGACAAGGTCATGCAGGCCACCGCGGCCGACCCGCTGATCGACCCGTTCGACCCGTCCGTGCGGGCTGAACGGATGGCGTACGTCGACGTCCTGCGGATGCTGGAGTCGTTCGGCGCGATCGAGGTCATCGACGGCTCCACCGAGGACTTCGAGGGCAACGAGACGGCGAAAGCGCTGTACCGCGTCGATTCGACGCTGCTGACCAGGCTGCTCGCGGCGCCCAACGGCCCGTCGCAGTTCAGCGTTCCGGGCGAGGAGATCCCGCTCCGGTTCGACGAACTGCTCGCCGCGCTCCGGCGCGAACGGCGTTACGGCGAAGCTCCCGATGCGGCTCACTCGGCCGATGGCTCTTCGGACGTCCAGCGCACGCTGTGGCTGCGGCACTCGGTTTTCCGGCGCCTGGTGGACGATCCGGTCGTCTACCGCGAGGACCTGACCGCGGCCGAGCTGGCCTACATCTCGTCGCTGAGCGGACGTCAGCTGCTCAAACGCGCGGCCGAGCAGGGTGGTTTCCTGCTGGAGGAGCGAGCGGAAGGGGTGCTGTTCGTCGATCCGGACGGCTACGCCACCGACAGCTTGTTCCCCGACGATTCCAGCACCGCCAAGGTCGCCGCGTTGCTGCTGCTCGACCTGATCACCGCGACGGCCAAGGGTGTCGCGCCCGAGCAGTTGAACGCCGAGGCCGAACGGCTGCTGCGTGAATTCCCCCGCTGGGCCAAGGGCTATCGCGGGGACGACGGTAAGGAACAACTGGTGGCGGACGCCGTTTCGGTGCTCGCGGACTTCGGGCTCGTCCGGTCTTCCGGCGAGGTCGTGGTCGCGCTGCCCGCGGCGTCCAGGTACGTGCTGACCGGGGCCCGGTCTTCTGAGGAGAGTGCATGACGATCACCGAACTTCCGCTCGGAGCGGCCGCCGAAGCCGCTTCCGGCGTGACCCGGTGGGCGCCGACGCGGGCCGGGATCCTCAACGTCTGGCGGTACTACGACGAGGTCTTCGAGTTCCACAAAGGACGGTTGCTGCTGCACGGTCCGAACGGGACGGGCAAGTCCAAGGCGCTCGAACTGCTGCTGCCCTTTCTCTTCGACGCCAACCTGCGCGCGAACCGGCTGTCGACGTTCGGCACCGGCGAGCGGACGATGCACTGGAACCTGATGGGCGAAGGCGCCAGCGGTTCCACCCGCGTCGGATACGTCTGGCTCGAGTTCTCCGTCGGCGAGGACACCTGGTTCACCTGCGGCGCGCGGCTGCAGGCCACCACGCACACGAAGACGGTGTACGTCGACTACTTCACGTCGTCACAGCGGATCGGGCTGCCGGACGGGCTGGCCATCGTCACCGATTCCGCGCAGCCGCTGACCAAGGCGGCCTTGCAGGAAGCCTTGGGCGAAAAGGGAAAGCTGCACGAGAACTCGGCCAGCTACCGCACGGACGTCCGGGAAACCCTGTTTCCGGGGCTGACCGAACAGCGTTACGACGCGCTGATCACGGCGTTGCTGCAGCTGCGGCAGCCGAAACTCTCGCAGCGACTCGACCCGGCGCTGCTGTCCACTTTGCTCTCCCGCGCGCTGCCTCCCTTGGGAGAAGCCGAAATCGCCGAGCTGGCCGAGGGGTTCGAGCTGCTGGACAGGCAGCGTGAGCAGCTCAAGGTCCTCGACGCCGAGGTCGAAGCCGCCCGAAAACTCGCCACTCAGCAGCGGGGTTACGCGCAGCGTGTCCTGCGTGCTTCGGCGGCCACATTGCTGACGGCGACTTCCGAGCTGACCGGTTTGACGAAGACCGCGCAGGAATCCGTGGAGGCTTACGCCGTCGCGGTGGAAGAGCGTGAGGACGCCGAAAAGCGTGCGGAAGACCTGGAAACCCGGCGCGATCAGCTGGACGCGCGGATCGACGGGCTGAAGGACAGCGAGGAATACAAAGAAAGCCGCGAGCTGGACAAACTGCGTGAGCAGGCGCGTGCCGCGCGGGCGGTGGCCGAGCTCAAACGGGAAGCGGCCGACGCGAAACGGCAGCTCGCCGACACGGACGACTACGAAGCCGCGCTCGCCGAAACCCTCGCCACCCAGGCGGCCGACGTCGCCACGGAAGCGGGCGCCGACGCCGGGCGCGCGGCCGAACGAGCGCGGCTTGCCGGCGTCTGGGCCGAGATGTCGACCAGCCCGGCCACCGGGCGGAAGCTGTCGCGTGCGGCCGTGCGTAGCCGGCATGAGCAGATCGGCGGCGTGCGTGAAGCGGTGAACGTGCACGAAGCCGCCGTGGAACGCCGACGCGCGGCGGAAGAGGCGCTGGAGCAGGCCAGGGTCGATCTGGCGCAGGCCACCGAAAAACGCGGCGAACTCGTGCAGGGGTACGCCACGGCCGTCGAAGACCAGGTCCGGCGGCTGCGGGAGTGGGCGAGCGAGTGCGTCGAACTCGGCTCCATGGACGCGGATCTGCTGACGGAACGTGCCGAGTCCGAGGCCGCGGTACTCGCTGTTGTCGACAGGTATGCCAGGCAGGTGCTGCGGCAGATCACCGTCGACAAGACCATGGCGTCCGCGCAGCGCAAGGTCGCCAACGCCGGCCGGACGGCATTGGCCGAGGAATGCCGCAGGCTGGAAGGGAACGTCGATCTCAAGCCGTCGGCACCGTCCACTCGTACCGCTACTCGGTCCACAATGGAGGGTGCGCCGTTCTGGAAGCTGGTCGCCTTCCGTGACGGGGTCACGCCACGGCGTCAAGCCGCGATCGAAGCCGCGTTGCAGGCAAGTGGGCTGCTCGACGCCTGGGTACCGGCGCACGGAGCCATCGAGGTCTCCGGGCACGACACGTTCCTGGAGACCGACTTCCCGCTGGTGACCGACTCGGAGTCGCTGGCTTCGGTGCTCGAACCCGACCTGGACGGAGTCGTGGCACCCGACCTGGTTCGGCTCCTGCTCGAAGGCATCGCTTACGGCGAAACGGTTCCCGGCCGGCACGGGGTCGCGATCGGCGCCGACGGCAGGTGGCGGCTGGCGAACGCGAGCGGCAGCTGGCACAAGGAAGAAGCCGCGTACATCGGCGCGGAGGCAAGGAACAACGCCAGGCAGCGGCGCATCGCCGAGCTGACCGGGCGGATCACCGAGCTGGACAACACCGTCGCCGAACTCGACAGCAGGCTGGAATTGCTGGACGACAGGCGTCTCCGCGTCGACGAGGAGCGCTCGAAGCGCCCCCGGCACGAGCAGCTCGAAGCCGCGTCGAACGAATTGAACCTCGCCGAGTCCCGCGTCATCACCGCGGACCGGGCCGTGGCGCGCGTGGTCGAGCAGCTCGCCTTCTGCGAGCAGGCGGTGAAAACGGCGCTGAAGTCCCTGACGTTCTTGGCGGCGGAGAACACCTTGCCCGCCGAGCGGGACTCGCTCGAAGCGCTCGGCGTCGCCGTGGACGTCTTCCGTGACATCGGGGACAACTGGCTGGACGCGCACGCGATTTTGGCCGCCGCACAGGACAGATCCGCCGAACGCGCCGAACAGGCGAGGCGTTCCGGCCTCGCCGCGGAGGAGTCCGCCGAGGACGCGCAGATCGTCGAACGGGACGCCAACGCGCTCGCGGAGAAGCTCGAAGCGGTCGAGGGCTCGATCAGCCTTGAACATCAGGACGTGCTCGCCGAGCTGAGCAAGCTGCGCGAGGAGTTCGAGGACGTCAAAACGCGGTGGAAGGATCTCAACCGGGAGCTGCACTCGCTGTCGACGAAACTGGGGTCGCTCGACACCCAGCGCTCCATCGACGAGGAGAACCGGAAAGCCGCGGTGGCCGCCCGGAACGAGGCCGCGTCCCGCTTCCGGCACCTCTCGGCCGGCAGCTTCCCCGCGGACTCCGGCATCGACCTGGTTCCCGGCGAAGGAATCAAGGCGAGCCTGGAAGGTGCGAAGGCGGTCGCGGCGAAATGGCCGAACCTCCCGCACGGCAACAAAAACCTCGGGGACGCCCTGCACCGGCTGACCGAAGAGGTCTACAACTGCCGGGACATCCTGAGCGACCGCGCGGATCTGGACCTCGAAACCGACGGCGATGTCGGCGTTTTCAGCGCGACAGTCAACGGAATGCGCGTCGGTGCCTCGGAACTGCTCGACCTCCTGCGCGCCGAAGCCGAGCGCAGCCGCGGTGAGATCAGCGGCGCCGAACGCGACCTCTTCGACCAGACCCTGACCGGCAACACTCGCCGTCACCTGGCCTCCCGCATCCGCCAGGCAGGCGGGCTCGTCGACACCATGAACGAACGCCTTGCCCAGGTCAGGACGGCGTCGAACGTCGCCGTGCGGCTGGTCTGGCAGGTTCGCGACGACCTTCCGACCGGTACCAAGGCCGCGCGCGAACTGCTGCTCAAGGACCCGGTCCGGCTCAGCGACACCGACCGCGAGTCGCTGCACCTCTTCTTCCGCGACCGCATCGAGGAAGCGAAAGCCGACGACACCGCGACCAGCTGGGAACAGCAGCTCGCGCAGGTCTTCGACTACACCAGCTGGCACCAGTTCGTGGTCAAGATCGACCGTGCGAACGGCGCCGGCTGGCAGCTGCTCACCAAGAAACTGCACGGCGCTCTGTCCGGTGGCGAAAAGGCGATCGCACTGCACCTGCCGCTGTTCGCCGCCGTCGCCGCGCACTACCAAGCCGTCGCCAAAGCACCGCGGATCATCCTGCTGGACGAGGTCTTCGTCGGCGTCGACACCGCGAACCGCGGGCAGATCTTCGGGCTGCTGGCGTCACTCGATCTTGATTTGCTGCTGACGTCCGATCACGAATGGTGCGATTACCAGGAGCTGCCCGGGATCGCGATCCACAAGCTCATCACCGGCGGCGACGGCGACGACGCCGTCACCACCGTGAGGTTCGTCTGGGACGGAGCCGACCTGCTGGCCGACGACGCCTGAGCTACTCGGGTACGTAACCCTTCTCAGCCAAGGCGACCATCGGCCCGATCAGGTCTTCGGGGAGCTTCGAGTTCTCGCCGAGCCAGCGAATCCATTTGGGCAGCAACAACTTCGCCTCGATGGTCGCCTGGTCTTCGTCGACCCAGTCGGTCATCAGGCCGAGGATGACGCTAACCCGGCCAGGCGAAACGCCGAACCAGGTTTCGGGAAGGTGGCCTTCCATCCAGTCCTCGGCGAGGCCGTCGACCGCTTCCAGGAACGGCACGGAACCGTAGGTGTCTTCGTGCCACTTCATGAACGGATCAGCCATGGTGGCGGTGTTGAACTCGTACAGCCATTGCCTTTGTGGCAACTTCACCACGACGTCCAGGTCCTGAACCCGGCGCCGGGCGCGGAACAAGTTGTCCATCAGGTTCCGTGATTCGTCACCCACGACAGTGCGTTCGTCGTAGGTGAACTGCGCCAGCTCCTCCAGCTCCGCGGAGTCTTCGACGCGCACCAGCTCCGCGTCGCCCGCGGTCTTCCGCCAAGCGTCCGCAGCCTGCTCCACGCCGTCGTAGACACCCGCTCCGGCGAAAGCCGGGATACCGGACAGGTCCAGGTCGAACAGGAATACCTCGGAGGTTGTACGTTTCGGATAAGCGAAACCCGCGATCACCGCGACGCGATGCCCGTAGACGTCACGAAGCCTCCATACCTCACCGGTGGCCACGACTCGCTGGTCCAGCCACTCGGGTGCCTGCGCGGGCACCCGGCGCAACCACTTGGCCGCGCGGGTGATGCCGGTTTTTGCCGCGGCCTCGATGGTGGGCGTGCCCAGCGCGTTCAACCCGTGCAGAAGCCGTAGTGGAGCTTCCCAAGTGTCGTCTTGATCGGCCGCGGCCTTCTTGATCCGAGCCGTCGCGGCGCTCGCGACGTCTTCGGCGAACTCGTGGAAAGCCAGCCCTCCGGCCTCGTGCTCGAGTCGGTAAGCCAGCTCAGCACCCAGCAACTCGGCCGTCGCCTGCTCGAGTTCACGCGGCCCGTTCGCCGCCATGAGCACCGAAGCCCCGTCGAGGGCGGCCGGGATCGCCTCGTCGAACCATCCCGGCCGCGCTTTGTCTGGTTGCCTGGCCGCTTTCTTCTTGTTGTTCTTGGGCTTACGGGTGCGAGAAACCGGCGACATGCGACGCAGAGTAACGCGTCGGAGTGCTACTCGCAGCCGACGCCGTCGCCATCGCGGTCAAGCTTGCGACTGTAGCCGGGTTGCCCCACGTGGATCGGGTCCTTGCCTGCGGCTCTGACCGCGTCGCAGTTCGCGTAGTACGCGCTGCCGGTGTCAGGGGCGGGCGGTGCTTTGGTCGTGGTCTTCGGCGGCGCCGGGGCTTTCGTGGTCGACTTCTGCACGGGAGCAGGCGGAGGCTCGACCGGGACCGCCGGGACGTCGACCTGCGCCGGGGCGTCGATGTTGCCCTTGCACGGCTCACCCCAGAGCCCGATACCCGCGTTGCTCGCCAACGATTCGGCGGATTGGAGTGCCGCGCCCGCTGAACTGAGTACGCCTTCGACCGAGTACTTGGCGTATCCGGCCTTCAACGCCGAAGTCGAATAGTCGTCACCGTTCGCCAGTTTCACGTAGGCGAGGACGGTGCCTGCCTGGTCGGCCATGTTCTGGAGCGTGACCTTCTGGCCGGTCAGGATCTGCGTGGCCCACGCCATCGTCTCGGTCGAGAAACAGCTGGGCCCGCTCTGCGGCGCGGTCCGGATTCCCAGCACCCGAACGGTTTTCTCGAGACCGGCGCTGATCACCTTGACCGTGTTGCCGTCCACGACACCGACCACGGTGTACGTGTCGACCGGCGGAGCCGTTGTCGTCGTGCTCGTCGTCGTCGCCGAGGTCGAGGTCGGCGCGGCCGCGACCGGCTGCGGGGTTTTCTCCGGTGACTTACCGAAAATCGCACCCAAGACGAACAGCACCCCGAACACACTCAAGGTGATCTTCAGCCATTTCGGAAATCGCCGTCTTTGGGCAGGCTGATACGCGGGAACAGCGTTCATGGGGTGCTTCCTCGAAGCTCGGTGCGCCATGGACGGCGCTCTTGTGCACCCTTCTCGCTAAGTCGCTTCGCAGTGTTACCGACAGGAGACAGGAATTTTCGTTCATCACTCTTTCGGGCTATAGAGTTTATTTGGTAAATCACGGACTGGCCACGAACGTGAGTCGAATGGGCCGCGCAAGCGCCAGAGGTGTCACGTTTTTCACGGCGATCCGATGCATCGACCATGGCTGACTTGTTCGACACCCTGACCCTGTCCCGAGACGGCCAGGTGTCCGCCGCCTCGCTCGAGTTCACCGCCATCGACTTCAAGACCTCCGGCCTGTACCCGGGGCATATCGTCGAGTTGGCCGCGGTACGGGTCCGCGCGGACGGAACAGTGCTGCGCGAGCTGTCCACACTGGTCAGACCGAGCGGTGAGGTCGATGCCGGACATATTCGCATGCACCATCTCACGCCCGACCAGATCGCCGCCGCGCCACCACTTGACGAAATACTCGGCCACTTCGTCGAATTGTGCCGAAACAGCGTGATCGTCGCCCATAATTTGCCGTTCGAAGGTCGTTTTCTCACCGAGGAATTGGCGCGGCTCGGTGTCCGTATGCCGCAACTTCCCGGAATCTGCATGCTCGCCTCGGCGAAACAGGCCCTGCGATTGCCGAACTACCGCCTCGCCACGGTCGCGGGTGCATTGGGTATCGCCGATTTCCCCGCCCACCTCGCTTTGGCGGACGCGCGAGTGTGTGCCCGCATCGCGGCGACGCTGGTCACGACCCACGGCTTCGGCCTCACCAGCCAGCCGCGTTTCCCCAAACTGCCGCGCCTGCGCGACACCGGCCGCCCGCTTCCCCGCCCCGAGGCCGCCCCGTCCGGCTCCACCAGCTGGATGGCGGGCTTGGTCGACCGCATGCCGGCGGCCGGCGTCGGCGCCCTCGAAGACGCCTACCTCGAAATGCTCAGCGACGCCCTGTCCGACCGGAAGATCTCCGAACAGGAGTCACACGCCCTGGCGTTGCTCGCCGCGAAAGCGGGCATGTCGAAGGACGACGTCCGGCGCGTCCACAAAGGTTTCGTCATGGCACTGCGCGCCGTCGCCGAAAACGACGGCATCGTCACCGTCGACGAAGAAAGCGACGTCCGCCGGGTCGCCGACGCCCTCGGTGTCCCCGAAGTGGCCCACGACCTGCGAGCCACCAACGCCCCCGCCCGCCCGGCGTCGACCCGGGTCCTCGTCCTCGGCCACACCGCCTACGCCGACGAACTACGGGCGGCGGTCCTCAGCTCTGGAATCCAGCTCGCCAAGAAACTCACCGCTTCGGTCACACACCTGGTCGTCGACCACACCGTGCCCGCCAACGAACCCCGCCTGGCCCGCGCCCGTGAACTCGGCATCCCCAGCCTCGACATCGAGTCCGCCCAAGTCGCGCTGGGCTTCGTCGAACCCCCGGACGTTGTCCCCTTCGACGAGCCGACGGAGGTCTTCCGGCCTGTTGCCCCGGTCCCGCCGCCCGCTCCACTCGTGCCCGCCGCTCGCGACGCCCGCTTTTGGGTGAGCCACGGCCTCATGGGCGTCGGCCTGTTCCTGATGTTCATCGCCGTTATCGCCCAGTTCGGCGGCTCCGGCTTCGGTGCGGCCCTGTTCATGGCCATCCTGGGCCTCGGCAGCCTGCTCGGCGGCTGGTACGCCTCCCACGACCCCGCCGCGACCATGTCGTCGCGCCACTAGCGATTCAAGTTTATGGTGTTAAACTTGAATCGCTGTCTGATTGATGCAAGGAAATCAGCTATCTGCGCTGCCTTCGTCACCCCTGGGGTCCGGCGGGCACGGCGCGGAGGGGCTTTGACTTGAGGGTGTCCCAGTGAGCGCTGGCCAGGGCACGTTCGGCGAACGTGAGCAGCTCAAAGACCTCGGTGGCCAGGTAGGCGGTTGTTCCTCGATCCACCTGCTTGCGGCTGAGTATCTTCGCCTCGGCCAGTTCTTCCAAGGCTGCTCGGGCCGACGTGAACGACACACTGACCGCGTTTTCGGCAGTACGAGCGGTCAGAACAGGGATCTCGGGAAGCGCCAGCAGCAACTTTGCCTGTGCTGAGTCCGCTCGAGGTTGACTGCGAATGTTGTGACCCTGCCGGTAGGCGGCCAGGCGGTCGTGCCACTGCTCCGTGAGTTCTTCGACGACGTGGCTGAACTGATCGGCCTGTTCGGTCGCGACGGACACGGCGTCCAAAAAAGCAGCCAGCCAGGCTGATACGCCGTCGCGGGCGTCCGAGGAGGTGGATGAGCCCAGGTAGCGATACGCGGTGAGCCCGTCGACGTACTCCTGAGAGCGCGTCAACAGGACCATACTGATGGGAAGGATGGCTGCCGGAGTTAGCCCCCGCTTCACCAGGACTGTGTGAATGAGTGCTCGTCCGACTCGGCCATTTCCGTCCGCGTACGGGTGGATGGTCTCAAACTGCGCGTGAACCAGCGCTGCTTGGACAAGGGGTGCATGGACGCCACCGCACAGATAGGCGCAGAGATCGTCCATCAAGGGTTGCACATGATCGACGGGCGGCGGCACGAACTCGGCATCGAGCGGATTCCAGTTGTTGCCGCCAATCCAGTTCTGGACCTTGCGGAGTCCCTGGTACTTGTCTTCGGGAAGCAGCGCTTTGTGCAGGCCGTCGATGCTGGAGACGCCGATGGCGGTCGAGCCGGCCAACGCCGTGGTTGCCTGCCTCAGCGTGGCTATGTTGTTGGCGACCAGCGCTGCGTTCTTGGTGAATCCCCTGGTCACCGAAGCATCGTTGTCAGCCAGTTCGGCTAGGGCGACGTGCTGTGCGGACACTTGAAGGCCTTCGATCTTGGACGACGCCAAGGCCTCTGACCGAAGGAGAAAACGAGCCAGCCCCGCCAGGCTGCGCGAGCGTGGCGACGTCGCCAGCAGCCGGACTTTTGTCTCAACCTCGTGGGCGTGACGAGACAGTTCGGGGGCGATCGTCAGTGGGCGATCCGCGAGCATGTCGGGAAGATAGGGGTGAAAACGACCGCCTCGCCGCGAACGGACGCCAGTTGACCAGTTGCGCGTGCTTCGCTGGGTAATGGGAAGTTGAGGGACGGACTTTGACGGTCGACGAATCGGCTCTTGCCGACGCGAAAGCCAAGATCGGCGCCGAAGCACGCCGCACGATGTCGAGCCTGTCGATGCTGCGAGCGCGAGCGCAGGCGTTGATGGCCGCGCCCGCGCAGCTGCGCGAACTGGCTCGCGAGCGGACGGCGGGACTGACCGACAGCCAGGTCAGGCTGCGCCTTCGGGCCATGCCGGTGTCGTCCCTGCGTGAGGTCATGGGCAGAGGCGCCCGGCTGGGCCAGCTCGAAACCGCCGGTTACACCACTGTCGATGCCGTGGCGTCGACGACGTTGACGCAGTTGCTGGCGATTCCCGGTGTCGGACCGTCCAGTGCCCAGCAGATCGCGACGGCCGCCGAGGCGCTGCGGCAACGGGTAGCCGCCGATACGCAGGTCCGATTCGACGCCGATCGCCGGTCTTCAGGTCAGGCCGAACTGCTCGCCATCCTCAGTGCCATCAAGCAGGCGGACAGCGTCACCTCGTCGATCAGGGAACCGCTCGAGCGGCTCGACGCCGAGGTGACCCCGCTGCTCGACGACGCCAAGCGGGCGGGCAGCCGGTGGTCGATGACGTTCGCCGGGCGGGCGAAGAAGCGGGCCGCGTTGTCGGCGCTGGCCAGGCTCGACGCGATCCTCGCGCAGACCGGATCGCTGCGGAAGATCCTGGAACAAGGCACGAAGGCCGCGGACCCGGCGAGCTATCGGTCGGAGCGGCTCTGGCAGGACTACCGCACTGATGCCGCGACTTTCAACGCACTGCTGTCGACGGTCGGTGGCGCCGGGGAAAGCAAGGACAAGGAAGCGGTCCAAGGGTTTGTCTCCGAAGACCTGCGGAAGAAGATCTCCGAGACCCCGCTCGACACCAGCCTGCTGACCGCGACTCTGCGGGGCTACCAGGTTTTCGGTGCGCAGTACGCGATCCATCAGCGGCGGTCGATCCTCGGCGACGAAATGGGGCTGGGCAAGACAGTCCAAGCGCTCGCGGTCCTGACACATCTGGCGGCGAACGGGCAGAACCGGTTTCTCGTGGTGTGCCCCGCGAGCGTGCAGATCAACTGGCTCAACGAGATCGCCAAGCACACCAAGCTCGCCGCACACAGCCTGCACGGCACAGACCGCGATGCCGCCGCGGCTCGGTGGAATCGCGACGGCGGAATCGCGGTGACGACCTTCGGCACGGTCGCCAAACTCAGCCTGGCCGCGCCCACGTGCGTCATCGTCGACGAGGCCCACTACGTCAAAAACCCTGGGGCGAAACGGTCCCAGGTGGTCAAGTCCCTGACCGACCAGGCGCCGCGGGTGCTGTTCCTCACCGGTACCCCGATGGAAAACCGGGTCGGCGAATTCCGGAACCTGGTCGGCTATCTCCAGCCCCAACTGACCGGGCGGGTGGTCGCGAGCGACGCGCTGGTCGGCGCCACGGCGTTTCGCCGCGTGGTCGCGTCGGTCTATCTCCGGCGCAACCAGGAGGACGTGCTTCGGGAACTGCCGGACAAGATCGAAGTCGAAGACTGGGTCCAACTGAGCCCTCGGGACTACGTCGAATATCGCCGGGCGGTCGAGTCGGGCAACCTGATGAAGGTGCGGCAAGCCGCCTTCGCGTCCGAGCAGTCCACGAAACTGGAGCGGCTGCACGAAATCGTCACCGAAGCGGGTCAGGACGGCCTGAAGGTGTTGGTGTTCTCCAACTTCCTCGGCGTGCTGAACACGATCAGCGAACGAATCGGCGAAGCGGTCGTCGGCCAGATCAACGGCTCTGTCGCGCCTGCCGCACGGCAGAACCTGATCAACACGTTCACGAGTCACCAAGGCCACGCGGTGCTGCTCAGCCAGATCGAGGCAGGCGGCGTCGGCCTGAACGTGCAGGCCGCGTCCGTGGTCATCCTGGCCGAGCCGCAATGGAAACCGAGCACGGAAGAACAGGCCATCGCCCGCTCACACCGGATGGGCCAGACCCGCAAGGTCCAGGTACACCGCCTGCTCGCCAAGGACAGCGTCGACGAACGCATCCGCGAGATCCAAGAGGGCAAAACCCTGCTGTTCGACGAGTTCGCGCGCAAGAGCGACGCCAAGCACGTGGACGGCCGCGCGATGGACCCCGCCGAGCACCGGCCGGAAGGCCTGGAACAGCGGGTCATGGAAGCCGAACGAACCCGTCTCGGGCTATAGGCGTCGTGCCGACTTTGCCGCGGCCTGCGGAGTGGCCCAGCCGAGGTGGTTTGAAGGACTACTCCGCGGTGGTCCTCGCCGTGCTGCTCGGTGTCGTCTCGATTCCGATTGGATTCGGGTTCGTCGCCATCGGAAAACCAGGCGGCTTGAAGTACGCCCTGCTGTTCGCCGCCATCCTCTTGCTCACCGCCGTACTCGGCTACCGCACGAAATTCCGGCATGGCGGTGACATCAGGACAGTACGGGTCGACGGCAAGCCTGGCACTGAGGTCCGGTACTCGGTGTTCGCGTTCTGGGCCCAGGTCGTTCTGATCGCGCTCCTCGCCGCTGTCTTCCTGCTCGCTGCTTTCGACTTCTATCTCAGCATCCCCCGCGGCGACGTCACGGCTCCGCAGGCGGCGGCGATCGTTTTCGGATTGATCGGATTGGGCCTGGCAAGCCTCCCGGTTTTGGTCGCGGCTGGACGGTTACGCCGAGGCAAGTTGGTGTTGTCCCAAGAAGGCATCCACCAGCGGGGTTGGGCCTTTTCGTCGTTCCTGCCGTGGGAGAGCTTCGCCGGAGTCAAGGCTGTCTACAACGGGCGCCCGTACGTTTTGGTCATCGCGTACTCGAACGCGCCATGGGAGCGGCGGCAGATCGTCAAGTTCTGGAAGGTTGACAAACTGCCTCCCGCGCCGATGATCGAGGTCAACTGCCTGTCGATGGCGATCGACCCGAACCTCCTGTACTGGCTTCTGAAGTTCTACGTCGAGAACCCTGCTGCCCGTGCTGAATTGGGCACCGAAGCGGTGATCCAGCGGGCACAATCGGGTGTGTTCTCCTAATTTTCTGGGACCAGTCGGAGCTTCTGTCAGTCCGGAAGACGGCCAAGACCACGGGCGGCGAAGATGTTTTCGCGGGGTACAACCAGCGCCAGACCGAGGCCAGCTACTCGTGGGTCGCGCAGTTCAACGCTGGTCGGGGCGACTCAGCGGGTCGGCTCCAGCACCGAGACGGCGTGGATTCGCTACTACGCGGAGATCAAGGATCTCATCGCGACGCTGAACCGCGCTGGCTTCGACACCTGGGTCGTGTCGGCGTCGCCCAAGGAGTTCGCGGACGTCTGGGGCTCTGAGATGGGGGGATCCGCCGAGCCGCACGCTCGGGATCGAGTCGCTGATCACGCGCGGCCGTATCATTGGCCATCTCGAAGGCTGCGGCGGCATCCCCGACGGCGCGGACGCGATCATGACCTACATCGACGGCAAACGGTGCTTCATCAACAAGAAGATCTTCGGTATCAAGGGTGCCTCGCAGCTCGAAGCCGCTCCTGCGTCCAAGCGGCAGGCACTCTCCGGCGGTGACGCGACCACTGAGGTCACCATGCTGAAGGACGCGACCGGCGTGCACATCGCGCTCAACCGCAACAAGGACGAGTTGATGTGCCACGCCTACGACAACGCGGACGGCAAGTGGGTGGTCAATCCGATGTTCATCCAGCCACTGCCCAAGCTGAACCGCTCCTACCCGTGCTCGACCGCGGCGTACGAGAACGCCGATGGCTCAACCGGGCCGGTGCTGCGTGACAACGGCTCGGTCATCCCGGACCAACAGGACACCATCCACGGCTGAGCACCGTAGATTCCTCAGCGTCGGCTGTCGTCGTCAGCTACTTAGGATTCGCCGGTGGGTCGGCGCTTGCCCAATGCATCGCGCAGTTGATCCATCCTGTTATCGCTAAAGTGCGTCTGCCATGAGTTCAGGAGTGACTGGCGCATGTCCTGCCTGGCGAAGTCATCGGCTTCATTCATCATTTGATTCACGGCATGGCGAAGCGGATCCTCGCTGCTCAACGCCGCCCGTCCGATGGGGATCTCGTTGGTCCGGACGTAATTCAAGACTTTCTCGACGTCTGCTTTGTTGTTGCTCAGCATCATGGCCAGCAGGTTCACATGGCCCGACTGGATCACGTCTGCGTAGAAGTTGATTCGTTCTTCATCCATACTCCGCTGTTCCCGGTCGACGATTCGGGCTCGGCGGATGGATTCGAGGGAATGTCGATGTAACGCTCCCAGCCCGGTGAGACGGAACAGGGCTTCTCCCTCGCCCCACGAGATAGCTCCCTCTGACAGTGGCCGCCAAGGTGCGAGCGCGATGTCTCCCTTCTCGTCGAGAGTTTCAACCGTCTCGACGGTTACGCGACTGATGATGGGTCGCAAAATGTCCTCAGCGGCCTCGCGGATCGCTGTCAGATGATCGAACCGCGCTCTGGTGAGCAACGCGACGGGATCGCTGACTCGCCATAGTGCGAAGATCTCGCCTTCTACGACAGCGCCCTCGGCATCCGTCTCGAAGAAACTGGAGAAGCGCAGTCGACGCGCTGAAACATCCACCTCGTACAACCGCTTGATGCCTCGCGCCAATGCGGTGCTGAGGGTCAGACGTTGAACCTGCCTGGTCGAACCCAACTCGATCCTGGTGCTGGCCCACAAGCCGTCGTGGCGTTCGGCGACAAGCGCGATGTCGTTGGTTCTGCGTGCCATATGGCGCAGGATCGCTCGCACGTGTGCCGCACGTTGACGTACCGGCCACGAAATGTTGCTGCCTGAGTGGTTAGTACTCATTGTTCTCCTCAAACGCTCTGACCAGAATTTCTTCCAGTGGGGTCGCATCGGTTCGAGTCTCGATCGCCTTGTGAAGGCAGAAGCTCAGACGGTTGACAAAGTTTCTATCGGTACTGGCGAGCAGTGTGCGGAGGAGCGCAGTCAATCCTGCGTCAGCCTTGGGGTCTGTTTCGGCTCGTCGTGCCCATTCGACGAGCTTGTCGATCACTCGGACTTGCTTAGCCTGATCCAGGACGAGTGCCGCGATCAGTGCTCGGAACAACTCCTGTTCGCCTTCGTCAAGCTCTAGGGGGAGGCCTTGATTACCGAGGGTGTCGATCGCGCTGTCTCGCGCGATTCGTTGAGCTGTCGGTGAACCGGTTTTGATCAGTTCTACGAGAAAATCCCAGACCAGGGAGCGATTTCGTGGTTCCTTAATTAAGGTTCGAATAATTTTCGAGAGCTGCCCTTTAAGAACAACGTCAGGATTTTTTGCTAGTTTGCGCACTTGGCTGAGAACAAAGACGGGATCCTCTTCGGCGAATTTTCCTTGGCAGATCAACGCTGCAGTTGTTCGCAAGGTGAGGGGGTGTGTTGGCCTGCTCCAGGCTATCAAATATGCGCGAACCTGTGGCAGAAAAGCTTTATTTTTGGTTAATCCGTTCAGTGTCATTGCGGCCATTGACTGGCGGTTAAAAGAGTCGCTTCTTGCCCAGTCTCGTACCCAATCAATCGTGTCGATCTCGGCGGAATCGGCAAGCAGCGCGCCGAATCGCGTCATTGCCCTGTCGCGACTTTCTCTTGTGATGATATCTTGTTCCGCCAAGTCGCTGAGCCATGTTTGCAAGATTGGTCTAATTCGTTCGTATTCTTTCCAGGTGTAGCGCAGAAGTCTTTCTCCCCAGGTCGGTCTCGTGAACAGCACCAGTTCTGGGTCGATGCGACCCTCGTTCAAGTCTTCGTTTACTTTTAGTTTTGCGGTAGCAAGGTTCAGTCGATCCGTTCGGGTGTACTCGAAAAAGTTGGGTGGATCATACGGCCAGATGTCTCCGTTTTCCGGATTATCGAGGATATCCTCAAGCATTTTTGCGGCTTCTGAAACCCTTCCATAAGAACTGAACTCCAAAAACGCGATCGCGATGGCCAGTGCCCGCACTGTGATGTCTTCAATTGTGCTGAACCACTCTTCTACATCGTCGTCTGCCCTCTGTTGTAGATCTGCCTTGATATCGGCGAATTCGTATCCGTTGCCGACCTTCAGGAGGAGCTTGGCCACTTGAGCTCCTCGTTGTGGTGCGGTATAGTCCAATAGAGTCTGCTTCATGTCGATTTTGTTCAGTAAGTCTTCGCTCCTTTGATTGGTGGGATCTGCAGCGAGATGTGCTCGTGCCACGGCTTCTGTCGAAGGTGCGAAGAGCTCCACGGAATATGGCTGAGTCGATCCTCGAAGTACGTCTCGATTTTCGGCCGTCACGACGAGAAATGCTTCGCTCTTTCTTAAGGAATCATCCAGCTGATCCAGGTCGCTGTTGCTCATTTCCTTGAGTCTTGGACTGGAAATTCGATCCCATAGATAGCCAGTCTTCGGGACTACCTCTTCGGGCAGAATTTTGTCGATCGGTCTGGAGAAGTCGAGAATCTGAAGATGATCCACTCTCTTGTCTATAAGTAAACGAACCGCTGCGAGTGTTCGTCCTGAGCCGGGTCCGCAAAGAATTAGTAAGTTGAATTTCGTGAATATCAGTGAAGCTTTGTTAAAATCTCCTGGAGGTGCGAAAGCGTACATCGCATCATTGCGCATCCTATCCGGAACGGGACGATCACTGTATATTCTTATCTCTTTGTCTGAGACCCACATATTTTCGACATGGCTAATCATTTCGCCGTTGTTGTCTCGGCCTGCGTTATTTCCTTGAAAATCAGGTCGCTCGGGCTCAGTCATGGTCGACGATCCGACTCTCCGAACCGGGCTACCATCGAACCCGAGTTGTCGCCGCCGACCGAGTTTCCTTGGAAATAGCCCGGCGTCGACGGTGGCGTCGGTCGTGCGCCTGTGGGTTTGTCGATCACAGGGTCAGGGTGGGACAACTCCCTGACCCGCTCACGGTCGATCCCCGGCACGTGGACCCAGCACCGTTCGTTGAACTCCTTGTTGGCGATTTCCACGTCGCCGAAGTTGTGCGACCGAAGGCGTTCGGTGTAGCCGCCCAGCACTGCGACACGGTAAGCCTGATCGGAAAGGATCACCGCGACGGTCGACGGTGCGAATCGGTCCATCCTGCGGACGATCTCCTTGAATGTGCTCGCGTCGAGACCGCGGGCAAGTTCGATCGTCCGCCGTTGAAAGGTTTCTTCGTCGGAGATGCGTACAGGACCGGTATGAATCGATACGCGTAGGCGCACCGGAGGCAGGTACCTGCGGTTGTGACCGTGCAACTTCCCGTCGAGGTGGTAGGTCGCGTCGATCAACTGCGGCAGGCTTGTCTCCGGATAGCAGGCCAGTGCACCGTCGCCGGTCGGTGAGTAGTTGGTCCTGTCGTTCACTTCGACTTTGGCCAGATCGAGCGCCTCAGTGACGTATTTGGCCGCGTAAGCGCGTACTTCGTCGAGTTTGTCGTCGTCGTTGGCTGACGAGCCGATCACGTCGTAGCCGAACATGGCCTTGGTAGTCGGCATCTGATTCATGCCTGAATTCCTCTCCCCGTTGGATCATTTTGGGGAGAGTGTTGGGTTTTTCGTTGCGTCGCACACCCGGAAATCCGGTAGACAGCTCAGCGACGAGATTTCTCGAGTATCCAGCTGCTCAAGCGTCCGGGATCGACAAGATGGAACAGTTGGCGACCTGTCTTGAGCAGACCTGCGTTACTCACGCTGGTCAGTACGTCGTCGACAGTCTTCTCCGAGGCCGCGACGCTCTGTGCGAGCTCCTTGCGGGTAAAGTTGTGGATCTTGATGCTTCCGTCGGCGTGTTTATCGCCATACTTGGCTCCCCAGTCGAGCAAGGTGCGCCCCACGCGGACACTTACGTCGTCGGATAGATAGGACAGTCGAGCTTGATCGGCGCGTCGCAGCCTGAGTTGGACGATGCTCAGCACGTGCGTCATCGCGGCCGGCGTTCGCCCGACAAATGCCCGGAAGGCATCACCACGGATCTCCGTGACGCAGCCGCCTCGACGTGCCCGTCCACTTGCAGACTTGGGCTCCCGCCCCAGCGCGCTCATCTCACACAGCAACTCACCTTTGCCGTAAATGCCGAGGATGAGTTCCTTGCCCTGCTCAGCCGTGACGAAGACGTTCACGATTCCGGATTCGACCAGGAGTACGTTGCCGTCCGGTTCGCCCTCCATGAAGAGCAAATCTCCGGGCTTGAACCTCTTGCGCGTTCCGGCTGCTCGTAGTTGGCTCAGCGCCTCAGGACCGATGCTCGCGCCGAAGGACGTTTCGGCGATGTAGTTCACGCCGTCGAGTATCACTTGCACAGCGTGATTCGTGTATCGGCCAACCGGTGACTAGTGAGTCCGAGTGAACGCCCTGAGCAGCGACAACGGCATATGAACGGCAGTCCAGTTACGGCTCTCGGTTGATGGCGCCTTGGTTGGTCAGCCGCGGGAACCGGTGTTCGTTCCGGTCGATCTTCGCGTTGGCCGCGGCCAGCAGGTCCAGCCCCAGCACGTCCGACAGCCGCACCAGGTACAGCATCACGTCGGCGATCTCGTCGAGGACGTTCGCCTCCAGGGTGCCGTCTTCGCGCCAGGCGGCGCACTGTTCCGGGGTCAGCCATTGGAACAGCGAAATCAGCTCGCCGACCTCGCCGGACAGGGCCATGACCAGGTTCTTCGGGGTGTGGAACGACTCCCAGTCGCGGGCGGCGGCGAAGTCGCGCAGGCGCTGGATCAGCTCTTCGAGGGTCACTCGGCCAGTATGTCGTGGCGGTTTGGGACGATGACGCGGTGAGTCCAGTGAGCCGAGGTCGCAAGAAGAAGAGCAAGTCTGGACGTCCGCAGCGCAACGTCTTCGAGGACGTGTTGCGCGGGTTCGAGGCCTTTGGCGGGGTGTCGGATCCGTTGCTGGCCGAGGTCAGCGTGGCCGGGACACTGGAGGTATTGGCGGCGGAGCAGGTGATCGAGTACGCCGGGGGCAAAGCGGATCCGGTGTCGCTCGCGTTCCTGCGCGCGCTCGAAGCCGTCGGGACCGGCGAAGCGCGGGTGGTCGCGGATCGGCTGGCGGAGGCTGGGGTCGCCGAGCCCGAGTGGGTCGGGGCGCGGGTGAGCTTGGGGGAGTGCTGGGAGTTCTCCGACGCGCAGAGCAAGGCAACGATCACCGTCGTGATGTTCGAGCGGGCCGGGGTGCGGCACGCGGTGGTGGCGTCGGGTGGCTCGGTGGACGTGGCGCAGGAGCCCGAGTTGCTGCTCGCCGGGTTGCAGGCCCGGGCGGCGGAGGGCGAGCGGTACACGCTTCGTGAGGTCTCGCCGGGGCGGGCCCGGCGGCTGGTCGAGGAGAGCCTCGGCGACACGGACGGGCAGTTCCTGGTCAAGGCGCGGTTGCGGTTGATGCCCGCGATGCAGCCGTATCTCCAGGGGCTGATGCCGGGCGCCAGCCAATCAGAGATCGTCGACACGCTGGCGCGACGCAGGTTCGCGAGGCCGGGGGACGACGATTCGGCGGATCCGGTGGTGGCGGCGCGGCTGTGGGACAACGAGCCGCCGGAGCTCTGGGAAGTGGCGAAGCGGATGCTCGACGACGGGCAGGATCGGCAGACGATCTTCGCCGAGCTGGGCAGGTTGTAGCGCCCGGCACCCACGGGGGGTACCGGGCGCGTCACAAACTAGCCGGTTACCAGGCCCAAGCCGTAGACCTGCAGGATCTCGTTGACCGGCTGGAACCAGGTCCGGCCGCCGCCGCTGCAGTTGCCGTACCCACCGGACGTGACGCCCTGCGCCTGGTCGCCGGTGATGAACGAGCCGCCCGAGTCACCGGGTTCGGCGCAGACGCTGGTGCCGGTCATCTGGTACACCGCGCCCTGGGCGTAGTTCACGGTTTCGTTCTGGCCCTGCACGACCCCGCAGTGCCAGTGGGTCGTCGAGCCCGAGCGGCACACCGACGTCCCGACGGGCGCGACCCAGGAGCCGCGCACGATCGAGTCGCTCACGGTGCCCCAGCCGAGGACGACCGGTGCGTTCCACCAGCCGTTGCCGGTCCGGATGAACGAATAGTCGTTGTTAGGGAAGGAAGAGCCCGCGAAGCTGCCCATCGCGGAGCCGTCCCAGCCGACGACCGAGCTGCCCGTGCCGCCGCAGTGGCCGGCGCTGACGAAGCCGCCGTGCACCGAGAAACCGATGGAACAGCGGGTGTTCCCGTTGATGTAGTACGGATCGCCGCCGACGGTTCCGGCGGCGAAGGTCTGCGGGGTCTCGCCTGCCTCGACAGTGACCGGGCCGGCCTGCTTGGCCTGGTTGACGAACGCGTCGACGTCGGCGCTCTTCGCGCCGGGCCGCACGGTGATCACGACGCTGCCCGACTTCGGGTCGGCGCGCCAGCCACTGATGGCGGCCGGGGCGGCTTTCGCCTTTGAGTAGGAGTCGATCGTGGTCTTCGTGGAGTCGAGGGCGGCCGCGCTCACGGTGGACACCGTGGTTTCGGCGCCGGTAGCGCGGACGGCATCGGCTTTGCTCTGGTCGGTGAGGCCGACGACGAGTTTGCCGCTGTTCGCGTCGAACCAGGCACCGCCGAACGCGGAACCCGCGGCGGCTTCGGCGGCGGGCGCGGTTTTCGTGGCCGCCGCTTCTTGGGTGACGCGGACGGCTGCCTGGTTCGCGGACAGGCCCAGATCGCGCTGCATGGCGCTCACGAGGCCAGGGGAAAGCTCCTGCGCGGCGGCAGTTCCCACCCAGGAAAACGAGCTCAGGGCAAGGACGGCGGCGGCGCCTATACGGAGAAGAACTGTGCGTTCCATCTGTTCTCCATGCTTAGACGGGGAAGGGGAGGAGGGCGCGCGCTGCCACCGAGTGTGTGCGACGCACCACACTGCGTCCAGGTCTAGACCAAAGGTTGGCCTGAATCGGACATTGATTACGTAGTGCGAGCGGCCATATGGCGGATCCTCGTTGACCTGCAAATTGCAGACTGCATAGTGTTGGCGGGAGTCGGGAACGGGGTCCCACGACCGATAAGGGGTGCCGTGAAGTATCCGGACGTCCGCGCCAGAGCTTGGACGATCGCGCTCGTGCCCAGTGCGGCCTTGGCCATCGTCGGTCTCGCGCTCGGGGGATTCCTTGTCCACCACGGACATCAGGCCCAGGAGTTCGCCGGCCGCGCGGCCTCGGCCACGGCGTCGGTGACCGATCTCGTGACCACCGTCCGGCAGGAACGGCGCCGGATCGACATCGGGCATCCGCGTATCGACTCCTCGCGCGACAAGATCGTCGACAACGCCATCGCGGGTTTGCAGCGCTCCGCGCAGGAAGCGCCGGATGCCGAGGTCGGCTACCAGCAGCTGGTCGCCGCGCAGTTGTTGACCGCGGTCGACGGACTGTCCCGGACCGACGCGTTGGCCGCGGGCGGGACCGGCTTCACCCCCGACCAGCTGTCCGCGTTCGTCGCGGCTTTCGGTTCGTACCACGCCAATCTGGCCGCGGCCGCGGGGAAACTCACCGATCGCGGGCGCGAGCTGTATTCGGCGCTGGTGCAAAGCGACGCCTGGTACCGGCTGGGCTCGGCGGAGCGGGCCCTCGTGGCAGGCGACCGATCCCCGATGGACGAAGGCGATTGGCGGGCGTCCGCGCGGCATGTCGCGGATGGACTCGAAGCGCTCTCCGCGCAGCAGAGCGCGTATGCGACGCAACTCGCGGAAGAAAGCGGCCGCCGCACTTTGGCCGGCGCACTGTCCAGTACCGCGGCGATCTTGATCCTGTCGGCACTCGCCTGCTTCCTGGCGATCCGGCTGGCCCGGCGCCTCGGCACGGAAGCGGCGAACGCCGTGGTGTTCGTGTCCGAGCCACGTCACCAGGCCTCACCGCCGACGCTGCGCGTCACCGATATCCGGCTGATGGAGGCCGTGCTGGCCGGTATCCGCAAGCGGTGACCTCGGTTTACTCTGCGTCGCGGATTAGGCCGAAAAGACTACGCAGTTGGCCCACACGGGGGGCTGACGTCGTGCGGCAAGATAGCCAAGGTGAGTTTGACGACGGACCTGCGCCCCTACCTGCGCTCCTTGGATCGGGAGACGCTGGCCGAGCTGGTGCACCAACAAGCCGAGCGTGACCCTGAGTTACGGCAAGCGCTCGAGGCACGCGCCATGGCGGCCCCTGGCGACCTCGCCGAGGCGCATCGGCTGCTGGACGCCGCCGTCACCGGGGGCAACTTCGAGTACGCCACGAAGGTCGGCTCGGTGCTCGACACGCTGCAGCGGCTGCTGGACGCGGGCAGCCGGGCGGACCTCGCGCCGCTCGCCCGGCGCACGGTCGACGACATCATCGCCATGCTCGAACAGGTCGACGACGCCTCCGGGATGGTCGCCGATGAGCTCGACCGTGGCATCGAGCTGTACGCGCGTGCCTGCGCGGCACACCCGCCGAACCCGGAGGAACTGGCGGACTGGATTCTGGCCGTCGAGTTCGACGGGCTGGAGATCGATCTCGCCGAATTCGCCAAAGCGCTGGGCGACAAGGGAATCCAGCGTATCAAGTCCACTGTGGACAAAGTGCTGGCCAAGGGTGAGGAAGACGTCCGGTATCGCACCGCGTCGCGGCTTCAGGAGGAGCTGGCCGAGATCTCCGGGGACGTCGACGCGCTCGTGGCCATCCTCTCCGCGAAGCCGCCGCGTCTCGACATCAGCCTGAAGATCGTCCGCGTTCTGCGTGGCGCCGGGCGGCACAGCGAGGCGATCGCGCATGCGGCAAGGGCACTCACGCACGACAAGGGACCCGCGCGGGCGCCCGTGGTCGACGAACTCGCCGAGACCTATCAGGAAGCCGGTCAGACGGACGAGGCGCTTACCTTGCGCCACACCGAATTCGAGCGGAAGCCGACGCTGGAGTCCTATTCGGCCTTGAAGGAGGCCGCCACGGAGAGCGGCCAATGGCCCGCGCAACGCAAGGCGGCAATGGCTTTGCTGCGGGAACGCGCCGACAGTGACGTGGCCGTCGCGGACGAGCTCGTCCGAATTCTGCTCAGCGAGGATCGGCCGGACGAGGCTTGGCGCGTTTCGACGCGCTACGGCGGATCGCTGGAACTGCGGCTGCAACTCGCCGAATTGCGGGAAGTGGATCATCCCGTCGAAGTGATCCCGGTGTACAAGATCCATGTCGACGAATTGATCGCGCACAAAGATCCGCTGTGCTACCGCGAGGCCGCGAAACAGCTCCGCAAACTCCGGACGTTGCACAAGCGTGCCGACGTCGCCGAGGAATTCGGCTCCTATCTCGCCGAGTTGGTGGAAACTCACAAACGTAAGACGCGGTTGATTGCCGAAGTGCGGGCCGCACGCATTGCGATTCCTAAAGTTGCGAAGGGTTAGCGAGGTCGGAAGCACTTTTTGCGGATTGACGTCCGATTCCGTTATGTCTGATTTGTAACACCGCTGGTTGTGTCTCGATAAGGGGTGCACGTCGCTGTAAATCGCGACCACTCCTATCGAAAGGCGTCTCATGTCCCTAGTTCGTCGTGCCCTTTTGACGTCGGCCATCGTTTGCGGGGCGTTGTTCGCAGCCGCCCCGATGGCCATTGCCCAAGACAAAGACTGTGGCGACTTCACCTATCAGGAGGAAGCGCAGGCCGTGTTCGACGCCGTGCCCGGTGATCCGAATCGTCTCGACGCCGACAATGACGGCATCGCCTGCGAGAACCTTCCGCACCGGCCCGTCAGCCAGCCGTCGCCCACGCCGACCACCACTCCGGCGGACCCCACGCCCAGCACTTCCAAGGCCAAGCCGACCACCAAGAAGCCCAGCGGCTCGCAGGTGAAGGTCAAGCCCGTCGGCGGCGTCGCGACCGGCGGTGGCGGCAGCTCCTCGGACGACTCCGGCGCGTACATCGCCCTCGGTGGTGTGGTGCTCGTCGGTGCCGCCGCCGGAACCGTGCTCGTCGCCCGCCGCCGAGCGGGCCACTGAACCCATGTCCCGTATTTCCAAGCAGGCTGTGGCGGCCATCGGTGCCGCCACAGCCGCGGTGGCGACGATCGCGATCATCGTCGCGCTCCCTTCCCCGGCGGCGGAACCCGTGGCGGCACCCCAGACCAGCACCGCCGTGTCGGCCACGACCCCAGCCACCACCCCGGCCGGCCCGACGCCCGCCGAAGGCGCGCTGGCCGCGTCGAAACCGGTTTCCCTTGAGGTGCCGTCGATCGGCGTGCGCACCGGCAAGCTGATGGACCTCGGCCTCAACCCGGACGATTCGCTCGAAGTGCCGCCCGACGCCGTCACCGCGGGCTGGTTCACACAGGCCCCGACCCCGGGCGAAGTCGGCCCGTCGATCATCGCCGGTCACGTCGATTACCACCGCGTACCCGGCGTTTTCGTGCGGCTGCGCGATCTCAAGGCCGGCGCGGAGGCGATCGTCCACCGCACCGACGGCACGACAGCGATCTTCACGATCTACCGCGTCGACCACTACCCGAAGTCGTCCTTCCCCACGGACAAGGTCTACGGCGACACCACCGAACCCGAACTCCGGCTGATCACCTGTGGCGGCGAGTTCGACCAAGCGGCGCGTCAATACACGGACAACGTGGTCGCATACGGCAAGCTGGCACGCGCGTTGAAAGGGTAGAACCGCGGAGGAGCTTGCGTGCTGGGCTATGCCGTCGTCGACCTCGAGACGACCGGCCTCGACCCCAACAGGCAGCACCGGATCGTCGAGCTGGCCGTAGTGCACGTGTCGCCGACAGGCGAGATCACCGGGCAGTGGGAGACCCTGGTCAACCCGCGGCGCGACCTCGGCCCGCAGCGCATCCACCGGGTCACCGCCGCACAGACGTCGTACGCGCCGACATTCGACAGAGTTGCCGAGGAGCTCGCTTCGCTGCTGGCCGGCCGGGTCGTGGTCGCGCACAACCTGCGGTTCGACGGCGGTTTCCTTGCCGCCGAGTACGCGCGACACGGTTATCGCGTGCCGCTCGGGCCGCATATCGGGCTGTGCACGATGCTGCTGGCGCCGAAATACCTGCCCGGCGCGGGCCGCAGTCTCGCGGATTGTTGCGCGGCCATCGGGGTCACCATTTCCGACGCGCACCGCGCGAGCGCCGACGCATTGGCCACCGCACACCTGCTCGCCGCGTATCTGCGCAAAGATCCGGGCGGACCGTTGTGGGCGCAGGAACTCGCGTTGGCGGGTGAACATCCGTGGCCGGATTTCGTGCATCCCAGCGGGAAATGGGTCGCCAGGGAACACGCCGCCCAACAAGGACACTTTGTTGAACGACTGAGTCTCAAAAGAATGGACAACAAAAGGCATCCCGTGTCCACCGAGCACGCGAAATACCTCGCGCTGCTCGACCACGCCATGCTGGACCGGCACATTTCCGTCGCCGAGGCGGACGCGCTCGTCGCCCTCGCGGCGGAACTCGGCATCGGGCGCACCACCGCCGTCGCGCTCCACCGGTCGTATCTCGGCCAACTCGCCGGTGCCGACGCCGATCCGGCGGATCTCCGCGAGGTCGCCGTGCTGCTCGGCTTGGCGAAGTCCGACGTGGACAAGGCGCTCCGGAGCGCTCCCGCCGAGCCGGTCGTACGCCGGTTCGCGCTCGCCACCGGCGACAAGGTGGTCTTCACCGGGGAGATGCGGTGCGAGCGGCCGGAGTGGGAGCAGCGAGCCGTCAACGCCGGGCTGCTGGTGCATCCGGCGGTCACGAAGACGGTCAAACTGCTGGTCGCCGCGGACCCGGACACGTTGTCGGGCAAGGGGCGCAAGGCCCGCGACTACGGCATCCCGGTGATCACCGAGGACGCGTTCGCGGGGATGCTCGCGCGAATCAAAGAGCCCACGTGAGAGGCCCGGGCGGCCGATGGAAACATGTGGGGAATGAGCCCGGTCAGTCGCGCGCGCAAGAAGAACCCTGAGCCCACCCCGCAGAGCATGAACGGCCTGTTCAAGGACATGCTGCGGGACTTCTCGTCGTTGGGCGCGGAGCCGGAGCCCCTCGAGGTCGATCTCCTGGCTTCCGAGGTCATCGGCCAGTGGTGGGATCTGCCTGTCAACGAGGAAGAAGCCGAAGACTTCTCGGTCGCCCTGGACCTGGTCGCGTTCGCGAGCCGCAAGATCACGCCGGGTGCTGCCGCGCTGCTGGCGGCGCTGCGAGTGCTCGCCGAGACGCTTGAAGAGCGCGAAGCGGCCGGTACGGCGCTGGACACCGTGCTGGGCCGCGGTATCCCCACGCCGGACTGGGCCGACACGCTCGGCCAGGTCAGCGTCGGCGAATGCTGGCGGACGGGCGACGTCTACGGCGACGAGTCGTCGCTGCTGATCGAGTTCGGCTACGGCGAAGCGAAGCACGGGATCCTCGCGCTGCTCGACTTCAACGAGCTCGGGGGCCGAGTCCGCGACGTCGTCGTGGTCGACGCGCCGCACGAGGTGCTCGCCGCGATGCGTGAGCAGGTCGTGGAGGACGGCGACCTCGTCAAGATGGAGCAGGTCACCCCGGCCCGCGCGCACCAGCTGCTCGCCGACGGTCTCGCCGCCACGGACGGCCTTGACGAGCCCGAGGTCAGTGAGGACTTCGCGCGCTTCCGGGCGCTGGCGCTGGCTCGCACCCGCGCGCTCCCGGAGCCGGAGGCTTCACCCGATCAGGCGGAAGTTTCCGACGCCGACCGTGACGCGCTCGTCGCCGAGTTCATCGGCGCTTCGGACCTCGAAGACACCGAAGCGAACCGCGCCTGCGCGCACCTGATCGTCGCCTTCGGCGCTGAGCACGAACCCGCCGATCCAGCCCGCGTCGGCCCGGAGAAGCTCGCCCGGTTCCTCGAAGCCGTGCTCGACGGCGAGGTCGAGGTCAACGAGGAGCACGAAGACGGCTTGTCGCCGGTGCTGCTCGCCTGGACGGCCTGGTCCGCGAAGCGTGCAGGGCTGACCGACGCCGCCGTGGCCGCGCTGATCGAGGCCGTCGGCGAGTACCTGACGGAGTTCGAGCAGGACGACACCTCGGTCGACGTCTACCTCGACGGCACCGAGGAGTTCGACGGCCCGGACGAGCTGGCCGAGGCGCTCGACCGGCGCATGTTCGCCATCCCGTCGGTCTACACCGAGCTCGGGGACGAGGAGCTCGACCTCGAGCCGACCGACCCGCAGCAGCGCCGCCTGCTCGTCATCGGCGAGTACCCGGAGTACCACGAGGCGATCGCCGCGGAGACCTTCGACGGCCAGCCGCAGGAGGACCTGGAGCTGCGGGTCAACCTCGTCGACCAGCTGTGGGACAACGAGCCCGCCGAGCTCTGGGAAGCCGCGCAGCGCCTGCTCGAAGCCGGCCAGGAGCGCGACGAGATCCTCGACCTGCTCGCCGAGGTCTTCGCCAAGCAGCTCCGGCCCGCCGAAAATGACGAGATCACCTACGACATCGACGAGTACCGTGAGGCGCTCGCCGCGATCGACTAAAGGGCTCGCTCACTCACACGGGTGCCTCCTTGGTCACGGGGACCGAGTTCTGTCTAGACTGTCTAGATGGAGCGCGGAACCCCGTGGCAAGTTCAAGATGCGAAGCAACGGCTCAGTGAGCTGTTGCGCAAGGCCGAGGCAGAGGGACCGCAGTTCGTCACTCGGCATGGGGAGGAGGTGGCCGTAGTGCTCGACATCGCGCATTACCGGCGCCTGACCGGTGTCGATGTGCGGCTTGATTTCAAGCTCGCCTTGACCGATTTTCACGAGTACGACGAGCAGTTGGCCGCGGTTCTCGACGACGTCGTGGCCGAGCGGGGCGCAGACCTGCCCCGGGAGGTCGAACTAGGGGTAGCGACTTGAGATTTCTCCTGGACACCAACATCGTGTCCGAGGCGCGCAGGCGCAAGCAGAACCCGGGCTTCGCGGCCTGGTGGAAGGAAGTTCCCGCCACTCGTCTCTACGTCAGCGCATTGACGATAGGCGAGATCGAGCGGGGGATCGAAAAGCTTCGCGGCCGTGGTGAAGGCGCGCGTGTGGCCACCCTGAGCGAATGGGTCGCCGGTTTCTCGAAGCAGTTCGCGGATCGCATTCTGGATGTCGATGTCCAGGTCGCCGCCGAATGGGGGCGGCAGAACACCGGACGGAAAACGCCGACCATCGACGGTCTCATCGCCGCGACGGCCCGAGTACACGATCTGACCCTGGTCACCCGCAACCTTCTGGACATGGAAGGCACGGGCGCCCGGCTCCACAATCCCTTTACTTAGGTCAGCGGCGCGCTTTCCGGGACTTCGGGAGCGGCTTTTTTGCGACGCCCCCGAAACGCGTCGTCGAAGTCGAGAGCGACAGCGCCGATGGCTGTCGCCACGAGCACGCCGAGACCAAGTACCGTGCCGATCCAGGTAAGGACGGTAGCGAACATTTGGACCTCCCCGCAGGTCACAGGTGTGATTCCCTGTCTCATTCAAGAGTCGCTGGGGGAACCGGTCCCCGGTATCGGCCAACCGGTTAGTGCTCAACGGGGGTGGTCGGCCGATCGGCCGACATTCTGGCCTCCGAATGTTGCTCAAGGGAACAGTGTGAAACCGGTCGGTCTCCTACGGTGAGAACTTGGGGCAATCGGGTGAATTCGTCACGACCGGACCGGTAACTGCCCGAGTGCGGCGCGGGTGTCGAAAGATTCGCGCGAAGCCAGGATTTCCTCGATGTTCTCTTCGGACCACTTGCCGATACTCCCCAGCAATCGGCCGGCGTCGACGCCGAGTTTCGTCAGGGCGTACTCCACGCGCGGCGGCACGGTCGGGTACACCGTGCGGCTGATCAAGCCTTCGCGCTCCAGGGTGCGCAACGTCTGGGTCAGCATCTTCTGCGTGACGCCGTCGAGGGCGCGGCCGAGCTCGTTGAACCGGACGGGACCTTCGCGGCCGTGGAGGTTGACCATGACGAGCACGGTCCACTTGTTGGCGAACACTTCGAGCACGGTCCGTACCGGGCAGCCGCGCAGGTACTGCTCGACCTGGTTCGGCTGTGCCTGGCAATCGACGGTATCCATGAGGTACCTAACTACCAAAAAGGTGCCTTCTTCACAATAGGTACCGACCGCGATCAGGATGGAAGCACTGATTCCGGCAGATCCAGGAGCTTCCATGACGACTCGCATGCGTGCGGTCAGCCAGCGTGTTTTCGGCGGTCCCGAGGTACTCGAACTCGTCGAGGTCGACCGCCCGTCACCAGGACCGGGCGAGGTACTCCTCCGGGTGCGCGCGGCGGGGGTGAACCCGGCCGACTGGAAGGTCCGCTCCGGGCTGATCCGGCCGTTCGAGCCGCCGTTCACACTCGGCCTCGACGTCTCGGGCGTGGTCGAGGAGCTCGGCGCGGAGGTGGACGGCTTTCGCCTTGGCGACGCGGTTTTCGGCCTGCTGCTGTCCCCGGCCGGCGCGTACGCCGAGTACGTGGTGATCCCGGTGCAAGCGCTTGCACCGCTCCCGCCGAGCCTCGACCACGTCCAAGCCGCCGCGTTGCCGGTCGCGGCGCTGACGGCGTGGCAAGCGCTCGCCGAGCTGCGGCCGGGACAGCGGGTGCTGATCCACGCGGCCGCCGGCGGGGTCGGCCATCTTGCGGTGCAGATCGCCAAGGCTCGTGGAGCGCACGTCATCGGCACCGCTCGGGCGGAGAAGCACGCGTTCCTGCGTGACCTCGGCGCCGACGAGCTCATCGACTACACCGCGGTCGATTTCGCGGCCGTGGTGAGCGAGGTCGACGTCGTGTTCGATCTCGTCGGCCAGGGCTACGCGACGAGATCGCTCGCCACACTCAAGCCCGGCGGGCTGGTCATCGACGCGATGGGCAGCGAGCAGGACCTCGCCGACGCCGATGGATTCCGGATCGTCCGATTCCACGTCAGCCCGTCGGGCAAGGACCTCGAACAGCTCACCGGACTCGTCGAGGCCGGCAAGCTTCGTGTGTTCGTCGATCAGGTCCTGCCGCTGGAGCAGGCCGCCAAGGCACACGAACTCAGCGAAACCCAGCGGGTGAGCGGAAAAATCGTCTTGAGTGTCTAGAGCTTCCGCAGTCGCACCCGGTTGATCGCGTGGTCGCAGTCCTTGCGCAGCACCAAGGTCGCCCGTGGCCGGGTCGGCTTGATGTTCTCCACCAGGTTCGGCGCGTTGATCGTGCGCCACAGATGCCGGGCTTCGGCGCGGGCGTCGTCGTCGGATAGGCCGGCGAAGTGGTGGAAATGCGATTTCGGGTCGGCGAAGGCGGTGTGGCGCAGCTTCAGGAACCGCTCGATGTACCAGTGCTCGATGTCGTCGTTGTTCGCGTCGACGTAGATCGAGAAGTCGAACAGGTCGGACACGGTCAGCCGCGGGCCCGGCTGCAGCACGTTCAGGCCCTCGATGATCAGGATGTCCGGCTTCTCCACGACCTGTTCCTGGTCGGGGAGGATGTCGTACGCGAGGTGCGAATACACCGGCGCGGTGACGCGTTCGGCGCCGGATTTCACGTCGGTGACGAAGCGCAGCAGCGCCCGGCGGTCGTAGCTCTCCGGGAAACCTTTGCGGTGCATGATGCCGCGGCGCATCAGCTCGTCGCGCGGGTACAGGAAACCGTCGGTGGTCACGAGGTCTACGCGCGGGTGGTCCGGCCAGCGGGCGAGCAGCGTCCGCAGGATCCGGGCGGTGGTCGACTTGCCGACGGCGACGCTTCCGGCGATCCCGATGATGTACGGCACTTTCGTGTCGCGACAGTCCTCACCGAGAAACGTGGTGGTCGCTTCGTACAGCTGTTGCCTCGCCGCGACCTGCAGGTTGATCAACCGCGAAAGGGGGAGGTAAACCTCCGCCACCTCGACGAGGTCGACCTGCTCACCGAGACCGCGCAGCTTGAGCAGTTCATCGGCCGTCAGGGGCAGTGGCGTGGAACTTCGCAGTTCGCGCCACTGTTCCCGGTGCAGTTCCACGTAGGGGCTGAGCTCACGGACCCGTGGCATTTGCTCTCCTCGCCCGCCGGTGGGCTGGTTACCGTACGACTGCGTAACGCTCCTCCAACGGTAGGGCCTACTGGCCGTGAACGCGCTGTGATGTTCTGCACCTTGGTGGACATATCACCCAGAGTCAGTGCGCGAAGACTTCTTCCCACGCGGCCGCGACCTGGCGGGCGCAGGTCTCCGGGGCGACTCCGCCGACCCCGGTCCCCAGGCCGGGCATGGCGATGGTGTCCACCACAGTGCGGACGCGGATGCCCTGCTCCAGGCGTCCGTCCCGCCATTTCAGGAACACCGCGCGGGCCGCGAGGTACGGATTCACCGTGTCGGGAGGCAGCTTTTCACCCGGTTGCCGCATCGTCGGTGCGCTGAACAGCCACGCGGGCACGGTTTCGCCGGTCGGGACGATCAAGGCCTCGCCGATCGGCAACTCGCCACCGTGGAGCGCGAGCACCGCGCTGCGGACGCTCTGCTCGACTCCGGGGTACGCCCTGGCGTAGACGGCGTCGATCCCGCCGCGCATCCAGCCGAACGAGTTCGCCGGGCTGACGATCCCCTGTGCCACGACGTCGAGAACCGACCCGCGGTGCACCCTGATCGACCCGTCCACCTTGTCGAGGACGGAAAGCCAGGCGCGCGCGAGTGGTTCGTCGACAGCGCACAGCACCAGCTCCGGTGTGCGGGAAGAGACCGGGTGTTCGACGCCGGTGTGTGTGCCCGATTCAGCGGTCACCGGACCAGCATGGCAAAAAACGGAACGTGAAGTAACCAGTTTCTTCCCCGGTACGCCTGAACAGAGCATCAATGATCCGTGACATCCAGGCACCGCCACGGCCATGGACGCACCTATGCGTAGCCTGACCGGGTGTCAAGGATCGCCTATTTCGGCCCGCAGGGAACGTTCACCGAGCAAGCCGCGCGCGGGCTCGCCTCCGCTGCCGACGAACTCGTAGCCGTCGAGACCATTCCGCAGGCGCTCGCCGCGGTCCGAGAGGGCCGGACAGACGCGGCGTGCGTGCCCGTGGAGAACTCTGTCGAAGGCCCGGTGACGGCCACCCTCGACGGCCTCAACCAGGACGAACCGCTGGTCGCCGTCGCCGAGGCGTTGCTGCCGGTGCATTTCAGCATTCTGACCAGGCCCGGCGGTGGCGAAATCCGTACGGTCGCGAGCCACCCGCATGCGCTTGCGCAGGTGCGGTTGTGGCTGGACGAGCACCTCCCGAACGCCCGCCAGGTGGCCTCTTCGTCGACGGCCGCCGCAGCTGTCGGGGTGGACGCCGGTGACTTCGACGCCGCCGTGACGGCACCGGTCGCCGCCGAGCACTACCCGCTCAAGATCCTCGCGACCGGCGTCGCCGACGTCCACGACGCCCGCACCCGGTTCCTGCTGGTCCGCAAGCCCGGCATACTGCCCAGGCCGACCGGTTCGGACCGGACCTCGATCGTCGCGTCGACCCCCAACCGCACCGGCACCCTCGCCGAGCTGCTCACCGAGCTGGCCTTCCGAGGGATCAACCTGACCAAGCTCGACGCGCGGCCGACCAGGAACAACTTCGGCGAGTACCACTTCTTCATCGACTTCGAAGGCCATATCGCGGAGCCGCGCATCGGCGACGCCCTCGCCGCGCTGCGCCGCCGCTGCCGCAACGTGCGCTTCCTCGGGTCCCACCCGCGCGCCGACGGCGTCGCGGCGACGATCGAGCCGAGCGAGGGCAACGACGACTTCGTCCAAGCCGCCGACTGGGTGGCGGCCGTTCGCAAAGGGGAGCTCGCTTGAAGCTTTATCTCATCAGGCACGGTCAGACCGAAGGAAACATCCGCGGCGCGCTCGACACCGCGTTGCCGGGGCCACCGTTGACCGAGCTGGGCGAAACGCAGGCCCAGGCCCTGGCGGACGCCATCGGTGACGAGCCGATCGTCGCCGTCTACGCCTCGCAGGCCACCCGCGCGCAGCAGACGGCGGCGCCGCTCGCCTCCCGGCTCGGCCTCGACGTCCAGGTCATCGAGGGCGTCAAGGAGGTCGACGCCGGCGACATCGAGGGCCACACCGACCGCGATTCGATCGTCATCTACATGGACGTCGTGCGCGCCTGGACCCACGGCAAGCTCGACGTCGGCATCCCCGGCGGCGAGACCGGCGAGCAGGTCCGCACCAGGATGCTCGACGCCGTCGGGCAGCTGCGCGCGAAGCACGAGCAGGCCGACCCGGACGGCATCGTCGTGGTGGTCAGCCACGGCGGGGCGATGCGGCTCAGCGCCGAATGGCTCGCCGACAACGTGCCGCCCGAGGTCGCGAACTCGGGCCTGATCCCGAACACCGGCATCGTCGAGCTCGACTCGCTGCCCGGCGGTGGCTGGCACTGTGTTCGCTGGGCCGACACCGTCATCTAGCTGAAGAGTCAGAGCCGGAACTGCGCCGTCGGCCAGTTTTCGAGCTGGTAGGCGCTCTCCCAGAAGAGCCACTCGTACTCGCTCGCGCGCGTGAAGGCGGCCAGCATCCGCTGCCTGGTCGCTTCGTCGGCGTTGGCCGCGGCACGGTCCACGGCTTCTTTGCAGGTCTGGACCTGTGCCGCGAACTCCTCGTCGGCGTAGGTCTCGATCCAGGTCCGGTAAGGGTTGTCCTCGACCTCCTGGCGCTTGAGGATGTCGCTGCCGACGTGCTGGTAGACCCAGAAACACGGCAGCAGAGCCGCGATCAGTTCCGCGTAGCTCCCCGTCTGCGCCGTCGCGAGCAGGAACGACGTGTACGCGAGACAGGTCGGTGAGGTTTCGATGGCCGTGAGGTCGGCTTCGCTCAGCCCGAACCGCTCGAAGTAACCCTCGTGGAGGGCGCGCTCGACGACGACGGCCTCGGTGGCGGCGCGCGAGAAGAACGTCAGCTCGTCGGGGTCCGGCGCCCGGGCGGCGGCGATGGCCAGCGTCCGGCCGAAGGCGATCAAATAACGTGAATCCTGTGCCAAATAGAACTGGTATTGTTCCCGGGAGAGTGATCCCTTCGCCAGCTCGTCGTTGAACGGGTGGTCGAGCACGGCTTGTTGTAGCTTCACAGTATGGGCCCACGCCTCGTTACAAAATCCCGTCATGACTGCCTCCTGGTGTGTTAACAATTCACTTGGCGGGTGGCGCCGACGCAACCGTGGCCGTGGACCGCGCGTCTACTGACTAGTAGAGCAAGTTGCAACGGAGGTGCATGACCATGGTGCGCATTAGCTTCACGCACGTCGGGGTGGTCGCGGCCGGTGCGGTGCTGACGGTTGTTCTCGCCGGGTGCGGGAGCGATTCGGGAAACTCCGCACAGCCGGCGCCAAGCCCGACAACGGAATCCTCTTCATCTGCCGCCCCGTCCTCGTCGGAAACACCGAGCCCGCTGGCGGGCAGTTCGTCCAGCACGCCGGCGCCACCGAAACCGGATGACGGCTTCTGCAAGGCCGGCGACGTCAGTCTCTCGCTGGGCCGCGGCGACGCGGCAGCGGGGACGGTCCACCGGCCGCTCGTGATGACCAACGTCAGCGATCACCAGTGCACGATCCAGGGTTTCCCCGGGATCTCGTACGTCGCCGGTGCCGATGGTCACCAGGTCGGCAAGGACGCCTATCGCGACGGGACCAAAGGTGACCCGATCGTGTTGAGCAAGGGCCAAAGCGCCGCCGCCGACATCGGTTTCGTCAACGTCCAGAACTATGACCCCGCCCAGTGCGGCCCAACGGAGATCAAGGGGCTGCGGGTCTACCTGCCGCAGGAGACCGCGTCGAAGTTCGTCGAGGCGCCCGGCACCGGCTGCGCGAGCGACAAGATCCCGGGCAACCAGCTCACGGTGCAGACCGCGCACCGCGGCTCGGGCGAATAACCAGTGGACGGGCCGTTCGTGACGGACGGCCCGTTCCAGGCACTCAGATGCGGGCGCAGATTTGTTTTGCCTGTTCGTAGTGGCGGTGGCCGGACAAGTCGTTGAAGTGCAGGCTGATGACCATTCTGGCGACACTGTCGATGTGGTCCGCGAGTTCCTGGTAGTTCGGGTTCGCCGCGGCGGCCGACGCCGCGAGTTCGCGTGCGGCCGAGATCCGCGAGACCAGGCCGTCGCCCAACAGTGCGGCGCCCACCACTTTGCCGTCGCCTTCGACGGTCACCGGCAGGTCGCCCGAGCGGTCGAGTGCCTCGCAGGCCGCGACGGCGTCTTCGTTCGCCCCGGCGTGCGCGTCGGAAACCCCCCAGAGGACGCCGATCAGCGTCGCGCCGACGGCGAAACCGGCCAACCCGCCGACGACCATCGGCCGTCTCAGCGGCCGGACTTCTTCGGGCACGGCGCCCGAGTCGAGTGAAGCTGGAGAGTGCACGGCGACCTCCCGGCCCGAGCGGCGATTCCGTGGCTATTCCAGCATCAATGCCCGTGGATTTCACCGATTCTTGGCCGTTGGTTCTAGCGCGAGACGCTTTCGTGATGCGTTGTCCCCATCGCGAACCGCCGCAGCGAAAGCGCCGCGAACATCGCGACCACGACGAGCAGCGCCCCGGAAACGAGAAATGTCCCGCTCGCCGTGCCGAGAACGGCTGTCAGCAAACCGCCGAGCAGCGCGCCGACCGGGACCGCGCCCCACACCACCGTCCGCCAGACGCCGAGCACCCGGCCCAGTAATTCATCGGGGACCAGGGTGTGCCGAATGGTGCCCAGTACGACATTCACCGAAACGACCGCTGCCGCGAAAACTCCGAACAACAGCGCAGAAAGCACCGGCTGCCCGCTGAGTCCCATGCCGCCGAAACCGATCGCGCAGAACACGATTCCGCCGACGAGCACCGCACGCCGGCGAAATCGCCGGATCAGTCGTGGCGCCACCGCGGCGCCGAACAGCCCGCCGATTCCGCCGACGAACGCGAACAGTCCGAAGGCGGCTTCGCTCAATCCCATGTCCTCCAACGCGTAAAGCACCAACTGGGCTTGTGCGAGCTCGGTGATGAGGCTGACGAGACCGGCGATGACGACCAGTCGCAGCAGCACCGGGCTGCGTTTCAGCCAGCTGATCCCGTCGGCGAGATCGGTGCGGAGCCGGGTGGGTCCGGCAGGTGTCCTCGGCCGGTAGGTTCCGGCGAGTCCGAGCAGAAGTACCGCCGCCACCACGAATCCGGCCGAATTCAGCAGAAACGGGAAAGCCGCGAAAAGGGCGAAGGTGGCGCTGCCGATCGGGCCGCCGAGAAAGGTCTGCCCGACGATTTCGCAGGCCTGGAGTTTGCTGTTCGCGTCTTCGAGACTGCCTTTGCCGACGACTGCCGGGATGAGCACGTTCGCGGCACTGTCGGCGACCGTCTCAGCCGTGCCGATCAGCAACGCGGCGGCGTACACCAGCCAGATCGTCACACTGTCGAAGTACACCAGCAGGCCCATGCCGCCGACCACGACCGCGCGCGCGAGATTGGCGACGATCATCGCCTTGCGCCGATCGACCCTGTCGATGAGCGTGCCGGCGACGAGCGCGAACAGCAGCCACGGCAGGAACTGGGTCGCGGACAGTGCGGCGATCTGCAGCGGGTCCCGGGTCAAGGTCGCTGCCAGCAAAGGAAAAGCCACCTTGCCGACACCATCACCGAGATTCGAGACGGCACTGGACGTCAACAACCAGTTCAGCCTGTTGCGCGGTGGGCCGATCACCGCTTTCCGGCGTTGTTCACGGGGCCTCCCCGGGCACGATCCGCAGTCGACTGATGCCCGTGCGTGACATGCTACCAAGCGTTGAAGATCAAAAACGGGGATATATCAAGAAGTTCCCGTCAAGGCGGCCGGGATGCATGGCGTGCACGGCGATCCCGTCGTTTTCCGGCCGGCGGCCAATGCCCGCCCATGCGCCGCAGAATGGCGAGTTTCAGCCCCAGCCGAGTTCGTGCAACTTGTGGTCGTCGATACCGAAATGGTGACCGAGTTCGTGAATCACGGTTATCAGCACTTCTTCGACGACTTGTTCCTCGGTGTCGCACATCCACAGGATCGGTTCGCGGTAGATCGAAATCCGGTCGGGGAGCACACCGCCGTAATCGGAGTTGCGTTCGGTGAGCGCGATCCCGTGGTAGAGCCCGAGAATGGTCGGCTCCTCCTCGTTGTGCTCCTCCACGAGCACGACGACGTTGTCCATCGCCTGCGCGAACTTCGGCGGCACTTGGTCCAGCGCGTCCGACACGAGTTCCTCGAAGCGCTTCAGCGACATCTCGACGGGCATCGGTCCTCAGCCGCCGGACTTGCTGGTCGACGTGGCGGGTGGCTGCCCGGCATCCGGGCCCGCGGCCGGGGAGTCCCCGACACTGCCCGCAGCGACCTTGAGACTGCCCGTGACCGAAGCGAGGCCCGTGCCATCCGGCAGCTTCGCCGCGACCTTGCAGTTCACCAGCGTCGAACCGGCGTCCCAGCTTTCCTGCTCCCGCAGGTCCCAGGTGAGGATCAGGTTCCTCGCGGTGAGGTCGGCACCGTTGGTGTATTCGCCGGCCGCCTTCGAGCACTCGGTGTCGAGCCAGGTCTTCTGATCGTCCTGTGAGGGGTAGCCATCGGTGAACTTGGACTTCAGATCCAGTTTCGTGATGATTTCGTAAGAATGCGGCCGGCCGCAGTCCACCGGGTCGCCGACGGACTTGCCGTTCAGCCCCAGACAAGTGCCCGGTTCCCACACCATCGACTGCTGCTGTTCGGCCGCCGGTCCGGTCGTCGGTTGCAGTCCACCCGCAGGTCCAGCCCATTGCAGCCCGCAACGCAACTGCCTGTCGCCGTTGTCCCACTGCGCCGCTGTCGGCCGCAGCAGGCTGACTGTCAGACGACCGTATGGATCGAGCGCGCGCCCGAGGTAGGTCTTCACCGCCTCACCACACCTGGCCTGCGAAATCTGCTGCCAGATCTCCAGCGAAGGCACCGGAGCGCCCTCGGGATACTCCGACGAAAGATCCGCTTCGCTGGTCACTTCGAACAGGTGCGGCAGGGCACACTCCACCTTGTGCACGTCGCTCGCGTCCGGTTGTGCCCAGGTCAGGCAGGTATGAGGGGGCGAATGGAACGCCTCCACCGCCGCCGCGGACAACCGGCCGGTGCCGCCACCGATCCCACCCTGGGCGGCATCTCCCCAGGAGAACGTGACGTTGAGGGCCAGCGCCAGCAGTGCGCCGAGGAACACGCCCGCCATTACCACCTTGGTACGCAATGCGTGCAAAGGTGAACGAAACCGTCCAGGAGTTTGAGACATCTACTCCATGATGCCCGCGCCGCCGTCACCCGGCACGCGCTGGGTTGGATAGTCTGGACTCGGGCCGATTGCTCGAGTTCGCGGTGCCTGCGATTACGGAGTGCTCGATGACGGAAGAGAACCCCCCGGAGGGGCAGAACCCCCCTCCACCTCAGCGCGGATCCATGCGGTTCCAAGACGAGAACACGACAGCGCGCCAGCCTTCGCTGGGGGAGCAGCGCGCGCGTCGGCAAGCGTTGATCGAAGAGGAAGAACGCGAGGTGACCGAGCGGCAGAATGCCGAGGTCGCGGCGCGCAAATCCTCGACGAAGCGCAAGATCCTGATCGGCAGCGGTGTGACCGTCGGTCTGGTGGGCCTGATCGCCACGTACTACACCGTGGCGCAACCCGAAGAGGTCACGGCGTCCTGCACGGACAGCAATGGCGTCGTCGTCGCGGACGACGACCTGTGCGACGTGAACTATGCGAACACCCACGGTGGCTACTCCAGCGGTGGGTTCATGTTCATCCCCATCATCGGTGGCGGTTACAACTCGTATCGCTACAACTACGGTGGGCAAGGCGCAGTCGGCAGCCCGGTCTCGGGTGGTTCGTACACCGCGCCTTCGAACGCCAACGTCAACACGAAGTCGGGCAAGTCCATCCAGCGCGGTGGGCTGGGCATCAGCAACAAGAGCGGCACCGGTACCGGCACGAGCGGAAAGAGTGGGGGCTCGTAGGTGCACAGGGATTCCAGTACCCCTAGGCGGGACTGGCAGCGCATCGTCGAGGAGCAGGGCATGGTGTTCGGCACCCCGGCGCGCGACGCGTCGGGGAAGTCGAGGCCCTACTGGGACGAGTCGGTGCACTACGTCTTCGAGATGGACGAGGTCCTGTCCGTCGAAGCGGACGTCGAACTGCTGCACTCCATGTGCTTGGAAGCCGTCGACAACGTCATCCTGACCGAGCGCTACCGCGACTTCGGCCTCCCGGAATGGGTGTGGCCGCATATCGCGGAGTCGTGGAAGCGACAGGATCCGCACGTCTACGGCCGGTTCGACCTGCGCTACGACGGCAAGAGTCCGGCGAAGATGCTGGAGTACAACGCCGACACGCCGACGTCGCTGCTCGAGGCCGCTGTCCTGCAGTGGCACTGGAAGACCGAGGTGTTCCCCGAGGACGACCAGTGGAACTCGATCCACGAGAAGCTGGTCGAGCGCTGGGCCGAGATCGGCGAAAAGCTGCCCTCGAAGGAACTGCACTTCACCTGGTCCACCGCGGACCCCTCCGGTGAGGACCACGTCACCACGGCGTACCTGCAGGAGACCGCGGCCGAGGCCGGGCTGGACACCGTCGGGCTCTCGATCGAGGAGATCGGCTGGGACCCGGTGCTCAAGCACTTCGTCGACCTCGAAGAGGCGCGGATGAACACCGTGGTCAAGCTCTACCCGTGGGAATGGGTGGTGGAGGAGGAGTTCGGCAAGTTCGTGCTCGAGTCCCAGCCCAAAACACTGTGGATCGAGCCGACCTGGAAGATGCTGCTCTCCAACAAGGCGCTGCTGGCGATCCTGTGGGAGCTCTACCCCGGGCACCCGAACCTGCTGCCCGCGTTCATCGACGACCCCGGCCTGCTCACGGAGTACGTGCGCAAGCCGAAGCTGGGCCGTGAAGGCGCGAACGTGCAGATCGTGGCCACCGGGTACGAGACGCAGACAGGTGGCGTCTACGGCGCCGAAGGCTACGTCTACCAGGCGTTCGACCCGCTGCCGGAGTTCCAGGGCTTCCGCCCGGCGCTCGGTGCGTGGATCGTGGGTGATCAGTCCGCGGGCCTGGGCATTCGCGAAACCGCGGGTCTCGTTACGGACGACGGTGCCGCATTTGTCCCACATCGCATCCCCGGCTCGTGATACAAGGTTCGCGACGGGCACAATCCACACGCGACCCTTGCCTTGAGCCCACCCGTCGCCCACCGCCACCCTCAACGGAGGCGCAAGCGCCGCCATTTTGATCTTGGGAGACCCCTGTGACCACCACCCTTGCGCTTTCTGACACGTTCGGGACCGATCTGGTCCGGGGGATCGGCGCCATCCTGTTGTACGGCGTCGTCGGCCTCGTGCTGATGTTCGCCGGCTTCTGGGCGATCGACTGGACGACCCCGGGCAAGCTCGCCAAGCTGGTGAGCCGCGGCCTGCCCAACGCCGTCATCGTGACGGCGTCGGGCCTGCTGGCGATGTCGTTCATCATCGTCGTGGCCATCGCCAACTCGGCCAGCGACCTGACCGAGGGCCTGATCACTTCGCTGGTCTACGGCCTGATCGGGATCGTCGTCCAGGTCGTCGCGGTGCGGCTGCTCGAGTGGGCCACCCGCATCGACGTCGGTTCCACGATCGAGAGCGAGAAGTTCGCCCCGGCCAGCATCGTCGTGGCCGCCGCGCACATCGCGCTGGGTCTCGTCGTCGCTGTGGGCGTCTCGTAACGCACGTCTCGTAGTCGCGGCGGGTGTCCGTTTGCCACTAGCGTGGGTCACGTGCGCCTACTCCGGACACCAGACGACCGGTTCGACAGCCTGACCGACTTCGACTACCCACCTCGGTACGCGGACATCCCGGACCCGCTGGGCGGCACGATCAGAGTCGCCTACGTGGAGTCCGGGCCCGCGGACGGGCCGCCGGTGCTGCTGTTGCACGGTGAGCCCAGCTGGTCGTACCTCTACCGCAAGATGATGCCCGTCCTGGCCGCCGCCGGGTTGCGCGCGATCGCGCCCGACCTGGTCGGCTTCGGCCGCTCGGACAAGCCGGGCAACATGATCGACCACAGCTACGCGCGGCACGTCGAGTGGATGCGCGCGCTGGCTTTCGACGCGCTCGAGCTGAACGGCGTCACGATCTTCGGCCAGGACTGGGGCGGGCTGATCGGGCTGCGCCTGGTCGCCGAGAACCCCGAGCGCTTCGCCGGTGTCGTCGCTTCGAACACCGGCCTCCCCACCGGCGACCACGACATGCCGAAGATCTGGTGGAGCTTCCGCGAAGCCGTCGAAAAGGCGCAGATCCTCGACGTCGGCCGCTCGGTGAAGGCCGGGTGCAAGCGCGGGCTCTCCGACGAAGCCCGTGCCGCGTACGACGCGCCGTTCCCCAACGAGATGTACAAGGCGGGCCCGCGCGCAATGCCCGGCTTGGTGCCGACGCGCCCCGACGACCCGGCGAGCGATGCCAACCGTGCCGCGTGGTCGAAGCTCACCGAGCTCGACATCCCGTTCCTGTGCGCCTTCGCCGACTCGGACCCGATCACCGCCGCGATGGGCCCGATCCTGCAGCGCTCGATGAAAGGCGCGGCGGGGAGAGAGCACCCGACGATCGCGAACGCGGGGCATTTCGTCCAGGAGGACGCCGGGGAGGAACTCGCCGCCGTCATCGCCCAGTTCGTGCTCTCCAGCCGGTGAAGGGAAACTGCCTGGAAGGGGCTTAACCACTGCGGTTAGGCTTTGGTGTGTGATTGACCCCAGGACTCTGCGCGACAACCCGGATGCTGTGCGCGCTTCGCAGCGCACCCGTGGCGAGGACGAGGGAGTGGTCGACAAGCTGCTCTCTCTGGACACCAGCCGCCGGTCCGCCATCGCCAGGGCCGACAAGCTGCGTGCCGAGCAGAAGCAACTGAGCAAGCTCATCCCGAAGGCCCAGGGTGACGAGCGTGCCGTGCTGCTCACCAAGGGCAAGGAGTTGGCGGCCGAGGTCAAGGCCGCCGAGACCGAGCAGGCGCAGGCGTCCGAGGAGTTCGACGAGCTGCACCGTTCGGTCCCGAACGTCGTGCACCCGGACGCTCCCGCCGGCGGCGAAGACGACTTCGTGGTGCTCAAGCACGTCGGCACCCCGCGGGAATTCGACTTCAAGCCGAAGGACCACCTCGACCTCGGCGAGGCGCTCGGCGCGATCGACATGGAACGCGGCGCGAAGGTTTCGGGCTCGCGGTTCTACTTCCTGACCGGGATCGGCGCGCAGCTCCAGCTCGCGCTGCTCAACATGGCGACCTCGCAGGCCATCGAAAACGGCTTCCAGCTGATGATCACGCCCGCGCTCGTGCGGCCGGAGATCATGGCGGGCACCGGGTTCCTCGGCGCGCACTCGAGCGAGGTCTACCGCCTGCGTGACGAGGACCTGTACCTCGTCGGTACGTCGGAGGTGCCGCTCGCCGGTTACCACGCCGACGAGATCCTCGACGTTTCCGCGGGCCCGACGCGCTACGCGGGCTGGTCGTCGTGCTTCCGCCGCGAGGCCGGGACGTACGGCAAGGACACCCGCGGCATCATCCGCGTGCACCAGTTCGACAAGATCGAGATGTTCACCTACTGCGACCCGAAGGACGCCGAGGCCGAACACGCTCGCCTGCTGGGCTGGGAAGAGCAGATGCTCGGCAAGATCGAGGTCCCGTACCGGGTCATCGACACCGCCGGCGGGGACCTCGGCTCCAGCGCGTCGCGCAAGTTCGACTGCGAGGCCTGGTTCCCGTCGCAGGAGCGCTACCGCGAGCTCACGTCGACGTCGAACTGCACCACCTTCCAGGCGCGGCGGCTTAACGTCCGCTACCGCGACGAGAACGGCAAACCGCAGACGGCCGCGACCCTGAACGGCACCCTCGCGACTACTCGGTGGATCGTCGCGATCCTGGAAAACCACCAGCAGGAAGACGGCTCGGTGCGGGTTCCCGAAGCACTTCGGCCCTATCTTGGCGGTCGCGAGGTGTTGACCCCTAAAGGGAAGTAGGGTGCGGGCCGACTGGGGAGGTTTCCGCACATGAAGCTCAAGTTCGCAGGTCTGGCGTTCGCGGCCGTCGCATTGACGGCCGCGTGCACCACGACCGTCACGGGTTCGGCGGGCCAGGTGCCCGGCCAGACACCGGTCAAGAAGCCCGTCGACCCGTGTGCGCTGCTCACCCCGGAACAGACCGCGTCGCTCAATCTCGAAACGCAGGGCAAGCTGACCGCGGGCAAGCCGGAGCAGCTCCTGCCGCCGAACTGTGCCTGGTCGCCGGGCGACCCCGACGCCCGCACCAATCCGCTGTACGCGTCGTGGACCGAAGAGCTTTCGCTGGACGACTACGTCCTCGGCGCGCTGCCCGGCGAGAAGTTCGAACTCGGCGGGCTCACCTGGACCCGCTATGGCAGCATCCTCGGCAAGTCGCACTGCGACCTGATGGTGCGGCTCGGGGGAAAGTCGTTCGTACAGCTGTCCTCGTACGACTCGCAGGACGAGGACAAGGCCTGCGATCTGTCGAAGCGCGCCGCGCCGCTCGTCGCGTCCCACCTCGAAGGCGGCGACCAGTCGCCCACCCTGCCGACGCCGTCGCGGCCCCCGGTGCCTTCGGGCCCGCTGGTTTCGGTGCAGCCGTGCTCTTTGCTGACCGCCGAGCAGGCGACGTCGTTGACGCTGAACTCCACCCCGATAACCCTCGGCACCACCACCGACATCAAGCGTCCGCCGGGCTGCGAGTGGGACGACGCGGACGGCGACGGCGGGGTTAAGGCCCTCGACGTCTACGTCGGCGCCGCACGGCCGGTGAAGGAGTGGCCGCTCCTGGAGGAGGCCGGCGAGCCCTTCGAAGCCGGCGGCAAGAAGTGGGAGCTCTACCCGGACGGCAAAGTTTGCTCCGCGACGTTGTCCGTGACGGAAACTTCGTCGGTGATGATCACCAGCGGCAACCTGGACGACCCCGCGAAGAGCTGCGACCTGGTCAAGACCGTCATCCCGATGCTCTCCGCGAAGCTGCCCTCCTGAGGTTAGTGGTCACGATCGGAACCACTCAGCCGACCTGGTCGGCCACGTACTTCGCGATCTCCAGCGCGCTCGTGGCGGCGGGTGACGGCGCGTTGAGGACGTGGACCTGGTTCGGCGCCGACTCGATGAGGAAGTCGTCGACAAGCGCGCCGCTGGGCAGTAGAGCCTGCGCGCGGACGCCGGAGCCGTGACGCACGATGTCTTCGGGCTGCACGGCCGGAACGAGCCGCGCGAGACTGGCGGCGAAGCGGCGCCGCGAGAACGAGCGGCGCACCTCGTCGAGCCCGGTCGGGTACGCGTACTTCTTCGCGAGCTTCCAGACCCCGGGGAACCGCGCGACCTCCGCGAGGTCCTTCGCGGAGATGTCGCCCCAGCCATAACCTTCGCGGCTCAGCGCGAGGACCGCGTTCGGCCCGGCGTGGACACTGCCGTCGAGCATGCGGGTGAGGTGGACGCCGAGGAACGGCAGCGACGCGTCGGGTACCGGGTAGATCAGCCCGCGCACCAGATGCCGCCGCTCAGGGCGGAGTTCGTAGTACTCGCCGCGGAACGGCACGATTTGCGCGCTCGGCGTCAGCCCGGCCAGCCGCGCGACCCTGTCCGACTGGAGCCCCGCACAGTTGACCAGCGCGTCGGCGTGGATGACGTCGTCGCCGGTCGCGACCTCGACCCCGCCTTTTGAGCCGGCCCGGATACCGAGCGCCGGTGTGTTCAGCCGCAGATCCGCACCGGCTTCGTCGAGCAGACGGACCATCGCGGTGCAGACGGCGGGGAAGTCGATGATCCCGGTGGACTCCACCCGCAGCGCCCCGACACACGCGACCTCGGGCTCGTACGCGGCCGCTTCACCCGCGGAAATCATCTTCGCCGGAACCCCGTTGGCCTCCGCACGCTCCGCGAGGACCCTGAGCGCGGGCAACTCCGACTTCCGCGTCGCGACCACCAGCTTGCCGCACACCTCGACCGGCACCCCGTACTGCCGCGCGAAGTCCACAATGGACCGATTGCCGGTGGTCGACATCCTGGCCTTGAACGACCCCGGCTTGTAGTACAACCCGGCGTGGACGACGTTGGAGTTGTGCCCGGTCTGATGGGCCGCCCAGCGGTCTTCCTTCTCCAGCACGGTGACGTCCGTACCCCGCCTGGTCAGCTCCAACGCCACAGTCAGCCCGAGTATCCCGCCACCGATGATCACCACGTTACGCACCGCTCGAGGCTACCCGGGGCGAGGGCGATGACAGGGACAAGTTGTGCGGAAGGCGCGGCTTGGGTGGGTGGCTCGTGAGCGGCAACAAGTGTTCTAACACTCTTTGCCACTCACGACCCCACGCGCTCAGCCCGCCCGTTGTGCCAGACGGTCTGGATGCGGCGTTCGACATCGCCCAGCCCGGTTCCCCGCAGCAGCACCAAATCCGCCCGCAACCCGGCCTCGATCCGCCCGCGGTCGTGGTCCAGCCGCAGCAACCGCGCGGCCTCCGAAGTCGCCGCCCGCAACGCCCCCGCCTCACCCAGCCCCGCCTCGGCGAGCAGGCGAAGCTCGGTCAGCAGGTCGACATGCGGCCGAGGCGCCATGTCCGACCCCGCCGCGATCGGCACCCCGGCCGCCATCGCCAGCCGCACCGACTCACGATGCGCCCGAGCGTGCTCGTCCGGAATCGCGGCCAGTGTCGGCACATACCAACATCGGTTCGCCCGCATTGCCTGCGCGGCCTCGGCATCCAGGAAAACGCCGTGCTCGATGCTCCGCGCACCAGCCATCGCCGCCGAGATCGCCGACCGCGAAGTGTGCGCGTGAGCGAGCACGTCCCGCCCACAACGCCGGGCTTCGTCGACGAGCGCACTCAGTTCCGCATCCGTAGGACTGACGTCGCGGCGTTCGGCGAGTGACCACATCGCCCCGCTCGCGCCCACCTTGATCCAGTCCGCGCCCGCGCGCACCATTCGGCGGACGGCGGCACGCGCGCCGTCCGGGCCGTCGAACAGCGGGTCCGGCAGCGAAGGGTCCTCCAACGGAGTCCCGGCGTCCGGGTCCCAGTTGTCCCCGAGGCCGCCGGTCGGCGAGAGCTGGCGCAAACTCACGAGCAGGTCCGGGCCGGTGATCCAGCCTTCCCGCAGCGCGTGCACGAACCCGGCGTCGGCGCCCCACGCGTCGCGGACCGTGGTGACGCCTCGCGCCAGCAGTCGTCGCAGGACTGGCACGGCTTCCAGGATCCGGGCGCTGCGCGGCAGGCTTTCCGGACGCGGGAAAGCGACGTGCGCGTGGCAGTCGATCAGGCCGGGGATCAGCACGCTGCCGGTGCAGTCGATGTGGTCGGCGGCGTCGAGGCCGAGCCCCACCGCGGCGATCCGCTCGCCGTCCAGCAAGACGTCGGCGCGAGTGGTGGTGCCACTGTCCGGATCGAGGACCAGACCACCGGTCAGAAGCGAAGTCATTCCCCGAGACTAGATGCCCCCCGGGCCAGGCTGACGAGCCTCTATACACTTCAGCGCGTCCCTCTGCAACGGGACAGGGGCAACGGGAGAGGTATGACTGACATTATCGCCCTTGGCCAGCCGACCGTCGGAGACGAGGAGCTCGCCGCGGTGGCGGAGGTCTTCCGTTCCGGGTGGCTGGCCGGCGCCGGGCCCGCGTGCCGCCGGTTCGAAGAGCGGTTCGCGACGGTCGTCGGCACGCAGCATGCGCTGAGCACCAGCAACTGCGGGTCCGCGCTGTTCCTCGGGCTCAAGGTCCTCGGCGTCAAGCCGGGCGACGAAGTGATCGTCGGTGACTACACCTTCCCCGCGACCGGGCACGCCGTGCTCCAGGCCGGGGCGACTCCTGTCTTCGCGGACGTGCGCCCGGACATCTGGAGCGCCGACCCGGCCGCGATCGAAGCGGCCATCACGCCGCGCACGGTCGGCATCCTGGCTGTCGACGTCGCCGGGCAGCCCGGTGACTTCGACGAGTACCGCGCGATCGCCGACAAGCACGGCCTCTGGCTGTTCGAGGACGCGGCCTGCTCGGCAGGCGCGACGTACAAGACGCGGCCCGCCGGGAGCCTCGCCGACATCGCGGCCTTCTCGTTCCACGGCCGCAAGGGCATCACCGCCGGTGAAGGCGGCGCGCTGGTCTCCGACAACGAAGACTTCATGGCGCACGCCCGCAAGCTGCACACCTACGGCATCGAGCCCGCCATCACCCGCGAGGGTTCCGGCGAGCTGCCGATCCCGAGTTTCCACGAACTGGGCTACAACTTCCGGCTTTCCGACATCCAGGCCGCGATCATGGGCGTCCAGCTGACCAGGCTGCCCGATCTCCTGGCGGCCCGGCGCTCGGTCGCGAAGCGCTATCACGAGGCTTTCGACGACCTCGCCGGGGTGACCGTCCCGGTCGCGCTGCCCGATCGCGAACATCCTTGGCAGGCCTACATCCTGACGATCGCGCCGGAGATCAGCCGTGACGCCGTCGCGCTGCGTCTGCGCGAACAGGGTGTCCAGTGCAACTTCGGCACGTACGCTTCGCATCTGCAGCCGTTGTACGGCAAGACGGAAACGCTGCCGGTGTCCGCGGACATCTTCAAGCGCCACCTCGCCATCCCGATGCACGCCAACCTGACCGACCTCGAGGTCGAGCGGGTAGCCGAGACCGTCCGCACCGCTGTCACCGCACTGTCCTGAAGCCACAAGGGAGAAACCGCAACACATGTCTGACAAGAAGGTCTTCTTCACCGGCGGCGGCGGGTTCATCGCGGGGCACGTGATTCCGCTGCTGCTCGACGGCGGCTATTCGGTGCGCATCTTCGACAACATGACCCGCGGCGACCGCGCCCGCGTGAACGAGTGGGTCGCCGGTGGCAAGGTCGAACTGATCGAGAAGGACGTCCGTTACGGCGGCGGCGTGCGTGAGGCCATGCGCGGCTGCACCCACGTGGTCCACTTCGCGACGGTGTCAATCAACAAGTCGATCGCCGACCCGCACGAGTCGGTCGACATCAACATGACCGGTAACCACAACGTGTTCGCCGCCGCGGCCGACGAAGGTGTCGAGCGGCTCGTGTTCGCCTCGACGGCGTCGGTCTACGGCGAGCCGAAGACCCTGCCGATGCACGAGGACGACGAGCTCCGCCCGCTGACGCCGTACTGCATCACCAAGCGTGCCGGCGAGGACCTGCTCGGCTTCTACGAGCGCCAGAAGGGCTTGTCCTGGAACGCGTTGCGCTTCTTCAACGTGTACGGCCCCGGCCAGAAGAGCGAGGCGTACTACACCTCGGTCATCAACCACTTCATCACCCGCCTGCGCGCCGGCCAGCCGCCGATCATCGACGGCCGCGGCGACCAGTCGATGGACTTCGTGCACGTCCACGACCTCGCGCGGTCCGTGGTGGCGGCGCTGGAGTCCGAGCAGTCGAACCTGCCGATCAACATCGGCACCGGCATCGACACCTCGGTCGCCACGCTGGCGCGGATCCTGATCGACGCGGTCGGCGTCGACGTCGAGCCGCAGTTCAACGAGCGTGACGTGCTGGTGTCGCGCCGCGCCGCCGACATCACCCGCGCCCGCGAGGTCCTCGGCTGGGAGCCGAAGATCGCTGTGGAAGACGGCATGCGCCAGCTGGTCAAGGACTACAAGTGACTACCGCCGACGTACTTTTTCCCGCGGAGGCGTCATGACTACGGCCGGGCCCGCTGACGGCCGCGCGATGCGCATTGTGGTGGTCAACAACTTCTTCCCGCCTCGCGTGGGCGGAAGCGCGCACATGGCCGCGTCGCTGGCGGAGCAGTACGCCGCCAGCGGCCACGAGGTGCTCGCGATCACCGCGGCCTACGACGGTGCTCCGGCCGACGAAGAGCGCGATGGTTATCGTGTGGTCAGAATGCCGGCGATGAAGATGCCGCAGCTCGGGCTGTCGATCGACTTCGACATGACCTTCGCCGCGGTGCGTCCCGGCAACTGGCGCAAGCTGTTCAAGCTGCTCGACGAGTTCCGGCCGGACGCGATCCATCTGCACGGCCAGTTCTTCGATCTGTCGTGGATGGCCGGGCTGTACGCGCGGCGGCGGAAGCTGCCGACGCTGCTGACCATCCACACGCTGCTGATCAGCGACAACAAGCTGTACAGCGGGGTTTTCCGGTTCTTGGACGCGGTGCTGGTGCGCCCGCTGCTCGGCGTGATGAAGCCGCGGTACGTCATCCTGGACAAGCTCGGCGTGGATTACTGCGTCGAGAGGTACAAGACCAGCGACGCGAACTCCGACTACTTCCCGATCGCGGTCGACACCGGCAACTTCGACAAGCCGCTGACCAAGGACGTCCGCGCCGAGCTCGAACTCGGTGACGCCCCGCTGATCGTCTCGCTCGGGCACGTCATCCCGCTGCGTAACCGGTTGCCGCTGATCGAGGCGCTTCCGTCCATTTTGGACAAGCACCCGGCGACCAAGGTGATCATCGTGGGTCACGTCTACCACGACGGTTTCCTCAAGCGGGCCGAGGAACTGGGCGTCAAGGACGCCCTGATCCTCACCGGTTTGGTGCCGAAGGCCGATGTGCCGTCGTACTTCGCGGCCGCGGACATCGTCACACACGACCTGAACGGCGGCTGTGGCACGGCTTCGCTCGAAGCGATGCTCTCGGGCACGGCGACGATCGCGTCGGTGACCGAGGACAACTACCCGGGTATCGAGCTCCGCAATGGAGAGAACATTCTCCTTGTCCCGCCGGACGATTCGGCCGCGGTGGCCGAAACCGTGCTCGGGCTGCTCGACGACCCGGAGCGCCGCGCGGCCATCGCCAAGCGGCAGAGTGCCATGGTGCGCGCCAACTTCAGCCTCGACGTCGTCGCCGACGAGCACCTGCGCACGTTCGAAAAGCTGGTCGCCGACGCCGCTCCGGTGCGTTCGTGAACATGTTCTTCGACGACGAGCGCAGCAACAGGCTGCGTCCGCAGATCCTCAACGACCTCGTCGGCCAGTACCTGAACGACGCCGAGCGCGCGAAGTTCTACGGCCTGCCCGAAACCACGCGGGTCCGCGAGCGCGTCAAGATCGTCAGCCCGGAGAACCTGACGATCGGCGAGCACTGCTGGATCGGCGAAGGCGCGGTGCTCGACGCCAGTGGCGGCCTGGAAATCGGTGAGCACACCAGCATCGGGCTCAACACGCTCGTGTTCACCCACTCGAGCTGGCTCGCGAACATGACGCTGCAGAACCACTCCGGCAGTGACCTCATCGAGCGCAAGCCGGTCAAGATCGGCAAGGGCTGCTTCATCGGCGGCCTGGTCGTGATCATGGCCGGGGTGACGATCGGTGATTTCGCCACCGTGCAGCCGAACTCCGTGGTGGCCAAGGACGTTCCGGCGCGTTCGCTCGTCGCGGGCAACCCGGCGCGCGTGTTCCAGCGCTACGACGACGAGTACATCCAGTCCGAGGTCGAGCGCGTCCGCACCGAGAACGAGCGGCGCCGCAAGCTCGCCGAAGAACGCGGTGCCGACACGACCACCTGGGGCGCGCCCTCCGGAGACTTCACGGAACCAAAGGACGACCGTCGCACCGAGGGTCCTTAGCCCGCCGGGTTTCCTTGGCCGGCAACAACCACTGCAACGCCGACTGCTCGATCGACCACCGTTGCACCTCCACCGCGCTGTTCGGAATCGCTTCCGCCCCAGGGCAAAGCACCTTCGACGCCACCCGCTCGTTCGGCACGAACCGCACGGCGCCGTCGTTGTCCAGCAGTGTGGTCATGGTGTCGTCCACCGTCACCACACTGCCCAGCACGACCTCCGCCCGCTGATCAGGACCGTGTTCCAGCTCCATCGCCACCGTCGGCAGCACGGGCGCCCGCAGGAACACCGCCACGAGCAGGAACGGCGCCAGCAGCGCACCCGCGGCGGCCGGTGCGTGCGTGGACACGCGGGCGAAGCGCGGCGGGATCGGCCCAGTGAGCAGCGGTGCCAACGCGGGCGGCACCAAGAGAATCAGCACGAGCATGCCCTCCCCGCGGGAGAACGCGTCCCCGATCGCCGGGAACAGCCAGACGTACTCGAACAGCGCCATCGCCACCGGCAACCCGATGCACACGGCCCAGATCAGCCGCGGCCGATCGGGATTGCGCAGCCGTGTCGTGAGCCCGACGATCACCACGGTCACCATCGCGAGCGCCGGCAGGAACCGCAGCTGCCACGACGTCGCCGCCCACATGACCGTCACCGCGATCGCCCAGTCCGGTGTCCGCATGGCCGTCTTGGCCAGCCAGGAAGACCTACGCCGTCGCTCTTCGCGGGTGCTCACGAGGTACAGCAGCCCCAGCGCCTGCCCGGCCAGCACGAACACCGGCGGCACCCACATCAGCGTGATCACCAGCGAACTGACCAGGTCGAGCGGGCCGACGTTCTGCACCAGCAGCAACATCGTGTGCAGGTCCTGTTTGCTCAGATGCCACAACCGCAGTACGAGCAGCAGGATCGGGAACGCCGGTAAGAGCGTCAGCGTCCACTGGAAGCCGTGCGCCTCCGACGTCGATCCGTTGCTCCGATCGGGCGGATCGTCCCCGCGAGCCTCTCCCACGGCCATTGCCGAACCTCCACCTCGTCCACGTCCGGCTGTTTGTCGTTGGCCACGGGCTGCGGGAAGCTGGCCCGTTCTTCGGCGCGCAGGTTCCGGTCGTACGCGTCCTCCCAGCGCTTGTCCTCGGGATCGTTGTGCGAGCGGTAAAGCGAAAGGTTGACCAGCTTGGTCAGGTTGTCGTTGCCGCCGGTGTTGACGCCCCACTCCTCGGGGACGGCGAGCCCGATGTCGTGGTGCTGGAACACTTCGGGCTCCAACGCGACGTATCCGGCGAGGATCGCGGCGTCGGTGGTGACCGCGTCGAACTCGTGGTTGCGCAGGCCGGGCAGGCATTCGCTGATCCGGCGCTTGCCGACCACCTTGGCACCCGCGTCGCTGGCCGGGTTCCTGGACGTCGACGTGGTGATCGTGCACACCGTCTTGCCCGCGAGATCGCTCATGTCCTGCACGGCCGGAACGCCCTTGAGCGTCATGACCGACTGCTCGGTGTCCAGGTAGGGCGCGGAAAAGCTGACACTGCGCTCCCGCTCGCGCTCTTCGGTGATGCTGTAGGTGGAGATGACGAGGTCGACGGTCAGGAAATGGCCCTGTTCGTCCGCGGCCCGCATCCGGTTGCGGTCCTCGTTCTCGATGGTCAGGAACCGGACCTCGTTGGGCCGGAAGCCGAGATCAGCGGCGATCAGATACGCGATGTCGATGTCGAAACCGGTGTAGCTCCCCGTTTTCGGATCCTTGAGCGCGACCCCGGGATTGTCGTCCGCGACACCGACGAACAGCTGCGCCTTGCCCTTCAGCCCGGCCTGCTCGCGCAGGTCGTCCTCCGAAGGCACCTGCTGCCACCAGAAATACAGGCCCGCACCGACCACCAAGAGGACCGCGACCAGCCACGCCACCAGCCGGACCACCGACCCTTTGGCGCGTTTGGGCGCCGGAAGTTCCACGTCTTCGTCGGCCAAGAGAGCTCCCCCATCTGCACGCCGTGCAGTTTCGTAAGCAATCTTTTCTACCCCACCGGACCGCTTTCGAACAGTCACAATCCGCTACCAACAGTGGCAGATCAACTCAGACCGGCAGCGCCGCCTGCTTGAGGACCTGCGCGACGACCCGGTGCGAAGGCAAGATCGTATCGCGCTCGGCGGCCGCGTCGACCTTGCCTTCGAGCAGGTCCACGAACCTGTCCAGCTGGGTCGCCAGCGGCTCGCGGGCGCTGATCAGCTCCGGGATCTCGATCACGGTCTGCTGGCGGTAGCCGAGGCCGTCCGGGGTGACGGAGTCGTGCGAGATGTGCCGGTAGATCGTGACGTCCCGGCGGAGCAGGTCGATCTCGATCATCCTGTCCAGCTCGGACACCACGAGCGAGCGGACCTTCTTCTGGCCCAGCCGTGAAGCCGACACCGTCGCCAGTCCGGTCGGGAACGAGAGCACGGTTTCGATGGTGTCTTCGGCGCCCTCGACCGACTGCGGGTGGAAGTAACCCGCGCCGGAGCTGACGCGCGCGGGCGTGGCGCCGCCGAAGAACTGGATCGCGATGTCGACGTCGTGCACCAGCAGGTCCCACGCGACACCGGTCTTGATGCGCGGCGCGTACGGGCCGTGGCGGGTGGCCATCAGGTGCACCGGTTCGTTGACCAGCGCGAGGGCCGTCATGACCGCCGGGTTGTAGCGCTCGAGCAGCCCGCACATCAGCGGGACGTCCTTGGTGGCCGAAAGCCGGACGATCTCCTCGGACAGGTCAAGACTGTTCGCGACCGGCTTCTCGATCAGCAACGGCTTGCCCTGGCCCAGAATCTCCTGTGCCAGCTCGTGATGCACCTCGGTCGCCGAAGCGAGCACCACAGCGTCCACATCGGACAGTGAGCCGAGTTCCGGGCTCCACTGGGTTTCGAAGCGCTCGGCGACCGCGCGGCCGACGTCCTCGCGCGGATCGATGATGCGGGTCAGCTGGACCCGGTCGTTCCCTGACAGCACGCGGGCGTGCAGCGTGCCCATGTTGCCGGCCCCAACGAGGGCGATGCGGTGACTCAAGCGCCGAGTACCTCACGAACGGTTTCGATGATGGTGTCCACGTGGGACTCCGTCAGCTTCGGATGTACCGGCAGCGAAAGTACTTGGGACGCAACGGAAGCGGCCACCGGGAAATCGGCGACCGAAGCACCGGGGATCAGCGGGTGCCCGCGGTAGCAGTCGTAGTCGAAGACGATCTTCGGGTAGTAGATCCCGTTGCCGATGCCCTTTTCGGTGAGCGCGGCGGCGAGTTCGTCACGCTCGAGGAAGGCGTGCGGGCCGACCTGCACGGTGTACTGGTGCCATACGTGCTCGCGGCCGGGAAGCACCTGCGGGACGTCGAGGCCCGGCGTGCCGGCGAGCCCGTCGGTGAGCCGTTTCGCGTTGGCCTGGCGGGCGGCCGTCAGCTCGTCGAGCTTCTCCAGCTGCGGGATGCCGACGGCGGCGTGCAGATCGGTCATCCGGTAGTTGTGCCCGGCGACTTCGTATTGGTAGCGGGCCCGCATGCCCTGGTTACGCAGCACGCGCAGCCTGTCCGCCAGCTCGTCGTCGTCGGTGGTGATCACGCCACCTTCGGCGGTGGTGATGTTCTTGGTCGCGTAGAGCGAGAAGCAGCCGATGCCGAACGAGCCCGCCGGGCGGCCGTCGTAGGAGGCGCCGATCGCCTGCGCGGAATCCTCGACCACGTGCAGGCCGTGCTCGGCGGCCAGCGGCGCCAGCTTGCCCATGTCGGCGGTCTGGCCGTACAGGTGCACCGGCATCAGGACCTTGGTGCGCGGGCCGATCGCGGCGGCGGCGGCGTCGGGGTCCATCGCGAAGTCGTCGCGCCGGATGTCGGCGAAGCGGACCGTCGCGCCGGCCTCCAGGATCGCGTTGAGCGTCGCGACGAAAGTGAAGGGCGAGGTGATCACCTCGTCACCCGGCCGCAGGTCCAGGACCTGCAGGGACGCCACCAGCGCGGTCGTCCCGTTGTTCACCGCCACCGCGTGCTTGGTCCCGGCCACACCGGCGAACGCGTTCTCGAACCGCTTGACCATCGGTCCCTGCGCGAGGGAGCCCGAACGGAGCACCTCGACCACAAGGTCCTCGGCGTCACGGACGTCAACCACGGAAAGGGGGATCATCGGCAGTCTCTCGCTAGTCGCGGGCGGTTCTTCGAATCGGGCGGAGTTTGAATCGGGCAGAGTTTGAATCCGGCAGAGTTTCGCATCGGGTAGATTGAGCCGCCGGTCGGTGCGCCCGGACACCCATTCGTGCCGCAGGCAAAAACCAGCAGATCAAAAGCCAATAGCGGGCCACACGTTACCTGTCGTACGCGGCCGCCCTTGACCCCAGGCTGACTCGGGCACTCGACGAGCAGCCACGACGAATGGACTTCCCCGTGGTGAACCGCATCCACCCGAGCGCCGTCATCGGCCCGGGTGTCGAACTCGGAGCCGACAACGTCATCGGCCCGTTCGCGGTGATCGTCGGCCCCACGGTGATCGGCGACGGCAACTGGATCGGCCCGCACGTCACCATCGGCACCCCCGGCGAAGACCGCGGCGGCCCGCATCCGGTGGCGTGGGACGACGAGCCGACGGGCGATCCCGCCCAGGACGGCCACGGCGTCCGCATCGGGGATCGCAACCGCATCCGCGAATACGTCAGCATCCAGCAGGGCACCTGGCGCCCCAGCCGCCTCGGCAACGGCAGCTACCTGCTCCGCGGCAGCCACCTCGGCCACGACGTCGTCGTCGACGACGAGGTCACCCTCGCCTGCAACGTGCTCCTCGGCGGCCACACGCACGTCTGGTCCAAGGCGAACCTCGGCATGGGAACGGTCGTGCACCAGAAGTGCCGGATCGGGCCCGGCGCGATGGTCGGCATGGGTTCGGCGGTGCGCCGGGAGGTGCCCGCGTTCACCATCAGCGTCGGCAACCCGGCGCGCGTTTCGGGGCTCAACGTGGTCGGCCTGAGCAGGTACGGCCTGGACGAGCCCACGATCGAGACGCTGTCGCCGTGGTTGAAGGGTAAGGAGGGTCTCCCCGGTGACGGGCTGCTCGACCGCCTCGCCCCGGACTTCTCTACCTTGGTGAAGGCGTGGGACGAGCGTCCGCGCTCTGTCGAGCCCTAATTAAGGATCGTGATGGCGGAAATCGCTGGCAAGCTGCGTGAGGTCTTTGTCGAGGCACTGGACCTCGACGCGGACGTCGAGGTCGAGAACCTGAAGTACCGGGAGATCGAGGCCTGGGATTCGGTCGGCCACATGGCGCTCGTCGCGGCCATCGAAGACGAGTTCGACGTGCAGTTCGACACCGACCAGGTGATCGACATGAGCAGCTTCAAGGTCGCCGCCGACATGATCAAAGAGCTGCAGAGCAACGGTGTCTGACGCTCTGGCCGCGAGGCCGGGAACTGATCTCACCGGGAAAGTCGCGCTGGTCACCGGCGGCACCCGAGGGATCGGACTGGCGACGGTCCGCGCGCTCGCCGAGGCGGGCGCCACCGTCGTGCTCACCGGCCGCGACGAAACGGGCGCCAAGGAAGCCGCGGCCTCGGTCGGCGGCACGGTCAGCGGGCAGGCACTCGACGTCACCGACGCCAAAGCCGTCTCGACGCTCGTCCGCGGTGTCGCGAAGGAGCACGGCCAGCTCGACATCGTCGTCGCGAACGCCGGCGTGATGGAAGACGCCCTGCTCGGCATGATCCGCGAGGAACTCGTCGACAGGATGCTCACCACCAACGTCGCCGGCACGATCCACACCGTGCAGGCGGCCGCGCGCGCGATGATGCGCAAGAAGACCGGGGCCATCGTGGTGCTGGCGTCGATCGTCGGCGAGCACGGCAGTGCCGGTCAGGTCGCTTACGCCGCGTCGAAAGCCGCTGTCGGCAACGTGGCGCGCTCGGCGTCGAAGGAGCTCGGACGCTATGGCATCCGCGTCAACGCGGTCGCTCCGGGCGTGATCGAGACGTCGATGACAGCGCACCTCAGCGAAGAGATCCTGGCCGGACGGGTGGAGGACACCTCGCTGCGCAGGCTGGGTACGGCGGAAGAGGTCGCCAAGGTGATCCGGTTCCTGGTCAGTGACGAAGCTTCCTTCGTGACCGGGCAGATTCTCGGTGTCGACGGAGGCTTGGTCCTGTGACTTTGGTGGGTGTTGGCGCGCGGCTGATCGAGGTCGCGAGCGGGCGGACGTTGTCGGGTGAGGAGCTCGACAACGAGGTCAGCCGTATCGCTTCGGCGCTGGGCGAGCTCGCGCCGGGCGTGGTGTTCACGCGGATGTCGGTCGATCTCGACAGCGTCCTGCGGTACCTCGCGGCGTTCGAAGCGGGCCGGGCCATCGCGTTGATCGACCCGTCGCTGGACGTCGACAAGCTCACCGAGCTGGTCGAGCGGTTCCGCCCGGTCGCCGTGCTGGCCGCTGATGGTCCGGCCCCGGCGGGGTACGCCCTCACCGACGGCAACTGGGTGCGTGAGTCCGCCGATTGCGTGATCCCGCATCCCGATCTCGCCGTGCTGCTGCCGACCAGCGGCTCGACCGGGAACCCGAAGCTGGTCCGGCTTTCGCGCGCCGCTGTTCTGGCCAACGCCGACGGCATCGCCGAGGTCCTCGGGATCGACGCCGACGAGGTCGCGCCGACCAGTCTTCCGCTGCACTACAGCTACGGGCTTTCCGTGCTGAACTCCCATCTCGTGCGCGGCGCGACCGTGGTCATCGAGCCGTCCGGCGTGCTGGGGCGCGAGTTCTGGGACGCGGTGATCGAACACAAGATCACCTCGCTCGCGGGCGTCCCGTACCACTACGAAATGTTGCGGCGCCTCAAGTTCGCGCCGGAGAAGTATCCGAGCCTGCGCACGCTGACCCAGGCCGGTGGCAAGCTGCGGGACGAGCTCGTCGCCGAGTTCGACGACAAGATCCGCGCGGTCGGCGGCCGGATGTTCGTCATGTACGGGCAGACCGAAGCCGCGCCGCGGATGACGACGATGCCCGCCGAGCGGCGTTCCGACAAGCCAGGATCGGTCGGGCCGCCGCTGCCCGGCGGGAAGTTCGCCGTCCGGCGCGACGACGGTTCCGAGACCACCCACCCCAAGATCACCGGCGAGATCGTCTACCGCGGACCGAACGTGATGATGGGCTACGCCGAGGACGAGTCGGCGCTGGCCGCCGGGCACGATTTTGGCGGCGTGCTCGCCACCGGCGACCTCGGCTACCTCGACCAGGACGGGTTCCTGTTCATCACCGGCCGGCTCAAGCGCATCGGCAAGGTGTTCGGCCACCGCGTCAGTTTGGACGACCTGGAGCAGGCCGCGCGATCCGCTTCGGCGGAGATCGACGTCGTCGCCGCGATCGCCGCCGGGGACAAGGTCGTGCTGTTCGCGGAGGGCGTCGACAAGGAGATCTGCAAGGCGACTTCGCGTGCGTTGTCCGAGCGGCTCCACCTGCACACGAGCGGGTTCGACGTGCGGCCGATCGACAGCGTCCCGTTGCTGGCCAGCGGCAAGATCGACTACCGGTCGCTGGAGGCCAAGTTATGAGCGTGTTCAGCCTTTCGCAGGCCGAGCGGGAGTCGACGTTGCTGCCGCAGCTCGCCGAGCTCACCGAACACCACCGGGCCCATTCGCCAGGGTACGAACGGATCCTTTCGTCCCTCGGCATCCCCGCGGGCGGCCCGTTCGCGACCATCGCCGACCTGCCGTGGCTGCCGGTGCGGATGTTCAAGACCCACGACCTCAAGAGCGTGCCGGACGAAGAGGTCTTCAAGACGCTGACGTCTTCGGGCACCACCGGCGCGGGTGCGTCGCGGATCTACCTGGACAAGGCCGCGGCGGGCGCGCAGACCAAGCAGCTCGGCGCGACGCTGCAGGAAGTGCTCGGCGGCGAGCGGCTGCCGATGCTGATGGTCGACACGATCGGCATCATCAAGAACCGGCGCTCGTTCTCCGCCCGAGGCGCCGGTGTACTCGGGATGGCCAACTTCGGCCGCAAGCACGTCTACGTTCTCGACGAGAACGACCAGCCGGACGTCGAGGCGGTCAAGAATTTCCTTGCCACCTATGGGGACAAGCCGTTTTTGATCTTCGGTTTCACCTTCATGGTGTGGCAATACCTTTACGAAGTCGCGCGTGAGCACAAACTCGATCTGTCGAACGGAATTCTCGTGCATTCCGGCGGGTGGAAGAAACTCATCGACCGCGCGGTGGACAACACCGAATTCCGCCGCCGGTTCAAAGAAGACACCGGGCTGCACCGGATTCACAACTACTACGGGATGATCGAGCAGATCGGCACGGTATTCCTCGAAGGCCCGTCCGGGAATTCGCTGTACTGCCCCGATTTCGCCGACGTCGTGATCCGTGATCCGCAGACCTGGCGGGAGCAGCCAGTCGGCGTGCCGGGCGTGATCGAGGTGGTCAGCACGCTGCCGCGATCGTATCCGGGGCATGTGCTGCTGACCGAGGATCTCGGTGTCTGCAACGGGATCGACGACGGCGACTGGCCGGGTAAGCACTTCTCGGTGCTGGGCAGGCTGCCCAAGGCCGAAGCCCGTGGCTGCTCGGACACACTGGATCTCAGTGGGACACCCACACCCGGGCTAGGCGCGGCGGCATGAGCCTCACGCAGCGATTCCCCGAGGGCGCCGACGTCGACGTCGATTTGCTGGTCAGCGAGCTGCGCGCGGAGCCCGACGGTGGCCGGCTGAAGGTCGGCGACCCGCGGGTGGTCGAGTTCCTGACGAAGTTCGCCCGAAAGCTGCTCGCTCCGGCCACGGCTCGACGTTATCCCGAGCTCGCGTCGCTGGGTTTCTTTCTGCGTAAGGGAGAAATCGCCAAGGCTCTGTCCAAATTGGACACCGTCGACAACGTGTTCCGGTTCCCGCGCGGACTCGTGTTCCATGTGCCACCGGCCAACGTGGACACCATCTTCGTCTACTCATGGGCGTTGTCGGCGCTCGCCGGGAACCACAACGTGGTGCGGGTTTCGTCGCGTTCGGCTGGGGCCGCGGAGACGGTGATCGAGGCGCTGAACGCCGCGTTGTCCGACATGGACCCGGCGACGGCCCGCGCGATCACGCAGTCGCAGCGCATGGTCACCTACGACCGCAGCGACGAAATCAGTGGCGCGCTGTCTAAGGCCGCTGACCTGCGGGTCATCTGGGGTGGCGACAGTTCGGTCAACGCGTTGCGGAAGTACCCGCTCGCGCCGCACGCCCGTGATCTGACCTTTCCGGACCGCTCGTCGTTCGCGATCGCGTCGGTCCGTGGCTGGCAGGAGGCCTCTGACCAGCAGCGCAGGGTCGCGGCCGAAGGTTTCTACAACGACTCGTATTGGTTCGACCAGGCCGCCTGCTCGTCACCGCGCGCGGTGTTCTGGGTCGGTGACGCCGAGGGCGCGGCCGAAGCCGGGAAGCAGTTCCGCCAGCATCTCGCCGCCGTTCTGGCCGAGAAGCAGCACGTCACGGATGCCGCGATGGCCGTCCAAAAGCGAGTCTCCGCGTATGGCGCGGCCGTGGACGGGCTGATCTCCAAGATCTCCTTCGACGGTGCCGGCGCCGACACGAACGGCCTCGCGACGCTGGAGCTCGTCGATCCGGCGTCGATGCCGCGGGAATGGCTCGGCGCGGGCACCTTCGCCAACGCCCAGGTCGCGACGCTCGCCGAGCTCGTGCCGATGGTGGTGCGCAAGGACCAGACGGTCGGCCAATTCGGTTTCTCCCAGGAGGAATTGGTCGAATTCGCGGCCGAATTGGCGGGTCGAGGCGTCGACCGGATGGTGCCGTTCGGCTCGGCTTTGACCTTTTCCGCGATCTGGGACGGCTACGATCTGCTCGCCGAATTCAGCCGCCTGGTGACGGTCCAAGCCTGAACAGCACGTATCGTGCCCGCGAAGGCCCGTTAGGAGATCGAAAAGCCG
>NZ_DASYMU010000143.1:0-92121 GCF_036008905.1 Amycolatopsis sp. | reverse complement strand
TGGCGGCACGACTTTGTGGTCAGCGGGGCTCCCGGCGGGTCAGGAAGCGTTCTTGACGGCCTTTTCCAGCGTCCGGCCGAGCACACCGAGCGCCTCGACGATCCGCGCCCGGTCCCCCGGTTCGAGCGCGTCGAACACCTTCGCCTCCAGTGCCAGCCGCCGTGGCAGGATCTCGTCGACGGCGGCCACCCCGGCCTCGGTGATGGTCACCAGCGCGGCACGCCGATCCGTCGGATTCGCCTCCCGCACCACCAGTCCCCGCTTCTCCAGCTTCACCAGTGACTTGCTCAGCGCGGCCGCCGAGCGGCCCATCGACGCGGCCAGGCGACGGGCGATGCTGGTGCCGTCCAGGTGCCGGAGATGCAGCAGGAGATCGAACTCCGACGAGCTCAGCGGCGCGGTTTCGAAGACCGGTTCCAGCATGAGGTCGAGCATCGCGTTTGCGTGCTTGAGCAGCCCGACGAGTTCCACGGGCGAAAGATCCAGCCCGGGATGCGTTTCGCCCCAGGCCTGCACCGTGGTGTGGAGATCGTCCGGCACGGGAGGCTCCCATCGTTAACCGGTGAACTATCACCTCAGAGCATAGCCGCGCGGGATTCGAGGTAGCGCTGCTCGGGAACGCTCAGCGTGCGCTTGGCGGCCAGGCGGTAGTGCTCCCGTGCGGCCTCCCGGTCCCCCGCCATGTCGAGCAGATGGGCGCGGACGGTCGACACCCGATGATGCCCGGCGAGCGCGGGATCGGTCTCCGCGTCGGCGAGCTCCAGCAAGGCCACCCGCGCGCCGCGGACCATGGCGACGGCCACGATCCGGTTGAGCGTCACCATCGGTCCCGGCGCGCTGGCGTGCAGCAGCTCGTAGAGGCCGAGGATCTGCAGCCAGTCGGTGTCCTCGGCCCGGGCGGCATCGTCGTGCACGGCGGCGATCGCGGCCTGCAACTGGTACGGGCCGATCGGCGCGCTGGCGAGCGTCGCGGTGATCAGCGCGGTGCCCTCGGCGATGAATCCGGCGTTCCACCGGCCGCGGTCCTGGTCCGCAAGCGGGACGAGCGCGCCGTCGGTGCGGGTCCGCGCCGGGCGGCGCGCGTCGGTGAGCAGCATGAGCGCGAGGAGCCCGGCGACCTCGGCGTCCTGGGGAAGCCGGGAGTGGAGCTGCCGGGTCAGGCGGATCGCCTCGGCGCTGAGCTCGACGCGGTGCAGCGTGGAACCGGAGCTGGCGGTATAGCCCTCGTTGAAGATCAGGTACAGCACCCGCAGCACGGCGTCGACGCGCTTGACCAGCTCCGCCGGCGGCGGCAGCCCGAATTCGGCGCCACTGGCCTTGATCCGCTGCTTCGCCCGGCTGATCCGCTGTCCGATGGTCGTTTCCGGGACCAGGAACGCCCGCGCGATCTCCGCGGTGCCCAGCCCGCCGACCGCGCGCAGGGTCAGCGCGACCTGCGAAACCGTGGTGAGTGCCGGATGGCAGCACAGCAGCAGGAGGGTGAGCGTGTCGTCGACGGCCGGGACGAGGTCGGGATCCGGCGGCGCCTGCACCGCGGCCGCTTCTTCGCGACGGCGTCGGGCCGAGTCGTTGCGCCACAGCTCGATCCACCGCCGGGAAGCGACGGTGATCAACCACCCCTTCGGGTTACCCGGAATCCCCTCTTCGGGCCATTGCAGCGAGGCGGCGAGCAGGGCTTCCTGCACCGCGTCTTCGCAGAGGTCGAAGCCGCCGTGGTGGCGGACGAGCGCGCCGAGGACCTGCGGCGCCAGTTCGCGCAGCAGGTCCTCGACCACGCTCGCCGGGCTCAGAGTTCCAGCTCGCTCATGTCGAGGACCGGGCGCAGCTCGACCGACCCGAAGACCGCGTCCGGGACCCGTGCGGCGATCGCGACGGCTTCGTCCCCGGTATCGCACTCGACGAGCATGAACCCGGCCAAGTACTCCTTGACCTCGGCGAACGGCCCGTCGGTGGTCAGCGTCTGTCCCTCACGCACCGACACGCGTTTGGCCAGTTCCGGGTCAGTGAGCCCTTCGGACACGACCAGCTCACCGGACTCCGCCAGCTCCTCGGACAGCCGGAGATGACCGCGTCCGAACTCCAGGCGCTGGGCGTCGGACAGCGTCTCCCACAGCGCCCTGGACGCCGGGTTGCTGTGGATCAGGATCAGGTACTTCACGGATGCCTCCACGGTTCTCGGGGATTGTCTCACCGGGACGTCGAAGCCGGATCGACGCTTTCGACATCGTCGCGGGCGAGACTAAACTACCCAACCAGTCAGTTAGTTTTTCCGACACCGAGGAGCGCCCCACCTTGCGTTTCGCCTTCAAGACCGCGAACCAGAACACCACCTGGGCCGACATCCTGGCCGTGTGGAAGGAAGCCGACGACATCGAGCTCTACGAGTCCGGCTGGCTGTTCGACCACTTCTATCCCATCGTGGGCGATTCGTCCGGCCCCTGTCTCGAAGGCTGGATGCTGCTGGCGAGCCTCGCCCAGGCCACCCGCCGCCTGCGGATGGGCACACTCGTGACCGGAATCCACTACCGCCACCCGGCGGTGCTGGCCAACATGGCCGCGACCGTCGACATCATCTCCGAAGGCCGCCTCGAACTCGGTATCGGCGCGGGCTGGAACGAAGAGGAGTCCGGCGCCTACGGCATCGAGCTCGGCGGCCCGGCCGAACGCAGCGACCGCTTCGAGGAAGCCTGCGAGGTCCTCATCGGACTGCTTTCGCAGGAGACCACGGACTTCGACGGCAAGCACTATCAGCTCACCGGCGCGCGCAATGAGCCGAAGGGCCCGCAGCGGCCGCATCCGCCGATCTGCATCGGCGGTTCCGGGGAGAAGCGCACGCTCCGTACGACCGCGAAGTACGCCCAGCACTGGAACTTCGTCGGCGGTACGCCCGAGGAGTTCGCCCGCAAGCGGGACGTGCTGTACGCGCACTGCGAAGACGTCGGCCGCGATCCGAAGGAGATCACGCTGTCGAGCCATGTCCGGCTGAACTCGCCCGGGGAAGTGAACGAGGCCGCCGACACCGCCGCCGCCCTCGGCGAGGTGGGTTGCGACCTGGCCATCGTCTATCTGCTGCCGCCGCTCGGCCCGGCGGTGCTCACCCCGCTGGCCGACGCGCTGGCCGCACTGGACTGAGCGGTGGGGTGCCTCCACCGCGGAGGCACCCCACCCCAGGTCACACCTTGATCATGCCGTGCGGATCGATCACGTACTTCTTGGCGGCACCGCGGTCGAAGTCCTCGTAGCCCTCGATAGCGCCGTCCAGGCCGATCGTGGTGGCGTTGACCGCTTTCGCGATCTCCGCGCGGCCGCTGAGGATCAGGTTCATCAACTGCCGGTTGTACTTCTTGACCGGGCACTGGCCGGTGACGAAGGTATGCGACTTCGCCCAGCCGAGTCCCAGCCGGACCCCGATCTGGCCCTGTTTGGCGTTTTCGTCGACCGCGCCCGGGTCACCGGTGACGTAAAGCCCCGGAATTCCGAGCGACGCGCCGGCGCGGCCGATCGACATGATGTCGTTGAGCACGGTCGCGGGCGCTTCCGCCGCACCTTCACCATGTCCGCGTGCTTCGAAGCCGACCGCGTCGACGGCCGCGTCCACCTCCCGCTCGCCCAGTACCTGCTCGATCAGGTCGGGCAGTTCGGCGTCACGGGTCAAATCCACTGTCTCGCAACCGAAACTGCGGGCCTGCGCCAGCCGGTCGGCGTTCATGTCCCCGACCACCACCACCGACGCGCCGAGCAGCAGCGACGAATACGCCGCCGCCAAACCCACCGGCCCCGCGCCCGCGACGTACACCGTCGAGCCCGTGGTCACGCCCGCGGTGTACGCGCCGTGATAGCCGGTCGGGAAGATGTCGGAAAGCATGGTGAGATCGAGGATCTTCTCCAGCGCCTGCTCCCGGTCGGGGAACTTCAGCAGGTTGAAGTCGGCGAACGGCACCATCACGTACTCCGCCTGGCCGCCCACCCAGCCGCCCATGTCCACGTATCCGTACGCGGCGCCGGCACGCGCGGGGTTCACGTTGAGGCACACCCCGGTCTTGCCCTCGTTGCACATCCGGCAGCGCCCGCAGGCGATGTTGAACGGCACCGAACAGACGTCGCCTTCCTTCACGAACAGCACGTCGTCGCCCACTTCCACCACCTCACCGGTGATTTCGTGACCGAGGGTCTGCCCGATCGGGGCGGTGGTGCGGCCGCGGACCATGTGCTGGTCGCTGCCGCAGATGTTCGTCGAAACCAGCTTCAGGATGACGGCGTGCGGAGCGCTCCTCTTGATGCCCAGCCCGCTCACGACGTCATCGGGCAGCTCCAGCTTCGGATAGTCGATGGTCTCGACACTGACCTTGCCGGGCCCTTGGTAGACGACCACGCGATTGCCTGACATGGAACTTCCTTCCCTACCGCTCGTCCCCCTCCGTGCCTTGTCACGTACGTTTCCGACCCTACGCGCGACCGGCGGGGCGCAGGTCTCTGAATCGATTGCCCCGCAAAGACTTTCGGCCACCCGGCGAACACCGTCGCCATCTGTCGACAGATGGCGACGGCCCTGCGACCTCAGTAGCCGATGGGGAGTCCGGCGTAGTTCTCGGCGAGTTCGGTGGACGCGGCTTCCGAGGCGATGGTGCGTTGCAGCTGGGAAAGCTGGAGCTGCGCGTCGAAGTCGTCGCCGTGGCGGTGCAGCATGGTGGTCATCCACCACGAGAAGTGCGTGCACCGCCAGACGCGCCGCAACGCCGTGTCGGAGTAGGTCTCGGCCAGCTTTTCCGAGCCGTCGCGCAGCCACGTCGTGAGCGCGCGGGCGAGCAGGGCGACGTCGGCGACGGCGAGGTTGAGGCCTTTCGCGCCGGTCGGCGGGACGATGTGGGCGGCGTCCCCGGCGAGGAAGAGCCGGCCGTGGCGCATCGGCGTGGTGACGAAGCTGCGCATCGGCAGGACGCTTTTCTCCGTGACCACACCGGTTTCGAGCTTCCAGCCATGCTGTCCCGCGCCGAGGCGGGTGGTGAGCGCGGCCCAGATCCGGTCGTCGCTCCAGGCGTTGATGTCCTCGTCCGGGCGGACCTGGAGGTAGAACCGGCTGACGTGCGACGAGCGCATGCTGTGCATGGCGAAGCCGTCCGGGTGCCAGGCGTAGATCAGTTCGTCGGTGGACGGCGCGACGTCGGCGAGCACGCCGAGCCAGGCGAACGGGTACTCCTTCTCCCAGGTGCGCTGCTCGGCTTCGGGCATCGCCTTACGGCTCGGGCCGTGGAACCCGTCGCAGCCGGCGATGGCGTCGGCGTCCAGCCGTTGCGGCTGCCCCGAGGCGTCGACGAAGGTGACGTAAGGACTGTCGCCGCCGACGTCGTGCAGCTCGACATCGGTGGCTTCGTAGTACGTCTGCTGTCCGGCCCGCTCGCGGGCGAGCATGAGGTCCTTGGTGACCTCGGTCTGCCCGTAGACCGAAACCGACCGCCCGGCGAGCTTCACGAAGTCGAGGTGGTGGCGCTCCCCCGGCCACTGCAGGTAGATCCCGCGGTGTTCCATCGACTCGGCGGCCAGCCGCTCACCGACACCGACCTGCTTGAGCAGTTCGACCGTGGACGCCTCCAGGATCCCCGCCCGGATCCGGCTCCGCACGTATTCGGGACTCTGCCGCTCGATGAGCACCGACTCGATCCCTTCGAGACCGAGCATTTGGGACAGCAGGAGTCCGGCCGGTCCCGCGCCGATGATCGCTACCTGGGTGCGCACAGAGAAGAGTCCTTTCACAGCGGGGAACACGAGAATGGGACGCGCGAACGACCCACCACCACCGACTTCTCACTCAGCGAGAGAGATTTTCGGCGCTCATCACACGGGAGACCCCGCGGGCGGCCGCCCGCAGCGCCGGGATCTGCATCCGGGCGTTGCCGTCGTTGGGCACGATCACGGCCAGCGCGGCGATGACCTGCCCGGCCGGTCCGTGCACCGGCACGGCGATCCCGGCGGTCTCCTCGTCGACGAAACCGGGACAGAACGCGTAGCCGTGCTTGCGGATGTCGGCGAGCATCCGCCGGAGCGCGACCGGGTCGGAGGCGGTGTCGCCGCGGTAGGATTTCAGCGGCCCGGTCAGCACCTCTTCCTGCAGTTCGGCCGGTGCGTGGGCGAGGAGCACCAGCCCGGACGACGACACGTTCAACGGCAGCCGCCCGGCGACGCGGGTGATGTTGACGACCGCGCCCGGCGCCGAGAGCCGCTCCACGAAGAGCACTTCCCTGCCTTCCAGCACGCCGAGTTGCGTGTGGTGGCCGACCACGGCGTGCAGGTCCTCCATGAACGGCATGGCGGCTTCACGCAGGGTCAGTGTCGGCGACGCGCGCGAGGCGAGCTCCCAGATCCGCACGCCGATCCGGATCCGGCGGTCGGTGTCCCGGAGCAGCCAGCCGTTCTGGACGAGCTCCTCGATCAGCCGGGACGCGGTCGCCACGTGCAGGTCCGCCCGCCTCGCGATCTCCGAAACGCGCAGCGCGGGCACGTCGGATTCGAATGTCTCGAAGATCCGCACCACCCGGGAGAGCACGGATTCGCCGTGGGACGGTTTGGCCACGCCCGCAGTCTGCATTCTCCGCCGGGCTCCCGTCCATTCGGCCTGCTCGACACGGACAGGTGTATTTGAGGCGGTCCCGGTCCGGGCTCACCGGGCACGGCCCTCCTGGATGCGATAGTCGTGATCGATTCCGTAGCGCAGACATGAGAAGGGAAAACGCCAGGTGATCCGCACCAACCGTGGCAAGAACGAAACCGTGAAGGTGACTTTCGTGTTGCCGGTCGAGGAGCCCGCCGGGCGCGTCAGCGTCGTGGGAGATTTCAACGAATGGCGGCCCGGCGCGCACGAACTACGAAAGCGTTCCAACGGGACACGGTCCGCCACCGTCGAGATCTCCTCGGGCACCGCGGTGTGCTTCCGGTACCTGGGCCCGGACGGCCTGTGGTTCGACGATCCCGACGCGCACCGCCACGACCACCGCGGAAGCGTGTTCGTCGCACCCTGACTGAGCACCGAGTTCACTGTGGACAACGGCGTCCATGTCCGGTTCTCATACTTTCGGCCGATTAGCCGGACCGTTCGACCGATCTGCTCCTTCCCGGAGTGATCGAAGATCGTGCCCATGCCCTCGACGAGCACGGTCACGACGGCGAGCACGGTGCCCGGCCTCGCGTTCGCCGAAGCCGTCGTCGACCTCGAAGCCGTCGCGCACAACACCCGGCTGTTCGCGGGGCCCGTCGGCGGCCTGATGGCCGTGGTCAAGGCCGACGGCTTCGGGCACGGGCTCGTCCCGGTGGCGCGCACGGCGCTGGCGCACGGGGCGAGCTGGCTCGGCGTGACGTCGTGCGCCGAAGCCGGCGAGCTCCGCGCGGCCGGCGTCACCGCGCCGATCCTGAGCTGGCTGCACCTGCCCGGCCAGGACTTCGCCGAGGCGATCCTGACCGACGTCGACCTCGCCGCCTCGTCGGCCGAACACCTGCTCGGGATCGCCAGGAGCGCCCAGCGCGTCGCCCTCGCCGCCCGGGTGCAGCTGAAGATCGACACCGGGTTGTCCCGCAACGGTTCCACGGCCGACGAATGGCCCGAACTGCTGCGCCTGGCCCACCGGCTCGAGCTCGCCGGCACCATCCGGGTGCGCGGTATCTGGTCGCATCTGAGCGCGGCGGAAGATCCCGCGACCGTCCCGCCGCAGATCCGGCGGTTCGAAGACGCGCTCGCGGCGGCCGGGAGCCTCGGCCTGCACCCGCCATTGCGACATCTCGCGAACTCCGCCGCCACGCTCGGCGTGCCAGGTTCACGGTACGACCTGGTCCGCGTCGGGATCGGCCTCTACGGCGTGGAACCGTTGCCGGACAAGAACTTCGGGCTCCGGCCCGCGATGACGTTGCGCGGCCGCGCGGTCATGGTCAAGCGCGTCCCCCGCGGCACCGGCGTCTCCTACCACCACGACTACACGACCACCGGCGACACCACGCTGGTGCTCGTGCCGCTCGGTTTCGCCGACGGCGTGCCGAGAACGGCGAGCGGCCACGGCGAGGTCTCCATCCACGGCACCCGGTATCCGATCGCGGGCCGCGTCGCCATGGACCAGTTCGTCGTCGACGTCGGCGACGCTCCCGTCCGTATCGGAGACGAAGTGGTCCTTTTCGGGCCTGGCGACGACGGCGAACCGACCGTCATCGAATGGGCGTGCTGGGCGGGGACCAACCCGCACGAAATTCTCACCGGCATCGGGCACCGGGTCCCGCGACGTTACCTGCCGGCACTGTAAAGGGGAGAACACCTTGAGCGAGAACAAGATCCGCGTGGCCGTGCTGTTCGGCGGCCGCAGCGGCGAGCACGACGTGTCCTGCCATTCGGCGGAAAGCGTGCTCGAACACCTCGACCGCGAGCGCTACGACGTCGTCCCGATCAGGATCACCCTCGAAGGCCGGTGGATCGTCGAAGGTGCCGAACCCGCGCCGGAGAACCCGGCCAGGAGCATCGCCGCCGCGGTCGCCCATCTCCGCGATGTCGACGTCGTCATGCCGGTCCTGCACGGGAAGTACGGCGAGGACGGCATCGTGCAGTCGCTGCTGGAGATGATCGGCGTGCCGTACGTCGGCAACGGGGTGCTGACCAGCGCGGTCGGGATGGACAAGGAGTTCACCAAGAAGCTCCTCGCCGCGGAAGGGCTCGCCGTCGCCGATTCGGTGGTACTGCGCGGGAAACAGGACACGCTGACCACGGAAGAGGTCGCGCGGCTCGGCCTGCCGATGTTCGTCAAACCCGTGAGGGCGGGGTCCAGCCTCGGGGTGTCCAAAGTGGAGCGACTGGGTGAGCTCACGGCCGCGATCGAACAGGCCAGGGCGATCGACACCAAGGTACTGGTCGAGGAGGCCGTGCTCGGGCGCGAGATCGACATCGCCGTCCTGGAGCACCCGGACGGGCGCCTCGAAGTGGGGCCGCCGCTGGAAATCCAGGTACGCGGCGCCCAGGCGTTCTTCGACTACGAAGCCAAGTACGCCGACAACGCCACGATCTTCGACATCCCGGCCCACCTGGACGACGGCATGCTCGCGAGGTTGCGTGACCACGCGCTGCGGGCGTTCACCGCGCTGGACTGCGAAGGGCTGCTCCGGGTCGACTTCCTGCTGCGCGACGGCGTCGAGCCGGTGATCAACGAGGTGAACACCTTCCCCGGTTTCACCGCCGCGTCGCAGTACCCGCAGATGTGGCGGGCCGCGGGCCTGGAGTTCCCGCGACTGCTGGACATCCTGCTCACCACCGCGCTGAGCCGCGCGGGAAAGGAAGCCGCGTACGTCTAAGTCGTGTCCTTACAAGACACGACCTAAGCCACTGGCTCATGTTCAGGCTGCTCTGTACTGTCTCGTCCGTGCTGACCTGCGAGACGAGAGAAACCGCGCTGGCCAGGCTGGGCCGGGCGCTCGCTGACCCGACCCGATGCCGCATCCTGGTCGCGCTCATGGACGGCGTCAGCTATCCCGGGCAGCTGGCGACGCGGCTCGGCCTGAGCCGGTCCAACGTCTCCAACCACCTGTCCTGCCTGCGCGGCTGCGGCCTGGTCGTCGCGACTTACGAGGGCAGGCAGGTCCACTACTCGCTGTCCGACCCACATCTCACCCGCGCGCTCGGCGAACTGCTGCACGTCGTGCTCGCCGTCGAGCCGGTCGAGGACCGCAAGGACGAGGTGCCCGCGACATGAGCAGCGCCCCGGAAACGGTTCCCACCTGCACCGACGGCTGAAGGAAGGCCCAGCCCGGTGACCGCGGAGCGCCGGACCGCGCTCGGCCGGAAGGTGCGTTGGCTGGTCGCCGCGACGACCACCTACAACGTCGTCGAAGCGATCGTCGCCATCTCCGCGGGTACCCACGCCTCCTCCACCGCACTGATCGGTTTCGGCCTGGACTCGGTGATCGAAGTCGCCTCCGCGGCCGCGGTGGCCTGGCAGTTCTCCGGTGCCGACCCGAAGCCCGTGAACGCACGGCGTTGAAGGTGATCGCGGTGTCGTTCTTCGCGCTCGCCGCCTACGTCACCTTCGAATCGGTCCGGTCGCTGACCGGCGCCGAAACCGCCGCGCACTCGACGGTCGGGATCGCGCTGGCCGCGGTTTCGCTGGTCGTGATGCCGTTCCTGTCCTTCGCCCAGCGCCGGGCCGGCCGGGAACTGCGCTCGGCCAGCGCCGTTGCCGACTCGAAGCAAACCCTGTTGTGCACCTACCTTTCCGGGGTGCTGCTGGTCGGATTACTGCTGAACAGCCTGTTCGGCTGGTCGTGGGCCGACCCGCTGGTCGCGCTCGTCATCGCGGCCGTCGCGGTGAAGGAAGGCCGCGAAGCGTGGCGCGGCCACCACTGCTGTTGACCACTCAGGACAGCACCTTCGTCGATAGCTCCGCCCGCTTTTCGTTGACGCCCAGCATCAGCAGCAGGCCGACGAGCGGACCGGCGGCCAGGGTGAGGAACGCCGCCATGAACGAGGAAGTCGCGTGGAACACCGCGCCGACGGCCAGCGGCACGAGCACGCTGCCCAGCTGCCAGAACGCGTTGCTGAGCCCGGCCGCCGTACCGGTGAGCCCGCTCTCGACCAGCCGCGGGATCATCGCCACCATCAGCGGCAGATAGCAGTAGGCCGCCAGCCCCAGGAAAGGCGCGGCGATGAAGAACGCCGTCGTGGATTCCAGGCTGCCGAACGCCACGAGCGTGAGCACGAAGACGCCGAGGATCACGATCGTCGGTATTTTCCGCGCCCCGCCGAACTTGTCCGCGACCAGCCCGACGACCGGTTTGCCGATGACCGCCGTCGCGGCGAACACCGCGACGATGGCACCCGCCGTGGTCGGCGTGACGCCGTAGCCCTTGATCATCAGGGTGTTGGACCAGGTGATGAACCCGTAGGTGCCCCAGAAGCCACCGAACCCGGCCAGTGCGAGCAGCACGAGGTCCCGGTTGCGGGCCAGTGACCGCAGCGTCGACTCCTTGCGCTTCTCCACGACGAGTTCGGTCACCACCGGACCCGGCCGGACGATGGCGTAACAGAGCACGGCGACCAGGATCGAGATGAAGCCGAACACGTGGTACGACGTCTCCCAGCCGGACTTCTCGATGACCGTGGGCACAACGGCGTTGGCGATCACCGTGCCGAGCGAGGTCGCGGTGGTGAACACGCCCATCACCATGCCGAGTTCGCGCGGCTCGAACCAGCTGGCGAGCAATTTGATCCCGGCCGCGTAGTCCGCTCCGGCGAACAGCCCGACGATCGCCTGCACGGTGATCCCGAGCGCCGCCGAGGTCGTCGAGCCGAACACCATCATGAACACACCCGCACCGAGCATCGAGATGGTGAGGATCTTGCGGCCGCCGAAGCGGTCCGACGAGAACCCGCCGAACGCGTTGGAGACCACGTATCCGACGTAGTACGCGGTCGCGAACACGCCGAGGCTCGCCAGCGGTATGGCGAGGTCGTTGCCGACGAAAACCGAGGCGGGGCCCCAAGTCGACCGGTCGACCGAGGTCATGGTGAAGGCGAGCCAGCAGAGCAGGAGCACCGCCCACCGGTAGCGCGAGCGGGTCCCCGCGACGGGGGCGACGCTTTGTACAGTGCTCATCATTGAGCCTCTCAGTCCGTGCCGAATGTGCTTGTTTCCCCGGCCCCCGCCGAAAATCGCTAGAGATCCAACACCAGGCGAGGCGATCTGCTCCGGCCGACGCAGATCATCATCGTGGCGTTCCGCTCCCGGTCCGCGGCGGTCAAAATGGTGTCGCGATGCTCCGGGACACCGGCCAGCACCTTGGTCTCACAGGTCCCACAGAAGCCCTCCTCGCACGAGGACATGACTTCGGGGCGGACAGCGCGGACCACGTCCAAAATGGACTCACCGGGCGGCACCCGCACAATGTCACCGCTCCGGGCCAGCTCGACCTCGAAAGTCTCGGTGTCTTCGTCGTTTTCCGGCTGGGCCTCCCCGGTGAACCGTTCGAAATGGAGCGCGGCGCCCACCCGCTGTTCCATCGCGCGGATGAGCCCCGGCGGGCCACAGGTGTACACCGCGGCGCCCGCCGGTGCCGCAGCGAGGATCTCGTCGAGCGGGAGCCTGCCCGTCTCGTCCTCGGGCAGGAACTCCACCCGTCCCGCACCCCACTCCGCGAGCACGTCCCGGAACGCCATCGACGGCAGGCTCCGGCCGCCGTAGTGCAACGTCCACGGCACGTCCCCGGCGGCGAGTCGCCGGATCATGCCGAGGATCGGGGTGATCCCGATCCCGCCAGCCACGAAACAGTAAGCGGGTGCCGGGACGAGCGGGAAACGGTTGCGAGGACCGCGAATCGTCACTTCCCGGCCGACCAGCGCGGTGTCGTGGATCTCGGCGGAACCACCGCGACCCGCCTCTTCCCGCAACACCGCCACGGTGTACGCCGAGGCGTCGGCCGGGTCACCGCACAGTGAGTACTGCCGGACCGCACCGGACGGCAACCGAAGATCGAGATGAGCGCCGGGCTCCCACTCGGGAAGCGCGGCGCCGTCCGGGTCCTCCAGCCGCAGCGAGACGACACCGTCGGCTTCGCGGCGGATCTGCGTGACGAGTGCGCGGCGCTCACCGTTCGCCGCCGTCATCGTGCGTCCGCCACGGGTTCGCGATCGCCGCCGCGCAGGACGTCGACGAAAGCAGTGGCCAGCTTGACATCCCGCAGGACCACCACGGAATCGACGGCTTCCCGGATGACCACCGCCGAACGCCTGGCCGCTTCACCGTGCCAGCTCAAGTCGGCGTCGACGATCACCGCGGCGATCAACCGGCCCTCGGCCCTGGCCGCGTCGCAGATCTCGATGACCGCGCTGTCGTCGACCACGCCCAAGTCGTGTGCCAGCAGGACGACCATGTCGGCCTGCTCGACGGTGAGTCCCTCCTCGAGCCCTTCGGGGAGCGCCGCCCGGCTGGTCTCGTCGAGCGGAACCACCAGCACGCGTGCTTCGTAGGATTTTCGGGTCCATGCCCAGGAAACCATGCTCCGACCTCCTTTCCTCGCACAGCCTCAGATCGAGACGAACTCTTCGCCGGGCTTGACGATGAGCGCTTCGCGCGCGCCTTCCTGGAACGGCGTCGCTTTGGGCAGGATCACCGAAGCCGAGCGGACGCGATGATGTTCCGGTTTCGCACCGGGCAGCGGCTCGCCGGACTCCATCGTTTCGGCGGCGGCCAGCAGACGGCGTCGAGCGAGGATGATCGCCGCGTCACTGGTACCGAGACGTTCCTTCGTCCGGTCGACGATCGGGCCCATGCTCTCCTGCAGCGAGAAGTCCTGTGCCGCAATGCCTTCGACACCGCTGAAGGTGCGCTTGTCCCGCTGCGCCTGGCGGTCGATGAGATAGTCGTTGTCCGCGTTGGCCAGCGGCCGGTAGGTGCCGGGGATGTTCTTCGAGTGGATGCCCTCCCCACGTTTCATCGACTCCAGCTCGACGTCGTGCAGGTCACGGGTGGGGTGATAGTTGATGCTCCAGGCCCAGCAGCGTTCGTCGTCGATCGGCACCCAGGCGTGCGCGCCCAGCGGGTTGTGGGTGCCGAACGGCGGGATGATGGTGTACCAGGGCATGATCCACTGCGTGACGCGCCAGTAGTAGTTCTCGTCGTCGACCGTGCGCCGCGCGCCGATCAGCAGGCCGCCGTCGGATTCGGTGACCTCGAACTTCGGCCTGGTGTCGTTCTTCAGGTAGACGAGCCCCTCGGTGCCGGCGTGCATCGGGTCGTCGTCCATGTTGAACCGGTGGGCGAACGACACGTGACTTGAGTCGATGCCGCCCTCCATCGCCTGCAGGAAGTTGGTCTCCTGCAGGCGTTTCGAGACGAAGCACTGCGACGAGTCGAGCATCGCCCATTCCAATTCGGGCAGTTCCGGCTTCAGCTCGGGCGGCCCCATGTAGGTCCAGATCACGCCGCCGCGCTCGACGCACGGGTACGCCGGGTGTTTGATCTTCCCCTTGAACTTGCTCTCGGCCGGTTCCGACGGCATGTCGACGCAGTTTCCCTCGACGTCGTACTTCCAGCCGTGGTAGGCACAACGCAGGCCGCATTCCTCGTTGCGGCCGAAGAACAGTGACGCCGTGCGGTGACTGCACATCTCGTCCAGCAGGCCGATCCGGCCGAGTGTGTCGCGGAAAGCGATCAGGCGCTGTCCGAGGAGCTGGACCCGCACCGGTGGGCAGTCGGGTTCGGGGATTTCGTCGGCCAGCAGCGCGGGGATCCAGTACCTGCGCAGCAGTTCCCCCATTTCGGTGCCGGGTCCGGTCCGGACGAGCCGCTCGTTCTGCTCTCGCGTCAACATAGGGGGCGAGATCCTTTCTGTGGTGGGAAATGGGGCCGCACAACCACGTGCGGGGTGGCCGGACCTTCGCCGTCGGCGAGCCGGGTGAGCATCGAACCGACGTCGGCGAGGCCGACCACGGCGGTGGGAATCCGTTCCAGACCGGACGTTCCGGACGCGAGCAGGTCGAGTGCTCGGGTGACCCACTCCGGAGACCGGCCCCGGACAGCGCGGACGGTCAGCATCCGGCGGGTCATCTTCCGGGTGTCGAGGGCGGCATGCGGTGGGTTCTTCGGCGAGGTGAGCACGAGCCGTCCGCGCTGCCGCACCAACTCCAGCGCCAGATCCACGGTCCGCGGGTCCTCCCCCGCCGCGTCGAGCACGACGTCCGCGCCCGCGCCGCCGAGTGCGGCACGGACCTGGGCGGCATGGTCGTTTTCGCCGAAGATCACGGTCTCGCAGCCGAGTGCGGCGACCAGCCGGAGCCGTTCCTCGTCGGCGGGCAACCCGCACACGACGACGGCCGCCGCGCCCGCGCTCCGGGCCGCCGCCGCGATCGCCAAGCCGTGATAGCCGGGGCCGAGCACGACCACGTTCTCGCCGGGCCGCGCGGCACCGGCGTCGAGCAGCCAGTCGAGCGCGTTGGCCAGTGGCAGCACCCATGCCGCCAGTTCCCAGGACAATCCGTCGGGCAGCCGGTGCAGCACGGCGTTGTGCGGGAGGCGCAGGTATTCGGCGTTGCCACCGAACAGCCCTTCGTCGGCCGGGATCGTGCCGATCCGCCGGCCGCCGCCCCACAGATCCGTGTCCGGGCACAGGCGGTACCAGCCGGTCGTGCAGGCCTCGCAGGTTCCGCACGGCAGGTACTCCTCGACCACCACGCGATCACCGACACCCAAGCCCCACCGCTGTGCGGCTCGGGAACCGACGTCGGCCAGTTCACCGACGACGTGGTGGCCCAGCACGGTGTCTTGGCTCAGGCCCTTCGCGTGCAGCGCGACGTCGGTACCGCAGATACCGGAAGCCGCGACCCGTAGCCAGCCCTCGTCGGCGGTCGCCGGCGTCAGTGGAAAACGGCGCAGTTCCGAGGTTCCGCCGGGAAGCGCGACGCTCGCGAGCGCCGAAGCCGGAAGGGAACACATTCGGGTTCAGCTCCCCTCTTGTTGACGTCATTATCACTGTGTGATAGATTGATCTTTCACAGTGATAACTAGAAAATAGGTCCGCTCTGCGGCCACGTCAAGGGGCACCCTCATGACCGAGACCAGACGCGTCGGCGCGGACAGCGCCCGTCGCGTGCTCGACCTGCTGTTCGCTTTCACCGAAGAGCGACCTGTCGCGTCGGTGAAAGAGCTGGCGCAGCAGATGGATGTCCCGCTCCCCTCGGCTCACCGCTATATCGCGCTACTACGGGAAACGGGCCTGGTCGCCGAGACCGAACGTGGCCGTTACCACCTCACCTCGCGCGTGACCGCCCTCGGCCGGGCCGCGCGGGCGGCCAACACGCTGATCGACATCGCCGACCCGTTCATGCGCGCCCTGTCCGAAGAGATCGGCGAAACGGTGCTCCTGGTGCGGATGGTGCACGGGCTGCCGGTGTGCCAGCATCGCGTCGAAGCCAGTCGCCGTTTGCGTCTTTCATTCGAACCCGGACAGAACCTGCCGCCCCTGCGCGGAGCCAGCGTGAAAGTCCTGGTGGGCTCGATGCCCGAAGCCGAGCGAATCGCATACGTGGACAGGCTGCTCACCGCCGGCGAAGACACCGGAACCCAGCGGTCGGAGTTCCTGCGGGAGGTCGCGCAGGCCGCCACCCGCGGCTGGGCCGCGAGCAGCCAGGAGATCGACGAAGGCGTGTGGGCCACCGCCTCGCTCGTCTCCGAGGGTGGCCTACCCGTCGCCGCACTTTCCGCCGCTTGCGCCGGCTTTCGCCTGGACGACGAACGCCGCTCGATGATCGTCGACAATGTGCGCGCGGCGGCGCGGGACATCACCGGCGCACTGACCGACTGATTTCCCGCGCAAATGTACGGACAACAAAGAAATCACCGTTCATCGGCGTATATATCGTTATACGAAATGTGGAGAGATAATCACCAGTGGTGATGATAACGTGATCGCATTTCACCGTATCGGCTGATTATGGACAACAGTGGGTACTGGTAATGCACACCAAGTTGAGATCGCCGGGAATTCATCGTAGCGTCGCCTTCTTGCCGAAGGAGAGTCCTCCGATGACCTTGCCACCGCCTCCACCACTTCCCACCCGGGAACGCGAAGACGAAGATCTCCTCACCGTGGCGACAGCGCGCCCCCAGCCCGGCTTGATACTCGTCAAAGCCCAGGGTGAAATCGATCTGGAAACCAGCCCCGCGCTCGAAGCGGAACTGAACAAAGTGCTGCACCCGCCGTTTCCCGCACGACTGGGCCTCGATCTCAGCGAAGTGACCTTTATTTCGTCGAGCGGGCTCAACCTGCTGGCCGAAGTGAACCGGCGATCACGCGCCTGCGGCACCGACATGCGGCTGATCGGCATGTCCAGGCCGGTACAGCGAGCCCTGGACCTCACCGGCCTCGACGCCGTGCTGAAGGTCCACCAAACGCAACTCCCCACCCGGGTCCAAGGCACCCTCACCTAATACCCCGCGAGAGGTATCACGAGATGTCGACATCTCGTGATCTCTTAGTTCCCAAGAGGGTCGCCATCTGTCGACAGATGGCGTCACGGGTGGGTGGCGGCCGAACCATTAGCACTGCTAACGTCGAGATGTTAGCAACGGAAACAAGGGAGACCGGCCATGACCACGGCACTGCCCGCCCCCGTCCAGACGGTGATCGACGCGGCGAACAAGAACGACTCGGATGCCTTCCTCGACGTCTTCACCCAAGAAGGCGTCGTCGACGACTGGGGCCGGGAGTTCCGCGGCCGCGCGGCCATCAAAGACTGGAGCGACAAGGAGTTCATCGGCGTGCACGTGTCGCTGAAGGTCACCGAGGTGGCCGAGCGGGCCGGCGAGTGGACCGTGACGGCCACCGTCGGCGGTGACGGCTTCAACGGCCCGAGCCACTTCATGTTCCGCGTGGACGGTTCCCAGGTGGCGCGGATGACCATCCGCGAGTGAGGCCGAACCCGGCCTTCATCACGATCAGCAACAGCGTGCCGAGGATGAGCGGCTGCCCGAACACGAGCTGCACCAGCATCGGCATGGCGTGCAGCGAGGCCGCCGGGATGAACAGCCCGCCGATGGCGGTGATGAACGGGACACCCGCGAGCATCAGGTTCTCCCGCGTCCACTCGACGCCGGACAGCACATCGACGGCGCTGGCGAACAACACTCCGAAAAGGACTGTCCCGGCCGCGGCCAAGACCGGGAGCGGCACAGCCTGCAGCAATCGGTCAAACGGTTTGAGGCCGCCGAGGACGAGCAGGATGATCCCGGTCGTGAGCGTGACGTACCGGGAGCCGACCTTCGTCACGCGCAGCAGGCCGATGTTGTCCGGATACGCCAGCGTCGACATCCCGCCGAACACCGCGCCGACAGTACTGCCGAGAACCTCGCCGAAGACACCCTGCGACACCCGGTGTGCAGAGAGCTCCTGACCGCCCCACTTCGCCACGATGTCATAGGTGGCAATGCTTTCGGCGATCGCAGGCAGCAGGGTGATGAAGAAGATGAGCACCAGATCGGGTTGCACGGCGAAGCCGAACGGGAAGAGCCGCGGCACCGTGATGCCCAGGTTCCGGCCCACCTCGCCGAACGACGTCGGCTCGAACACGGCGTACACCACGGTCCCGAGCACGACGGCGACCAGCGCCGCGCCACGGCGCAGCAGCGTTCCCTTGGGCAGCACGGTGAAGACGACGACCAGTATCGCCGCGACAGCTCCGGCGAGCAGGTTGATCCCGGGGAAACCCTTGCTCTCCGGGGTACCCAGCCAATTCGGCAACGCGGTACTCGTCAGCTGGGTCGCCAGGATCAGGATGATCACACCCGAGATGATCGGATCGCGCACGAACCGGCCCAGATAAGTAATGAGCCCGAAGCGCTTGAGCGGCAAGGCAAGCACACACCAGATCGCGCCGGCGACGGTCATCGAACCGAATGCCGCGCCGAGCCCGCCCGACCCGTGTCCGACGGCGAGCAACGCGGCCAGCGAACCCGCGTACGGCCCCTGGATGATCGGCAACCGCAGCAGGAACACCGACTGCAGGATCACGACCAGGCCCGAGGTCATGAACGTGACACCGTACAGATACGCGGTGTCCTCTGTGGACAGTTTGAACGCGGTCCCGATCAGCGCCGGGAAGATCAGCAGCCCGGCCATGCCCAGGATGTTCTGGACGCCGAGCCCGATGGCACTGGAAAACCGCACCCGGTCGTCGATGCCGATATCGAACACCGGTTTCGCGGGTGCCACTTCCGGCGGGACTGTTTCGGTGGTCACGACTACCCTGCCTGCCTGGTTTTCCTGTTCCGCAAGCGTCCGAGCAGCCGTTTGAAGAATCCGCTGAGGACGGTCCGGAGAATGCTCGCGGCCCTCATCGGCGGCGCTTCCACCGCGACCGCGGCCGGCGCCGCCACTCCGGGTTCGCCCTCTTCGATCAGTTCCCGCGCCTTGGTCGCGAGCTCTCCCACCATCCGGCCGGACACGTCCGCCATGATCCCGCGCCCGAACTGCGCGAGCTTCCCGGAGATCGTCAGATCGGTCGACAGGGACACGCTGGACCCGCTCAGGGTGGCGGTGACCCGCATCATCGCGGTCGCCTTGGCCGTTCCCGCGCCTTTGGCGTCCTTGCCCACCGCCCGGAGCACCGCGACCCGCTTGACGGCGTCGCGTTCGACGACCTCCGCGACACCCGTGTAGGCCGCGGTCACCGGGCCCACCTTGATCTTCACCTTGCCGCGGTACGAGTCGTTCCCCAGGTCCTCGGTGAGCTCGGCGCCTGGGAAGCAGGCGGCCACGTTGTGCGCGTCCTGCAGAAACGCGAACACCCGGTCCGGGTCGGCGTCGACGTCGAACGAGTTCTCGATCAGCATCAGGAACCTCTCACCTCTGCTAGGGCCTGCTCGTCACCGTGGATCGCTTCGACGATCCGGGCCGGGGTGACCGGGGCCCGGTTCACCCGCGCGCCCAGCGGCCGGAGCGCGTCTTCCACGGCGTTGGCGATGGTCGCGGGTGCCGGGATCGTCCCGCCTTCACCGGCGCCCTTGACGCCGAGCGGGTTGAGCGGGCTGGGCGAATGGATGTGGAACAGCTCGACCGTCGGCACTTCCGCCGCGGAGACGAGCGAGTAGTCGAGGTAACTGGTCGCCTGCGGCTGGCCTTCCGCGTCGTACGCCGCTTCCTCGTACATCGCGTTACCCAGGCCGTGGGCGAAACCGCCGAGCACCTGACCGTCCACGAGCTTGGGGTTGATGACGTTCCCGCAGTCGTGCCCGATCACGTACTTGAGGATCTCGATCCCGCCGGTCTCCGGATCCACCTCGACCATCGCGGCGTGCGCGCCACTGGCGTAGGCGGCCCGCTCCGGGGCGAAGTAGCTCGACGTCTCCAGCCCGGCGGAAATGCCCACCGGCAGCGTGATGCCGTGCTTGCCGATATTCGCCACCCGCGCGATTTCCAGCAGGGACAACGACTTCTCCAGATCGCCGTTGAGACTGGCCCGGTCACCGGTGAAGGTGATCTCAGCGGGATCGCAGCCGAGCAGGTTCGCCGCGGTGTCCACGAGCCGGACACGCATCTGCTGGGCCGCGTCCAGCACCGCGGGCCCGGCCGTGGCGGTGATGCGTGAGGCGAAAGTCCCCTGTCCGAACGGGATCCGGCTGGTGTCACCGGTCAGGACGTCGATGTGGTCCATGTCGATGCCCAAGCCGTCCGACGCGATCTGGGCGTACACCGTCTCATAGCCCTGGCCCTGGCCCGCGGCGGCGAGCGTGACCAGCACCCGGCCGGTGTTCGTCAGCCGGACCTTCGCCCCCTCGTAGGGGCCGAGGCCGCAGCCCTCGACGTAGGCCGCGATACCGATGCCGATGTACCGGCCTTCGGCACGGAGTTTTGCTTGCTCCGCCCGGGCTTCAGCGTATCCGAGCCGATCGAGCGTACCTTCCAGCAACCGGGGAAAGTCGCCGCTGTCATACGTCAGCGGGCTGCCATCGCGGAACGTGATCCCCACTTTGTAAGGGAATTCGTCGGCCTGGATCAGGTTGCGGAACCGGACCTCGGCCGGGTCGAGCCCGAGATGCTCGGCGACGCGGTCCATCATGCGTTCCATCGCGAACACCGCCTGCGGCCGGCCCGCGCCGCGGACCGAAGACGTCGGCACCATATTGGTGTAGCAGGCCCGCAGCTCGATCTCGATATTGGGAATCCGGTACGGGCCGGGCACGGTGGCCGTGGTGATCGACGGAACCTGAAGCCCCGCACAGTAAGCGCCCTGATCGTGCTCGATGACGTCCTTCACCGCGAGCAGCATGCCGTCGTCGTCGAAACCGACCTCGATCCGGTGCGTCTGCGAGCGTTCCATCATCGCGCTGACGAAGTTCTCCTGCCGGTCCTCGACCCACTTCACCGGACGCCGCAGCTTCTTCGCCACCCACGGGATGACGACCTCTTCACCGTAGAACTGGGCCTTGGGCCCGAAACCGCCGCCGACATCCGGTGGCGCGATGACCCGGATGTCGTCCTCTGCCATCTCGTAGATCACCGAAAGCTGCTGGCGCGCATAGTGCGGGGACTGCGTGGTGTCCCAAATGGTCAGTTGCCCGGTCGCGGGCTCGTAGCGCGCGGCGACCGCGCGGGGTTCCATCGAGTGGCCCCCGCCGCGCATGACGAAGAACTCCTCGGAGAGCCGGTTCGGCGCGGTACGCAACGCTTCGGCCGTGTTGCCCGCGCTCTGTGTCAGCAGCACGGCGACATTGCTTTCGGCATCGGAATGCGCCAGCGGCCCGCCCGGTTCGAGCGCCGCCGCCGTGGAAGCCACCGCGGGCAGGACTTCGTAGTCGACGTCGATGAGTTCGAGGGCGTCCTCGGCGATGTAGCGCGTCTCCGCGATCACGACGGCGACCGGCTCACCGACGTAGTGCAGTTCCCCGGGCGGCATCGGCAGCCGGGGGAAGTCCTTCAGCTGGGGGTGGAGCACCTTGGGCGCCAAGGGTTTCTGGATCTCGGCGAGATCGGCGCCGGAGAACACCGCGATCACGCCGGGCAGTTCCCTCGCCGCGGACAGGTCGATCTGCAGGATCCGCGCGTGCGCGTTGGAGGACCGCAGGAACGCCGCCGCCAGCGCGTCGGGCAGGTCGAGGTCGTCGAGGTAGCGGCCGCGGCCGGTCAGCAGCCGCTCGTCCTCCCGGCGCGGGACGCTGGTGCCGATCATGGTCGTCATTCGCCGGCCTCCAGTACGGCCTTGACCAGGCCGGTGTACCCGGTGCAGCGGCAGATGTTCCCGCTGAGCACCTCACGTGCGTGGCCCTCGTCGCGGATCGCGCCCTCACGCATCGCGGCGGTGACGCTCATCAGGAAACCCGACGTGCAGAAACCGCACTGCAGCGCGTGGTTCTTCTTGAACGCCGCCTGCAGCCGGTTCAGCTCGCCGTCCTCGGCCAGCACTTCGACCGTCTCGATCTCGGTGCCGTCGGCTTGCACGGCCAGCATCAGGCACGAGCGGCTCGCGGCACCGTCGACGATCACCGTGCACGCGCCGCAGACGCCGTGCTCACAGCCGAGATGGGTACCGGTCAGGCGCAGCTTTTCGCGCAGGAAGTCGGCGAGGGTCATCCGGTCGTCCACGACCTCGTCGTAGGCGGCGCCGTTGACCGTCCCGGTGATCCGGTGGCCGGTGTCGACGTCAGGCATGGGCGGCCTCCTGTTTGGTGCGGATGTCCACGAGCGCCCGGTTCACCAGCACACCGGTGAGACGGCTGCGGTAGGTGGCACTCGCGTGGATGTCACTGGTCGGCTCGACCTCGGCGCGGGCGGCGTCGGCGATCTCCGACGCCGACGTCTCGCCGAGCCGGGAACCGGTGACCAGGCCTTCGACCGCGCGGAGTCGTTGCGGGACCGGCGCGACCCCGGCCGCCGCGATCCGGCATTCGGTGACGACCCCGTCTCCGTCCACTTCGCACAGTGCCGCCACCCCCGCCAGCGCGAAGTCGCCGCGCCGGGTCGCGAACTCCCGGAACGCCGAGAACTGGTTCGGCGGCGGACGCCGGACCGACACCTCCAGCAGGATCTCGTCCGGCTCGAGGACCGTGGTCAGGTGGAACAGGAAGAAGTCCGCCGCGGCGACCGTGCGGGTCCCCCTCGCCGAGACGAGGGTGAAGGTGGCGTCCAAAACGGACAGCACACTCGGCAGTTCGGCCGCGGGGTCGGCGTGCGCGAGACTGCCGCAGATGGTTCCCCGGTTGCGGATCTGCGGATGCGCGACCTGACGCAGCGCCTCGGTGAGCACGGGCAGCACCCGAGCGGTCTCCTCGGAACGTTCGAGCTGCCGCTGCCGTACCAAGGCGGGGATGGTGATCGTCCCGGCGTCGAAGCGCGGCTCGCCGAGCCGGCCGCCGAGCCGGTTGATGTCGACGAGGTGGTCGACGCGCGCGAGCCGGAAGTTCAGCATCGGCATCAGGCTTTGCCCGCCCGCCAGTACCTTCGCCTCGTCCCCGAATTCCTGTAGGAGTTCCAATGCTTCGCCGAGTTCGCGCGGAGCGTGGTAAGTGAACTGGCCGGGTTTCACTGTTCCTCCACTGTGGACAGATGCTCGCGGATCCGCTCGGCGAGGGCCGGTTGCTCGATGAGCGACATGTGCCGCAGCCCGGGCAGGACTTCCAGCGTCGCGCCGGTGATCCCGTCGGCGAGCGCTTCGGCCATCGACGGTGGAGTGGCGTAGTCGTGCTCGCCGACGAGCACGAGCGTCGACGCGCGGACCGCGGGGAGCAGCGCACGAGAGTCGAGTTCGCCCATCGCGACCGACGCGGCGCCGTGGGCCTCGCTGTCGGTGTGCAGGAAGATCTGCACCACGCGATCGGCCTCGGTGGCGTGGCTTTCCCGGAACTCCGGGGAGAACCAGCGGTCCAGCTGGAACGGCACCTGCTTGAGCCGCGGCACGTCCCTGGCCTTCCCGGCCCGTTCCGACCACGCTTTGACGGCGTCTTCGCCGTACCAGGCGGTGGTGTCGGCGAGCACCAGCGACCGGACACGGCCGGGGAACAACCCGGCGAAGGTGACCGCGACACTGCCACCCATGGACAGTCCGAGCAGGCTGATCTTGTCCAGCCCCAAGGAATCCAGCGCGTCGGCGAGATCACGGGCGAGGTCTTCGATGGTGAACGGCTTGCCGTCCCATTCACTGCCGCCATGGCCGCGCAGATCGACCGCGAGGACGTCGAACTCGTCGGAGAGCGTCTCCGCCAGCGGTTCCCACAGTTCGCCGGACAGCGCCAGCGGGTGCAGCAGGATCAGGGGTTCACCACTCCCCCAGCGCCGGTACGCGAGCCGGGTGGCGGTGGTTTCGACGGTCGTCACGGTTTCCTTCCGAAGAGCTTGGCGGCGTTGGAGTACAGGATCGCGTCGGTTTCGTGCGGTTTGAGCCCGCTGCCGAGCACGGTTCGCACCGGCTCGGGATCACCGAGCGCGAAGGGGAAGTCACTGCCGAGCAATACGCGATCGGCACCGACGAGCCCGGCCAGGAACGCGATGGCGGCGCCGGACAGGGCGACCGTGTCGTAGTGGAAGTCACGGAGGTACGCGGAAGGCGTCTCGCGAGCCAGTGGCGCGACGAACGCTTCCTTGGTCCGGTATCCGCCGTCGAGCCGGTTCGCCTGGTACGGCAGGAATCCGCCGCCGTGGACGAGCACGAGCTCTAGTCCGGGGTGGCGATCGAGCAGGCCGTGCAGGATCAGTTCCGTGATGGCCAGGGTGTTGTCCAGCAGCCGGCCGTGGACGTTGCCCAGCCCGCCGATCGTCGTGAGCTCGCCGGACGGGCCGCAGGTCGGCGGATGCAGCATGATCGGGATGCCCTGCTCCTCCGCGAGCGTCCACAGTGGAGTGAGCGCCGGGTCGTGCAGTGCGGGTCCGCCGAGCGGGTTCGTGGAGAGCATGAGCCCGGAGATCTCCGGGCTCTTCCACAGCTCGCCGAGATCGGTGGCGGCCTGTTCACCGTCGTCGGTGGCGACCGACGCGAGGGCCGTGGCACCGAGCGAGACCGCCGACTCCGACATCGCGTCGTTCAGCCTTCGCGTCCAGTCCCGTGCGGCTCCCGGCGCCAGCTGTCCGGTTTGGATGTCCATCCAGGGTGAAAGCACCTGCCGGGTCACGCCCGTCTTGGACATCCACGCCGCGCGCGGGCCGGGTTCGGTCATCCGCGCGCCGATCGGACGGGTGTCACCCATGCCCGGGACGGAGACCACCCAGCCTTGCTCGACGCGGGTCGCACCGAAGCCGGACACCGGTGTCTTGGCCAGCTCCTCGAGCAGCGAGGCAGGCACGATATGCGCGTGCGCGTCGATCACCACCTCACCGGCCACCGTGCCCATGCGGTCGAGATCCCGGTCCGTGTCCGTCCGACTCACCTCCGTTATCCGCCACCATCGGGTGAACACTTCGACGCTATGTTCGGGCCGTCCCGGCGACCAGCGCGCTTTGCTGTCGGCCCCGGTTAGCAGCTCTAACACCGGTTTCCTCGCATCGGCCCGCCGGACGTGATGCGATGGGCCGCCGGGGGCTTTCAGGAAGGTGTGATGACAGTGGGCAACTCGGTCTTCCGGCGCCGGAAGGTCGTCGTGGCGATCACCGGTGCCAGCGGCGTGTGCATCGGTGTGCGGATGCTGGACCTGCTGCGCGAACAAGAGGACATCGAAACGCATCTGGTGGTGTCGAAGGCCGGGATCATGACACTGCGGTACGAATGCGACATGTCGCTGCAGGACGTCCAGGCCCGCGCCGACGTCACCCATCGCGCCAGCGAGATCGGCGCGAGCATCGCGTCGGGTTCGTACCCGGTGGAAGCGATGCTGGTCGCGCCCTGCTCGGTCAAGACGATGTCCGCGATCGCCACCGGCTACACCGACGACCTCGTCAGCCGCGCGGCGGACGTCTGCCTCAAGGAAGGCCGCCCGCTGCTGCTGCTCGTCCGCGAAAGCCCGCTGCACCTGGGGCACCTGCGCTCGATGGTCGCCGCCACCGAAGCGGGAGCCATCATCGCGCCGCCGGTGCCCGCCTTCTATCCTCGTCCGGACTCGGTCGACGACATCGTCGACTACACCGCTCGCCGTGCGCTGGCCAGGGTGGGACTATGGGAGCTGGCGCCCGTCGCGTGGGAAGGTGAGCTCACCGGGCCGAACGGCCGGAACAACGGGACCGGGTGACGGTCGGGGAAGGGAATCGGGTGCTGGAGGCACGGCGGCTGCAGATCTTCTCGGCGGTGGCCGAGCGCGGCTCCTTCACCGCCGCCGCCGAAGCGCTGTTCATGACCCATTCCGCGGTGTCCCAGCAGATGGCGCTGCTGGAGCGGCAGCTCGGCGTCCCGCTGATGATCCGCGGGCCACGCGGGATCGAGCTCACCGAATCGGGCAAGATCCTCGCCGAGCGCAGCACCGGCCTGCTCGGGACCATCGCGAACATCGAACGCGAGATGCTCGACCTCAAGGCGTCACACTCCTTCGTCCGGCTCGGCGCGTTCCCCACCGCGGGCGCCGACCTGATCCCGAAGGTCGTCAGCGAATACCGCAAACGCTTCCCCGGCACGAAGATCGTGCTGCGCTCGGCGCACGCCTCCGACATGGCCACGAGCCTGCGTGACGGCTCCATCCACCTGGGACTGGTGTGGGATTACGACTTCATGCCGCGTTCGGTCCCCGCCGACATCGAACGGCTGCACCTCACCGACGACCCGCTGTGCGTGCTCGTGCCCGCCGACCATCCGGTGGCCGGGGAGTCCGAAGTGGAACTCCGGGAGCTGGCGGGTGAGGACTGGGTGGTCCGCAGCCACACCCCGCCCTACGACGAATCGTTCACGACCCTGTGCCGCCTGGCCGGCTTCGAGCCACGCATCGGGTTCGTCACCGAGGACTACCTGTCCACCCAAGGCCTGGTCGCGGCCGGGATCGGCATCGGGCTGGCTCCGCGGCTGGCCCTCGTCGCGCAGCGGCCGGACGTCGTGGCCGTGTCGATCGCGGGACCGTCCCCGCGCCGGCGGATCGCGGCGGTGCGGCTGCTCAACACCGGCCATCCGCAAGCCGCCCAGGACATGCTCGACGTGCTCCGAGACGTGAGCACCACCGATGCGGAGGCCGTGTGACGGCGAACGGAACCCGGCCGGGCAGCGAAATGCTGCGGCAGATGCTGCGCGAAGGGCAGGCGGACAACTCGCTGGTCGACCACATCGTCGAGGACCTCGCGATGCAGATCATCGACGGCCGCCTGCAACCCGGCGAAGACGTCAACTCGGTCGAACTCGCGCGCCGCTACAACAGCAGCCGTACGCCCGTACGCGAAGCTCTCGTGACGCTGCAACGGGAAGGGCTGGTGGAGATCCCGGCCCGGCGGCGGCCGCGGGTGTCCTCGGTGACGCTGACGCAGGCACGGGAGATGTACGAGGTCCGGGCCAACCTGCACGGCCTGGTCAGCGAGCTGATCGTGCGCAACGCCGACGATGAAGCCCTCGCCGTCCTCACCGCCTGCCAAGCGCATCTGCGGGCCGACGCCGAGCGCGGCGACGTCGACGGGTATTTCTGGCACAACGTGACCTTCCGGCAGACCGAGGCCGAGGTCGCCGGGAACAGGCAGCTGACCCGGCTGCTGGGCTCGCTCGGCCTGCGGACGTTGCAGCTGCGGCACGTCAGCCTTTCCTTGCCAGGGCGGCTCGACCGCTCGGTGGACGACCACGAACGGCTGCTCGCGGCCTACGCCGACCGCGACGCGCCGCTCGCCGTCGCGCTGACGAAGTCGATCATCAAAGCCGGGCTGCTGGCGATCGAACAGTCCGGCTGGTCCGGGCTGGAACTGGAGTCTTAAACAACCCGCGTCCGCGACTATCGCCAGCTGTCGACAGATGGCGAAGATCGTTCCACGACACGCCATGTTGGCCTAGACCCGGCCCGAGCGTTCGATGGCGTGATAACCGCGCAGTACCAACGATCGGCTGACGGCGGCGGCGAGCGCGGCGTCGCGGTCGGCGTACGCGCGGACGAGTCGCTCGTGATCGGCCAGGGAATGCAGCAGCCGCCCGGGAAGTGACAGGCTCAGATGCCGGAACCGGTGCATCTGCAGGCCCAGCGAACTGAGCCGCCGCTGCAGCTCGCCGTTCTTCGACAGGCTCGCCTCGGCGTTGCGGAAACCGACGTTGTGCCAGAAGTACCCGTCGACGTCCCCGAGGCGCGCGTCCTCCACGAGGAGTGCCTGCCACTCCGCGAGTCCGTGGATTTCCTCGTCGGTCGCGCGTTCCACGAGCAGCTGGCTGACCAGGCCGTAGAGACTGGCGCGGATCTCGTAGATCTCGCGGACCTGCGGGAGCGCCACCGGCGAGACGTACGGCCGCCGCCGGGGCGGGATGATCACCAGATCTTCCCGTTCCAGCAACAGCAACGCCTCACGGACCGGCGTCCGGCTGGTGTTGAACCGCCGGGCGAGCTCCGCCGAGTTGACCTCGTGTCCCGGCAGGAGCCGCCCTTCGACGATGTTGACCGCGAGTTCCTGGAAGATCGTGAACGCCAGCGAAGAGCTGCCGTCGGTCCCCCGCAGCGCGGTGAACAGCATTTCCGTCCGCAGATCACCGACGTCGGCCGCCAGCACTATCCCAGCACCTCTGGCCAGCGGCGACTCACCGACGCGACGAGGTCCGCACTCGATTCGGCGACCGCCGGGAAGTCCGCCAGCCGTTCGAACGGGCGGCAGGCGTCGATGATCGCGCGGCTGTTGAAGGCGATTTCCCCAGGCAGGGTAAGGGGATCGACCCGGCTCCCCCAGGTTCGCTTCATCACCTCGATGTCGATCTCCGGGTTGGTGCGGCCGCACATCGCCCAGACGACCTCGCCGAGGTCGCGCGGGTTGACGTCGCTGTCGACCACCACGGTGAACCGGTTCATGTAGGCCGCGGTCGGCAGCTGCGCGGTCAGGTACGCGGCTTGCCTGGCGTGCCCGGGATAACGCTGCTCCAGCGAGACGATCAGCAGCGAACGCCCACCACCCGCCTCGTGCGCCCACACTCCGCGGACTCCGGGCAGGCCGGTCTTGCGCAGGGAATCGGTGATGATCGCGGATTTCATCACCGTGCGCATGTACGAATAGTCGTGCGGTGGCTTGCCCGGCGGCGCGCCGAGCAGGATCGGATCGTCGCGGTAGTAGACCTTTTCGACGTCGATGGTGAGGATCGGGTCGCGGGAACCCGAGTAGTAGCCGGTCCATTCGCCGAACGGGCCCTCCGGGCGCTTGTTGTCCGGGCGGATCCAGCCCTCGATGGCGATTTCGCTGTCGTACGGCAACGGCAGGCCGGTCACCAGCCCCGGCACGGTCCGGACCGGGGCGCCCGTCATCGCGCCGACGTAGTCGTACTCGGAGACGTCACCGGGTACTTCGACCCCGGCCGCGACCAGGTACGCGGGATGGTGCCCGAGCGAGGCCGCGATCGGCGCGCGCCCTTCGGCCTCGAACCAGCGTCGCAGATGCTGGGCTCCGTGCTTGCCCGCCTCGATGTTGACGCTCGCCGAACGGCCTTCGTCCTGGACCTGCATGCGGTACGCGCCCAGGTTGATGCGGCCGGTGTCGTAGTCGCGGGTCACCACCGCGCAGCCGGTCCCGATGTAGCGGCCGCCGTCCTGCTCGTGCCAGCGTGGCACCGGAAAGCTCAGCAGATCCGGGTGGTCGACGACGTTGGACAGCAACGGTCCGTCTTGGACGGTCACCGCGGCGAACTCGCCGGCTCGGCGCGTCCACTCCCCCGGTTTCACGGCCAGTTTCTCGACGAGGTCCTCGTCGGTGTTGTCCCAGCCGAGCCCGAGCACCGAGCCGAGCAGGCGTGGATTGCTGACCGAGCCCGTCAGCACGCGCGAACCCGCCGGGTAGTCCTTGATGGAGGCGAACATCAACGCCTTCGGGTGGCTGCGCCGGTAGTTCACCTGGGACAGCGCGCCGATCTCCAACTCCCAATGCGCGCCTTCGAGCGTCTGGAGCTCGCCCGCCTTTTCGGCCTCCGCCAGCCAGTGCCGGAGATCCGCGCCGCTTTCGCTCATGCCGCTCCCTGCTCGAGTTCCCGGAGATAGCCGGTGGCCGCGTCCGCGGTGATCACGTCCGCGTACTTCTGGTTCATGTCGAACAAACTCACCCAGTGCGAGGCTTCGAACCGGTCGAAACAACAGTCCCCGACGACACCGACGCGGTACCCGCTGGTGCAGGCGTCGACCACGGTCGACCGGACGCAGCCGCTCGTCGCCTCACCGCAGACGAGCACGGTGTCGTGACCGCCCGCGCGCAGGATCGTCTTCAGCGGGGTTTCGTGGAAGCCGCTGGGGCCGATCTTGGTGAGGACGATGTCTTCGGGACCCGGCTCCACTTCGGACACGATGGCGTTCGGGTCCTTGTCGCCGCGCGTGGGTTTCAGCCGCCTCGCGGGTTTCCGGTTCCAGCGCCCGTATTCGGGCGGTGTCTGGTGGAAGTAGACGATCGGCACGCCGGAGTCCCTCGCCACCTCGAGGAACTCCGCCGTCCGGTCGACCGCTTCCCAGCCACGCTCACCGCAGGCGCTGGGCCACTCGGCCACCGCGGACAGGAGGTCCCGCCGTGGATGGCCGAGTGCCGCGTAGTACAGGTCGACGACCAGCACCACCGGGTTGCCGCCGAGCCCGAACGGCGCGCTTTTCGCCCAGGACGTCGTGTCCAGTAAGGCCTTGTCCTGGCCGGTGAGGAATTTCGACCATTCGGTGGCGAACTCGGTCATGGCGTGTACATGCTGTTGTCGATGTACTTGGCGACGTCCTGCGGGGCGGTGGTCTTGCCCGCCTGCGCGGCTTCGTCGAAGGCCTGCCGGATCACCTTCTCCTCGACGACCGGCGTCTTCGCCCAGACGTCGAGGAAGAAGTCGTAGGCGTACTTGGCGAGCTCGGGACTCTGCACGCCGCTGTACTTCTGGATGGCGGTGATCGTCTCCGGCTCGTGCGAGCGGATGTACTGCAGCGCTTCGGCTTCCGCGGCGACGAACCGCTTGACCACCTCACGGTTGTTCTGCAGATACTTGGCCTGCACGGTGTACGCGCCGAGCGGGAACTGCAGGTTCGCCAGCGACGCCAGCCGGACAGCGCCCTTCTCACGGCTTTCGGTGCCGTTCGGCGGCTGGGTGAGGATCGCCGAGACCGCACCGCTGCCGAGCGCGGCCACCTCGGCCGGGATGCTCTTGACGAACACCGCGGTGACATCCGATCGCTTCATCCCGTTGCTCTCCAGCAACGCCGTGAGCCCGTAGTCGCTTTGTGCGCCAGGAGAGGAGATCGCGACCTTCTTGCCCTTGAGGTCGGCCGGCGTCTTGATGTCCGGGCTGGCCCACATCTCCAGGTTGTAGTGCGGCTCGGACATCGCCACGTACCGGAGTTCGGTGCCCTTCATGATCGCCGCCGCGGTGTCCTGCGCGACCCCGACGCCGATCTGCACGCTGTCGCTGGCGAGTCCGGCGACCAGCTGCGAACTGTCGTTGAGCCGGACCAGTTCCACCTTCAGGCCGTGTTTGGCGAAGATGCCGTAGTCCGCGGCGGTGTACAGATCCGAATAGCCGGCACCGGGTGCGGTGTAGCCGATCTTGACCGGCAGCGCGCCGCTGGCGTCCGCGGTCACCGTCCCGGTCCCCTTGCCACAGGCGGCGAGGCTCACTACCAAACCGGCGGCCACCGCCACGGAAGTCCAGAACCTGGTTCTCATTGTGCACCTGCCCAGTGGGTGAATCGACGCTCGATCAACCGGACACCCCAGTTGAGTACCAAGGCCACGGCGGCGAGGATGACGATCCCGGCCATGGCGTTGTCCATGTTGAAGTTGGAGGTCTGGTTCTGCACGTAGTAGCCGAGTCCTTGGCTGGCAAGGAAAAGTTCGGCGACGATCGCGCCGACCAGTGCCCGGCCGACGGCCAGCCGGACCCCCGCGAGGATGTACGGGAGGGTGGCGGGCAGGGCGACGGCGTAGAAGAACTTCAGCCTCGGTGTGCAGAACACCGTGGCGACCCGGCTGTAGTCGCCGTCCAGATTCCGCACCCCGGCGGTGATGTTGATGATGAGCGGCAGGATGCCCGCCCACACGATGATGATCACGCGCGAGGTGTTGTCGATGCCGAACCAGAAGATGATGATCGGCAGGAACATCACGTACGGCACCGAATACAGGATGTTGACCATCGGCTCGGTCAGGTCGTGCAGCAGTTTGCTGCGGCCGAGCACCAGGCCGATGGGGATACCGAGGACGAAGGTGATTCCCAGTCCCCACAACAGTTCGTAGCCGGTGGCACCCAGCGCCGGGAAGATCTCTCCGGAGCTGAACAGCGCTACCTCGGCCTTCGCGATGCGGACCGGGTCGCTGCTGAACGACACCTCGACGAGACCGGCCGCGGTGCTGATCTGCCAGATGACCAGCACGATGAGGATGCCGGCGGTGCCGAGAAGGCCGCTACGGTGCCGTCGCACCCAGGTGGACAGTCCCGGCGGCTCCGTTGTTTCCATTGCTCGTTTCACCGCTGGCGGCCGTCCGCTCAGCGTTGCCGGTGGTGACGCCGTTGTCATGGTTCCTCACTGAGCCTTCTGGGTCCGCTGGGGCTTCGGGTACGGAGTCGTCCTGCTGCCGGTGGAGCGCTTCGAGGATCTTGTCGCCGTAGGCAAGGAATTCCGCGCTGCGCCGCCACGCCGCTTCGCGCGGCCGGGGTGCGTCGATGACCACCTCGAGGGCGACGTGCGCCGGGGACGGCGAGAAGACGATGACCCGGTCCGCCAGCAACACGGCTTCGTTGACATCGTGCGTGACGAACATGGCCGTCTTCTTCGCGCTGACGCTGTCCGCCTGCCAAATCCGCAGCAGCTCGTCCTGCAGGTTTTCCCTGGTCTGCGCGTCGAGCGCGCCGAAAGGCTCGTCGAGCAGGAGCAAGGTCGGATCGGTCGCCAGCGCGCGGGCCAGGTTGACCCGCTGCTTCATGCCACCGGACAGTTCGTGCGGATACTTGTCGGCCACCGAAGCCAGCCCGACGATTTCGAGCAGCCGCACGGCCCGCGCCCGCACTTCGTCGGTGAGCTTGCCGAGCATCTGCGGTCCGAAAAGGACATTCGCGAGCACGGTGCGCCAGGGGTAGAGCGACGCGTGCTGGAACACGAGCGACCGCTCCGGACCTGGCCCCTTGATGGGCTTTCCGGCGAGTTCGAGGTCACCGGACGCCACCGGGACCAGCCCGGCGACGGCTTCGAGGAAGGTGCTCTTGCCGCACCCGCTCGGGCCGACGATGACCACGAACTCCTCGTCGCGGATCTGGAGGTCGAGGTTCTCGCAGGCGAGCGAAAAGGCGCCGGTCCGGCGGCCGCGGTGGCCGAGCCGGAGGTTCCTGGCGTCGAGACAGACATCCGACACCGGTATCACCTGCCGTTCGGGGACTGGGGACATGCTGATGGGCCGCACTGGGTCACTACTGCTCCTCTTGCCGATGCTTCGCTGCGAATCGGGACAAGGTGTCGACACTTCGGCTGAGTGTGATCCCGGACGCTTGATCATGTCAAGAACGTTCGCAAGGCTAAGTTCAGAGAAAAATACGACTATGAGCGCATTTTAGGCCTATACCAGGCACTTCATGGCCAGTTTTGACCACCCGAACACGGCCGATCACACTGGGCAGTCGGCTGCCCAGATGAGTCATTTTCACAAACTGTCGACACTCTGCCGTGAGGGAGACCCCGGCGGGACCTTCGCCATCTGTCGACAGATGGCGGTCTCTTAGTTCGTAAGGGATCACGAGATGTCGACATCTCGTGAGGTGGCTGAAGCGCGCTCGGGGTGGGCTCGCCATCTGTCGACAGATGGCGAAGGTTGCGCACGCACAAAAAGGCGAGGGGGACTTCGCTGCTCCCTGGGCAGCGAAAGTCTCCCTCGCCAAAAAGAACTCCGGCCCGATGGGAGGTCGGGCTCCCACCGGGCCGGAGATCTGTGGAGATCTTTGTGCTATGTGTCGGGTTATGGGTGTTCAGTCAAGGTTTCCAGTCAGTAACCTCCCGTGGTGTCGGACGGAGCGCCGGCCGGGGGTGCCGTGCTGTCGGCCGCCGCGTTGGTGGGTTCCTTGCCCTCGGCGACCTTGCAGCCGGCGGGCTCGATTTCGTACCAGGTACCGCCGACGCCGTGGCCGTTGGCGTCACCGGGCTTGAGGTCCTTCGCGAAGGTGTACGCCGGCCAGCCGCCGATGGTCACCTGCTCGGTCCCGTCGGAACGGGTGACCTTGCCGATGAGCTTCGAGTCGACCCCGGTCACCTGCGTCTCGCCCTTGACGAGCATCGGCGGCCACTTGGCGGCACAGTCACCGTCGCAAGTGGACTTCGACGGCTTCTTGGTGTCCTTGGTGAACAGGTAGAGCGTCATGCCGTTCTGGTCCGCGAGCACCTGGTCCAGACCCGGGATCTCGGTCACGTTGACCGAAACCGCCTTCTCCTCCGCCTTCGCCCCGGCCGGGGTGACCGCGGCCCAGTTTCCGTCCACGCCTTGGCCCAGCGCCTTCCCCGGCGCCGTGTCCTTGGCGAAGCCGTAAACCGGCCAACCGTTGACGGTGACCTGCTTCTTGCCGTCGGTCCTGATCACCGTGCCGACCAGAGCCGCGTCGACCCCGGTCACCTCGGCCGGGCCGTCGGACAACAACGGCGGCCAGGCAGTCGCACACGCGTTGTCACAGTTGGACTTCGGCGGTTTGGCCGCGTCCTTCGCGAAGCGGTACAGCGTCATGCCGTTCCCGTCGGTGAGGACCTGGCCGAGACCGTCGACCTCCGCCGCCACCAGCTTCGCCGGCGGCGTGCTCGGAGCCTGCTGCTGTTGCTGGACGGCGACGGGCTTGACCGAACCGGCATCCTCGGCACCGAGCCCGCAGGCTCCGAGCACCCCCATGCCGATGACGGCGAAGGTGGCGGATATGACCGTTCTTGTTCGGGACATGAGGGATTACTCCTACCGATTCGAGACGAGGATGGACGGCCGATGGGCATCACTCACGGCACGTGCGGCCCTTGTTCACGCAGTTGACGAGCCGGTTCATGATGCACTGCGACATGACGTTGGCGAAGTCGTCGTGATCGGACAACGGGTTGTGGTTTTCGTTGGGGAATGAGTCCACTTTGTACTGTCCGTTGGCCTGGATGTCGCGGGGGATGTTGTAGGTCAGGGAGATCTGAAGTTCCGGCACGGCACTGAAGCCCTTGCCACAGCGTCCGGCAGCGTCAGGGAAGACGATGTGGGTGCGGTGGTTCGCGCTGTCGATGTTCTTGCCGTCCCAGCAGCTCGGGAAGGTGTGGACCCGCTTGACCTTGCTGCCCTCGGGGCAGATCGTGTACTTGTCGATCAGGCGGTTCTCGAACCCGGTGCAGGTCCAGCTGGCCTTGGTGTTGGCGACGCCGTTGACCGAGACCTTGGCGTCGCCGTAGAGCACGCGGAGGAACTTGGGCATCGCCCTTACCTTGCCGACGGCGCTGCCGCGGAAGGTCAGCTGAACACTGTCGGGCTGCTGGATTTCGCCGTCGTTGCCGGGAAGTTCGGCATTCTCGTCGGCTGCGGGGAGAGTCGCCGGCTTCGCGTCGGCTTTGCTGTTCTCGTCCCCGTTCTGGATACCTTCGCTGTCCTGGTCCTTGACCGCGCACTGGGCGAGTTCGTCCATGTTCGGGGCCTGGCCGCCGTTCTTCTTCACCGCGTCTTCGATCTTGCCGAGCGAGGCCTTCCGCTGTTCGGCCAGCGGGGCTACAACCGCGTCGGACTTGGCTTTTTCGGGCGCTGCCTCAAGTTTTTTGTCCGCCTCGGCGTTCTGGGCGTCGAGCGCCAGTAGTTCCTTCTCCACCTCGCCGGCAGCTGCGTCCGGCACATCTTCGGGCAACTGGCTCGCGACGTCGGGGCATTCGACGGTGGGCACCTCCGCGGCCTTGGCTGCCTGCTTGCGCTCGGCGTCCGGCGGTTTCACTTCGGGGTTGTTCGCCGCCGCTTTTTCCTCGCCGGTGTCGATGCGGACGACCGGCCAGAAGTAGGCGGACTTGTCACCGTTCTTGCAGGTGGTACCGGCCGCTTCCAGGCTCTTGTTGTTGGAATCCGCGTTGGTGGAAAGGTTTCCTACGTAGTCGTGCAGGTGCTCGGCACCGTTCTTCACGCCGGGAGCGGCGATGAAGTTGTCGGGGTTGAAATGGCCGTTCTCGTTCTTCCCGCAGTTGACGGTGAACGTCCCCTTGGACGCCTTTCCGTTGGGCCGCGGGGCCTTCACGTTCGGCTGAATAGTGGTGATGTCGACGAACAGCGACTTGTCCACCTCATCGGCCTTGGCCTGACCTGGATCGCCTGTCGTGGTCGTCACGACGATTCCGGCGACCGCGATGGCCAGTCCGATGGCACCGGTCGCAATCTTCGTTCTGCGTGCGATCCGATGGCGCCCTTGGTTTCGAGCCATTGACTGCTCACCTCGTTCGTGTTCTGGGCAGGGGGGAACTCTGGCGACTACCCAGGCATGAGTTGCATTTGGTCTATACGTAAATGAAGGCACCCGGTGGCAAATGATCCGAGTTCGCCTGCCGCTTCTCTCCGGCACTGGTTGATACGCGGGCCACGTGCCAAAGGGTTTAAAACGCGACCCGTTCGTTACCGTTCCGTTACCAATCTAATCCGTCGTAGCAGGTCAGAGCCTTGCGCTCTCGTAACCGAATCTCGATAGCGACCCACCGTTATCCGGACATGACTGTGCGTACGCCGAACCGAGTGACACGGTAACGACGCAGAGTTAGTCCGCGATTATTTTCTTGGCGCGAGAAAAGAGCCACGATGCTTTCGCGGAAATGCCAAGACCACTATTAGGACCGCATCACCATGTCTCTGATGATGCGGTCCTAATAGTGGTCTTACAGGAGTCCGCGCAGGTAAACAGCCTGTCCCGCGTGCTGCAGGTCGTCACCGATCACACTCGTCAGCCGGACACCGAGGGTCACCGGCGGATCCCACCGCTCGTCGACGACCCGGTCCAGGTGGGTCCCGGTCAACCCGGAGAGGAACTTCTTGGTCTGCTCGTGCACGGCGTCGTAGTAGCCGGTCAGCAGCGCCGGGTCCTTGACGCGCACAGCGGCGACGTCGGCCTCGCTGTGGCCGTAACCGGTCGAATACTCCGGCAGCGGCAGGTCGAACCGGCCGCTCCACCCGCCGGAGGTCCACACCTGGTCGGTGCCCGCGACCTCGGCGACATGGTCGTCCTGGACCCGCGTCAGGTGCCACACCAGCCACGCGATGCTGTTCGCGCCGGGTTTGACCTGCCACGCAAGCTGCTCCGGCGTCAACCCTTCGACTGCCTCGTACACGACCTCCTGGATACGGTCGAATCCGTCGGACAGCAGTTCGGCGACGTTCATCGGTGATCCTTCCTTTCGCCGGGCCGGTCCCCCAGTCTAGGAATCCCCCGGCCGTCCGGCTCGGCGAAGCGGTCAGCCGCTCAAACCCGGGCGGGCTCGGTGACCTCGGTCCACCGGATCTGCGGGTGCAGCTTTTCGGTGTCCGCCCGGTGCTTGTTCGCGCCCACGATGTCGAACATGGACTCGATCAGCGTGTCCGACAGCAGGTGCGGCTTCAGGCCGAGCTCCACCAGACCGGTGTGCTTCACGTTGTAGTAGTGCTCCGCCGCTTCCACGCGCGGGTTGTCGAGATGCTCGATCTGCACCGGCCCGGGGAACCGCTCGGCCACGAGCTCGGCGATCCCCTGCACGGAAAAGCTTTCCGTCATCTGGTTGAACACCCGGAATTCGCCACGGTCGGCCCGGTTCTCGACCGCGAGCCGGATACATTCCACCGTGTCCCGGATGTCGATCAGGCCGCGCTGCTGCCCGCCGCGCCCGTACACGGTGAGCGGCTGCCCGAGCACGGCCTGGATCACGAACCGGTTCAGCACCGTGCCGAACACGGCGTCGTAGTCGAACCTCGTGGCCAGGCGGGGATCGCGTGCGGTCTGCGGGGTCTCCTGCCCGTAGACGACACCCTGGTTGAGGTCGGTCGCGCGCAGGCCCCACGCCCGGCAGGCGAACTCGATGTTGTGCGAGTCGTGCACCTTGCTCAGGTGGTAGAACGAGCCCGGCCGCTTCGGGAAGAGCATCCTGTCGGTGCGGCCGTTGTGCTCGACGTCGAGCCAGCCCTCTTCGATGTCGATGTTGGGCGTGCCGTACTCCCCCATCGTCCCCAGCTTCACCAGGTGGATGTCGGGATCGATCTTCGCGATGGCGTACAGCAGGTTGAGCGTGCCGACGACGTTGTTGTGCTGGGTGTAGACGGCGTGCCGCCGGTCGATCATGGAGTACGGCGCAGACCGCTGTTCGGCAAAGTGGACAACGGCTTCCGGCGCGAACTCACGCAGTACCTGAAAGGCGAATTCGTCATCGAGAAGATCGCCCTGGTAGGCGGTGATCCGTTTTCCGGAGATCTCCTGCCAGGCTTCGACCCTGGTGTCCATGTCTTCGATGGGAATCAGGCTCTCGACACCCAATTCCTCGTCGTATCGCCGTCGGGCAAAATTGTCCACTATAGCGATTTCGTGCCCGTTGTCCGAGAGATGCAGGGCAGTCGGCCACCCCAGATATCCGTCGCCGCCGAGGACCAGTACTCGCATTGTTCTACCTTTCCGCATGTTTGCCCGAACAGCGAACTGATTCCCGATTCGCACCCGGCTGACCATGATGAATCCGACGTTAGCCAGCGACCACTGATCGCGAGCTGAGCGCGAGCTGTGAATTCCCTATGCGTTCAGGCGTTCTCCGGCAGGCAGGAGGAAATGACGGAAGACTGGACATATGGCTTCAGTGTCCGGTACGGACAGCACGCGCCCACGGGGGTTCGTGCGGTTCGTCCGCGCGGCCGCCAGCTCGGTGACCGCCACGGCGATCAGCCAGGTCACGCTGCTCCTGATCCTGTGGTGGGGTGGTCATCCGACGGTGGCGAGCGCGGCCGCGTTCGTCGCGGGCGCGGTGCCGAACTACCTCATGACGCGGCGCTGGGTATGGGGACGCCGGGACAAGCCGCAGGTGCGGTCCGAGGTCGTGCCGTACCTGCTCGTGATCGCGCTCGGCGGACTGGCCGCGGTGGGCCTGACCAGTCTCGTGGGCTGGCTGCTGACGCCGCTGACGATGTCGCACGCGTTGCGGGTCGTGCTGCTCGACGGCGCCTACGTGAGCAGCTACGCGCTCGTGTTCGTTCTCAAGTTCACCCTGCTCGACCGGCTGGTTTTCGGCCGCGACGCAGCACGTACCCCCGCCACCATGTCCCGGTCATGACCCGCGCGTAGTTGGCGCCGTACACGAGACTGCCGCCCTTCTTACTCTTGCCGGCGCCGCGCAGCCGCATCGACATCGGGCGCTCCACCACCCGCACGCCGCGAGCGGTCACGCCGAGCAGCAGCTCCGAGGACTGGTACTGGGGCTCGTTCAGCGGCACCGCACAGGCAAGCTCCGCGCGCATCGCCCGGAAGCCGAACGACGTGTCGGTGATCCGCCGCCAGGTCAGCACCGACGCCAGTAGCGCGAAGCATCGGACGCCCAGCCAGCGCACCCTGCTGTCCGCCTCTTCGTAACCGAGCCTGCGGGAACCGGTGACGAAGTCCGCCGACCCGTCGAGCAGGGGGTGGACGAGCTCGGCCATCTCGCTGTTGTCGTACTGGCCGTCGGCGTCGGTGGTGAGGATGTACTTCGCGCCGGATTCCGCCGCCAGGTGGTAGCCGAGCCGCAGTGCCGCGCCCTGGCCGCGGTTGCGGGGCGCCACGCACACGTAGGCACCGTGGCCGGCGGCGATCCCGGCGGTGTCGTCGGTGCCGCCGTCGACCACGACCAGGACGTCCACGGGCAGGCCGAGGCACTCGTCGGGCATCTTCTCGAGGACCGGGCCGATGCCGCCGGCTTCGTTGTACGCGGCGATCACGACCACCAGCGGGGCCAGCTCGACGTTGCCGTAGCGATCACTGAAGTCTTTGCGTGCGCCGGAATCGGTGTCGTCCGGATAAGCGCTGAGACGACGTCTGCTCGCGGCCGTCAGCGCGGTGAACCCGAGTGCTCCCGCCACCGGCAGCAGGACCAGCGCCGGTAGCTGATACCGCCACGAGAACTCGAAGGCCGCCGAACCCAGCAGGAGAACCAGCCCGCTCGACGCGGCCAGCAGCCCACCCGCGCGAGCCCGCCCACGCCGGAAACCCCCGAGCAGCCCCAGCACCGCGCCGAACCCGAGCACCGCACCCGGGACATAACCGCCGCCGAGCTGATAGCCCCGCAGGATCGGCGCCAGATCAGGGTTGACGTACGGCGCGATGCCGTCGTACTGCCGCGTGATCTGCTCGACCTGATCGGGATAGTTGAACAGCGGATAGGTCAGCTGGAACTGCCACCGGTCGAGCGGCACGTCGTTCGGCGCGGTCGTCCTGGTGAAAGCGAAACTCTTGAAGAAATCAGTCAGTACCGCGCCCGCCACGTCCCAAGGCTGCGCGCTCAGGACCTTCAGCCCGAATTGGTGCGCCAATTCCGATCTGCTCGCTCCCGGCGGAAGCGGTCCGGGCCAATTCGGATCCGTGTCCATATGTGCGTAGGAATCGACACCCAAGCGCTGCCCGAGCGGTTCGCGCGGGCAGAAAAGACTCTGCTCGGCGTTGAGATCGAGCCGGGAACAATCGGCGACCACGGCGGTCCGCCCGTACAGCGCGTTTCCCGAAGAAACCGACAATCCCCAGCCACCGGTGACGGAATGGAAATAGGCGGCATAAGGCACGAGCACGACACCGAGACCGGCGACCGCGACTCCGCACCGGACACCGACGCGCTTCCAGCCCGCGCGCGTGCGCCAAGCGCCACCGGCCGCCACGAGATAAACGGCGAACGGGACCACCAAAGCGATCCCGATGACCCGCACCAGCACCGCCGCACCGAGCAGCACTCCGGCGCCGGCCACGCGCCGCCAGCCGGGTTCACCGCGGCCAAGCAGCAACCAGAGCAACCCGAGCAGCAAAACCTCGAAGGTCACTTCCGACATGATGTTCTGCTCGATCTGCAACTGGTAGGCGTCGAGCAGGATCGGGGCGGCGGCGAGCGCGCCGACCCACCGGCGCGCACCGAGTTTCAGGACCAGCGCATAGATGCCGACAGCGATGCCGAGCCCCGCGAGGTGCTGCACGGCCGTGACGAACCCGAGCCCGCCGATCGCGAGCAGCGGCCTCAGCACGAGGTCGTAGCCGATCGGGTTGAGCTGGTCCGGCGCGAGCGGGCCCAGGTTGCCGAGGTACCGGAACCCGTCGATGAACAGCAGCGCGGGCCGGTACGCGAGCCACACCAGCACTCGCAGCGTCAGTCCGGCGGCGAGCAACACGAGCAGGAAGGCGTGGCGCCTCGCGAACAACTTCACCAGGCGAAACCCTCTACCTCCAGAAAGTATTTCCACGCGGTGGCGAGTCCATCAGCCAGCGACACCGTTGGCCAGTAGCCGATCGTCGCCGCACTGGCGGAAAGATCCACGACGACGGCGGGCATCTCCCCCGCGGGCGCCTCGACATGCTCGGCGGGCAGTTCCGCGCCGGTCACCCCGCGGACCGTTTCCACCAGTTCCAGCACCGAAACCGACCGCCCGGCACCGACGATCGCGCGTCCCGAGTAGCCACTGCCGAACGCCAGCAGCACGGCACGCACGACGTCGTCGACATGGACGAGGTCACGCCGCTGGCTTCCGTCGCCGTAGATCCGCACGCCGGTGCCCGCGAGTGCCGCGCGCATCAGGCGCGGAACGAAACTGTCCTTATGGGACATTCCCGGTCCGTAGACGTTGGTGAACCGCAGGGCGCACGTCGTCAGCCCGTACGCGCCGGAGTAACCCGACATCAGCATCTCGCAGGCCGCTTTCGTGGCCCCGTAAGGAGTCAGCGGCCGCGACGGCAGGTCGACGGTGATCGTTTCCGTCTTCACATCGCCGATCACGGCGTTGGTGGAGGCGAAGACGAACCGGCCGATCTCGTGGCGCCGGGCGAGCTCCAGCAGTTCCTGGGTGACGGCCACGTTGTCCGAATAGGTCTGTAGCGGCACCTCCACCGATTTCAGCACCGAGGTCAACGCCGCGAGATGCACAATGCCCACTGTTTCCGCCGTCACCGCGGCCTCACGGACCTTCGCGTCTCCGAGTTCACCGACAACGCAGGTGACGCCGTCATCGCCTGCGGGATAAGGAATCCGGTCGACCACCGTCACGGGCGCGCCCCGCTCACGGAACGCGCGGACCACGGCGCGCCCGATAAAACCCGAACCACCGGTGACCACCACGGAACCCTGAAGTGCCATGCGGCCCAACCTACCCACGGTAGCTGTGAGTCCGCTGTACGAGTCCTAGCCGAGTAATTCGAGCCGTTTGACCGGTTTCGCGACCTTGTTGCGCGATCAGGCCAACCGGCCTACTATCAGTCCATGCGGCCTGATGACAGTCCAAGCGGACGAAAACGAAACCCGATCATCGAGGAAGCCCGCCGTGCCCAGATCATCGCCGCGACCATCGAGACGGTCGCGGCAGCCGGGTTCGCGCAGGCCTCACTCGCACAGATCGCGCAGAACGCCGAGATCAGCAAAAGCGTGATCTCGTATCACTTTTCCGGCAAGGACGAGCTGCTCGCGCAGGTCGTCGAACAGATCTACGAAGACGCCTGGGCCTACATCGGGCCCAGGCTGGAGACCGAGACCAGCGCCGCGGGCAGGCTCCGGGCGTATATCGAGGCGAATCTCCAGTACATGAAAACGCACCGGGAGCGCTTGCTCGCGGTCATCACCATCGTCGGCAACCTCCGCGCGGCCGACGGTTCGATGCGCTTCCCCCCGAGCTCCGACGACTCGGTGATCACGCTACTGACCGAAATCCTCGAAGACGGCCGCCGCAACGGCGAATTCCGCGACCTCGATCCGCGTGTGGTCGCGGTGACCGTGGGCCAAGCCCTTGTCGGCGTGCTCGGCGAATGGGCGATGAACCCCGGCGCCGATCTGGACGCGTATGCCGCCGAACTCGCCGTCCTCTTCGACCACGCCACCCGAAAGCAGGAGCGCCACTCATGCCCTTGACCCATCGAGGCGTCAACTACGACACCGGTACGAACTACATGGCCGACGGCGGGCTGTCCCGCCAGAACTGGGACGCCGACGTCATGCGCGGGGAACTACGCGCCATCCGCGACGAGCTGCACTGCACGTCGATCGGCGTCTTCGGGACCGACCTCGATCGGCTGGGCCAGACCGCGGAGGCCGCGCTGGAGGGCGGCCTCCAGGTCTGGCTCCAGCCCCGGCTGGTCGACGCCGGACCGCGGGATACCTTGGCGCACTTGGCAAAGGCCGCCGAGCTGGCCGAACGCCTGCGGACCCGGAACTCCGCGATCCACCTCAACGTGGGCTGCGAGCTCACGGTGTTCTCCGAGGGGATGATGCCCGGGGCGGGCTACGCCGAGCGCGCCGCCCGGCTGGCGACGCTGAGGGGCTGGCCGCTGACCCCGTTGTACAGCAAGCGATTGAACCGGTTCCTCCGCCAAGCCGCCGACGTCGCCAGGGCGGAATTCCACGGCCAGCTCACCTACGGCGCCGGGTTGTGGGAACTCGTCGACTGGAAACCGTTCGACATCATCGGCCTGGACTACTACCGAATGCGCTACAACCGCGCCAAATACGTCACGAAACTGCGGAAATTCACCCGGCAGGACAAGCCGGTGGTCATTGTCGAATTCGGCTGCGCGGCTTTCGACGGAGCTGCCGAAGCCGGTCCGAGCGCGCACGAGATCATCGACCACAGCGGGCCGGTGCCCCGGATCGACGGGCCCTACACGCGGAACGAGCAGGTCCAGGCCGACCAGCTCGCCGACCTGATCGGCATCTACGACGAAGAGGGCGTCCACGGGGCGTTCGTGTTCGAGTTCATCGAACCGGCGCATCCGCACTCCGCCGAACCGCACCACGACATCGACATGGCCGGGTATTCACTGGTGAAGATCATCCACGACACTCCGGACGGGCCGTACCGCTGGGAACCGAAAGTCGCCTTCCACACCGTCGCGAAGCTTTACGGCGCCCAGAAAGCCCTAGGGATGCAGATGCAGGCGGCGCAGCGCGAGCGCGAGCTGGAGCCGTAACCGCCCCAGCGGATCCCGCACCGGCCAGCCCAGCAGCTGTTCGACGTGCGCGATGCGGTCCTGGAGCGTCGAGTGGTGCACGACCAGCGCCGTCGCCGCCGTGCGCAGGCTCGGGCTGGACGCGAATGTGACCAGTGTGCCGAGCACCCACGGCGCGGCGGACCCGGCCCGATCCAACGCGAGGACGTCCGCCACCGGTTTGGTCCCGGGCCCCACGGACGCGGCGAGGACGGCGAGCCCGCCGAGTTCGTCCGCGCGCACCACTCGCGGCCCGGGATCCTGCTCGGTCCCGTCCGCGGCGAACCGCAACGCCGTCTGCGCCGCCTCCCATGACGAAGGCAGTTCGAGCACGGGGACCAGCGGCCCGACGCCGACACGCCCGCGTTCGGGCACCGCGCCGGTCGCTTCGATCCGCACGGAACCACCGTCGAGCGCCAATACCCGTGCGGTGTCGGGCAAGCCGAGCCGCCGGCCTGCGCGGGCCCGGGCGGGTTCCTCGGCGGAGGCGTCGAGCACGACCTCCACCAGGGCCGGGTCGCCCGAAGCCCGGCCGCGCGTCCGGTCCAGTACTCCGCGCGCCGCGGAAACGGCCCGTTCGAGCACCATCGCGTCGACCGGACCGGCAGGCCCCGGCCGTTCCAGCCACAGCACCGGCGGCCCGCCGGGCATGAGCGCCGCGCTGAGCCACTCCGGTTCGGGCGGCCCGAACTCGTCGAGCGCGCGGCCCTCCGGGTCGACGCGGACGCGCACATGGCGTTCGTCGTCGACCAGGCGGGCGGTGCACCCGGAGAGGACGGCCGCGCCGCGCACGATCGGCTCGAGCCCGGACCGTCCCTCGACGAGCTGGTCGAAGTACGCGATCACCTTGACCGCGGCCCCGGCGTCCGGGTCGAGCGCCGAGAGCCTGCCGACGAGATCCTTCATCAGCTCATCGTGTCAGGAACCGAGCAACCGCCGCAGCCACGGCAGGCGCTGCGCCTTGGCCGCCTGCGAGAGCGCGGCATGGGAGGCGAGCATGTCGAACCCGTGGAAACCGCCGGGCCACACGTGCAGCTCGGCCTGTCCCCCGGCCTGCCACAGCCGTGAGGCGTAGGTGACGACCTCGTCCCGGAACGTCTCCGCGGAGCCGACGTCGAGGAACGCCGGAGGCAGTCCGGAAAGGTCGGTGGCCCGCGCGGCGGCCGCGTACGGCGAAACGTCCGGGCCACCCCGCGCGTCCCCGAGCAACGACGTCCAGCCGAGTTCGTTGGAAGCCTGGTCCCAGACGCCGACGCCGACCATCTGATGGGCCGACGGCGTGTCGTTGCGGTCGTCGATCATCGGGCACAGCAGCATCTGCCCGGCCAGTGCCGGACCGCCCCGGTCCCTGGCCAGCAGCACGGTCGACGCGGCGAGCCCACCACCGGCGCTGCCGCCGACGATGACCACACGTTCGGGGTCGAGCCCCAGCTCGGCGGCGTTTTCGACGACCCACACCAGACCGGCGTAGCAGTCTTCGACCGGTGCCGGATGCGGATGTTCGGGGGCGAGCCGGTAGTCCACCGAAACCACGGCGAGCTCGAGTTCCCGCGCCCAGCCGAGCAGTTCGGGCAGCTCCTGGCTGCGGTTGTGGCCGAGGATCATGCCGCCGCCGTGGATGGTGTAGAGGACACCCACCGGGGTCTTCGCCGCGGCCGGTCGGGCGATCACCAATGAGATGTCCGGTGCGCCCGCGGGCCCGGGCACCAAGCGTTCCTCGACGACGAACGCCCCGCCGAGGGACAGCTCCTCGCCGGTCGCCCGCCGCTCGGCCATGCCCTCCCGCAGCGCGGGAAGCATCTCGGCGGTGAACGCCGGCGGGAGGTTCTCGTTGATGACGGCGAGTGCGGCGGCGAGTTCCGGGTCGAACGGAGGCCGGGCCGGAATGGTGGTCGTCATCGGTGCTCCCTGAGACTCCTGGTCACTGCGTCGTGACCGCTGGACACCATCCTCGGTGCGGGCGAGACGACCTCGACAGTGCCACGCGGCGGGAATGACCCGCCATCTGGCGGGCGCGGTCGCGGCGACAGGAGAACGGCGGCGCGGCGGGGAACGGTCAGACCTCCGGAAGCGCGGACGCGGAACTGACAAGCGGGTCCGATATCACTGTGTAGTCGGTGCTCCGCCGGAAGAGCCACTCTTCCCTGACAGGAGCCCTCCGCTGGGTCGCCACCGCCCAACGGGACAGTAATCGATTGATCGCTCAATCATCTTCAGTTTATTTGCGGCGAGTCAATAGGTTGTATATCCATGTGCCGACCGGGTCCCACTGGCACGACACGCATGGGTACGCTGCGTTAGTTGACAGAACGAGACAATGCTTTTCGATCAAGGCCGGTGAAAGACAATGGCGGGTGGCAAACCGCGCCCCAGCGTCACCAGGCGGCGCGAGGTGAGTCACACCAGCGCGCGCTCGGTACTGATGACCGTGCTGGGCGAATTCGTGCTGCCTCGCCAGGTCCCGGTGTGGACGTCGACGCTCGTCGACGTCCTGGGCCTGTTCGGGATCGAAGAAAAGTCCGCGCGGCAGGCACTCGCCCGCGCCTCCGGTGAGGGCTGGGTGATTTCCGAGCGTGTCGGGCGGCGGGTGCGATGGTCGCTGACCCCGCCCGGACGGCGTCTGCTCTCCGAAGGCGCGCAACGGATCTACGAATTCGGCCGCGACGAGGTCAGCTGGGACGGCAAGTGGCTGATGCTGCTCGTCTCCGTGCCCGAGTCCCAGCGGGATCTACGCCACCGGGTGCGCACCCGGCTGACGTGGGCGGGCTTCGGCTCGCCGGTCCCCGGCGTCTGGGTCAGCCCGAACACCGGCAGGCAAACCGAAGCGGACAAGATCGTGGCCGAACTGAAGGTCGGCTCGCCGGCGATGTCGTTCATCGCCAGCTACGGCGAAATCGGCGACGAGGACGACATGGTCACCCGCTCCTGGGACCTCAGCGAAGTCGAAAAGCACTACGAGCACTTCATCGACGAGTTCACCGGCCTGCGCCCGGCCACCGGCCAAGCCGTGCTCCACGCGCAGACCCGGCTGGTGCACGAGTGGCGGCGGTTCCCGTTCCTCGACCCGGGCCTGCCGTCCCGGCTGCTGCCGCCGAACTGGAGCGGCGCGAAGGCCGCGGAACTGTTCCACCGCAAGCACGACGAGTGGCGCGGAGCCGCCCAGCGGCACTGGGACGACGTCGTCGACACCGAGCAAGCCGCTTAGGAGCTAAGAGATCGCCATCTGTCGACAGATGGCGAAGTCGTACAGGGAAGGTGGCTTAGGCGCGCGGGTCGTAGGCGGCGACGAGTTCGGTGTCGGTGCCCGCGGGACCGAAACCCATCGCCCCGCCCGGCTGCCCGATCGGCTCGTCGCGGCCGGGCAGCGGGTCGGTGAAGAAGCGCTTGTTGTCTTCGGCGAACGCGGCGAACTCCTCGGGGACGCGCCGATCCTGCGTGATGGCTTCCACCGGGCAGGCGGGTTCGCAGTTGCCGCAGTCGATGCACTCGAACGGATTGATGTAGAGCTTGCGCTCGCCTTCGTAGATGCAGTCGACCGGGCACTCCTCCATGCAGGACCGATCGGTGATGTCGATGCACGGTTCCGCGATGACGTAAGGCATTCGTCCTCCAAGAGCTTCAAACGACGGCGAGGGGCACGTCGGTGGAGTGGCCGGGGAACACCGGCTGGGCGGGGTCGAGGTGGTGCGCGGCGTTGTTGACCGCGGTCGCGGCCTCACCGAAGCCGACGGCGATCAGCCGGACCTTGCCCGGGTAGTCGTTGATGTCCCCGGCGGCGAAAATCCCCGGGACCGACGTCTGCATGGACGCCGCGACGGGGATGTGCCGCTTGTTCTCGACGTCGATCCCCCAGCGCAGCAGCGGCCCGAGGTTCGCGGTGAAACCCAGCGCGGCGATGATCTTCTGGCACGGCAAGGTTTTCACCTGGTTGTCGCCGTGGGTCACCTCGACGCCTTCGATGATGCCGTCGCCGAAAACAGTCGAGAGCTGTGCGTTGGTGAGCACCTCGATCCCCGCCGCGCGCACGGAGTCCACAGTGGAGGGATGAGCCCGGAAGGAGTCACGGCGGTGCACCAAGGTGACCGACTTCGCCAGCGGATGCAACGCCTGCGCCCAGTCGAACGCGCTGTCGCCACCGCCGACGATGACCACGTCCGAGCCGCGGTAGTCGTCGAGCCTGCGCACGAAGTACGCCAGCCCGTTGCCTTCGAATCCGGCCGCGGCGGGCAGCGGCCGCGGGGTGAAGGTGCCGATGCCACCGGTGACGATCACCGCGCCCGCTTCGATCCGGACTCCTTCGTGCGTGGTGACGGCGAACCCCGTCGCGTGCCGTTCCAGTACCTCGGCACGATGTCCGAGCAGGTAACTCGGATTGAAGGGCGCGGCCTGCTCCAGCAGTCTGTCGACCAGTTCCCGGCCGCGCACCGACGGGAAGCCCGCGATGTCGAAGATCTGCTTCTCTGGGTACATCGCGTTGATCTGCCCGCCCGGCTCGGGCAGGGAGTCGACCACGGCGACCGACAGGCCGCGGAAACCCGCGTAGTAAGCGCCGTAGAGCCCAGTGGGGCCGGCGCCGACGATGAGGATGTCGACCACCACCTGGTCCGATGTGGACATACCGCTCTCCTTAGCTGGGCACGGTTTGCAGTTCCGCGCGGACGAGCTCGCGCAGGACGTTGCGGCGGATCTTGCCGGTGGCCGTCTTCGGCAGCTCGGCGAGTTCGACGACCGCGCGGGGTCGTTTGAACGTCGCGAGCCCGTCGCGGCACCACTGGATCAGCTCGTCGGCGTCGATGCGGTGTCCGGGGATGGCGACCACGCAGGCGACGGGTTTGTCGAGCTGATCGGAGTCGGGCACGCCGACCACCACGACCTCCGCGACGTCGGGATGATCGAGCAACCGGTCTTCGACTTCGCTGGGCGTGACCCAGATTCCGCCCGCCTTGAGCATGTCTCCCAAGCGCCCCAAGCAGGTGAAGGTCGCGTCGGCGTTGCGCACGTAGGTGTCACCGGTGCGGATCCAGTCGCCGAGGAACACGCTGCGCGAGACGTCCGCCCGGCACCAGTAGCCGGTCGCCGCCGACTCGCCGCGCACGTAAAGTTCGCCGGGTTTCCCGGTGGCCTCGATGATCGCGCCGTGCTCGTCGCGCAGCTCGACGTCGTAGCCAGGTACCGGTGTCCCGGAGGATCCGGGATGGACCCGGCCGGGTCGGTTGGACATGAAGATGTGCAGCAGCTCGGTCGAACCGATGCCGTCGAGCACCTCGACACCGTACTTCTCGACCATGCCGTGGAACATCTTCGCCGGAAGCGCCTCTCCCGCCGAAACACCTTGGCGTACCGAGGAAAGCGCGTCCGCCGGTAGGCCACTGGCGACCATCGGCCCCCAGAAACTCGGCGTCCCGAACAACAGCGTCGCCTGGTCCTTCACCGCCCGTTCGGCGAACAGCGCGGGTGTCGGGCGGGCGGGTTCGAGCAACGCCGTGCCACCGACGGAAAGCGGGAAGAACATCGAATTACCGATACCGTAAGCGAAAAACAGCTTCGCCACCGACAGACATCGGTCATCGCGTGTCACGCCGAGCACACGCTGCCCGTAGTTCTCCGACACCAGCTCGATGTCGGCATGCCGATGCATCGCGGCCTTCGGCGCGCCGGTCGTTCCCGAGGTGTACAGCCACAGCGCGGGCGAATCGGGCCAAGTCGGATAAGGACCGTCGAGACTTTTCGTTTCACCGCCCCGAAGAAGCTGCTCCCAGGTGTGGGCGGCCCCCGGCTCCCCCGCCATCACCACGTGCCCGACATCGGGCGCGTCCTCGACGGCGTGGCGCACGACAGGCGCGTACTCACTCGAACCGAGCACCACCCTCGCTCGCGAATCGATCACGAGTTTGCGCAGCTCCGGACCGGTGAGCATGGTCGACGACGGCACCGCGACCGCGCCGAGGTACATCGTGGCGAGGATGGCGGTGAACAGCTCCACCTCGTCCACCATGCACATCAGCACCCGCTCTTCGGGGCGGACGTCCAGCGCGTGCAATCCCGCCGCGACGCGGCGGACCTCGTCGGAAAGCTCGCTATAAGTCAATGTCCGGGAAACCGAGACGACGGCGGTCCGGTCGCCGTCGCCGGCCCGGCATCGCCTGTCGACCAGGTAGTCGGCCGCGTTGAATGTGGTGGGCATCGCGACACCGGCCTTTACGGGAGGTAGACGTACTCGTAGTCGAACGGCTTGCTGTCGATCCCGTTGCTCGGCGGTGCGACCCAGCTCGCGATCTTCCCGCGCTCGTACACCGGGTGCATCAGCGAACGGACGAAGGCGAGATCCTCACCGGTGGGCAGCCAGTTCTTCCGGTTGGTCTCCCACGTCTTCTCGTCGACGATCGTGCCGTCCGGGGTCACGTGGTGCCCGGCGTTGAGGCCGACACTGCGGTTGAACCCCGGGTGCGGCAGCTTGAACCGGAACGAGATGTCGTTGTCGCCCAGGATCTTGTTCCACCGGTTGAGCCCGTTCTGGCAGTCGGCGATGTACTCGCTGCGCAGGTCGAGGTTCAGCGCGAGCAGCGTCTGGACCTCCTCCTGGCTCCAGGTGCCGTCGGCGGTGGGCTTGTCGAGGAAGGTACTGCCGCTGGTGAGCTGGTGATCGTCCTTGCGGCGGGTTTCCTTCCAGCGTCCCTTGAGTCCGGCGGTGTAGTAGTTCGCCGCGTTGGTGGACGTCTCGCTGCCGAAGAGGTCGAGCGAGACGGTGTAGTGGAAATTGATGTACTTCTGGATGATTTCGAGCGGGATTCCGCCGTGGGCGGCGATATCGGTGGTGTCGTGCTCGCGAATGAGCTGCGCGCTGCGGGTCACCACGCGGTCGACACCGGTGGTGCCGACGAACATGTGGTGCGCTTCTTCCTTGAGCATGAACTCGCACGTCCGCGAGAGCGGGTCGAACGCCGATTCCTTCAAGGTGCCGAGCTGGTACTTGCCGTCACGATCGGTGAAGTAGGTGAACATGTAGAACGCCAGCCAGTCGGCGGTCTCCTCGTTGAACGCGCCCAGGATCCGCGGGGTGTCCGGGCTGCCGGAGTTGCGCAGCAGCAAGCCTTCCGCTTCGTCGCGGCCTTCCTTGCCGAAGTACGCCTGGAGCAGATACACCATCGCCCAGAGATGCCGGCCCTCTTCGACGTTGACCTGGAACAGGTTCCGGAGGTCGTAGAGGCTCGGCGCGGTGAGCCCCAGCAGCTTCTGCTGCTCCACCGACGCGGGCTCGGTGTCGCCCTGGATGACGATCAGGCGCTGCAGATCCGCCCGGTACTCCCCCGGAACCTGTTGCCACACCGGCTGTCCCGCGTGCTCGCCGAACGCGATCGTGCGGTCGGCGTCGCGCTCGGCCAGGAAGATGCCCCAGCGGTAGTCCGGCACGTTGACGTGCCCGAAGTGGGCCCAGCCTTCCCGTCCGACGCTGACCGCGGTGCGCAGGTAGACGCCTTGGGTTTCCAGGGTGGGACCCATTTCGCCCCACCAGTTGAGGAATTTCGGCTGCCAGCCTTCCAGCGCGCGCTGCAGGCGGCGGTCCCCGGCGAGGTTGACGTTGTTGGGGATCTTGGCGTCGTAGTCGATCTTTTCCGGCACGGCTTACACCCGCTTCCTGTCGAAGACGGCCTTCTGCCCGGTGCCGTAGCGGCGCAGCGCGCCCTCGGGACCGGAAGCGTTCGGCCGGATGAAGATCCAGTTCTGCCAGGCGGTGAGCCGGCCGAAGATCTTGGTTTCCATGGTTTCCGGCCCGACGAACCGGTGGTTCGCCTCCATGCCGGTGAGCGCGTCCGGGCTCAGCGCGGCCCGGCTCTCGACGACGATCCGGATCTCGTCTTCCCAGTCGATGTCGTCCGGCGCGTCGGTGACGAGTCCTAGTTCGTTGGCTTCGCCGGGTGAGATCGCGCGATCCTTCTCTCGCTGGAGCCACTCGATGTGCTCGTCCTCGCCGTAGAACCGGGACTGCAGCCGGGTGAGGCCGTTGCCCATCGGGAAGGGCCCGAAGTTGGCGTCGGACAACGTGATCGACGCCCGCTCGTCGCTGTCCTCGTCGTCGATGGGCGGTCCGTCCAAAATGTACTGCCGATCGGCGGCCACGACGAGTTCGAAGAGGACACCGGCGAAGCAGCTGCCCGGTTCGATCCGCGCGATGAGACTGCGGCTGGTGACGTCGAGCCGTTTGAGGGTGCGTTTGTAGTAGTGCACGATCTCGTTGCAGAGCCAGTCGTCGGCGGCGTTGCCGAGCACGGCCCGTTCGTGCGCGAGCACCTTTCCGGCGTCGCCCTCGGTGCGGATCAGCCAGGTGCCGAGCTCGGTTTCGTTGGTCCGCAGGCGCAGGATCAGGTCGTCGAGTTCGCGGGTGAGCGCGAGCAGCCAGTTCTCCGCACCCTGGGCGTGGATCTCGCCGACGTTCGCCGGGGCGTCGTCGCGGGGCCCGCGGACGGTGATCTCGACGGTGCCGGCCGGGCGGTCGAAAGTGGCGGTGACATGCGAATACGCGATGCCGTCAGCGGTCGCGTCCCGGTCGAGCGGGGTGAGTTCGACGCCCACGGCGTCCACCGGGCGGCTGCTGTTCCACGCGATTTCCAGCGCCCGCTCCTGGACCGCTTCGGTGAACCCCCGGCGCGGCGCGAGTTCGTCGACCAGCTTCCAGTCGACCGCGGTCTTGCCCTTGATGCCATCCGAGCGGGTGGCGAAGATGTCTGCCCGGTCCTTGCGGACGCGGCGCTTGTCGACGACCCGGGTCAGGCCGCCGGTCCCGGGCAGCACGCCCAGTAACGGGACCTCGGGCAGCGCCACAGTCGACGAATTGTCGTCGATCAGGATGATTCTGTCGCATGCCAGGGCGAGCTCGTAGCCACCACCGGCACAGGCGCCGTTCACCGCGGCGAGGTAGGTCTGCCCCGAGTTCTCGGTGGCGTCCTCCATCCCGTTGCGGGTCTCGTTGGTGAACTTGCAGAAGTTCACCTTCCAGGCGTGCGAAGACCCGGCCAGCATCCGGATGTTGGCGCCGGCGCAGAAGACGTTGTCCTTGGCGCTCGTCATCACGACCGACCGCACGCCGGGGTGCTCGAACCGCAAGCGCTGCACGGCGTCGTAGAGCTCGATGTCCACGCCGAGGTCGTAGGAGTTGAGCTTCAGCTCGTAGCCGGGGACCAGGCCACCCTGCTCGTCGACGTCCATCTCCAGCCACGCCACCGGACCCTCGATCCGGAGCTTCCAGTGCCGGTACGCGTCCGGATGCCGGTCGAAGGTCACCTCCGGCGTACCCGTGGGCACCGCGACCGGTGCGGGCTTCGTGGCGACCGTCATGTCGAACGCCTCCTCGTTGCGATGGGAGACTAATTGTCTACACAACATCCCACAATCGTCAAGGTTATGTAGATAGTCAACGCCACAGCAGTGCCCTCAGGCGAACAGGACTGGAAACAGCTGCCAACAACCTTCGCCATCTGTCGACAGATGGCGGTAGTTGCGGACGCGGGGTATCACGCCATGTCGGCATCTCGTGGCACACGAGCCGCGAGGCGCTGGAGCCACTCGCGGAGCATGATCTGCTCACTCGAGCTCAGCGCGGTGACGTCGTCGCCGAGGGCGGCGGACAACGCGACGGCAAGCGTGCCGACAGAGCGCTCCCCAGCGGACGACTCACCAGTGATCAAGGAGTCGACGACGGCGTCTCGGACCTGATGCGACATCGCGGTGTCGACGTCGCCGACGGGCTGGGCGATGAGGCTCAGCGTCACGCCGACGTTGGCGGCCACGATCTGACGCGCGGCCTCCGGCGGGCTGACCCGCAGCCTGCCCTGGCGGGCCACAGCGGTGAGCAGGTCGAGGAGCATGGCTTCGGCGCGGGCGGTCAGCGTGCAGGGCACCCCGGGTTCGATCTGCCCGTACAGCAGGACGTAGAACGACGGGTGTTCCAGGCCGTACCGGACATGGTTGTCCCAGCCCTCACGGATCGCCGCGACCGGGTCGTCCGCAGTGGAGGCGGTGGCGTTCTCCTGGACGTACTGGGTGAAACCGTAGTTGACGACGGCGTCGAGCAAGCCCTGTTTGCTGCCGAAGTGGTGGTAGAGCGTGGGCGCCTGGACCCCGGCGCGCTCACAGATGGCCCGGGTGGAAACCTGTTTGTCCTCGGACTCGTGCAGCAACTGCGCGGCGGCGAGCAGAAGGCGGTCGCGCGTGGCGCTGACCTTGGGCCGATCCGCTTCCCCCGCACGCTTGGCCATGCCCCGAGTGTAGCGCTACATTTGCTACAGTCCCACTTGTAGTGCGATCGCAACCACTAAGGAGCGGCTTTCGTGCCGACGGCAGACGAATTGCTCAACGCCACCGCGGTCCAGGGCCTCATCAAGTGCCTGGCCAAGGCCTCGCCAGGGCAGGATCTCGGCGCACTGCGGAAGAGCGCGAAAGCCTTGGACGGCCTGAGCCTCAGCGAGCGCAAGGACGTCGTCCGCGACGCGTTGCTGAGCGACCTGCCCGCCGGCTACGAGCCGATCGAAACCCTGGTCCGGACGGCGCTGGAGGACCCTCGGTTCACCGGGTGGATGATCTGGCCGGTCAGCGAGACCGTCACCGCACGCGCCCTGGGCAACGACTCGTTCGACGCCGGGCTCGCCCTGCTGGCCGACCTCACCCCGCGGCTGACCGCCGAGTTCGCCATCCGCGCGATGCTCGAAGCCGACCTCGACCGCGCGCTGGCGATCGTGACGACCTGGACCAACCATCCGGACGAGCACGTCCGGCGCCTCGCCAGCGAAGGCACCCGGCCGCTGCTGCCGTGGGCCAAACGCGTCCGCGCGATCGTCACCCGCCCGGAGTCCACAGTGGACATCCTGCGCGCGCTGTACCGCGACGAGTCGGCGTACGTGCGCCGATCGGTCGCCAACCACCTCAACGACCTCAGCCGCGCCGATCCGGACCTGGTCAACGCCGTCGCCGCCGAATGGCTGAGCGGAGAGCCGGACGCGCAGACGCAGCAGCTGGTCCGGCACGGCCTCCGGACGCTGATCAAGAAGGGCAACCCCGGCGCGCTCGCGCTGCTCGGCTTCGCCCCGGCCGACGGGCTCGCCGTCGACGGCCCGACGCTGACCGGCACCGCGGTGACCATCGGCGAGGTACTGCGCTTTTCCTGCACCCTGACGAACGGGGGCACCGAGCCCGCCCGCCTCGCCGTCGACTACGTCATCCACCACCGCAAGGCCAACGGCACCCTGACGCCCAAGGTCTTCAAGCTGGCCACCAAAACCCTGCAGCCCGGCGAGGACGTCACCTTCGAGCGCGGCCACTCCTTCAAGGTGATCACGACCCGCGTCTACCACCCCGGCGAGCACACCATCGAACTCCAGGTGAACGGGGTCTCGTACGGCAGGACCCCGTTCACCGTCCACTAAGGAGCCCAGGGTCCGTCCACGGACCACGTGGTGTCCTCGGTGAAGGTGGCCGGGTTGTCCCAGGCGCGCGAACCGCCCGGAGTCGCCAGGTAGACCTCGGAGTTGATATGCCTCAGGTACTGCTCGGGGAAGTTGGCCGCGGCCAGCCGGACGCCGCCGTTGCCCTGTGAGGCACAGAAAGTGGCGTCGGCCTTGAAGACCGCCGAACCGTCGTTGCCCTCCATACGCGTCCGGTAATCCCGGTGGCGCAGGAAGCCGCCGGGGAAGTTCCGCGACTCGAACGAGTAGCACGCCGAGTTGGAGAGCCCGGGGACGACCTTCCAGGTCGCGTCCGCCTTCAGCAGCGCGTTGCTGCCGCCGTCGACGACCTCGGTGAAGCCCAGGCCGTCCCGATGGCGCAGGTACCTGTTCGTCCACCCGGGAGTGACGACCCGCAGCGACCGGTACTGGTTCAGCGGCAGCGCGACCGGTGGCGGCGGGTTGCGGGACGCGTCGATCAGTGCCAGGTTCGCCGCCTTGACCCGGTTGGTGTCGACCTTCAGCACCTGCCGGTCGTAGGTCAGCAGGCCGTTGACCTCGTTCTCCACGTCGGTGATCTCGGTGTACACCGACGCCGAAAGCCCCAACCTCAGCTGACTGGTACGGATGCCGTCGAGCAGGCCGACGAACCGGTCGTTCAACCGCGCGACCGTCGTCTGGTTCTCGTAGCTGAACCCACCGCCGGGGAACCATTCGTGCCCCGGCACTTTGTAGCCCAGCCCGCCGAACTCGCCGAGCACCGCGGCGCGGGTCGCCGTCGGCGCGGTGTTGCCGGGGCCGACGTAGACGTGGTTGTCGATCACGTCGCCGTTGCCGCCGTCGACCGAGCCACAGCAGTTGACGCCGCTCATGTTGTTGACCAGCCGCGACGGATCGGCCGCCTTGACCTCGTTGGCGATCCGCGCCTGGTCGTACTGGCCCCAGCCCTCGTTCTGGTTGACCCACATGACCACCGACGGCGAGCTGCGGTGCTGGTCGATGATGGCGTGGTACTCCGCCTCCCATTGGACCCGGGCGGGACCGTCGGGGGTGCGGGTGTCCATCGCGGGCATGTCCTGCCACACCAGCAGACCCAGCTTGTCGGCCCAGTAGAACCATCGCTGCGGCTCGACCTTGATGTGCTTGCGGACCATGTTGAAACCGAGGTCCTTGTGCTTCTGCAGGTCGAACTTCAGCGCTTCGTCGGTGGGCGCGGTGTAGATGCCGTCCGGCCAGTAGCCCTGGTCCAGCGTGCCGGTCTGGAAGACGAACTGTCCATTGAGGACGGGCCGCAGCACGTTACCGACCTTGGCGATACCGATCGAGCGCATGCCCGCGTAACTGCTCACGGCGTCGACGGTGCTCTCGCCGGAAACCAGCTCCGCCTTGACGTCGTAGAGGAACGGATCCTCCGGGCTCCAGCGGTGCGCGTTGGGCACGGGAACCGGAATCGCGCTGCCGACCGCGCCGGTGGCGGTGCCCACGGTGGTGCCGCCGGTCGACACGGTGACCTTCGCGGTCTGGCCGCTGACGCCGGCACCGAGAACGGTGGCCCGCAAGGTGTTGTCGCCCAGGTTCGGCACCAGGTCGAGCCGGGTGATGTGCGCCGGGGCGGTCGGCTCCAGCCACACGGTCTGCCAGATGCCGGACGCGGCGGTGTAGAAGATGCCACCGCCCGAGTGCGGCGGGACGTCCCGGATCCGCTGTTTGCCGACCGCCTGACCGCCGGTCTCGGTGGGGTCGAACACCGAGACGACGATGGAGTTCGTGCCGCCGTTGAGCAACGGGGTGATGTCGAACCCGAAGGAGTCGAACCCTCCATTGTGGACACCACCGGCCTGCTGCCCGTTGACCCACACGGTGGTCTTCCAGTCGGAAGCGCCGAAGTTCAGCTGGACACGGCGGCCGTTCCATCCCGCCGGGACGGTGAAGGTGCGCTGGTACCAGAGCTTGTCGTTCTGGGTGACCTTGCGCTGGATGCCCGACAACGCGGACTCGGCGGGGAACGGGACGCGGATCTGCTCGGTGAAGCTCGACGGCTGCCCGGCGTTCGCGCCGGTGACGGCGAAGTTCCAGATACCGTTGAGGTTCGCCCAGTCCGGGCGGGTGAGCTGGGGCCGCGGATACTCCGGCAGCGGGTTGTCGACCGGGACCTGGTTGGTCCACGGCGTGGTCATCGGTGACGGCTTCGGCGTCCAAGCCGCCATGGCCGCGTTGGCGGTGCCTGCCGGCAACGCGGAAGCGACGAGCGCGAGCAGTGCGGCCACCACGGTGAGGCGGTGCGCGGTTCTGGGTCTGGTCATCGGCGATTCCCCTCGTTGATGAGCTGAAAAGTTCAAGTTCAGAGCAGGCGCCACAGGTGGTCGGCCGTGCCGTTGTCGGCGAACTGGACGACCTGCGCACTGTCCGCTGTGGACATCTGATCGACGCCGAGCACCTTGCCGGAGTTGAGGTTCTTGATCCGGGACCAGCCGTCGCCGTTGTCGATCAGCTGCCAGAGGTGGTCCGCGGTGCCGTTGTCGGCGAACTGCACGACGATCGCACTGTCCGCGGTGGACATCCGGTCGACGCCGAGCACCTTGCCGGAGTTCTGGTTCCTGATGCGGTACCAGCCATCGCCGTTGTCGACCAGCTGCCACAGATGGTCCGCGGTGCCGTTGTCCGCGAACTGCACCACGCGCGCACTATCCGCTGTCGACATCAGGTCGACTCCCAGTACCTTGCCGGAGTTGCGGTTCTGGATCCGGGAATAGGGGGCGGGCGGGGTCCACGGATGGCCGTCGGGGGACGCCATGGGGAATGAGGTGATCCGCAGCCGCGCGGCGCCCATCGGGATCAGGGTGACCGTCTCCACCGGGGCGTCACTGCGCGCGGGACTGGCCTGCAACGGGGTGACGACCTGCTGGCGGTCGGCCGTCCACGCGTCGATCCGGCGCGCGGACGCGGTCAGCTTCACCGGGTTCCCTTCGTGGGTGAACGGGTTGGCGGCCAGCGGGCCACCGGCCGCCTCGAAGCCGAAGGAGGACGCCGCCAGCCCATAGTTCCACGGAGTCGTGGGATGCACGGCATATTCGGGAAACTGGTCCGTGCCACCCAGCCGGCTGTACCGCTCACCGATACGCAGCGAGTACGTCAGCGGGCCGTGGTCGACGGAGACGGAGTCGTGGTTGGCGCCCCAGGTACGCACGGTCGTGCGTTGCGGCAGCCGTAACGTGACGGTGTCGCCGTTGGCCCACATCCGTTCCACCCGAACGAAATCCGGGCCCGCCGGCGCCGCCACCGGCCGCCCGGCGACCCGCAGCTCGGGGTTGGCGCACCAGGCGGGAATGCGGAGGTACAAGGGAAACGACAGGCGCTTGGGCGTGCTGATCGTCAAGGTGATGGTGTCGCGGAACGGGTAGTCCGTGTCCTCGGTCACGGTCACCGTGGTGCCGTCGGCGACCTTGGCCTTGACCTTGCTCGCGGCGTACATCGCGGCGGCCAGCCCGTGATCCGGGGTGGCGAGCCAGAGTTCTTCGGTGAAGTACGGCCAGCCCATGCCGTAGTTGTGCGGGCAGCAGCGGTACTGTTCGACGCCGGGCAGGTACGCCTGCATCGCGAAGCCGTTCTGGAACTGTCCCTCGGTTTTGGGACTGTTGTCGAGATCGACGCTGTTCGCGCTCGTGACGTAGTGGACGGCCTTGCCCGACGGGTCGAGCGACGCGGGCAGCGAGTTGAACGCCAGGTCCTCGCACCGGTCGGCCCACACCGGATCCCCGGTCATGCGGGTCAGCAACTGGTGGCTGGCCATGAACTCGACGATCCCGCAGGTCTCGAAGCCTTGACGCGGATCGCCGAACCCGGGCCTGGCGTTCTCGTCCCCGGCGAACCCGCCGCCGGGGAACTGCCCGTAGTCGCGCATCACGGTGTCGTAGACGCCGTAGGTCGCCTGGGTCAGCGACGCGGATCCGTTGCGCAGCGCGTATTGCGCGGGTTCGCGGAAGCCCTGGGCGATGTTGACGTTGTGGAGACTGGGCAGCGCGCCGACCCAGCTCGCGCTGTAGGTGTGGATCTTGTCGGCGAGATCGAGCAGGAACGGCTCGCCGGTGCGGTTGAACAGCCAGAACACCGTGTCCAGCCCGTCACCCCAGCGCGTGGCGACCCAGCCGGTGTTGAACGCGCCGGGGCCTTGGGCGTTCATGTAGCGCAGGAACCGCGTCAGGAACGGCACGACCCGGCTGTCGGCGGCGTACTCCTGCCAGGAGCGCAACGCCTGCAGCAGCGGGAGATACGGCCAGAAGTCGGGGCCGCCGTTCTGCGCGGTGCGCAACGTGACCGGGCCGAAGAAGCCGTCGGACTGCTGGGTCGCGAGGATGGCGTCGATCCACTTCTTCGACGTCGCCAGCGCGGCCGCGTCGCCGGTGACGGCCGCGAGGTCGACGTAGCCGCGCAGCCAGTAGGGCACCTCTTCCCAGCCGCCGCGTTCCGGATGGACCCAGCCGCTGGTGGAGAAGTCGAGGAAATGCGACGCCTCCGGGTAGCGGCCGCACAGGCCGTCGAGCTGCAACCGCAGCTGCCCCGCCAGCCAGCCGCGGGCGGTGACGCTGCCCGGGGGAAGTTTGAGGAACGCCATCGGCCGCAGCGGCGCCCGGTTCGGCGAGTAGAGCCCGCCCGCGGCAGGCGGGACAGCGGCGGCGCTCCCGGGTCGGAGCGTCGCGGCGAGGGCCGTGGCGAAGGCCGCGGTGGTGAACTGGCGTCGGTTGAGCGGCACGAGGAGCTCCTCCGTGAAGGCAGCGTCCAAGACCCTGAATGGCCGCGCCGCCATTTTTCCAACGTTGTAAAACTTACTGTCGGAAATCACATCACGTCGGCGCGACGCTGTCCAGATTCACCCGGAAGCTCGACCCGAAGAGCCCAATGGGCGCTTCGCCCACCCGTCGCCCGACCGCCACCCCTCAAGGAGGCGCTTCGCCCCGCAGGTCTACTGAGCGCGCGCGGCTTTCGCCGCGATCCGGGCCTGCACCTCGGGGCGGCGCAGCGGCGGCACCGTGGGCGGCGGCTGACGGCGGGCGGGCAGCTCCGACAACAGCCTGGTGGTGATCGCCGTTATCTCGGCCACCGCGGTTTCGAACGGCTCCCGGGTCTGGTCGGACAGACTCTGAATACCGGTGACCTTCCGGACATACTGACGTGAGGCGGCTTCGATCTCCTCGGCCGTCGCCGAAGGTTCGAGGCCACGCAGCGTGGTGATGTTGCGGCACATGAACCCAGCATAGGTCGATTCCGGTTCAACCGATCGGTGCGTTTCTCACCACTCCCCGCCCGCCTTTCAGGGCATTTCACCCGTTCACGGGCCATACTCGGACCCGTGAACGGCCCGAGCATGCGTTTCCTGGGGCATTCGACGGCCCGCCTCGAACTGGCCGGCCGGGTGGTCCTCACCGATCCGGTGCTCACGCGCCGCGTGGGTGGATTGTCCCGGGTGGTCCCGCTCCCCGACCCGGCCCAGTGGCGTGACACCGATCTCGTCCTCATCTCCCATCTCCACGGCGACCACCTGCACCTGCCGTCACTGCGGCTCATCGGGCGGCACGTCCGCGTGGTCGTGCCGCGCGGCGCCGGGGCGTGGCTGCGTCAGCGCGGCTTCACCCGCGTCGAAGAGCTCGACGTCGACGGCGAGTTCACCGACGGTGACCTGCACGTCCGCGCGACCCGCGCCCTGCACTCCGGGCACCGCTGGGGACCGCGGCTCACGCACGGCCCGCAGTCCGAGGCGATGGGCTACCTGCTGACGACGCCGGACAGTTCCGTCTACTTCGCCGGGGACACCGACTTGTTCCCCGACATGGCCAAGCTGGCCCCGGTGGACGTCGCGCTCTTGCCGGTCTGGGGCTGGGGGCCGAATCTCGGGCCCGGCCATCTCGACCCCGTCCGCGCCGCCCTCGCCGTCGGCCTGCTGCGTCCCCGCGTCGCGGTTCCCGTGCACTGGGGCACTTTGGTGGTCCCCGGCCTGTCCCGGAGCGCGCGGATGAGCCGCCTGCTGGTCGACCCGCCGCTGGAGTTCGCCGCCGGGGTGCTCGCCGCGGGACACGACACCGAAGTGGTCGTCGCGCAACCCGGTGAGGCAGTTCCGTTCCCCGCTCCGAAGGACCACTCGTGACCGACTGGACCGACCCCGCCGCCATCGGCTATCCCGTGCTGTTCGGCGGGGTGCTGCTCGGCTCGGTCATCCCGATCGTGCCCACCGGCGCCATCGTGGGCGCGGGCGCCGCCGTCGCGATGACCACCGATCACCTGTCCCTGCCGCTGGTCATCGTGCTGGCGACCCTCGGCGCGTTCGTCGGTGACGTGATCACGTTCGCCGTCCCGCGCCTGGGCAGTGAAGCCGCCGTCCGCTGGGTCGCGAGGCGGCAGCAGGCCGAACGGCTGGAGAAGGCCCGCGCCCAGTTCACCCGCCGCGGCTGGCAGCTCATCGTCATCGGCAGGCTCGTCCCCGCGGGCCGGATCCCGGTGCTGCTCGCGGCCGGGGCACTGGCGTATCCGTGGCGCCGGTTGCTTCCCGCCGCGCTGGCAGCTTCACTGATCTGGGCCGTCGCCTACGCCTTGCTCGGCATCGTCAGCGGCGGTCTGTTCGACTCGCCACTGGTCGCCACGCTGCTCGCCACCGTGCTGGTACTCGTGGTCACCGTCGTGACGACCTTGGTGAGCAAGTACCGGCAACGCCCGAAGACCGGAGAGCGATCATGACCACGACTTCCCGTAACGGCAGGCTGCTTCGCGGCGGCCGCACGCTGGCGCGGGCCGTGCTCGTCTGGGCCGTGGCCACCGGGGCACTGCGGCTGCTCGACGTCTGGCTCGACGGGTTCGCGCTGACCAGGTGGTGGCAGCCGACGGTCTGCGCGCTGATGCTCGGCGTGCTGACCGCGGTGGTGTGGCCGCTGGTGATGCGGATCGCCTGGGCGGTCGCGTTCTTCACCCTCGGCGTCGGCAGCTTCCTGCTGCTCGGCGCCGGGGTGCTCGCGATCTTCAAGACCATTCCCGGGGTGGAGATCGACAACTTCGAGACGGCCGTGGTCGTCGCGATCGCGATGGCCGGGGTCGGCGCACTGATCAGCAGCCTGCTGGCGGTCGACGAGGACGAGATCTTCTTCCGCCGCGCGGTGAGGCGCCGCCGCAAACGCGACCAGGCCGACGCCGACGACACCCCGGGCGTGCTGTTCCTGCAGATCGACGGCCTCGGTTACGACACCGTCCGGCGCGCGGTCCGCGACGGCGACATGCCCACTTTCGCGGCCTGGCTGGAAAACGGCACGCACACGCTGACCAGGTGGCACACCGACTGGAGCTCGCAGACCGGCGCGAGCGTCTGCGCGATCCTGCACGGCTCGAACCACGACATCCTCGGTTTCCGGTGGTACGAAAAGGATCGCGACCACGTCATGGCGTGCGCGCACCCGTCGGACGCGGCCGAGATCGAGCGGCGGCACTCCGACGGCCGCGGCCTGCTGTCCGGTGACGGCGCGAGCCGCGGCAACCTGTTCAGCGGGGACGCGCCGCACGTCAGCCTCACGATGAGCTCCATTCCGATGCTGGTGCCCAAGGGGCTGCGCGGAAAACGCCGCGGACGCGATCGAGTCGGCGCGGGGTATTACGCCTACTTCGCGAATCCGGTCAACGCGCTGCGCACACTGGTCGTCGCGCTGATCGACGTCGGCCGCGAACTGTCGGCCGCGTCGAAGCAGCGTCGCGCCGACGTCCGGCCCCGGATCAACCGTGGCGGCCTCTATCCCCTGGCGCGCCCCGGAACCACCGTCATCGCGCGGGACGTCGTGGTCTCCGCGATCATCGAGGACATCCTGGCCGGCAGGCCCGTGGTGTACGCGGACTTCCTCGGCTACGACGAGGTCGCGCACCACTCCGGTATCGAGCGCTTCGACACCCTCGCCGTGCTCCGCACGATCGACCAGCAGATCGCCCGCCTGCACCGCGCCAGCAAACTGGGCCCGCGCCCGTACCGGATCGTCGCGCTGTCCGACCACGGCCAGACACAGGGCTGGGCGTTCGCGGACCGCTTCGGCGAGACCATCGAAGCGCTCGTCGGCCGGCTGTGCGGCACGAGCGAGGCCGACATGGTCGGGCACGGCAAACGACGTCAGGCCGAAGGCTGGCAGATCAACGCCGCCCTCGCGGAAGCCACCTCCGGCGGCGGGCTCATCGCGCGACGCCTGCGTAGCCGCGTCGAACAGGCCGAGTGCTCCGGAGACCATCCACGCACCAGCAGCGGCAAGCCCGGCGAAGTCACCAGGGTGGCGCCCGGCGTGGTCGTCGTGGTGTCGGGCCACGTCGCGATGGTCTCGTTCACCGATCACGAAGGCCGCGTGGAACTCGAGACGATCGAGCGCGAATTCCCCGAGCTGCTGCCGGCGCTCGTGGACCATCCCGGTGTGGGCTTCCTGCTGGTGCGCAGCGCGGAGTTCGGGCCGGTCGTCTTCGGCCGCGACGGGCTGCGTCGGCTCGCGACCGACGTCGTCATCGGTGACGACCCACTGACCGGCTACGGCCCGCACGCCGCCGACCTCATCCAACGCGTCGACACTTTCCCGCACTGCGCCGACATCATGATCAACAGCAACTACGACCCGGAGTCCGACCAGGCGTCGCCGTTCGAGCCACACGTCGGTTCCCACGGCGGCATGGGCGGGCCGCAGGCGCGGGGCTTCATCCTGCACCCGCGAGAACTCGGCACAGACGGCGAGCCTGTCGGCGCCGAGTCGCTGCATAAGCTGTTCCGCGGCTGGCTGACCACACTCGGTCACCCCGAGCCCGCCGGACGCGAGACGGAATCGCCGGAACCTTCGGACGTTGTCAACGCCTGAGTCACCGATGTGCCCCACCAAGCCTTGGCGAGGGAGTCGAACGTCGGTTCCGCCGGCGGCGGGAGAATCGCCAGGTACCACCGGAAGTTGCTGTACACATGCAGCAACGCGTACGCCAGGAAACGCCGGGACAGCGCTTCGTCGAGCTGCTCGGGGACATAGCCGTACCCGAGCAGCATCCGCCGCAGGAAATCCGCGTCACCACCCGAAACGAACATGCCGACACCGACCCACTCGTACTCCGCCGCGCCCCGCAACGCGGGCTCGAAGTCGAACAGCCCGGACACCCGCCAGCCGTCGTCGTCCTGAACCATCATGAGATGCTCGCGGCCGAACTCCGTGTGCAGCAAAACAGGTTCGGGCTCGCCAAAGTCCACACTGTCCAAGAACTCCGGGATCTGCGCCACCCACACCTCGTCCAGCCGCAGCCGCCGGTGCCGCTCGACAGCCACCGCCTTCTGCTTCGCGACGAACCCCGCCCAGTCGCCCGGCCCCAGCACGTCCAACGCCGGATCCTCGATGGCGTGCAACGCGGCCATCACCGCCCCCAGCTGTGGCGCGAGCCGTTGCTTGTCCTCAGTGGACAGTCGAGGCCAGACCTCCTTCAAGGTCTCCCCCGCCAGCCGCTCCATGACGACGTAACCCCAGCCCTCGAACCCGCCCGCCCGCTCCACCCCCGGCGTCGGAATCGGCAACCGCCCGTGGACCGCCCTCAGCACCGAACTCTCGATGTCCAGCTCATGCCGGTAGATAGGCGGATAAAGCTTCAGAACCAGCTTGTCGCCGACCGCGTAAACCGGCAGCGACCCGTCGGCGAACGCCGTCACCTCGAGCCCACCCAGCCCGAGCTCCCCGCACAACACCTTCGCCGCGGGCAACAACTGCTCCCGCGTCAACGCGTCGGTCTCGGGCTCGGTGGTGACGGGCGGGAAGATCGGCATACGCCGCACGCTAGCGCACCGAGATCACCATCTGTCGACAGATGGTGACGGCGTTGGCGATTTTCGTACTATTGCTGAGTTTCGGCTCGGCTTTGCGACGTACCGGTAAAACCTGACAAGTCGGCGTCGGAGGGTCATCATGTCGGAATGCTGGTCGGCCGGGAGGGCGAGCTCGTCGTATTGACCTCGGCCCTTGACGCTGTCCGCGGCGGTGAGGGCCGGGTGCTGATGCTCGGCGGCGAACCGGGGATCGGCAAGACGAGGCTCGTCACGGAACTGACCCGGCTGGCCGGTGAGCGGGAGATACCGACGCTTGTCGGGCGGACACTCCAGGAGGAGACAGCGCCGGCGTTGTGGCCGTGGTGGGAGGCGCTGCTCGGCCGCCCCGAACTCGATCTGCTCGACGACATCGCCGGTGGCGACGAGATCTACAGCGTCGCGCGGCTGAGGGCGTTCGAGAAAGTGCTCACGACGTTGAGCTCGTCGGCCTGCGGGCAAGGCCTGGTCGTGGTGCTGGAAGACCTGCAATGGGCGGACGAAGCCACGCTCAAGCTGCTGTGCCAGGGCGTCGGCAAACCATGGCTGACGCTGGTCGGCACGTACCGCACCAACGAGCGTCCGGCGGCGTTGCGCAACGCGCTGACGGCACTCGACAGGACCGGCTCGGCGGTCCTGCTCCGGCCAAGGGCGTGGTCCGCCGAGGAGGTCGCGCTGGCCGCGGCGGCGGCGCATCCGAGCTGGCATCCCGTGCTGTACCGGGAAAGCGGCGGCAATCCGCTGTTCGTCCTCGAGCTCCTGAGTTCGCTGCGAGAGGCCGCGCTCGCCGCCGAACCCGCGCCCGCTGACGGCCGGTGGCCCTTCGGTGTCCCGGAAAACCTCGCGTCGATCACCGCCGCGCGGGTGGCGGGGTTGTCCGACGCCGGACAGCGCGCGGTCGCGGTCGCCGGGGTGCTCGGCACCGAATGCGGGTGTGCCGAGCTCACCGCGCTCGGTGGCGACGGCGAGCAAGCGATGGAGGCGCTCGAAGAAGCCGCCGCGGCGGGACTGCTCACCGAAGTCGGCGGGCTTCCCGCGCGGTTTCGCTTCACCCACGCGTTGTTGCGCGACGCGGTGTATGCCCGCCTGACCGTCCAGCAGCGGCTGGAGTGGCATCGCAAGGCGGCGGAAGCCATCGAAAACGGGCAGCTCGCCGGGGAACCCGCCACCCATCGCCTGCGATGCGCCACCGACGACGACAGCCGCGCGCTCGCCGTCGCCGCCTGCCGCCAAGCCGCCGCCACGGCCGTGCGGTTCGCCCCCGATCGCGCGGTGCGGATCCTCGACGCGGCCCTCGCGCTGCCCGGTGTGGCGGACGAGGATCGCCTCGACCTGGTGCTGATGGCCGCCGAAGCCGAATACTCCGGCGGGCGGACCGACGCGGCGGTGCGGCGCTGCGACACCGCGATGACGCTCGCCGAGCGAGTGGGCCCGGCCGACGCACTGGTGCGGGCGGCACTCGTCGTGCACGGGATCGGCGGCCCGGCGAACGTCGGCGTGCTCGCGCTGTGCGATCGCGCGCTCGCCGCGTTGCCCGCCGACGCCGTGGCCGGGCGCGCCAGGGTGCTGGCGCAGCGCACGATCGCCCTCGGTGAGGTGCTCGGCTTCGAGCAGGTCGACGAAGACAGCCGGGAAGCGTTGCGGCTGGCCGAATCGAGCGGCGACCCGCTCGCGCTGGCCGACGCGTTCCGCGCCCGGCAGCACGCCGCCAGCGGTCCGGACGGGGTGACAGAACGGCTCGAACTCGCGCGCCGCATCCTGGAGCTGGCTGGGCGAGGCGGCCCGGAAGACGCCGAACTCTGGGGACGGCTGTGGCGGATCGACGCGTCCCTCCAGCTCGGCGCGCTCGACGTCGTCGACACCGAACTGACGAACCTCGGCATTCTCGCCGACCGGCACGGCTGGCCGATCGCGCACTGGCATCTGCATCGCCTGTCCGCGGCGCGGCAGCTGCTGGCCGGCCGCTTCGCCGACGCGGAAGCCGAAAGCGACCTCGCCCTCGAGTGGGCGAATCGCACCGAAGACTGGAGCGCGATCGGCATCGACGGCGCGTTTCGCATCGAATTACTCGCGTTGCAGGGCAGGCACAGCGAGCACGTCGAGCTGATGCGGGCCATGGGCCCGGTGGTCCGGTTACCCATCTTCTGGGCGCTGGCGGGCAAGTTCCTCTGGGAGGCGGGGGATTCCGACGTCGCTCGTGACCATTTCGAGGACCTGCGGCGAGCACTGCCGCGGCTCGATCTCGACGGCCGCTGGCTCGGCACGGTCACCGGCGGCGGGCAGCTGGCCATCGCTCTCGGCGAACTCGATTCGGCGGCGCTGTGTTACGAACTCCTGTTGCCGTACCAGGAATTCTGCGTGGCGGGTGGCTCCGGATCGGTGCTCTGCCTCGGTTCGGTGTCCCGCAGTCTCGGCATGCTCGCCGCCGCACTCGGCCGCCCCGAAGACGCCGAACGGCATTTCACCGAAGCGATCGGCATCGACGACCGCACGGGCGCACTCCCCTATCGCACGCTGTCCGAGCTTTCGCTGGCGGAACTCCTTCACCAGCGCGGAACCCGGAACGACCTCACCCGCGCGGCCGGCTATCTCGAACGGGTGGTGGCGACGGCCGAGCGGCTGCGCATGCGTCCCACCCTGCTCCGCGCCAAGGAGCTCCTCGGCGAACTCCGTCGCCACACCCCCGGGCTGACCCGCCGGGAACGTGAGGTGCTCGGGCTGCTGTCCGGCGGGAGGTCGAACCGGGAGATCGCGGGCGAACTCGTGCTTTCGGAACGCACCGTCGAGACGCATGTGGCCAACGTGCTGGGCAAACTCGGTCTCGCCAACCGTTCGCAGGCCGCCGCGTGGGCGGCCAGGAACCAGATTACGTAGTCACCTCGGTAATTCCCCGGATCCGCCCGCGCCACCGGTCGGCGATCGTTGCCGTCATCGGAAACGACGACGGGAGAACGACATGTACGCGACACTGGAGAAGGCCGGACCGGACGGCGGTGCCACCGAGCAGTACCGGCTGAGTCAGATCGGCGGGCCGGCGAACCTGCTGCTGCGGCTCTGGGCCGAGGAGCCGGCCGACGGCGGTTACCTGGTGGAAGACGACAAAGCGCTCACCGAAGCGGGTTCGGCCCCGACGGTCGCCAGTGTGGTCACGTTCGCCGCGCCGGTGAGCGAGGCGGTCAAGAACGCCGGTGCCCGCGCCGACCGGGAACGCATCGGCCCCGCGATGGCGGGACATCCGGGCGCGGTGCGGATGCTGAGCTTGTGGGAGCCGCGGGATCGGCGGCAGGTGATCGTCGTGCTGGCCACGTCGATGGAGTCGCTGGAGGAGGGCGGGCGGCGGATCAGCGAGCTGCCCCTGCTGCCCGGTGAGGACGTCGCCCTGCTGCCCGGCCCCGACCACGTCGAGCTGTTCCGGGTGGTGTCATGACCACCACGGCAGCGCTGCCGGCACTCGGCGTCTACGAGATCCGGCCCAGCAGCAGCGAAGTCTCCTTCAAGATCCGCGAACTCGGCCTGTTCACCGTCCGCGGCACCTTCGCCGTCCTGGCGGGACACGTCGAAGCGAAGGCCGACGGCGTCACCGTCACGGCCGAGATCGACGCGGCGAGTTTCACGACGTCCAGCAAACGCCGTGACCGTGATATCCGCGGCCCGAAATTCCTCGACACCGGGCGGTATCCGACGCTCGGTTTCACGGGAAAGCTTTCCGCGGACGCGACGACGGTCGCCGGTGTCCTTTCCGGACAGCGGCAGCAGGCGTCCGTCGAGCTCGTCATCGACGAAGTCCGAGTCGATGGGTCCACAGTGGATGTTCGCGCGCACGCCAGGGTCGACCGGGCCGCGCTCGGTGTGACCGCGGGACGCGGGATCATCGCACGGGAAGTCGACGTCGAGCTCGTGGTGCGGTTTCTCCGGTCCTGAGCCGGGTCGACAGCGCGGTACCGGCGACGCACAATGGGACCCGTGTCCACCACGGACTGGATCCTGCATTTCGACCTCGACCAGTTCATCGCCGCGGTCGAGGTCGCGCGGCATCCGGAACTTCGCGGCCTGCCGGTAGTCGTAGGGGGCTCTGGTGATCCCACCCAGCGAGCGGTGGTCGCCACGGCCTCCTACGAGGCGCGCGAATTCGGCGTCCACTCCGGGATGCCACTGCGGATCGCCGCGAAACGGTGCCCGGAAGCCGTTTTCCTGCCCAGCGACCCGCCCGCGTACACGGAAGTCTCCGAACGGGTCATGGCCACGATCCGCGAATTCCCGGTGGACGTCGAGGTGCTCGGCTGGGACGAAGCCTTTCTCGGCGCCCGCACCGAGGACCCGGAAGCACTGGCCGACGAAATTCGATCGGGTGTCGCCGACTCCACCGGGCTGGACTCTTCGGTCGGCATCGGCGACAACAAGCTCCGCGCGAAACTCGCCACGGGGTTCGCCAAACCGGCCGGGAGCTACCGCCTCACCCGGGAAAACTGGACCGCGGTCATGGGCGAGCGGCCCACGGACGCGTTATGGGGTATCGGCCGCAAGACCGCGAAGAAGCTCGCCGAAGCCGGCCTGACGACGGTGTCCGAACTGGCCGCCGCCGATCCGGCCCCGCTCGCCGCGCGGTTCGGGCCGACCATGGGGCCGTGGTATCGCCTGCTCGCCAACGGCATCGGCGACACCGAGGTGACCACCACGCCGTACGTACCGCGCTCGCACAGCCGGGAAACCACGTTCCAGCAGGACTTGACCGACTACGCGGAGATCACCGCGCAGACGGCCGTGCTCGCGAGACGGGTGACCGAGGACGTCGTCGCGGACGGACGGCCCGCCGTGCGGGTCGCGATGAAGGTGCGGTTCGCGCCGTTCTTCACCCAGACCCGCAGCCTCACCTTGCCCGCGCCGACCAGCGACGGCGACGAGATCGAACGCGCGGCGCTGACCGTGCTGGCCCGGTTCGACCACACGCGGCCGGTGCGGCTGCTCGGTGTCCGGGCCGAATTCGAGCGGCCAGACACGACCTAGGAACGGTCGCGGCTTTCGTCCTCTGTGGTCAGTGCGGCCATCCAGCCCTCGTTCTGGATCGAGATGACCCGCTCGCACGCGGCGACGAACTCGTCGTCCCCGGAAGCACCGGTCGAGGCCTGCCAGGCCAGCAGCCGTTCGAGTTCGTCGGCGGTGCGCATGAATTCGATCTGCTGGTACTCGTACCGCCCGGCCGCCGCGAGGGCGGCGGCGAGGGTGGTGAGCACGGCGATCCACGCGGCCAGTGCCTCTGAAGGAAAGATGCCCACGACAGCGGCGAGCACCGCGGCGATCGTGGCGAGCGCGGTTTCGCCGCGCTTGAGGAGGGTGCACCGCATCCCCATCCGCCGCGCACCGGGCGAGTAGTAGTCGTCGATCTGCCCGCGGACCCGGATCGCCACGTACGAGGCGACGTCCTGTACGGCGGGGATTTCCCTTGTCCTGGCGGAAATTCCCGAACAGCGTTGATCAGGTCACCGGCCGCGCCCATCAGTTTCTCGAAGCGGCGGAGCGGTAGCTCGTCCCGCTGCTCATCGCGAAACGGCTCGACGCCGGCGAGATAGGAGTAGACCTCGCCCTTGAGCGCCTCCGACACCGACCGCGCCCGCGTCCAGTCCTGGACGATCTCCCGTGAAGCACCCCGGCTGACGACGGGCACGAGCACCAGCGCCACGGCGGCCGCGACGGCGAGCACCCTGCCGAGCGTGGGATACGAGCCGATCGTCTGCGAGGCGGCCGTTCCCAGCACCGCTCCGGCGATGGTCAGCGCCAGCGTCACGCTGCCACAGATAGACGACGGCGTCGCTCGGGTTCACCGGTGTCACCATGGCGACATCCTATTTGCCTCTTGCCGGGCTCCGGCAGGTCCGCGGCGAGGCGTTCGCGAGACATTGTCTCGTCCCGCCGCGTACAGTCATCATTGAAGTTTCAACGTGACAGCGGGATGGTGGCGGATGCAGGTCCAGGAACTCGGGCACATCGTGCTCTACGTGCACAATCTCGACCGTTCCGTGGCCTTCTACCGGGACGTGCTCGGCTGGAACCAGCTCTCCGGAATCGACGGCGGCGGCAAGGTCGCGCTGTTCTCCGCGCCCACCGGCCGCACCCACCACGAGCTGCTGCTCATCGACGTCGGCGAGGACGCCGGGCGGCTGCCGACCGGGCGCCACGTGGGGCTCTACCACTTCGGCCTGAAGATCGGCGACAGCGACGACCAGCTCCGCGAAGCGTTGCAGCGCCTGAACGAAGCCGACGCCAAGGTGCTCGGCTCGAGCGATCACACCGTCACGCACAGCCTGTACGTGGCCGATCCCGACGGCAACGAGATCGAGCTCTACATCGACGTGCCCGGCGTGGACTGGCGCACCGACCCCAGCCTGATCGCCGCGCCCGTCAAGCCACTCGTCCTCTAGCGCTCGAGTCCCGCACGACCAGTTCGGGCTTGTACACCACGGCCTGGTGCACGTGGGGTTCGCTCTGCGGGCCCGTTTCCGCGATGAGCAGCTGCGCGGCGGCATACCCGAGCTTGACCGCGGGCTGGCGCACCGAGGTGAGCGGAACGGCGGCCGCGGCGGCGAATTCGATGTCGTCGTAGCCGACGATGGCCATTTCCTCCGGCACCCGGACCCCGCCCGCGACCATCGCCTGGAGCACGCCGAGCGCGAGCAGGTCGTTGGCGCAGAACACCGCTGTCGGCCGCGGGCTGAGCCCGATGATGCGCGCGCCGGCGTCGCGGCCGGACGCGACGTCGAGCCCTTCCACCTCCAGGACCGACAGCCGTGTGCCCGAAGCTCCGGACAGCGCCGCGCGTACGCCCGCCTCACGATCGCGGCACTGCGCGAGCACGGCGGGACCGTTGACGAAGGCGATCGACTGGTGGCCGGTGTCGATCAGGTGCTGCGCGGCGAGCGATCCGCCGACGACGTCGTCCACCGAAACCGAACACGCTTCGTCGGTGGTCACCGAGCGATCGACGAAGACGTAAGGGATTCCACTCCGCCGGAACGCGGTGAGACTGTTGCCCGAGGCGTCCACCGGGCTGAGCAGCACGCCCCGCACCCGCTGCTCGGCGAGCATCGCGAGGTACGAAGCCTCACGGTCCATCCGCTGACTGCTGTTGCAGGTGATGACGTTGAGGCCTTCGTCGTGCGCGGCCTGCTCGGCGCCGCGGGAGACGTCCACGAAGAACGGGTTTCCCAGGTCCAGCACGAGCAGCGCCAGCATCCGGCTGTGCCCGGCGCGCAGCTGCCGCGCGGACTCGTCACGGACGTAGCCCAGCTCCTGGATCACGGCCTGGACCCGGGCTCTCGTCGCGGGAGAGACCACATGCGGGCGATTGACCACGTTGGACACGGTCCCGATCGACACCCCGGCCCTGCTGGCGACGTCCTTGATCCCGACCATCAGCGAACCCTAGCATTGAAATGAAACGTTTCACAGTCCCATTTCAGAACCGCGAGAGAAGCCTGTCGCGCGCGGTTTCGAGATGGCTCGACATCGCCTTCTTCGCCAAGCCGGGCTTGCCCGAGGTCAGCGCCGCGACGACCTCACGGTGTTCGATGATCGTCTGCTCCCCGAACGGCTGATTGTAGAGCAGCCGGAAGCAGTGCAGATGACAGTGTGTCCTGGCGAAAGCCTGCTCGACGGCGCTGTTGCCGGCGAAGTTCAGGATCATCTCGTGCAGCCGCGTGTCATGGGCCGTCAACGCCTTGTAGGCCTCGTAATCGGCACCGGCCGGGGCGGACGGGCAGGTCTGGAGTTCGGTTTCGAGCGCGGCGGCCCGCGCGTCCGTCATCGCGGACGCGGCCTTGGCCGCGCTCGGTGGCTCCAGCATCAGCCGCAGCGCGTAGAGATCGTCGACTTCGCGCAGCGTCAGCAGCTCGGTGACGCGGTAGCCGCGCAGCGGGAGCCGGCTCACGAGTTCTTCGGATTCCAGGCGCGCGAGCGCTTCCCGGACCGGCGTGCCGGAGACGTCGAGTTCCCGCGCGATCTCGTCGATGTTGACCCTGGCGCCCGGAGCGATGCCGTGGTTCATGATCAGCATGCGGATCTGCTCGTAGACCCCGTCGGCGAGCACCTGCCTGTTCGGCAACGCCGCCAGCCGGCGGTCCTTGTCCTGCGCCGCTGCGTCCCGCACTGTCGAACCCTTCACTCGTGGAACCTTCCCCCGCGTTGACGCTCGAAATCCCCTTGGCTCAGCTTAGCGAAGCTCAGCGGGCGCGCCGGACTTCGAGGAGCATGGCCTGCTCGGGATTCAGCGTCGGCAGCGGAATTCCGGCTTCGGCCAGCACCACACCGGGCATCGTCACCCAGCCCTTCACCGCGGGCACGGTCCACGCCGGACCGGAGTTCTGGTGCGTGGACGGTAATCCGACGTCCTTCCTGATCCGTACTTCGTAAGTGAAGTTCGGGTCCAGGCCGGGAATCCGCACCCGCCCCGACTGTCCTTCAACCGACGTCGAAAGCCGCGCCCAGCAGTACAGCCCGCTCGTCGCGTCCGCCGAAACCACGCCGTGCAGCACGGTGGCGTCGTTGTCCAGATCGGCCCGGACGACCCGGCCGCTGTGCAGCAGACCACGGAATTCCCGGTACAGCGCGGCCCAAGCCGTGATCCGCTCCAGTTCCTCCGACGAGCACCGGGTCAGGTCCTGTTCGATCCCGGCGTGCCCGAACAACGCGGTGATGAGGCGGAAGGAATCCGCGGTGATCCGCCCGGTCGTGTGACTGCGTTCCGCGCCGACGTGGGAGCCGATCAGTTCGGGCGGGATCAGCTGGGCCGTCCAGCGCTGGATCGACTGCCGCTCCACTGGGTCGTTGCAGTCCGACGCCCATACCCGGTCGGTGCGGGCGAGGATGCCCAGGTCGACCCGGCCGCCGCCACTCGCGCAGCTTTCGATCTCCAACGCGGGATGCCGCTCCCTCAGCGCGTCGAGAAGCCGGTAGAGCGCCAGCGTCTGAGCGTGGACACCCGGCCGGTCGCGGCCGCCGGTTCCTCTGTGGACACCCTCGTGCAGCTCCCGGTTGTGGTCCCATTTCAGGTAGTCGATCCGGTACCGCGAAACGAGTTCGCTGATCGACTCGAGCAGGAAGTCCCACGCGCCGGTGTGCGCGAGGTTCAGGACGCACTGGTGCCTCGACGTCGGCCCGAGCCCGGCCGACGGGCCGAGAATCCATTCGGGATTCGCGCGTGCCAGGTCCGAATCGAGGTTGACCATCTCCGGTTCGAACCACAGTCCGAACTGCAGGCCGAGCCGGTGCACGTGGTCGGCCAGCGGGGCGAGCCCGTGCGGCCACACGGTTTCGTCGACCGTCCAGTCACCGAGCCCCGCCGTGTCGTCACGACGGCCGCGGAACCAGCCGTCGTCCAGCACGATCCGCTCGACGCCGACCTTCGCCGCGAGGTCGGTCAGCGCGAGCAGGCGCTCGAGATCGTGGTCGAAGTACACCGCTTCCCAGGTGTTCAGGAGCAACGGCCGTGGCGTGGACGAATGCCGCGCCCCCGCGCGCACGAAACCGTGGAACCGATCGGCCAGGCCGTCGAGGCCGTCGCCGGACCAGCCGAAGTAGCAGACCGGAGACTCGTAGGTCTCGCCGGGACCGAGCCGGATCTCCCCCGGCTTCAGCAGTTCACCGCCGCCAAGGGTGCGGGCATGCACCCCCGCACCCTCCGGCAGCCGCTCGACCAGGTATCGCTGGTTCCCGCTCCAGCCGACGTGCACCGCCCAGACCTCACCGGTCCGGAAGGTGAACCCCGGCACCCCGACCGTCACCAGGTACGGCGAGTCGAGACCCGGCTTGCCCCGGCGTACTTCCCTGACATAGCCGCCGAAACCGAGCGTCCCGCGCTGCGGACTCCGTTCCCGGCACCACTTCCCGGTGAAATCGAGCACCTCGGTGGCGCGGGACGGCAACGGCAGGAACGTGGACACGTCGGCCAGGTCATACGGCTCGGCGTTCTCGTCCCGCCGAGTCACTTTCGCTTGTACGGCGAGGATTCCGGAACCGCTCAGCCGGTACGCGACGACGACGTCGAGACCCGACAACGAATCCTCGAGCTCGACGACGAGCTCGCCGCCACCGTCCGGCAGGTCACGCTCCTCGGTGCCTACCAGACGCGGACGCGGTGTGGTCGCCGTGCCGCCCTGATGTCCTTGCAGCGCCGGGGTTCCGGACCAGCCCTCGGCTTCGGCCGGCCAGATCGAAAACCGGCGCGGTGTGTCGAGCGAGTTCTTCAGCACCGCCGCTTCGGCGGTGAGGCCCAGCGCGGCCAGCTCCGCGCCGGACAGCTCACCGAGATCCTTGCCCCAATGCAGCACCCGGGGTACGGGTTCGGTCAGTTCCACGACCAGGCTCGTCCCGGCCGCGCGCAACTGGACCACCCTGGGGCCGGTCATGGAATTCCCTTCCTACTTCTTCGCGAAGATCTCTTGGGTCTTCTGCTGCATTTCCGGGAAGACATCGTCGTTCCTGGCGTGCGAGAAGTACCCCTCGAGAAGCGGTTTGACCGCGGATTCGATCGCCGCGCCGCCGCCGTAGACCACCGACGGGTAGAGCACGCCGTTCTTCAGCGCGTCGGTGAACACCGCGAGATCGACGCCCTCGCCGGACATCGCCTTCGCGGAGGCGTCCATCGAAGCCGGGATCGACGGGAAGAACGAGCCCGTGGCCGACGCCACCGACTGGCACGCCTCGGTGCCCATGTAGGACACCCACTTCCAGGCCAGCTCCGGGTTCTTGGTACCGGCCCAGATGTTGTTGCCGTTGGAGTTGCTCAGCACCGCGCGGGTCTTGTTGTCCGGTCCGAGCACGGTCGGCGCGATCCCGACCTTGACGTTAGGCAGCTTCGCGAACGTCGACGCGTCCCACGAACCACCGGTGGCCATGGCGACCTTGCCCGAGCCGATGAGGTCGGTGGTGCTGACGGTGGCCTTGCCGCTGCCGCTGGTGAACTCACCGAAGTTCGGCGCGAAACCGCGGTCGGAAAGGCCGCGCATATAGGTCAGTGTCTTCACGAACCGCGGGTCGGCGTACTCGAACTTGGTCGGCCACGACGGTTTGTCGCCCTGGCGCCAGCCGAGGGTGGAGGCGAAGGAACTCCACGTCGTCTGCCCGATGAAGTCACCGGTGGCCATCACGCCCATGCCGTAGGTGGCGACCTGGGACTTGTCGAAGCCCGGTTCGTCCCCGCGAACGCCCTTCTTGTCGATGGTCAGCCGCGCGACCATCTTGTCGAAGGTGCCGCCGTCCTCGGGGTTCCAGTTCAGCTTGTCGACGTCGTCCTTGCTGTACCCGGCTTTGGCCAGCGCGTCGGCGTTGTAGTAGATCGCCGACGCGGCCCAGTCCAGCGGCAGGCCGTACTGCTTGCCGTCGGTGTACTTCCACGCGTCGACCCCGACCGAGTACTTCTTCAGGTCGAAGTTGTTCTTCGCGATGAGGTCGTCCATCGCCAGCAGCTGGTGCTGCGCGGTGTACGCCTGGAAGTACTGGACGCTGTTCTGGAAGGCGTCCGGGCCGTTGCCCGCCACGAAACTCGCGGTGAGCTTGGTGAAGTAGTCCTCGACGGCGTACTGCGAGATCTTCACCGTCGTGCCGGGGTTGGCCTTTTCGAAGTCGGTCGCGCAGCTCTTGTACGCGGCGGCCTGTTTGTCGTCCCAGGTCCACCAGTTGACCGTGCTCGAAGCGGCGGCGTCGGTGCCCGAGCAACCCGAGACGATCGCCACCATGCCCGAAACCAAGGCCAGTAAGGACAGTCTCTTCACTGAACGTCGGATCTTCATTGTTCCTCCGTGGTTCTATATCTGTAAGCCGAGCAGCGTGCGGAATTCAGGCAGCACGACAGCCAGATCCGCCGAGCCGCCCGCTTCGTGGGCGTTGTAGTCCCAGACGTTGATCTGTTTCTTCCCGCCGTAGTTGTGGAAGGCGCCGAACGCGGTGGACGGCGGGCAGATGTCGTCCATCAGCCCGGCGGAGAACCAGGCGGGAGCGTTGGCCTGGCCGGAAAAGCCGACACCGTCGAAATAGGACAGGGTGTCGAAGACCTGCTCCACCTCGCCTCGCCGCGCGGCGAGGTAGCCGACGATCTCCGTGTACGGCCGGGTGCCCGCGATGAGCGTCGCGCGGCGGATGTCGGTCATGAACGGTGCCTGCGCGTACACCGCGGCAAGGTCCGGCACCAGCCCGGCCACCGCCAGCGCGATACCGCCGCCCTGGCTTCCCCCGGCCACGCCGACGCGGGCCGGGTCGACGAAGTCGAGCGTGCGGACGGCTTCCACCGCGCGGACGGCGTCGGTGTAGACCCGGCGGTAGTAGTAGTCGTCCTTGTTCTCGATACCGCGGGTCATGAAGCCCGGGTAGGACGGACCGGCGCCGACCGGGTCCGCGGTGGCGCCGGGGAAGGTGTTCCCGCCCTGGCCGCGGGTGTCCATCAGCAGATGCGCGAACCCGGCGGACGACCACACCAGCTCGTCGAGCGGGGTACCGCGCCCGGCCGAGTAGCCGTGGAACTGCACGACCGCGGGCAGCGGGCCGGTGCGGTGACGCGGCAGCTTCAGCCAGGCGCGGATCGGGTGCCCGCCGAACCCGGAGAAGGTCACGTCGAACACGTCGAGGGTCGCCAGCGGGGTCTCGACCGGCTCCAGGTGTACCGCGAGCTCGTGTTCGCGGGCGGTGTCCAGTGTGGACGTCCAGAACTCGGCGAAATCAGCGGGCTTCCGGTACGCGCTGCGGTACTCCCAGAGGGCGGTCCGGTCCATGTCGGTCAGCAAGACGTCTCCATCCGTTCGATCTCCAACCGGATCTCCTGGCCCGCGGCGAGCCGGACTTGGGTGGCCCGCCCGCGGTAGTCGATCCTCACCGGCAGCCTTTCATCGCCGGTGATCCGCCGGATGATCGCGTCGGTCAGCCGCCCTTCGGCCCAGTACAGGTCGACCGACAGCCCGCCCCGGCACCGGACGCCGAGCGCGGAGCCGTCTGGCCACGCCTTCGGCAAGGCCGGCAGCAGGGAGACGACGCCGTTGTGGCTCTGCACCACCATTTCCAGCAGTGCGGCGGTGAAACCGTAGTTGCCGTCGATCTGGAACGGCGGGTGCGAGCTGAAGAGGTTGGGCAGCAGGCCGCCCCACTCCGAACCGTCGACCGGCGCGTCCCGGGTGAGGTCGCCGGTGAGCGGGCGGCTGGATTCGAGGAACAGTTCGCGGGCCGTCTCGCCGTCGCCAAGCCGGGCCCGCAGCGCGATCTTCCACGCCCACGACCAGCCCATGGCTCCGGGGCCACGGCGGTTGAGCAACTTGGTCGCGGCCGCCGCCAGCTCCGGTGTCCGCGCCGGGTCGATCTCGCCGAGCGGGTAGACCGCGACCATCTGCGACATGTGCCGATGGGACGGGTCCTCTTCGGTCAGGTCCTCGGCCCACTCCTGGAGCCAGCCACCGGCCGTCACCTTCGGCGGGCGCAACCGGGGCAGCGCGGCGCGGATCTCGGCGCAGACTTGATCGTCGATGCCGAGTGCGTCGGCGGCGGCGAGGCAGTGGGTGAACAGCGCTCGGATCAGGGACATGTCCATGGTCGGCGAGTGAGTGAGCGACTCGGGCCTGCCCTCGGCGGAGAGGAAGAGGTTTTCCGGTGAGGTGGCGGGGATCGTGTCGAGCCTGCCGTCCGGGCCCTCGGTGAGCCAGTCGAGGCAGAACTCCGCGCAGCCGCGGAGCAACGGCCAGCCTCGCTCGCGGAGGAACTCGGTGTCCACGGTGAACTCGTAGTGGTCCCAGACGTGCTGGGCCAGCCAGACGCCACCCATCATCCAGATCGCCCACGACGGGTTGCCGTGGCCCATACCGACCGGCAGCGACCAGCCCCAGGCGTCGGTGTTGTGGTGCGTGACCCAGCCACGGGCGCCGTAGAGCTCCTTGGCGACTTGGCCACCGGTCACCGCGAGTTTGTCCAAGAGATCGAACAGCGGGGTGTGACACTCGCTCAGCCCGGCCGTCTCGGCGGCCCAGTAGTTCATCTCGACGTTGATGTTGGTCGTGTAGTTCGACGACCAGGCCGGGCGGAGCTCTTCGTTCCACAGGCCCTGGAGGTTGGCGGGCGGGCCGGAGTCGGGCCGGGACGCCGAGGCCAGGAGGTACCGCCCCAGCTGGAAGATGACCGTGGCGGTGAGGAGTTCGTCCTTTCCGGACAGGATTTCGGTCTCGACGTCGTACGTGCCGCCGCGCCGGGAGCCGATCGTGAGGGACATCGAGCCGAGCAGTCCGCGCAGATCGGTTTCGTGCTCTCGCAACAGCTCGTCCCGGCCGGTCGCAAGCGCTTGCGTCGCGGTATCCGCCGCTCTGTCCACATGGGACTGACGGTTCACTGCCGTGCCTCCGGACCAGACGTCGGCCGCGGTGGTCGAGCTGGAAAGCGTGACGAGCGCGCGGGTCATGCCCAGCACGGTCGCCACGCCGTTCGTGAGGAGGCGGCCGTCCGTCTCGACTTTCGCCACCAGCGCGCCGAACGGGTCGTACTCCCCCGGCGTCCCGTCGGCGTACCGCAGCGGCTCGGCGACGGCTTCCTCGTGCCGGGGCGCGCCGTCGACCGGGATCTCGATGCCGAGCGACAGCGCGGTCTTGTGGACCACCCGCAGTGGCGACGACAGCTCCAGTCCTAAGTCGACAGTCCCGTCCTCGACCGTCAGCGCGATGCAGATCGCCTGCGCGGGACGGCTGACCCAGGTGAGCCGCTCGACACGGCGGCCACCCACGGTCAGTTCCTCGCGGACGACGCCGTTGTCGAGGTTGAGCGTCCGGCCGTGGTAGGCGTCCTCACCGTCGGCGCTCAGCGTCATCCACAGATCCGCGTAGGGCAGGTATTCCTGGCTGTACGGGCCTTCGAAGGACATCAGCAGCGACTCGGCGCGCCGGTAGTCCTCGTTCCGGATGGCCGCGCGGACCTCGGCGAGCCGGTCCGGTCCCGCACCGGCGGCGAGCACTCCGGCGAGGCCCTCGGCGGGACCGTCCGGGGTGCCCGACCACACCGTGGAGTCGTTGAGCTGGAACCGGCTGCGCCGCACGCCGCCGAAGACCATGGCGCCGAGGCGGCCGTTGCCGACCGGTGCCGCCTCGACCCACGCCGACGCGGGTTCGGCCCAGCCGAGCAGAAGATCCTGTGTCATTTGAGCCCCGTGAAGCCGATGGAGTTGACGATGCGCCGGCCGAAGACCATGAACAGCAGGAGCATCGGCAGCGCGGAGACGAGCGTGGCCGCCATCAGCCCGGCCCAGTCGGGCGACTGCTGCGGCGAGGACTGTTTGAACACCGCGAGCGCGAGCGTCAGCGGCCGCACGGTCTCGTCACTGGTCACCAAGAGCGGCCAGAAGTAGTCGTTCCAGCTGTTGATGAACGTCAGCAGGGACAGCGTGGCCATCGGCGCCGCGGTCATCGGCAGGATGATCCGGAAGAAGATCCGCAGCGGGCCGGCGCCGTCGATGATCGCGGCTTCCTCGATCTCCGTACTCAGGCCCAGCATGAACTGCCGCAGGAAGAAGATGTTGAACGCGGAGAAGAACGCGCCCGGCAGGATCATCCCGGCGAAGGTGTTCGTCAGCCCGAGATCCTTCACCAGTACGAAGTTCGGCAGCAGGGTCAGGATCGTCGGCACCATCAACGCGGTCAGCAGGACCGAGAAGACGACGTTGCGGCCCTTCCACTGCAAGCGGGAGAAGGCATACGCGGCCGTCGCGGAGAAGAACACGACCAGCGCGGTGAGCACCGAGGAGTAGATGATCGAGTTGCGGAGGAACAGCGGGGTGTCGAGCGCGGCACCCGAGCCGCCTTCGGCCTGCGCTTCCGCCGTCGTCGCCAGGCCGAGCGCGCGTTTGAACGCGCCGAGGGTGAAATCGACCGGCAGGAACGACGACGGGTCCGTGGACATGGCGAAGTTGTTGGACAGTGCCGTCCGCAGGATCCAGTAGAACGGGAACAGCGTGACGAGCAGGATGAGCGCGATGTAGATCCAGGCGACGATCCGGCCGAGGGGGATCTTCTTCATGACAGGCCTCCTCCTCAGTTGGTGTCGGATTCGTTGGCCCTCGCGAGCCGCAGCTGGGTAAAAGTAATCGCGATCAACATGACGAACAGGGCCAGCGACATCGTCGCGGCGTACCCGAAGTCGAACTGCCGGAAGGCCTTGTTGTAGATGTACATCTGCAGCACGTTCGACGCGTTCGCCGGGCCGCCCTGGGTGGTCACCGCGACGATGTCGAAGACCTGGAAGGAGCTGATGATCGTCAGGATCACCACCATCACCAGGATCGGCCGCAGCAACGGGAGGGTGAGCCGCCGGAACATCTGGAACTCCGTGGCGCCGTCGATCCGGCCGGCTTCGTACACCGTGACCGGGATCGTCTGGAGCCCGGCGAAGATGAGCACCGCGTTGTAGCCCATGGACTTCCACACGCTGATCAGCGCGAGTGACGGGATGGCCCAGTCGCTCGAGCCGAAGAACTTGATCGAGTCGCCGGTGAGCTTGCTGATCAGGACGTTGACGATGCCGAGCTGCGGGTCCAGCATCCAGGACCAGACGACCGCGGCGACAACGGCGGAAATGAGGAACGGCACCAGGATCAGGCCGCGGATGACCGTCGACTTCGTGAGCCGGTGCAGGACGACCGCTGTCGCCAGCGAGATCAGGATCCCGATGACCACGGCCAGCACGACGAAGTAGAGCGTGGCCCAGAGCGAGCCCCAGAACACTTCGTCGTTCAGCATCTGCGTGATGTTGGCCAGGCCCACCCAGTTGGGCGCGCTCAGCACGTGGAAGTCGGTGAAGCTGAGGTAGATGCCCCGCAGCGTCGGATAGGCGAAGAAGACGAGGAATCCGGCGACGGCGGGGGCGATGAGCAGCAGGGCGATCCGGCCGTCGTCGCGGTGGGCCGCGGCCGAACCCCGATGCGCGCTCTTTTTCTTGGTGGTACGGGCAGAAGGGGCCGTGGTGACGGTTCCGCTGCGATGTTCGGTGTGCGAGATCGCCACCACGGCACTCTCCTTTGTGGATAGTGGCCCGTTGCGGGCCGGTTACTCAGACGATGAGCTTGTCGATGTCCGCCACGGAGTCGTTCGCGTTGCCGAACTGGACGGTGTTGGTCCCCGCGTTGAGCGGCACCGAGATCGTCACGGTCTGGGCGGTGTCCCAGTCGTTGTTGTTGGATCCGGCGAAGGGCAGGTTGAACGACTTGCCGTTCACCGTGACCACGGCGGTCCGGCTGGAGTCCGCGTCGACGTAGCCGACGGTCATCACGTACGTCCCGGCCTTGGGGGCGGTGACGCCGTTGATGGTCAGCGAGCCGCTGCCACCGACGTTGCCGACCTTCTGACCACCGGAGCAACCCGAGCAGCCACCCACCGACGCGCCGCCGACAAGGGTGTTGCCCGAAGCCTCGGCCTCGTAGATCGACTGGCCACTGTTGGCCGGGGTGTTCAGCGGGATCCTCTTGCTGGGCGCCGAACCCTTACCGGACGAGTCCACCGCGACGACCGAGAAGCTGTGCGCCGAAGCCGGAGCGAGCCCGGAGACGGTCGCGGCGGTCCCCCGCACGGAAGCGACCTTCTTGGAGCCGTCGTAGACGTCGTACCAGCTGACCGGCTTCTTGCTGGGCGAGACGTCCCAAGCCAGCGACAGGGTGTTCGGCGTCGCGCCGATGCCGTGCACGCTCACCGGCATGGCCGGGGCGGTGGCGTTGTCCTTCGGGGTGATGCGCAGCAGCCGCGAGCCGTGGGCTGGCAGGTCGGCGCCGAAGCTGCCGTTCGAGGTGCCCAGGTCCTTGCGGCCCCAGACGTCCCGCACGCCGGCCATGCCGGACAGGCCGACGTCGGCCCAGTCCGCGGTGACCTTCGCCGGCGCGGAACCGAGGTTGAACAGCGCCACCGTGGTGCTGCCGTCGGCGTTGCGGGCGAACCAGGTCTGCTGCTCGGTCGCCTGGCTGACCGGCCTGGCGGGGATGCCGGCCTGGTCGATCGCGATGACCTCGTCGTTGGTCAGGAGCGAAAGACCGTAAGCGTCCAATTTGGTCAGATCGTCACCGGAGTACAGCGGTGCGGCCGAAATCGCCCACAGCGTCATCTTGCTCTGGCGCTCGGCTTCGTTGATGCCGTCCATCACGCCGTTGCCGACGACGATCGAGTCGAGGTTGTTCCAGTGACCGGGACCCGCGTCGGGGATCCACTGCACGACGTCGTTCCAGCGCTGCTTCACCGAGTTGTTCCAGGTGACGATGGTGTCGCAGTAGCACTCGACGTCGGTGTCGATCCGCCAGCCGTTGGTGTTGGCCTTCCAGACGTCGGCCTGCTTGTGGCTCAGGCCCCAGGAGATCACGTACTGGATGGGCCTGCCGGTCTCCTTGAGTGCCTTCGACCACGCGGCGACGTCGGCGGTGTTGTCGTAGTTCGCGCCGCCCTTGAACGAACCCGGGCCGACGCCGTCCATCTTGAGGAAGTCGACACCCCAGCTCGCGAGGGTGTTCGCCAGGGAATTGGCATACGACTGCGCGCACGGGTTGGCGTAGTCGATCTTATAGGAGCTGTCCCAGCCGTTGGTCTTGCGCAGGTCCGGGTAGACGATGTCCTTGGTGGTGCAGTTCGCGGCGCCGAAGATCGGCGTGGAGCCGTCGCGGTAGGCCAGCGGGTCGAGGCCGACGGCGAGGTACGCACCGAACTTGAGGCCCTTGCCGTGCACGTAGTCCGCGAGGAACTTCATGCCGTCCGGGAACTTCTTGAGGTCCGGCAGCGGACGGCCGAACTCGTCGAAGCCACCGAGCCAGCCCGCGTCGACGTTGACGTACTCGTAGCCGTGGTTCTTCAGCTTCGCGGCCATGACGTCGGCCTGCGCGATCACGTTCTTCTGGTTGAGCCAGCTCGCGGGACCGTCCGGGTTGACCCCGGGGAAGTTCGTCGACTGCAGGCTCCAGCTGCTCCAGCCCAGGTAAGGCTTCTGCGCCAGTGCGGCGTGCGCGTCGACCGCGGCGGGGGTCTGCTCGGGGGCGGCCGCGGCCGCGGGCACCTGCGTGACGGCGAGCGCGGTCAGGGGGACCAAAAGCGCGGTAAGCGCTTTCCATCGGGTGGATCTGGCGGAACTTGCCACGGTTACTCCATCTCTAGTGGGGACCTGGTGATGGCTTGCGGAAACTTCAGGCGACGCGGAGGTTGTCCATGGCGTCGCGATCCCAGGCGATACCGAGGCCGGGGCTTTCCGGGGCGATGGCGTGCCCGTCCTCCACGGTCATCTCCCGGGTGGTGATCGCCCGCAGCTGCGGGATGTGTTCGACGTAGCGGCCGTTCGGGATCGCCGCGGCCAGGCCGACGTGCAGCTCCATCAGGAAATGCGGGCAGACGTCCACATTGAACGTTTCCGCGAGATGCGCGACCTTCAGCCACGGCGTGATCCCGCCGATGCGCGCCACGTCGACCTGGACGATCGACGCCGCGCCGCGTTCGAGGTACTCGCGGAACTGGCCGGCCGAGTACATCGATTCGCCGACGGCGATGGGAATGGTGGTGGAGCGCGAAAGCCGGACGTGGCCGCTGACGTCGTCGGCGGGCAGCGGTTCCTCCAGCCAGGTCAGCGCGAGCGGTTTGAAGGTCTCCGCGCGGTGGATCGCTTCCGCGCAGGTCATGGACTGGTTGGCGTCGACCATGATCGGGAACCGCGGCCCGACGGCTTCGCGGACCGCGAGCAGGCGTTCGAAGTCCTCTACCGCGGTCGGCTTGCCCACTTTGAGCTTGATACCGCACCAGCCGGCGTCGACCGCCTTCACCGCCCCGGCGACGAGCTCCTCGGTGGACAGCTGCAGCCAGCCGCCTTCGGTGTCGTACAACGGGACCTTGGGCGCGAACCCGCCCGCGACGCGCCACAGTGGTTCGCCGGCGCGAAGGCATTTCAGGTCCCACAGCGCGGTGTCGACCGCTGCCAGCGCGAGTGAGGTGATCGCCCCGACCGTGGTCGACCTGGTGGAGGCGAAGAGATCGCGCCAGACGGCCTCGATCAGCCCTGCGTCGAGGCCAATGAGCCGGGGAAGCAGGTGATCACGTAGCAGCGCCAGCACGGCGGTGCCGCCCGTGCCGATCGTGTAGGAGTACCCGAGGCCGACCGCGCCGTCGTCGGTGGTCACCTCGACGAAAATCGTCTCCTGCGACAGGAACTGCTGGACGGCGTCCTTGCGGACCTGCTCCACGGCCAAGTTCACCAGGAACGCGTCGGCCTTGCGGACAGACGCACCGCGTGAACTTGGCTTCATCGCCATCCCCACAGATCCTATAGGATATTGGAAACTTGATTGTTACGACGCAGACGTCTCCTGTCAACAGACAACAACGGACTGTCCGCCGGACAAAAAACCCACGCCATCTGTCGACAGATGGCGATCTCTTGCGCGCGAGACGTCACGACATGTCGACATCTCGCGTCGCGCTCGACGCGGGGTATTAGGTGACGTCGACGTCGATGAGCAGGGAGGTCGAGGTGCCTGGGGCGAGGTCGGTCAGCGGGCCGAGTACCTCGCACTCGACGATGTGCGCGGGCGGGTTCAGGCCGCCCAGGTCGGCGAGCGGCTCGGGAAGGGGATGTTCCAGCCAGACCTCGAGCGGCGAGCCCGAGTCGGGATACTCGGCCGCGGGGTCGACGGTGAAGACCTGGGTCATCATGGCTTCGGAGCCCACGTAAGACACCCAGCCCACGCTCCCCGGGAAACCGAGTTTGCCGACGACATCCTGTCGCGGCACGACGACCAGATCTGGTGCGTTGTAACGGTATTCGGGCGTTCCGGTGCCCACGACCAGGCCGATGACCCGCGGATCCAGCGCCGGATCGAGTCCGATGTGGACATCGCCGCCGCCGGGCAGTTGGGTGACGTTCCACAGCGCCCATCGCACCGGGCGCTCGCTGACGTTGGTCGCGGTGAGCGTGAGGCGATACGACGTCTCACCGGGCATCAGCGTGATCGCGCGGGTGAGCCGCAGCCCGGTCCGCGGATCGTCACCACTGGTCATCGTGACGGTGACACCGTCCGATGTGGACTCGACGGCCGCGGTGTACGGGCCGGAGTCGAGCACCGGATCGGGCGGGCCCGCCCACTGGGCGTCGGTGTCCCAGCCCTGGGGCGCGGGCCAAGTCTTGTCACCGCCGTAGTTGACCCAGTCCCCCATCGCGCCCGCGACCGGCGAGGGCACGTGCCCGTTCACCGGCCGCAGCCACTCGTCCAGCAGCGACGCGTTGCGCCACAACAGTTCCACCGATCCGGCTCGCACGGACAGCAACCGGCCGCCGAGCGCCGGGACCAGTCCCAGGCGCAGCAGCCCGTTGTCCAGCCACAGTGGCCCCGCAGGGTCTCGGTCTACCACGACCGCGCTCACCATTCGGCGAAACCACCGTCTTCGTGCCGCCAGATCGGGCTCCGCCAGCTGTGCCCGATCTCCGCCGCGCGCCGCACCGCGTCCTCGTCGACCTCGATGCCGAGACCGGGACCCATCGGCCGGTTCGCGTACCCGTCGACGAAATCGAACGGAGAGGTGTCGACGAGGTAGTTCGTCAGCTCAGCGCCACCGTTGTAATGCAGGCGCACACTTTGTTCCTGGATAAGGAAGTTCGGTGTCGCGAACGCCAGCTGCAGGCTCGCGGCGAGCGAGATCGGGCCCAGCGGACAATGCGGTGCCAGGCTCGCGCCGTAGATCTCGGCGAGCGACGCGATCCGCCGGACCTCGGAGATCCCACCGGCGTGCGACGGATCGGGCTGCACCACCGCGACTCCGGCGTCCAGCACCGGTTTGAACTCCCAACGTGAGTACAGCCGCTCCCCCATCGCGATCGGCGCGGTACTGGCTTCGACCACCGAGGCGAGCGCGTTTCCTTGTGTCTCAGGCAGAACCGGTTCTTCGATGAACATCGGGCGGACCTCTTCGAGCATCCTTACGAGTCTCCTGGCCATCGCCGGGGACGCGCGGCCGTGGAAGTCGATCGCCAGGTCCCGATCCGGCCCCAGCGCCTCACGCGCCTCCCAAGCCCGCGCGAGCGCCGCGTCCGCCTCGGCGGGCGACGCGATCGCGGTCATCGGGCCGGACACGTTCATCTTCACCGCGGTGAACCCGGCTTCGACCTGGGCGGTCACGGCTTCGCGGATGGCGGCCGGCCGGTCTCCGCCGACCCACGAGTACACCCGCACCTTGTCGCGGACCGGCCCGCCGAGCAGTTCGTGCACCGGAGCGGACCGCGCTTTCCCGGCTATGTCCCAAAAAGCGTGGTCGAACCCGGCGAGCGCGCTGGACAGCACCGGGCCGCCGCGGTAGAAACCGCCGCGCCGCAGCACCTGCCAGTGGTCCTCGATGCGCAACGGGTCCTGGCCGATCACCAGGTCGGCCAGTTCGTGCACGGCGGCACGGACGGTCTCGGCGCGCCCCTCGACCACCGGCTCACCCCAGCCGCTGATGCCCTCGTCCGTGCTGACCTTCAAGAACAGCCAGCGTGGCGCGACCAGAAACGTTTCAATCCCGGTGATCTTCACCTGCGCCCCCTCATGCCGAATCCTTGGCGGCGGACCAGCCGCCGTCGACCACCAGCTCGGCGCCCGAGACGAAGGACGCCGCCGGTGACAGCAGGAACGAGATCACCGAGGCCACCTCGCCGGGCTCGCCGAGCCGCCCCGCCGGCGTGGCCCGCGCGCTGCGTTGACGATCTTCTTCGCTCACCCTGTCCCAGGCCCGGGTGAGCACCGGCCCCGGCAGCACGGCGTTGACCCGCACGGCCGGACCGTACTCCACGGCGAGCTGCCGCGAGAGCGAGACGAGCCCGCCCTTGGTCGCGGCGTACCCCGGATGTCCGGGAAGTCCGAACTTCGCGTGCACCGACGAGACGAGCACGACGGACCCGCCGCGGCTCGTCATCGTCGGCAGGCACGCCCGGAGACCGAGGTACGCCCCGGTGAGATTGACGTCGAGCTGACGGGACCACTCGTCCCGGCTCGTTTCGTGCAGCTTCTTGACCGTGGCCGCGTAGGCGTTGCTGACCAGCGCGTCGACCCCGCCGGCCAGCCGCTCGGCCGTGGCCAGCACCTCGGCCCAGGTCGCGTCGGCCGTCACGTCCCCCACGACCGCGTGGACCCCGGGGAGTTCGGTGACCGCCGCCGAGACGTCGACGGCGATCACCTCGTACCCGTCTTCCGCGAGCCGGAGGGCCGTCGCGGCACCGATGCCCGCTGCGGCTCCGGACACCACTGCGCACCGCGACGCCATACCCGTACCTCCCGTTGTTACGTTGAACAGTAGTAAAGCTTGCGTACTACAACTTGGCCTGGTGGATCCGGTTGTCCGGACCGCGGACAGCCAGCCAGGCCGAACCGTTGTCGCCCGCCGCGGCACCGACCGCGCCGACCATGCTGTTGCTGGCGTACTCGCCGCGCTTGAACCAGCCCTGCCAGGCTCCGCCGGTGTGGTTGACCTGCCACAGCGTGTAGTCACCGGCGCGGGCGAAGAGGTACACCCGGCCGAGCGTCGCGACCAGCGTCGGACTGCCGCTGATCACGCCACCGATGCCCGACCACTCGGACCAGACACCGGTGGCGTTGTCCCTGGACCGCGTCCACACGCTGTCGTCAGCAGCGCGGATCGCGATATGCGTCGCCGTGCCGTCGTCGGCCGCGCCCGGCCTGCCGTAGATCGCCTTGCCGTCCGGCGCGCTCACACTGGACCAGTCACCGCTCTGCGCGCGGGTCCACACCAGGCCGTCCTGACCCCGGGTGAACAGCGACCACGATTCGGGGCTGGTAAAGGCGACCGACGGCGAATCCGTGAGCCGTCCGCCGAGGTTCACCCACTGGCCCCAGCGGCCGTCGCGGAACGTGCGCTGGTACGCCGCGTTGTCCAGACCACGGACGAAGACGTCCAACCTGCCGTCCGCACTCGCGAACGCCGAGGGCTGGCCGAGGATCTTGCCGTGGGTCGGGCCGCCGAGGTCGTTCCAGCGCTGCGACCAGGTCGTGCCGTCGAGGGCCTGCTGCTGCAGGGACCCGTTGGCGCCACGGACGAACGCCGACGCGTGGGTGTCGTCGATCCGCGCCAGTGCCGGGCTCGCCGAGACGTTGCCGCCGAGGTCGGCGCCGGGCACCAGATCGGTGCCACGCAAGCGGAGGAACGCGGTGCCGTGCGCGGGAACCGTGGTGGTGTAGGAATCCGACGCGGTGCCACGGTCGGCCCGCGCCCGGAGGTCACGGACGGATACCGAACCCTGCAGCCCGGCGTCGGCGAAGGTGACCGTCATCGGGGCGGCCGTCTCGCCGCGGTTGAGCAGGACCACCGCGCGTTGTCCCTTACCGGACAACACCTTGCTGTAGACGTCGGTGCTGCCGGAGTTCGCGACACGCACGCCCTGGATCACCAGCGGATCCTGGTTGACGGCGAGGATTTCCGGGTTCTTCAGCGTGTTGATCATCGACGCCGGCAGCGTGCGCGGGTCCGAACCGATGATCAGCGGTGAGGCCATCTCCGACCACATGACGAATTGTGTGGTCGATTCCTCTTCGTTGAGCTCGTAGTTCCCGTTCTCCGCCTTGCGCATCGGGATCAGGTAGTCCGGGTCGTTGAAGTGCCCGGGGCCGTGTGCTTCGGAATGGGCGGCGTTGTCGTCCATGTTCCGGAGCATGTCCTTCCAGATGCCCTCGTACGGCGTGCCGAACGCGACGTCGGTGTCGGTGCGCCACGAGTCGGCGGTCGTCGGGCCGAAGGTGTAGGAGAACCCGGCCTGCTGATCCGCCGGATAGTTGCCCCACGCGCCGGTCACCGGGTTGCAGACGTTGAGCAGCATCGGGCGGCCCGCCTTCTGGACCGCCTTGCTGAACGCGCCGAACGCTTCGGCCGGCTTGAGGTTCTGCGCGATACCGCACAGGAAGTCGATCTTGATCGCGTCGAACTTCCAGTTGGCGAACCGTTTCGCGTCGGCGTCGTAGTACCCGCCGCCGCTGCCCGCCGCGCAGTTCTTGCCGTCGGAGGCACCGGCGTCGGTGTAGATACCCGCGAGCAGCTTGCGGCTGTGCAGGTAGCTGACCAGCGCGGGGATACCGGACGGGAACTTCGCCGGGTCGGCCAGGAGGTTGCCCTGCGCGTCACGCGGCGTCGGCGCGGTCCAGCCGCCGTCGATCCAGACGTACTTGTAGCCCGCGTCGCGCAGGCCGGTGTCGACCAGGTGGTCGGCGATGGACTTGATCGCGGCCTCGTTCGGCGCGCCGATGCCGAAGTAGGTGTTCCAGCCCATGTACGGGGTGTCGGAGATGCCGCTGGAGTAGTAGTCGGGGGCGCCTTGGTCGTCTCCGGCGGAGGCCGGGCCCGCGGCTACGAAGAGGGAGGCCACGGTCGCCGTCACGGCGAGTACGGCGATGAGGAGTCTTCGCCCACGGGTGCGCGTCGGCGTGGACGGTACGGGTCGGTCGAGCATCAGTGCTCACCTTTCGTCGTCGGACTCGCCGCAGCATGCCGGGCCGGAGATCTCCCTGTCAATAATAAATACTAAATTATCATTTAGGTGTAGGGTAAAACCGCCCCGACGCCGACCCGCACGGAGACGAACCCCGGCCATGGACACCCCAGAAGTCGTGACCCTCGGCGAAACGATGCACCTGCTGCTCGCCGAGTACGGCGTCGCGCTGCGCCGCGCCGGTACGTTCCGCAGTTCGATCGCCGGGGCGGAAACGAACGTCGCGGTGGGCTTGAGCAGGCTGGGTCATCGGACTCGGTGGCTCAGCCGAGTCGGCGCGGATCCCTCCGGTGCCGCGGTGCTGGCGCTGCTGCGCGCCGACGGCGTCGACGTGTCGGCGGTCGAGGTGGATCCGGCGGGTTTCACCGGGTTGCTGATGCGGGACTGTCATGCGAGCCGGGCCATCGACGTCCAGTACCACCGGGTGGGGTCGGCGGCTTCCGCGCTCTCGGCCGACTACGTGCGCAGAACCGGATTGTCGGGCGCACGGCTGGTCCACGTCACCGGGATCACGGCGATGCTGTCCGAGTCCGCCCGTGAGGCCGTGCTGGAGTTCATGGAACTCGCGCACCGCGAGGGCGCGCTCGTCTCGTTCGATCCGAACGTGCGGCACAAGCTCGGCTCCCCCGAACGCTGGCGTGACACCGTCGGGCCCTTGCTGGCCCACGCCGACCTGATCTTCACCGGGACCGACGAACTCGAGCTCGTCACCGGGCACTCCGACGGCGCCGCGCTGCTGGACGGCCGGGCTCGCGTCGTGGTGGTGAAGCACCCGGACAAGAGCGCCGAAGTCATCACCCGGGAAGGCCGCTGGCGCCAGGAAACCTTGGCGCGGACCGTTTTGGACCCCGTGGGCGCGGGCGACGCGCTGACCTCGGGTTACCTTTCGGCGTGGCTACGCGGCGCATCCCCGGAAGACGCCCTGCGCGCCGGAGCGGTGTCCGCGGCCCTCGTGGTCGGCACGGTCACCGACACCGAAGGCCTGCCCGACAGCGCGGAACAGGAACGGGCACTACGTTCACTCACCGGCGACCACGAAACCGTGGCCCGCTGACCGACAAGGAGATTTCGTGACCTACCGCTGGGAAATCGCGCAAGCCATGCTGCGGCAGGGTGTCGTCGGCATCGTGCGGACGCCGACCGCCGAAACCGCCGTCGCCGGGGCGCGCACGCTCCTCGACGCCGGACTCCTGTCGGTGGAGGTCCCGCTGACCAACCCGGGCGCGCTGCGCGCCATCGAGCAACTCGTCGCCGAGTACCCGGCCGCGACCATCGGCGCCGGGACCGTCCTGGACGAAGCCTCCGCGGTCGCCGCTATCCGGGCCGGGGCGCGCTTCCTGGTGTCCCCCAACCTGAACGTCGAGGTCGTCCGCGCCGCCAACCGCTACGGCGCCGCGTCACTGCCCGCGGCCGGGACCGTCACCGAGATCATGCACGCCCTGGAAGCCGGTGCGGACGCCGTCAAGCTGTTCCCCGGCTCCGCCCTGACCCCGCGCTGGATCTCCGACGTCCGCGCCGCGCTCCCCCAGGCGCCGCTGGTCCCGACCGGCGGTATCGACGCCGAAGACGTCCCGGAGTGGCTCGCCGCCGGAGCCGTCGCGTGCGGGATCGGCTCGTCCCTGATGCGGGGCACCGCCGAAGAAATCCGCACCCGAGTGGGGAAACTCGTCGCCAGGTAACCTCGCTACCCGGCGTGCGCGACTACCGCCATCTGTCGACAGATGGCG
>NZ_DASYMU010000142.1:0-63265 GCF_036008905.1 Amycolatopsis sp. | reverse complement strand
CTCTCGTCCGTCCGCTACGCCCTCGCCGGCGGCGCGACGGTCCCGCCCGAGCTGGTCCGGCGCGTCGAGTCCGCGCTGGGCGTGCCGATGAGCATCGTCTACGCGCAGACCGAGGCCTCCCCCGGAATCACCATGACCCGTCTCGACGACAGTCCCGAGAACCGGGCGGAAACGCTCGGGAGGCCGTTGCCCGGCTGCGCGATCAAGATCACCGACCCCGCCACCGGCTCCGTGCTCGCCCGCGGCGAGGTCGGCGAAGTGTGCACCCGCGGGTACCACGTGATGACCGGCTACTTCGACCGTCCCGACCAGACGGCCGAGGCCATCGACCCGGCGGGCTGGTTGCACACCGGCGACCTCGCCGCCATGGACGAGCACGGTTATCTCCGGATCGAGGGACGGGTCAAGGAGATGATCATCCGTGGTGGTGAGAACATCTACCCCCGCGAGATCGAAAACGTCCTGCTCGATCACCCGGCCGTGGACGAGGTGGCGGTGGTCGGTGTTCCGGACCCCGAATGGGGAGAACAGGTGGCGGCCTTCGTCCGGCTCACCCCCGGCGAAACCACCGGTGAAGCCGAACTCTTCGCCCACGTGCGCGAGCATCTCGCGCCCCACAAAACACCCCGGGTCTGGAGCTTCGTCACCGAATTCCCCCTCACCGGTTCCGGGAAGATCAAAAAGCACGTACTTCGCGACTCACTGACCGATTCTTGACACCGATCGCGCCGCGCAGGGAACGCGTCGGCGGAGCTCCGACTGCGCGAGCGCGGGTGGGACGTAGGCCACGTCGACTGGTCCGACGTCGGTTCCCGGCGGCACGATTTCGTCGATGCGGTCGAGCACGTCACCATCGAGGAGAGTGCCGGCTCCCGCGAGCAGGTCGTCGAGCTGTTCGGGCGTGCGCGGGCCGATGATCGCCGAGGTGACCGCGGGGTGGGCGGTCACGAACGCCAACGCGAGGTGGGGCAGCGACAGTCCGGCCTGTTCGGCGACCGGGACGAGGGCTTCGACGGCGTCGAGTTTGCGTTCGTCGGTCATGTGCCGCCGCGCCCAGTGCAGGCGGCCGGCCGATGCCGTTTCCGCGCCGCCCTTGCGAAGACGGCCGGCGAGCAGGCCCATCGCCAGCGGGCTCCACACCATGACACCCAGCCCGTAGCGCTCGCAGACCGGCAGGATCTCACGTTCGATCCCGCGGTTGAGGATCGAGTAGTGCGGCTGCTCGGAGCGGAAGCGGGCCAGCCCGCGCCGTTCGGCCACCCACTGGGCTTCGACGATCTCCGACGCGGGCAGGTTCGAGTGGCCGATCGCGCGGACCTTGCCCGCGCGGAGCAGGTCGCTCAACGCGCCGAGAGTTTCCTCGATGTCGGTGCCGGGTTCGGGGTGGTGGGCCTGGTAGAGGTCGATATGGTCGACCCCGAGGCGGCGCAGGGACGCTTCGACGGCGGTGACGATCCACCGGCGGGAGTTCCCGCACTCGTTGGGGCCGGGGCCCATCGGGCCGTTGAACTTGGTGGCGAGGACGACGTCGTCACGGCGGCCGCGCAGCGCTTTCCCGACGATCTTCTCCGATTCGCCGTCGCCGCCGTAGACGTCGGCGGTGTCGATGACGTTGATGCCGCCGTCGAGGGCTCGGTGGACGATACGGACGCACTCGTCCGCATCGGGGTTGCCGTGCGGCCCGAACATCATCGTGCCCAGGGCGTAGGCACTGACCTGGATGCCGGTGCGGCCGAGCGGGCGGGTTTGCATGGGGTTTCTCCTGTGTGGTGGGGGATGCGGCCGGCGGTCGCATCCCCGTGGACAAGGTCAGGCCTGGGTGTACTCGGCCGCGACATCGACGATCCAGGTGACGCCGAAGCGGTCAGCCAGCATCCCGAAGGCGGGCGCCCATTGAGCGGGGCCGAACGGCTCGATCACGGTCGCGCCCTTGGCGAGGCCCTCCCACACCGGGGTGACCTCGTCGACGCTCTCGCCGCGGACGGAGAGGAAGAACGGCTCCTTGGTGATCGTGGTGCCGTTCTCGCGGCGCGTGGTGGGCGTGCCCGGCGTGGCCGGCGTGGCCTGGCCGGGTACGTCGTAGGCCATCACCCGGAAGCCGTTGTCGGCGACGACCTGGCCGAATACGACGTTCGTGGCGCCGGGCAGTTCGGCGGGCATCCCGAAGTCGGCGTAGGTGGCGACGGTGAGCTGCCCGCCGAACACCGACTGGTAGAACTCGAGGGCTTCACGGGCCTGGCCATGGAAGTTCAGGTGGGCGACTGCGTTGAGCGACATGGTGTTCCGGTCCTTCACGAGCGGTTCTTGTCACCGGAGGCTTCCGGCGACAAGAACCACGGTGTCAGCAGTACCGGCCAGGGAACGTCCGCTATTCGTGGCATTCTGGAGACATGCCACTCGCTTCGTCGACGACGACCTCCAGCCGGCTGCTGTCGCTGCTGTCCCTGTTGCAGGCCCGCCGCGACTGGCCGGGAGGTTTGCTCGCCCGACGGCTGGCCGTCAGCGAGCGGACAGTGCGCCGGGACGTCGACCGGCTGCGCGAGCTCGGTTACCCCGTCCAGGCGGTCAAGGGACCCGATGGCGGTTACCGGCTCGAAGCGGGCCGCCAGATGCCGCCGTTGCTGTTCGACGAGGAGCAGGCGGTCGCGCTCGCGGTGGCGCTGCGGATCGCCGTCGGGACGGGCGCTGGCATAGAGGAGGCGGCCGCGCGGGCGCTGGCCACCGTGCGCCAGGTCCTGCCGTCCCGGTTGCGGCAGCGCGTCGACGCCCTGGAGATCAGCGCGGCCGGGCGCGGTGCCGATCCCCAGGTCGACACCAGTGTCCTGCTCACGCTGAGCGCCGCCGTCCGCGCTGGGGAGGAGCTGCGGTTCGACTACCGTTCGCCGGGACGCCCCGAAGACACCGAACCGCGCGCGCCCCGCCGGGTGCAGCCACACCATCTCGTGGTCCGGGCCGGACGCTGGTACCTGGTCGGCTGGGATCCCGAGCGCGAAGACTGGCGGATCTACCGCGCCGACCGGATGACACCGCGTGTCCCGAACGGACCGCGGTTCCCTCCCCGCGAAGTGCCCGGCGGCGACATAGCCGTCTTCCTGTCGGCCAAGTTCAAGGGCTCCGAGAGCACGGACACCTGGCCCTGCCGCGGCGAGGTGATCCTCGGCCTGCCTACGGCGGAGGTGGCCCCGTTCGCCGGCGACGGCGTCGTCGAGGAACTCGGCACCGCCCGGACCAGGCTGACGACAGGGTCCTGGTCCTGGGCCGCCCTCGCCGCGGCGCTGGCCCGCTTCGACACCGAGATCGAGGTGATCGCCCCGCCGGAGCTGCGTGCGGCGTTCGCCGACCTGTCCCGCCGCGCCGGCCGCGCCGCGGAAACCGGATAGGGCAGCTGACCATCTTGCCCTCCAGCCGGACGGCGATCCCGCGTATCTGCTCGTCGTCGAGCAGCCGCCCGGACGCGGAACGGCATCACGGTCGGCAGCCAAGGACGGCCGCCTCCCCGGAATCCCTTCGGGAAGGCGGCCGTCCTTGGTTTTTCGTCAGCTGTTGCTCACCTTGACCGAGAACGAGTCGATGCTCATCCCCGCGCCGGAGGTGATGCCCGCGCCCGGGGAGGTGCAGGCGCAGACCTTGTTCGGATACGAGCCACCGATCGCGACGTCGAAGATCGCGAAGAACCCGTGATCCACGGCGGCCTTCCAGGTCGCGTCGGACACCTGGTTCTGCCGGACCGCGAAGGTCTGCACACCGTCGAGGGAGAACCGCAGTTCCTCCGCCGCGGCGTCGCGGCGGTCGACGACCACGGAATAGGTGTGGTAGCCGGTCAAACAGCCCGCGCAGTCCTGCAGATCACTGGAGATGCCGTCCGGGTCGTGACACTCGCCGGCCCATTGTCCACAGTGGAATGTGGTGGAGTGCTCGCTCAGCGCGTTGACGTTCTCCATGATGTCCAGCTCGCCGATGCTGGGCCAGTTCGTGGCGCCGACCGGGCGTGCGTCGGCCCCCATCGCCCAGAACGCCGGCCAATACCCGAGTCCGCTCTCCGGATTCGGCTGCCGCAGCGTCGCGCTCATCTCCATCTGGCCACCGGGCGGCGCCCCGAAGTCGGTGCGCTGGCTTTCGATCCGGCCTGACGTCCAACTGCCCGCGCCATCCCGGATCGGCTTGATCACCAGGTGCCCGCCACCATCGTGATACACGTTGTCAGTGGAGTTCGTCGCCGTCTCGATCTCACCGGTGCCCCAGTTCGCGGCGCCGCCGGCATAACCGGTGCCCAGGTCGTACAGCCAGTCGGCCTGGTTCACGCCGGTTCCGGCCTGCCCGTCGAAATCGTCCTGGAAGACCGTGGTCCAGTCGCCCGCTGCCTGAGCCGGTGCCCCGGCCAGCGTCGTCGCGAAGGAGATTGACAACGTTATCATCACCATCAAAAAACCTCGCAGGGAATACCTGCGAATACCTGTCCGTCGCGCAGAGCCGCCTCGCTGCATGATCCGCCTTTTTGTCGATGGGACCGGGAACCCGCTGGTGTACCAGCTGATTCGATCCAGAGTTGGCCCTGTTTCGGCTCACGGTCAAGGCAAGCTGCCTGGATATCGGTTCGGCAGGGTAAACCGGGGCAGTATTCGACGAGATGGGTTTGAAAGCCGTGACACTGGGCATGGGCGCTCGGAGTCGCTCGAGTCGTCCGGGCAAGAGATCGGCAACCGCGGTGCGGACGGCCATTTCGGCGTTCTCCACGCTCGGTGGCGTTCAACGCCCAGTGGTTCCGGGTGGCCTTGGACCCCGGCACCGGCAAGATCGAGATCCTGCGCGGCTTCCAGCCCCCGAGATCGCCGGATACGGCGATCAACGGAGCTCCGGACAGTCGTGCGGCCGCTGAAAGTTAGACTGCGAGGGAAGGGTGCCCGACAGATGTCGGTTTAAGAACGAGCGGATGGGCATATCGACTTGGCGATCGAGTCAGTGCCATCGTCAGCCCCCACCATGGCGAGTGTGGTCGGCATATGACGGCAGCCGGACACACCGGCTGCTGAACGCCCGCCTCACGTCGTCCCGATACAACCGAGCCCTGCGCCCGATCACCCCTTGCGAGGAACCAGTCTCATGTCCACCGCGAATGTCGCGACCACCTCATCCGAGCAAAGCTCCGCGCCGCCGCGCTCTGGGCTGCTGATCGGCGTCCTGGTCGTCTCCGCCTTCGTGATGATCCTGAACGAGACGATCTTGAGTGTGGCGTTGCGCGACCTGTCGGTCGACTTCGACATCCCGACCTCGACCACGCAGTGGCTCACCTCCGGATTCCTGCTCACGATGGCCGTGGTCATCCCGACAACCGGATTCCTGCTCGAACGCTTCACCCCACGAGGGATCTTCCTCGCCTCGTTGAGCATGTTCAGTCTCGGCACGCTGATCAGCGGCCTCGCACCGACCTTCGGGGTGCTGATGGCCGGCCGGGTGGTACAGGCGTGTGGTACCGCGGTGATGCTGCCGCTGCTGATGACCTCGGTGATGCGGCTCGTACCGGTCGCGCGCCGCGGCGCGACCATGGGCACGATCACCATCGTCATCGCCGTCGCCCCCGCGATCGGCCCGACCATCGGCGGGGCAGTGCTCTCCTCCCTGGACTGGCGCTGGATGTTCTGGATCGTCCTGCCACTGTCGGTGGCCGCGCTCATCGTCGGAGCTGTCTGGCTGCGCCTCGACAGCACGGTGCGGAAGGTACGACTGGACCTGATGTCGGTATTGCTTTCGGCCGTGGGATTCGGCGGACTGCTCTACGGCCTGTCCGCCTTCGGGGAGTCCGGGGCCGCGCAGACATCCTTGCCGGCGTGGGTTCCCGTGGCCGTCGGCGCCGCCGCGCTGGTGGTCTTCGTGTGGCGCCAAACCCGACTGCAGCGCCAGGACCGCGCGCTGCTGGACCTGCGCCCGTTCGGGTACCGCAGCTTCGTGGTCGCCCTCATCCTGACCGCCCTGCTGTTCGTGTGCCTGCTGGGCATCTCGGCGATTCTGCTGCCGCTCTACCTGCAGACCGTCCTGCACACCAGCACCTTCGTCAGCGGTCTGGCGGTCCTGCCCGGAGGCCTGGCTCTCGGCCTGCTCGGACGCCCCGTCGGCGTGCTGTTCGACCGCGTCGGTGCGCGACCGCTGGTGATCCCCGGCGCACTCGCCATGGCCCTGTCGCTGTGGCTGTTCGCCATTCTGGGCGCAGGTTCGTCGCTGTTGGCGGTCATCGGCATCCACGTCCTGCTCATGGTGGGATTCGGTCTGATGATGACCCCCTTGATGACGGAGTCACTCGGCGTCCTGCCCGACCACCTTCATTCGCACGGCAGCGCCATCCTCTCCACCCTCCAGCAGGTCGCCGGCGCGTTCGGCACCGCCGTGTTCGTCACCGTCACCGCACTGGCCAGCTCCGCCCCATCCGGCGCCCCCGACGTCACGGGACTGCGTGCCGCGTTCGTCGTCTCAGGGTGCATCGGGGTGCTCGCCGTTATCACGGCCTTCTTCGTCCGCCGCACCGAGCCCACACCATCGTCACGTACCGACGCGCGACCATCACTTCACTGAACAAGGAAAGGAGTCGACGTGGTTCTGACCCGGATGGAAACCGGGCGGCTGATCTTCATCGGCGAAAACCAGACAGCCACGTCCACCGGGCTCCGGACCACAGCCCCCATAATCAGCTCAGCACCCGCTCTCCGCGATAAAGCCATCTCCGCTGTGGCCAACGAAAGTACAAGCGCCGCAACGTCATCGTGAAGAAGCTGAGCAGCGGCCGGCCGCGAAACCGCCTTGTTCAGCAGTCTCCTAGAGCCCCGCCAGCTGCGGCACGGCCGGGGCCATTCCCTCGATCCAGGAGGCCGGCGAACCCCGTGGTCGGCGTGATGATAGCCGTCTGGACACCGAGCCGCGGGCGATGGCGTGTAGGAGTATGTCCAGGGAACGGGCGGCAGCGGCCGTTTCCCGCGTCAGCCTTCAAGAATGGCGGCCTTTGCTTCACACCACTGCGCGAATGCGCCGAGCTCGCGTATCCCTAAGGTGCCGACGTGACTCCTGACCGAAGTGGGCGTCAAAGCGACCACGCCGGTGTGGACGTCGAGTTCCATCCCGCGCACGATCCCGGCTCGCGCCATCACGTCGGCGAGCGTGGTGAGCGTCAACTGTGCGCCACCCACGTAGATCAGGTGCCCTGCCGAGTCGGTGCCGATACCGGATCGCCAGGTGAACTGGAACTGGTTGCTGGCACTGCCCCACTGCCCGGCTGGGTTGCCCGCCAGGCCCGGCACCGGCTTTCCGTTGTCGACCACCAGTCCGAGGTTCTGCCGGGACGCGGCGATGTTCGGACCCATCGTCGCGTCCCGGCCCCACTGTGCCATCGAGACCGTTCCGTTGCGGCCGATCACGAGAGACGCGATCCCGTCCTGCAACGGCCTCGCCACGCGCCCGCCGAGGTAGAACCCGCCACTGGTGTCGGCGAGCTTGAAGCCGGAGTTGAAGGTCGCGAGCAGGCTCGACCGCAGCGATTGCGGCACGTGGGCGCTTCCCGGCCACCCCGTCCGCGCGCCCGGAACCCAGACCCCCTCGCCCGGCAACGCGGTCCCCGGCGAACTCCGGTTTGCTCGTCATATCCGACGGTAAAGCCCGCGAGGTGGGCGGCCGGGAAATCGAAAGTTAGCGGCTGGCCAATGTTCGACGGGCTACCGCGACAAGCCTATGTCACATCGGTTTTCTCAGCGTGCTCTCATCTGTTCTCACGATCTTGCCAGTGCTGCGGAGGCAACCTCGGTCCTACCGGTGACCGACACCGGGATTGTGATCAGGAGGATTTGTGCAAGCCAAGAAGAAGCTCGTCGTAGCCGCTCTCGCCGCGCTCGCCATCGGCGGTGTCGGCACCGGCACGGCTCTCGCCAGCACGAACCAGGCCGCCCCCGCGGCCCCCGCCCCGGTCGCGGTTCAGCCCGCCGTGGCAGCCGTGCCGGATGCGCCGGAGCCCGGTGACACCGCCGACGCCCCCGGTGCCGCCGCCGAGGTTCCCGATGCCGCGGAAGCTCCCGGCGCGCCGGAGACCGACAACATCCAGCACGAGGCCACCGGCGACGAAGGCAACCACGCAGACACCCCGACCGGTAAGTAGGTACCGGTTCTGCTCTTGACCGGTCGTCCCTGAGACCGGGTGCGGGCCCGCCTTCCTGGCGGGCCCGCACTCAGCGCGCTCTCAGGCACCACGAGGACCCTGGAGTCGGACACGGTAAGGAGGACGGGGGCGATGCGCGTATTGCTCGTGGAGGACCAGCCGCTGCTGGCCGACGCGGTACGCCGCGGGCTGCTCGCCGAGCATGTCGCGGTCGACGTCGAGGCGGACGGGATTTCGGGGCTGCGCATGGCTTCCGGCGGACGCTACGACGTTGTGCTGCTGGACATCATGCTGCCCGGGCTTTCGGGCTACCGTGTGCTGGAGGAATTACGCCGCAGGCAAGTGTGGACGCCGGTGCTCATGCTGACCGCGAAGGACGGCGAGTACGACGAGGCGGATGCGTTCGAACTCGGCGCGGACGACTACCTGACCAAGCCGTTCTCCATGGTGGTGCTGCTCGCCCGGATGCGGGCGCTCGTCCGCCGTGCCACCCCGCAGCGACCGCCGGTGCTCACCGCCGGTGATCTCCTGCTCGACCCGGCGACCCGCCGCGTCAGGCGCGGCGACGTCACGATCGAACTGACACCACGGGAGTTCGGCCTGCTGGAGTTCCTGTTGCGCCGCGCCGGGGACGTGCTGACTCGTACCGAGATCCTGCACGGGGTTTGGGACGCTCACTACGACGGTGACTCCAATGTCGTCGAGGTCTACGTGCGCTATCTGCGGCACAAGATCGACAAGCCGTTCGGGCGGCACGGCATCGAAACCGTCCGCGGTGTCGGCTACCGGCTGGCCGGCGACGGCGGCTAGGGCGGATACCGCGAACAAGACCTAGCTCTCCGCTGTCTCAGCGATGATCACCGCGGGGAGTTCGACCACCAGCAGGGCACCGGTCCCGTCCGGTCCCTCGCCCACCCGGACCGATCCCCCGTACGCGGCGGCGATCTCGGTGACGATGGCCAGGCCGAGGCCGCCGCTTCCGCTCGAGCGAGCGTCGTCCAGCCGTACGAACCTGTGGAACACCCGCTCCCGCTCTTGCTCCGGTATTCCGGGGCCGTCGTCCGACACCTCGAGGATCGCCTTGGCGCCGTCGACCCTGAGCACGAGCCGCACGGAGCTTTTCGCGTACCGCGCCGCGTTGTCGGTCAGGTTGCGTACCATCCGCGTCAGCTGGGCACGATCGCCCATGACCTTGACCGGAGCGATGCTCGCCGGCACCTGAAGATCCGTGGTCTGCCCAAGCCTCACCCGCTCCGCGTCCAGCACGTCGTCAAGATCCACCTCTCGCAGTGAGAAGGAGAGCCCGCGCTCGTCGGCCCTGGCGAGCAGCAACATGTCGTCGACCAGCCCGGAGAGCCTGGTGAGCTCACTCGACATCGCGCCGGAAGCGACATCGTCGAGCCGGCCGCCGGTCACGGACGCGAGATCCAGGTGCGTACGCAGGGTGGCGAGTGGGCTTCGGAGCTCGTGGCTGGCATCGGCGACAAATTGGCGCTGGGACCGCTGAGCGCGTTGCAGGCGTTCGAGCATGGCGTTCATGGTCCTGGCCAACCGGGCGATCTCGTCCTGGCCACGCGGCTCCGGGACGCGGTGCGACAGGTCGGCCTGCTGGACCGCGGAGACCTCCGCCCGGATCGCTTCGACCGGCGCCAGTGCGCGGCCGACCAGGCGGTAGACCGTCACGCCGACCACCAGCAACAGCAACGGAAAGCCCACGCCGAGCACAATCGACACGACCTCGATGGTGTCGCGTACCGAACCCAGTGTCTGTGCCGCGAGCACGACGTAGTCCTGCCCCGACACCCGCACGCCGATCGCGGCCACCGACGCCGCGTCGTTCTCGCCCGAGAGCACGGTGTCACGCAACTCGGCCTGCTGGCCAGGTGGGGGCCGCAACGAACTCATCGGTGTGAAGCCTGCGCTCACGCTATGGGCGACCACCGTCCCATCAGGACCGATCACCTGCGTGACGCCGGATGCGTCCGGAGCCACATCCAGTACGCCGGCCAATTCGGCCGGTCCCTCCTTCGTGAGCTGTGCCGCGACCTCGGACGCGCGCTGGTGCACCTGCTGCAGCACCGTCGTGGTCGCCGTGGCGCGCAAGGACAAGAGCAAGACCAGGGCGGCGCCACCCAGCGCGACCGCGGTGACGACGACGGCCGCGAAGGTGGAACGCCACCGCACGCTGCCCGTAAAGCGGGCGATGGCTGATCTCACCGGTCTTCACCCCATCGTCGATTGAAACGCTACTTCCCTGATCATCCCCCGACCGGCCCCGGCACCCGGGTAGCGGGTGGCGGCGTTCATGGTCAGATCACTGGCGAGCACCGCGGCGCAAGCTACGGACGGGGCCCCGACCCATCGTGGGCATCATCGCTGCGACAGCAGCACGACGTTACGTATGTGGCCCGCCACAATCTGCGACACACCTCACACCGACCACACATTGCCTTTGCCTCCCGCAAGTCGGACAACCACCGACCTTCGGCGCGCATCGCAGGGGATGCGACTGGCGTCGAAGGCGTCCGCGACGACGGTTACTCTGCGCTGGGGCGCAGCCAAAGATCACTCTTCAACCAATCCGGTAGAGCCTGTCAGCATCGAGCGGGAAGTGATCCACGGTGGGACTCATGCGCGTTGCCGACGAAACCCAGTCCGGCACCCTGGACTTCGATCCCGCTCCCCCTCGGCGAGTGACGTGGCGGGCTTGGCTGCTGGCAGCCACGGCGATCATCCCGGTCGCCTTGGCCGGTATGGCCGCCGCACGCGCGCCGCGGGTCCACGTCCTGCTGGACTACTGGCACGTTCTCGCGAAGATCACCGACGACGACGGCTCGCTGATTCCCGGTCAGCTGTTCACCTATCACCTGGATCAGCCGTTCGTCGTGCCGTCGCTGCTGTTCTGGGCCGACGCCGCGTGGTTCGGCGGCGACAACCGGGTGCTGACCCTGCTGACCGTTCTCCTGGCTGTCGCCGTGGTGGCACTGCTCGTCAGCATGCTTCCGACCACCCTCACGCCGATCAAGAAAGCCGCACTGGGCGCGGGGTTCTCCTTTCTGGTCCTGTCCTCGCACGCGATGGAGCTCTGGGTTCAGGCCACCAACGGGATCAGCTGGTTACCCGCGGTGTTCTTCAGCGTGCTGGCCATCGCCCTCGCCCACCGCGGGCAACCCGTGTTGTCCTACCTCGCCGCGGCACTGGGTTGCTTGTGCTTCGGAGCAGCGTTCCCGGTCTGGTTCGCTCTCGCCGTCGTCCTGTGGTTACGCCGCGCACCACGTCTCACCGTCGCGATGCCTGCCGCGATCGGGGTGCTGGTGCTCGGATTCTGGTTCGCGACCAAGCCATCCGGAGAGCACTCCCTCGCCAGCACCGCGTTCGACCCCGACGGCCGACTGTCCACCATGGCCGCGGCGGTCGGCGGACTCTGGTCGGCCGAACTCGCCCTCCCCGCCGTCATCGCCGGCGGACTGACCATCACCGCCCTCGCGCTGCTCGCCACGACGACCATCCAACGCAGTACCGCACAAGGAACAGCTGCCTCCGCCGAAGCAGGCTGGATCGGACTCGGCACCTACGCCCTCGCCCTGGCCGTCATGCTCGCCCTCGGGCGCACCTCCAGCAGCGTCCCCGGCGGCAACGTCGGCCTCATCAGCCGCTACGTCATCGTCGCCGCACTCGCCACCTGCGCGGTACTCGTCCTGATCACCCTGCACCGACCCGCGTGGCCCACCCGGTACATCGTCGCCATGACCATGACCCTCGCACTCGTGACCCACGCCATCGGCGGCGCGAAAGCCGCCGCCGTCCAACGCGACTACGCCCCGCTGCGACTCGCCGCGATCGCCCTGCGCGTCAACGCACCCAACGCGCTGAACACACTCCACATCCAGCCCTCCGCCATCCCCGCCGCCACCGCGCTGCGCGCCTACCCGTTCACCGACGACTTCACCCTCGGCTGCGACGGACACGAACTCGGCGGGCAACTCCCCCTCGCCACCACCCCACTCCCCGCACCATCCACACCCGGCACCGACCACGGCGCCATCGACACCCCACTCGCGCCCGACACCATTCTCTCCGGCTGGGCATCGATATCAGGCACCGCGGCCGACTGCGTCCTCGTCACCGACGGAACCGGCACCATCGTCGGCGGCGGGATCACCGGCCTCGACCACCCCAGCGCCGCCGCCACCGGATGGCACGCCGTCGCACCCCCAGGCACCACCGACCTCCACATCATCGTCACAGCACACGGACAGACCTACCACCTACCGCCGACAACGAAATAGACGAGCAGGCCAACACCCACCGACTCCCGGTCTCCGGAGCGTTCCCCGCACCGAATGATTCGAAATCCGGCGCATGCGCGATAGGACGAAGAACCAGCGCGGAACCAATAGAGTAATCGATAACCAAACGCAGAACATTGCAGGCTCCGGTTCGCGCGTAAATAGACGCCACTATCGAGGCATCTGGTCCGAACAGGAACCGTCAGACAATACGATCGTCACAGTGCAGCTGCCTCCGCCATATGACCCCCAGTCGGCAAACCCGGGTCGTGGACGGCCCCGTTTTGACCAATACGGTCACGCCCCAGAAGCGCCCCTGATGACCATCCATATAGGACTTTCCCGGGCTCCGTTGCCGAAACATTGCCCGACACACCATGACACTCGACGACACGAGAATACGAGCTAGGATACAGAAACATCAGTCAGATCGCGACATAAACCCGTGTCCATACACTCCAATCCAAAACTCCTGACTTTAATCCGCGGGTCAGCGCATGACCGACAGAGCAATCAACGTTGGCGTTGATCACTGGCGTGCCAGCCGTTTGGAGCCGCCCGAATCCGCGCAGTAGAGATCACGAAGGCGGCGGACCGCACGCATCTGCAGCACGCGGACGGCCACGTCTCGTCGCCGCATGATCCGTGCCACCTCCTCGACCGGCAAGTGCTCGAAGAAGCGCAAGTGGAGGCACTCCCGCTGGTCGGGGGTGAGCCACTGCATGCAGTCACGAATCGCAGCCGCCTCGGCACGTGCGCAGAGTTGCGCGGCCGGGTCGGCGGTGTCCGAAGGCGCGTCGAAGCCTTCGGGCAAGAAGACTTCGTAGCGTCGGCGGGCCGACTTGGCGTCGTCGATGACGAGATTTCTGGCGATGGTCATCACCCAAGCCCGGAACGAGGTGCCGTGGTAGCTCAGTGAGTCGAGCCGCCGGAATGCCTTGAGGAAGGTTTCACTCGTGATCTCCTCGGTGAGACTCCTGTCCTTGGTGCGCACCAGCACGTAGCCGAACACCGAATCGAAGTGTTGCTCGTACAACATCGAGAAAGCGAACTGGTCGCCTTGGCGCGCACGATCGACCAGGCACCACACATCCTCTGTGGACATACCGTCCGTCGCCCGCTGCGCTGGAACGAATGCCGCTCTCGGGCAAGCCTCGATGGCGATGGTCATCTGTGCCTCCACTCCGTTGTCGTGCTGAGCTCATTCGTCCGGTTCGTCGTCCTTGCCGTTGCTGGTGAAGAACACGAGTACATCGACGACCACGCCTGGGACGGTGAGCAGAAGCACGAACACGAACACTGCTCCTGAGGACCAGGAGTGCTGGGCCAGTACGAGACTGAGCCCGACCGCGAGGAGGAGCAGGGTCATGGGTGTCCCCGCTCCCCTGCCTCGTCTCTTACCGGATCACCACGATGACGGCGCCCGCCACGAAGACCGCGGCGAAAGCCAGGCAGACCGTGGCGCCTCGACGCAGGCTGCGAACTCGCTGGACGCGCGTGTCGGGGTCGACCGCGGCCGGCACCAAGTCGGCCGCGCGCCGTCTGCCCCACAGGCCTATCCCCAGCAGGGCCGCCGCGATGACCACCGCGATGACGGGGTTCATCGCGGGGTCAGATCGGCCGGCGGGGAATCCGGGTCCGCCGGACGATAGTTGTCGGCGTATTCGACCGCGGCGCCCTTGATCCGGTCGGTCAGCCACGAGCGCCACACACCCAGCTTGGCGGAAAGCTGCATCTCGGACTTGAGCTGGTCGTGCACCTCGGCCAGCGTTCTCGGTTCGGCCGGGGTGATCTCGAGGACCTGCCCGACATTCCAGCCGAACTGCGTCTGCACGGGTCCGAACAGACCGCCCTGCGGGACGCCGAACGCGGCAGACGCGTAGCCGGACTCCAGCTGCACGGCGGACACCGAGCCGAGGTCGCCGCCCTTGTCCCTGGTGCTCTGGTCGAGTGACTTCTGGGTGGCCAGCTGCCCGAGGTCGGCGCCCGCCTTGGCCTGTTTGAAGACGTCCTGGGCCGCGGCCTGGTCAGCGACGACGACGTTACGGATGTGCCGTGCCTCCGGCATCGCCATGTCGGCCGTGTGGGTGCCGTAGTACTGCTGGATTTCCTGGTCGGTCGTGGCGGGCACTTTGCCGGTGATCTGGTCGAAGAGCTGCGAGCTCGCGATCGTCCGCTTGACCTCGGCGAGCACGTCCCCCTGGGAGAGCCCCAGGGTCCCGAGCTGGGACACGAAGGCGTCGCGGCCGCCGGGGCTCTGCTGGATCACAGTGTCGAGCTGGTCTTGCGCGGCCTTGTCGGCGACGGCGACGTTGCGTTCCTTCGCGGCCGCGTCGACCAAGTCGGTCACGGCGATGGCTTTCGCCGCGTCGCGGTTGAACTTGTCCTTCGCTGTCTGGTCCTGGGGAACCTGTACGCCGTACATCGCACTCAGCAAGTGGAGGCGGTTATCGAACACCTTGGTGGTCATCACCTCGCCGCTCGTCCGGTAGACCGCGTCGGACGGCAAAGCGGTAACCCTGTCGATGACGATGTTCGCCGTCGAGCCGGCCGCCAACACCGCCAGGGCGGCGACGCTGATCCGCTGTGACCACGAGCCGGCCGGAGGCAGCGACAGGAACCTCGTCGCCAGCCGGACAGCCGCGTCGCGGTAGGGAGCGATCTTCATACCCTTACCTCCTCGTTCTTGGTAGGAGTGGAAACGCCAGGGACCGTCTCCCGCACTCGTGGGGGAAGCAGCCAGACAATGAGCAGGGCGGCCAGGTAGGACAGGACAACGGAGACGGCAAGGAGCAGGCCGAAGTCACGGAGCACGGTCAGGCCTGAGGCGGTGAGAACGAGGTAGCCGACCGTGGAGTTGGCGCACGCTGTCGCGACGCCCCACAAGAGCGCGCGGCTTCTGGTCCGGCGGGCCTCGGCGAGCAGGACGAAGAACTCGCATCCGACGGCGGTGGTGAGGGCTCCCAGCGTCACTGTGAGCGGGGTCAGCGTTCCTCCGGCCGCCCAGAGCAGCGCCAGCCCCCAGCCGGTGGCCAGCGCTCCGGCGAGCACCGCGCGCCAGGCGTCCGAGCGCCGGCGCAGGCCGATGAGCAGCACGGCGCCCGCGGCGACAATCCCGCTCAGTGTGGCGAGTAACCGGCTGTCGGCGACGACGTCGTACGCGCGGGCGGTCACGACCGGCACTCCGACGACATCGGCCTTGAGCCCGGCCGGAGGCTTCGGCAGAGCCGACCTGATCTCGTCGAGCACCGAGCGCTGCGCGACGACGTCGTCGACACGCATGCCGAACACCATCAACGCCTCAGTGCGGTCCGAACGGATCACCGAGGACGTCAGGTAGCGCGGCACCAGATCCATCGCGGCCGAGACCTGCGCGGGCGTCGGGTCGGCGCCGAGGAAGCGCAGGAGGTCCGCGGGGCTGATGACCGGCTGGACGCGGTCGCCGAAGCCGGTAACCATGGCGCTGCTGGTCTGCTGCATCCAGGTCAGGGCCTGCGGGCTCAGCAGGTTCTGACCGCTGACGACCACGTTCAGCTCGGACGACGAGCCGAGCACCTCCTGGACGTGAGTGGCGTCGTCGATCGCCGAGAGCCCCGCGGCGAGCCGCTGCGGGTCCGCGTCGATGCCGATCCGCGGCAGCAAGGTCCAGCCGGCACCCGCGACTACGGCAGTGACAAGCAGCAGGAGTGCGGCAACGGATCGGCGCGGGCGCGTCCATGCCGGGCTGAGCGGGTCAGCCGGCCCCGTGTGCGGCCCGGGTGCCCACGGGCCGAGCACAAGGCCCAGCGCGATGACGAGCAGGATCCCGCCGGCCAGCGCGAGCCCCAGCTGCCGCACGATCGGGAGTGGACAAAGGCACAGGCACGCGGCCGCGCCCGCACTGGCGAGACCGGAGACCACTACTCGATGCCGGTGCGCGCCCTGGGCCAGGTAGAGCGGGAAGTCGCTGCCGACACCGAGCAGGATCGGCAGCAACGCGAGCACACCGAGCGAGATCGGCACGCCGAGCCAGCCGAACACCGCGAGCGTGATCGCCGCCGCGGACGCCATCACGGCCAGTGGCCAGAGCCTGGCGCGCCGACTGCCGTACCGCGGGATCGTCAGCAGGACCAGAGAACAGCCGACAAGCGCGAGACCGACGAGCAGCGGCAGCTCGGACCAGATCTCGTCGGCGAGCGCGGTGGCGACGACCGGGACGCCGCTGATAGTGACCCGGCTGGTCACCAGCCCGGCCGCGGAGACCGCCGAGCGGACGCCATCGGTCAGCGCGCGGGCGCCGTTCTCGTCGAGTCCTTCGCGGGGGCGCACCAGGATGGCCACCGAATTCTGCGACGGCACGACGAACCGCCACTGCGGCTTGGGGGCGCCAGGGCCGTCGAAGATCGCCGTCTGCACGAAGGCCGGGTTGTAGAGCGTCGGCAGGCCGGCGGGCAGGCCGCGCGCGATGAACTGTCCATATCGGACGTCGAAGTCCCGCAGCGCCTTCTCCCCCGCCGCGGTCGCTTCGGCGGCTGTCTTGTGCTGATCGCGAGCCTGTTGCTCGGCGAGTTGAGCGACGACCTGGCGTCGCCCGCCGATGGCCGCGAGTACGTCCTTCGCCCCGCCCGCGATCTGGTTGAGCACTGTCCCGGGACCGTAGACGACCGCGGCGTCCGGCAGGCGCGACAGCTGTCCCTCCAAGCCCACCAGGCGGGGCAGCTGCCCGTTGTCGATGAGCAACCGCCGCGGCTGGTCTGTCTCCAGCACCACGACGATCGGGTCGCCGCCGAAGCCCCGCGCCTTGTCGTCGATCGCCTGCATCACGGGGTCGCCCTGGGGCAGCAGCGACGACACGGTCGTGTCGAGCTGGAGGCGAAGCAGGCCGCCGCCGATCGCGCCGAGGCACCCGAGCGCCAGTACCGCGGCGACGACCTGGCGCCCGCTCGGCCGTCGAACCGATCGCGGCCGGGTGACCAGTCGCTTCAGGAACCGAGCCGGTCGGCGAAGCGGCACTGTCACGGACCGCACGAAGTTTCGCATCGTCAGTTCACCCCGGGTCCTTCACGAGGCGCGGGTAGTTTCCGGAGAACGGCGTGCGGGTCGCCTGCTGGCCGGGCGCCGGATAGGCGTTCGTACCGACGGTGAGACCGCCGCCCAGGTTCACCGGATTGCCCCGGACGCTTTCCTCGTTCGCGACGGCGAACAGCGCGAGAACGTTCTTTCCGTCGGTGGTCTTGTGCGCGAACGAGGCTCGGAAGTTCGCCAGGAACGCACCGATGTCCCGCCCGTACGGTGACAGGTAGGCCGCCATCGGGTTCAGGTCCCGCAACCGTTCGCGCAGTTGCGGGATGAGCGCGCCGGCATCGCCGACCAGGGTGGGAACACGGTTGAGGGTCGCGGGAGCGCCGTCGAGAACGCCGTTGAGCGACGGCAGCATCGCCCGCAGGTCCTTGGTGGCCGACGGAAGCTGGTTCAGCGCGTCGGTCAGTGCGGGCGCGGCCGTGTTGAGGTTCGCCGCGATCGGGGCCAGCGAACCGGAGAGCTCGCGCAGCTTGCCGGTCGCCGTCCGGACGCTGGTCAGCGTGCCGGGGAGCTCTTTCATGCTGTTCGCGAGCGCGTCGTGCTGCCCCGCGGTCGCGCTCGCCAGCTGGTTGCCCGCATCGACGAGCCGCCCGAGGTCGCCTTGGCCGGAGTTCAACGAGTCGAGAACGGTGCTGAGCTGGCGGGCGAACTCCTGGAGGTCCTGGGACTGCGCGGCGATCGCGTCGAGCGCGGTGTGCCCATTGCTGCCGAGTTTGCCCAGGCCGTCCATGACCTGTGAGACGTTGACGCTGGTGCCCTGGGTGCCGGCGCCGAGCGAGCGCAGCGTCGAGCCGAGCGCGTCCTTGGTCTTCGGGTCCAGGCCGGCGAGAACGTCGTGGAGCTGAACGCTGGGTTTGACCGCGGACGCGGGGAGCTGTGTCCCGGACGGGATCTCCGGTCCCTGGCCGTCGACCACACGCACGACCGGCTGGCCTACCAGTGACTTCTCGCTGACCTGCACGGTCGTGCCCTCGTGCAGCGGCACGATCGAGGGGTCCAGCCGCAGGGTGATCCGCACGGTCTTGCCAACCGGGGTGAGCTCGGTGACCTTGCCGAGGCTGATCCCGGCGACGTTGACATCGGTGTAGGGCACCAGGTTGTCCACGTCGTCGACATTGGCCGACACGGTGTACGCCTGGTCAGAGGTGATCCCGGGAAGGGAGCCACCGGCCTGCGTCCAGAGGTAGCCGACGAAGCCGGCACAGGCGGTCAGGAAGGTGATCACGGTGGCGAGCCGGATCGTGTTCGTCCTGCGCGACGATGTTGCGCTCACCGCAGACCTCCGGGAAGACAGGGCAGGTAGTTGGGCAGCGGTGCGCAACCCTGGGGTTCGACGCCGAACGGCCGCATCAGATTGAACTCGAGCTGGCCTCGCACCATCGTCCCGTTGACATCGCTCGCGGCGGTGAGGGAACTGGTGTTGTAGACGAACGCCGAGACGCCCTGCAGCTGCTGGACCAGCTTGCCGGTCGCCACATCGAGCCGCTGCGTCACCGGCTGTAGATCGATGAGTGCCCCTTGCAGGTCGGACACGACCGGACGGAAGTTCGCGACGAGGGGCCGCGCCTTCTCCACGACCGGCGACACTTTCGGCACTGTGTCCTTGACCTGGTCGGCGAAGTCGCTCAAGCTCTTGAGCGAGCCCGGAAGCTTCGCAGACGCGGATTTCACGTTGTCCAGCAAGGGATTCAGGTCCTTGGTCAGGCCCGAAGTCTTCTCCATCGCCGCGCGCAGATCGTCGGTGACGCCGGGAAGCTGCTTGACCGCGTCGGCGAGCGGGCCCTGCTGCTGGGACAGCACACCCAGGGTCTGTTCGGTCGAGTCGACCAGGTGCGACAGCCGTTCGTCGTTGTTGCCGACCGCGGTGGAGATCTGCGACAGGCTGGTGACGAGGGTCTGGATCTTGTCACGGCGAGCCTGCAGCGCGGTGACCACCGGCTGGAGGTTCTTCAGCGTTTCGTCGGTCGCTTGGAGTCCGGCGGGGAGGTTCTTCGCGGCGCCGTTGAACGCGACGTTCGATTCGGCGAGGAGGTTTGTGAGCGCGTTCTGCGTGCGGGTGTCGAGGTGCGACAGGATCTCGTCCACCTGGGTGGGCCGATCTGTCTGCGAGAGCGGGATCGGCGTGCCCCCGGCGAGCGGTTTCGCCGGGGGACCACCGGGATCGAGGTCGACGTACATCTCGTTCAGGGGGTTCACCGGGCGCAGCCGGGCGTGGGCGTTGTCGTAGACGACGTTGCCCTTGTCGATGTCCATCGAAATGATCGACGTGCCGCGGCCGGTCGCCTCGGCCCCGGTGATCAAGCCCACCGGGACACCGGCGATCCGCACCTGCTGGCTCTTGGTCGGGTTGACCGCGACGGCGTCGCTGAACTCGGCCTTGACGGTGATCTGGCCGGAGTCCCATGGCAGCCGCCCGACCTGCTGCTTGACGATGATCCCGGTGGCAATGAGGCCGAGGAGCACCACCACACCGACCGCGACCACGTCACGGCCGAGCCCTGGAACGGTCCGCATGCGCTGCCAGGTGCGCCGGAAACGCCCTTTCTTGGCGCCGCTCATTTCGGAGCACCCCCGATCTTGGTGAGGTCGAGCAGGAAACGGTCCAGGCCGGGGATGCCGGCGAGCGTGTTGGTGCCGACCCCCGCCTGCAGGTTCGCGAACGCGCCGTTCTGGTCGTAGTGCTTCGACAGGTTGTCGAAGCGGGCGGCGAGGATCCCGAGTTCCTGGTAGACGGTGTGGCCGTTGGCACCACCGCCGGCGAATGGACCGGTGCCTCGCCACTGGGTGTTGAGCTGGGCGATGATCGGGCCGTTGAGCCGGTCGAGCGCCGGGCCTCGCACATCGTCGAGCACGCTGGTGGCAAGCTGGCTGGTCGGCACGAGCTCGTCGACCAGCGGCCGTGCTTCCGCCAGCAGCGGCCGGAGATCGGCGACAACGGGCCGGGCCGCGGCGAGAGCCGGGTCGAGGTGGTCCAGCGCCTCGTTCAGCGACTGGACACCGGGACGCGCGCCAGGGGACACGGCCTTGAGCTTGTCGAGCGTTCCCCCGAGATCGGTCATCCCGGCCCGGCTGGCACGCAACGTTTCGGGCAGGTCGGCGACAGCGGCACCGAGTTGCTTGCTGCCCGCGTTGATCGCCGAGGTAGTCCCGTGCAGTTTCTCCAGGACGGAGGCGAGCTGGCCGTCCTGGCGAGTCAAGACGTTCGCCAGCTGGTCGAGGTTCCCGACGAGCTGCGGCAGGTCAGCGCCGGGGTTGTTGCCCAGCGCGGACTTCAGCACGTCGCCGGTTGGGCTGAGGGTTCCTGGCGCGTCCTGCAGCAACGAGCGCAGGGCGTCGGAGCCGCCGGCGCTGAGGGCGCCGTCGAGGTCGCCCACGGTCTTCCGCAGGCCCTGCCTGGCGGAGGGCTGCAGCGCGGAGAACACCTCCGGGAGCTCGACCGGAGCGGTGGTGCGCGCCAACGGGATGAGGTCGCCGCGGTACTCCCCGCCGCCACCTCCTGGCGACAGCGCGATGTAGTACCGCCCGCCGAGGACGGTCACCGGACGGATCGCCCCGCCAGGGTCGGTGCCGAGCTTCGCCCGCGTGCCGTTGTCGACCTTCATCGACACGACCGTGATCGAGTCCGTGGTGGTCTCGACACTGCTGACGGTGCCGACGCGGGTGCCGGCGATCTTGACGTCGCTACCGCCGACCTGGAGTTCGAGGTTGCGCGGGAATTGCGCGGTGATGGTCTCGCCGGGGGTGAAGAACGTTGCCAGGGAAGACTTGTCGAGCACCACCACCGCGGCGAGGGCGATCACCGCGAACAGGACCAGGCCGAGTCTGAAGTGCCTGCGAGACGTTCGCGCGGCGCCGGTCATCGTGCGGGTCACCGGCCTCCTCCGTTCGGGTTGCGGGCTCCGTCGTTCACGGCGGTACCGGGCGCCGGGTACGGGTTGTAGCCCTGGGGAAAGAGGCCGAGCACGGACCCGGGCGCGATGACCGGGAGGATGCGGACGGCGCCGAACACCGTGCCCTGGGAGTCGTAGACGCTGTCGTTGGTGAACCCGGCCCCGCCGTCGGCCAAACCGGGGATGTCGACCGAGTACGGCGCGAGCGCGGTGAGGAACGGGTGCAGGTCGGCGAGGGCCTTGTCCAGCCGCGGTATCAGTGGCCGCGCGTCGCTGAACGTCTTGGTGAGGCCGGTGACCGCCGGATCGGCCGAACCGGCCACGCCCGGGATCTTGTGCAGGGGGTCGATGCCCTCACGGAGGACTCCGCGCAGGTCGGGTGTTGCCGAGCCCAGTGACTTCGCGCCTGGTCCCAGCTTCGCCATCGCGGACTGAGTATCGGCAAGCGGCTGCTTCAGCGAGTCGTGCACCGCGCGGACGCTGGTCAACGTGTCGGGCAGGGCGACGACGACGTCACGCAGCGGCGTGCCCCCATCGACGTTGACAGCGTCCAAGGTGCTCGTCATGTTCTTCAGCAGCTCCTTGAGCTGGTCGGTGCGTCCGGCCAGTTGCCCCGTGAGCCGCTGGGCGTTGCCGAGCAGACCGGGCAGGTTGGCCTTGTCCGATGCCAGGGATCCCGACACGGTCCCGACGTCGCCGAGCAAGCCGGGCGCCGCGGTGAGGAAGGCGTGCAGGTCCTTGCTGTGCCCGGCGACGCCGGTGCCCAGCTCGCGCACCGCGGAACCGGTGGCGGCGCGGGTCTGCGGGTCAAGGACGTCGAGCAGCTGGTCGATGTCCATGGCCGAGGCTGTCTGCGCACGCGGGACCACGCGGTCGCCGAGCGGCCCGGCGGCCGGTGTGCCCCGGTCGAGCTCGACGAACTTCTGCCCGAGCGCGGACTGGTCCCACATCGCGGCCTTGGCGTCGGCGTAGACCGTCTCGTTGCTCTCCAGGTCCATTGTGACGATCGCCTCCGCGTTGGAGTAGTCGATCGCGCCGACCTGTCCGATGCGGACGCTGTTCTGCCGGACATCGTCGCCCGTGCTGAGCTGTCCGACGTCGCTGAACGCGGCTTTGACCTGGATGTGCTGCGTGAGCGGCGGGCCGCCCTTGGCTGTCAGAGCCACGTAGGCCGCTAACGCGACGACGGCGAGCAACGCGACACCGACCAGGAACGATCGGCCTTGGACCGTCGAAACCGGGGTACTCATCAGAGCCCCCCGAAGAGCAGGCTCTGTAGCAGGCCCTCTTGAGACTGGGTGAGCCCGGTCGCGCTCCCGGGGTCATTGGGCGCGGCCGGTGCCGCGGTGTTGCCCGGTAGCGGCAGTACCGGTAGTCCCAACGACGGCACCGAGGGCAACCCCGGTAATGGCGGCGGTGCGGTCGCCTGCTCCTGGGCCTGTTGCTGCGGTGTGCTCGGGGTCGAGCGTTCGGGCGACAGGCTGCCGAGCAGTTCCGGCGGAACCAGATCGGGTGCGATCTTCTTGATCGTGTTGGAATCGATCGGCACCGAAGCACGGAAGAAATGGCCGATCGCGTCGTAGCCCGCCGTCGCCATCGCCCAGCCGGTAACAAACTTCAGCAGGTTGTCCAGGTTGTCGACGGCGGTCGTGCCCAGCGGCCGGGCACCGGCCGCGACTCCGCGCAGGTCTCCACTCCCGGCCCGGAGATCGGCCACCACGGGGCCGGCTTGGTCCAATAGCTGGTTCGCGTGGTCGAGGACCGGCTGCAGCGAGCTCAGCGCCGGGCCGCCGGCTGCGGTGAAGGCCGCCAGCTCGTCGCTGATCGCGCTCAGGTTGTCCGTGACCGGTTTCGCGGAGTTGAGCGCCGGGGTGGTCGCGTCGGCGACGCCGCTCAGCTCCTGCAGCGTCTCGCGGGTGTCCCGCAGCGTCTTCGGGAGCTGCGCGAGAGCCGAGTCGAGCTGCTGGCGGTGGTCCGCCACCGTGCCGAGCGTCTGGTCGGCGACCTGCACGAGCTGGTCGACGGTGCTCCCGTCGTCGGCGGCGACCGAGGAGGCGACCGGTGCGGCCTGGTCGATCAGCTTGGCCAGCAGCGCGTTCTGCTGGTTGAGCACGCTAGCCAGCTCGCCGGTCTGGCTCATCGCCGGGCCGAGGGCCTTGATGGCCCCGGCAATGTTCGCGCCGTTACCCTGCGTACCCTCCCCCATCGTCGCGAGCAACGCGCCCAGCGCGGTGGACGTCGGGGTGTCCAGGGTGTTGAGGACATCGTCGAGCCCGACCGAGGCACTGGTGCGTTCGATCGGGATGGCCTGCGGCGCGGGCATCACCGGCGCCGTCGGTGAGCCGCTGTCGATGCTGATGAAGCGCTCCCCCAGCAGGCTCACCGGGCGGATCTTGGCGCTGGCGTCCGCGCGCAGCGGCAACAACTTCGGGTCGAGCCGCATGTCGACCCGCGCCCGGCCATTATCCAGTGCCACGCCGGCGACCGTCCCGACCTCGACCCCGTTCGCCCGCACGGTGTTGCCGGGGATCAGCGAGTCGGCGTCGGCGAAGTAGGCAGACACGACGCCTTCCCTGCTGCTGGCCTGGTCCGAAACCACGAACGCCCCGGCCGCGACGGCGACCACCGCGGCGGCCGTCCACGGCAGCCACTTCCTTCCACGTGTCCTCATCGGATCGGCTCCCTGTTGGCGTCGGTCCACGGCTGCCCGGCGGCGCTGCCGGGTGCGGTGTTGGGGTCGAAGTTCAGGAACGGCGGTTTGACGCCGGGGTTGTTGTGGAAACCGGTCGCCGAGACCGTCAGCAGAAGATGCCCGTAGTGCCCCTGCGAGTTGAATCCGCCGAAGACCCCAGCCCAGTTGCTGAGCCAGCCGACCAGGTCGGGGGTATAAGGACGCAGGAAGTCCAGCGCGGGAGCGAGCCCGTTGAGCGCTTGGGTGGTGCCGGGCAGCACAGCGTGTGCGCTGTCCAGCAGACCGGGCGTCTGGTGCAGAAGGGTGTCCGCGGACTTGAGGGTGGGCACGAGCTCGGCGACCGCAGGTCGCAGGTCGGCCAGCAGCGGACTGAGATTGCCCGCCACCGACGGGAGCTTCTCCGAAACCGGCTTGAGATCCTTCAGCAGCGGGCCGGCCGCGTCCACCGCGCCACCGACCTTGTCGAGGTTCGAATGCGCCGCCTGCAACGTCGACGGTAGCTCACCGAGCGCCTCGGTAAGCTTCTTCTGTTGTGCAGCAACATCCTGCGTGATACCCGACAACTCCGACACCGCCGACGACAGGTCAGTACGCCGTGCTGCCACCGCGGACGTCATCTGGGACAGCTTCGTGACAAGCTCACGGATCGAAGGTCCGTCCTGCCCGACCGCGGCAAGCACCTGACCGAGAGCTTGCACGGTGGGGCCGGCTGTGTTCAGGGTCGACTGCAGGTCCTGCTCGCGCCCGCTCAGGGTCGAACTCGTCTGGGCGAGCAGGGATTTGAGACGGTCACGAGTGGGTGGGTCGAGCGCTTCGAGCACGTCCTCGACCTGGACCTGGGACCAATCCGTCGCGACCACGCTGCCGCTCGGCAGCGCCGGGTTCGTCTTCGGCCCAGGCGCCAGCTGCAGGTAGCTCTCACCGACGAGCGCCCGGTAGGTGATGACCGGTTTGGTGCCCGTGTGCAGCGGGGCGGTACCGTCGTCGATCCGAACGTCGACGACCGCCTTCCCGTCCTGCGTCGTCAGCCCGGTGACCTCACCGACACCGACATTGTTGATCCGGACCGGGAGGCCCTCAACGATTCCGGCGGCCTCGGGCATCACCAGTTTGAGCCGGTAGCCCGTACCGCCCGACGGGACGAACACGTACAGCGCCGCCGCGACGGCCACCACCGCGATCGCCCCTGCGATCAGAATTCTCTTGCGTCCCATGGGTCAGTCCATTCCCAGCGGACCGGCGGACGCGCCGGCGAGGAATTGCCGGACGAACTGGTCTTCGGACTCGAACGCCTCCTCCGTCGGTCCATAGTGGACGAGTTTGCCCTGCCAGACGGCGGCGACGTAGTCGCTGACCGAGCGGGCGGTCGGGATGTTGTGGGTGACCAGGATGTAGGTGCCGCCGTGTTCGGCGTGCATCTGCAGGATGAGGTCGTTGAGCAGGCTCGTGCGCACCGGGTCCAGCCCGGAGTCGGGCTCGTCGAACATCACGATGTCGGGGTTCATCACGAGCGCGCGGGCGAAACCGGCGCGCTTGCGCATACCGCCGGAGAGTGAACCCGGCTCCTTGAACGCCGCCTTTTCCAGGCCGACCTCACTCAGGCGCAGCATCACGATGTCGCGGATCTCCGCCTCCGACTTGTCCGTGTGCTTGCGGAGGGGAAACGCGACATTGTCGTAGACGTTCATCGAACCGAACAGCGCACCGTCCTGGAACAACACCCCGAAACGACGCCGTAGCACGTAACGTTCGTCCTCGGACAGTGCCCAGATGTCGCGGCCGAAGACCGATACTTCGCCGCGGTCGGGTTCCAACAGACCGACGATGTGCTTGAGCAGCACGCTCTTACCTGTGCCGGACGGGCCGAGCACTGTCGTGATGGCGTTGTCCACGAAGTTCAGGTTCAGGCCGCGCAGGACGTCGAAGTCGCCGAACGACTTGTGCAGGTCGCGGACCTCGATCGAATGCTCGGCCGCTCCCTGGGCGTACACCTGGGGAAAGACCTCGGTGGGTGCTTCGGAAACCTGCGTCAGCGGATTCACGATTCAAAACCTCTTCTGGGAGTGCGGGTTTCGGGGGAGCTCGGCGGCGCTAGTTGGCGATAGGCGAATTGGGGAATCCACCCCAGAAGAACTGCTCGAACATCATGCCGATCACGCTGATCAGGATCATGTTCACGATCATGGATTTGGCGGTGTTCTTCCCGACCCCGACGGGGCCGCCCTTGGCGGTGTATCCGTAGTAGCAGGAGACCAGCACGATGATGGTGCCGAGCACCATGGCCCAGACCAGGGAGAAGAAGAGATCGAGCGGGCTTTGGAACGCCCAGAATGTGTGACCGTAACCGCCGGCGGACGCGGTACCCATCACGTCGACGATGACGATCCATGCCGAGAGATAGCCAAGGCCGAGCCCGACCAGATACAGGAACGGCATCGCGATCCACGCGGCCACCAGCCGGGTGCCGACCAGGTAGGGCCGTGGGCGGACGCCCATCACCTGCATGGCGTCTATCTCCTCGTTGATCCGCATCGACCCGATCTCGGCCACCAGGCCGCAGCCGACCTTCGCCGCCAGGATCCAGCCCCACATCTCCGGCGCCGTGCCGCGCAAGCCGACGAGCACGTTGACGCTCCCGACGTAGCTGCGCACACCGAACTGGGTGGTCAGGTAGTGAACGTTGATGGAGACCACGGCGAACAGGGTGATCTGCATGAACCAGACCACCAGGCCGCTGGACAGGACGAGGATCCCGGCCTGGCGAAGGACTTCGGAGAAGTACAGCCGCACCTTGCCGAGCGACCCGAACGTCTTCAGGACGAAGTCGACCATGTCACCGGCGTTGGTGAGCGCAGACCGGAAAGCGGACCGGCCCGGGACAGGCGCCCGTCGCCGCACCGGATGCACAATGTCCGTGCTCGTACTCATCTGGCTTGTCCCCTATCGAGCGGTGTTGAGGCTCGGCGCCCAGCCGAGCATCGTCGCGGTGAAGAAGAAGTCGATGATGAAGATGACGGCGAAGGACAGCACCACGGCCTGGTTGACCGCGCGCCCGACGCCGATCGCGCCGCCCCGCGAGGTGATTCCCTTGTACGAGCAGATGACCCCGATCGCCACGCCGAACAACGCGCTCTTGAGAAGGGCGTATCCGAGTTCGATGGTCGTGAGGTTCGAGAACAGGGTGCTGAAGTAGATCGCCGGCGCCACCTGTCCGAAGTAGACGACCCCGACCAGGCCGGCGACGATTCCGACCACCACGGACACCAGATTCAGCAGGCAGGTCATGACGGCCGCGGTGATGATGCGCGGGAGAACCAGCTCGCGGACCGGGTCGATGCCCAGCACCATGAACGCGTCGAGCTCCTCACGGATCTTGCGGGCGCCGAGGTCGGCCGTCATCGCGGCGCCGACGACACCCGCGACCACCATCGCGTTGATCCACGGGGAAAACGCGCGCAGGTTGAAAATAAGGAAGTACTGCCCGTAACGGTTGCTCGCGCCGATCAGGATCAGGAACGTCAGTGCGAGGATCGCGAACAGCAGACAGAACGTGAACGCCGAAAGGATCAGCGGGAACCAGCACAGCCGCAGGACGTTGTAGACCTCGTCCTTCACCGCGCGCCAGTAGCCGGTGGGGTGCCGGAGGGCACTCCAGCACACGCGGCCGAGGAGCTGCACCATCGCGCCGGCCTCGGCGAGCGGCCCGAAAACGGGGCCGGGCACGTGACTGACGACGAGCGCGGGCTTTGATCGCAAGGGCGGCAGGGTCGCGGTCGCACCCGGCCTGCCGGGCGGCTCGTCAGGATCCGCCCCGTTACGGGCCACTGGATCGTTCATCGGCATCCTCACGGTCGGCTCGGGAGCGCACAGAAGGTGCGTATTCCGCGACGTGACGGGCCCGGATACCGATCCCCGGGATGCCACGTCAATGTCGGCTGGAGCACAATGCGCTCCGCCGGATGGCCGACACAACTCGATGTTCCGCACGATGCAACGCGAGGTTGGTTGTTCACCGCGGACACTGCAATCTGGGTCACACACCGAACGCGTGGCACCCGATGCGCGCGGAGGAGCCGCTCGACCGGTCCTGCTCAAGAGCAGGCCGAGAGGGAGAACCATGGTCATTCTCGTACTGGTGCTGGCCGCCGCGGGCTCGCTGGCCGCTAGCCTGGTCACCCGTCAGGTCTGGCCGGCCTGGCTTGCACTGGCGTTGTGTCTGCTCGGCCTGGCACTAACCGTCGGCAAGGGCGTGCACAAGCGACGGCTCGCCAGGAAACACCAGGTCGACGACGACGTCGACCAACCTGACGAAGCCGGCGACCTGATGGAAACCGCAGTCGGTGAGACAGCGGACGACGTCGACGACCGTGACGAGCCTGCATCCGAAGTGGACCCGGAACGGGAACCGGTAGTCGTCGCAGCCGAGGAGTCCGTGTCCGAAATGGACGAGCTTGTCAGGGTTGTCAAGGGACGTCGACGGTTCCACACGCCGGGCTGCCGGGTACTCGCCGCGCATCCGTTCGACGAATTGACCCGCGACGAAGCCGTCGAGGAAGGTTTCACCCCCTGCACGGTCTGTGAGGCCAGCGTCGCCGGCCGGACGCTGAACGGCAACGTAGTGCCGGTGTAGTGAAAGGACTCGTGAGTGTTCAGCCCGGCTCTGGCGTCGGCCAGCCGCAACACTCACGAGTCCTTCCTCAAGCGCGCTGGTCGAAGCGCCTTCCGAGATACTCCGAGGCGATGCGGATCCGCTGGATACTCGGCGTGCCGCCCGCGATCGCCCAGCCGTGTGCGTCGCGGTGCATCCGCTCGACGTCGTACTCGCTCGAGTAGCCGTACCCGCCGTGCAGCTGAATGGCGAGGTCGGAAACCTTTTTCGCCATCTCATTGGAGAAGCACTTCGCGATCGACGCCTCGATGGCCACCGGCGCCCCGGTCCCGGCGTTCTTGGCGGCCCGGTACACCAGCAGACGCGCCGCTTCGACCTGCACCACCATGTCCGCCAGCGCCCCCTGCACCAGTTGGAAGTCGGCGATGTCCTTGCCGAACTGCTTGCGCTCCTGGACGTAGCGAGCGGTCCGGTCGAGCGCCGCCTGACCGATCGCGAGAGACATCGTCGAGTTGCCGAGCCGCTCGATCGAGAACGCGGTGAACAGCTTGCCGAACCCGCCCTTGGGGATGACGAGGTCGTCGATCGGCACCCGCACATCGGCGAAGTACATGTCCGCCGACCCGACTCCGCGGTGCCCCATCAGCTGTTCCTGCGGGCCGAAGGTCAGCCCGGCCGCCTCGCGATCGACGAGCACGGCCCCCATGCCCTTGCCACCGGGCTCGGACCCGAGCCGGACGTAGACAAGGTACTTCTCGGCGTGACCGGCTCCGGAGCACCAGCGCTTCGCCCCATTGATCACGACCTCGTCGCCTTCGATGCGCGCGGTGGTCGTGACGTCCGTGGCCGCGGAGCCCGCGTCGGGCTCGGAGATCGTGATCGCGATGATGATCTCCCCGCTGATGACCCGGGGCAGGTAACGCTTGCGCTGCTCCTCGGTGCCGAACAGGTGGATGACCCGTGCGGGCCCGGCCGAGGCCTCGAACACCGGCCACGCGGCCAATGGGGAGACCTTCGCGAACTCCTCCTGAACGATCAGGGCGTCGAGCAGCGGGCGGCCACCTCCGCCGTACTCCTCCGGCAAGGTCAGGCCGAGCAGGCCCAGTTCGCCGAGCCGTCGGCGCTCCGCGACCGGGAACGGTGTCCGCTCCCGGTCCCACTCCTGGGTGTGCGGGGCGTAGAGGTCGGCGGCGAGCTTGGCGGCGAGGTTTTTCAAGTCCCGCTGCTCGTCGGTCAGGTCGATCACGCTGTACTCCTCATCACTAGTGCCACGGGGTCAGGTGCCGGTCCACGCCGGCGCTCGCTTCTCCGCGAAGGCCCGTGCGCCTTCGGCGGCGTCCGCCGACTTCCGGCACACGTCCACATGCGACTCTTGCCGGGCGAAGGCTTCGTCTGCGGGCCAATGCGCGCCCGCGTCGATCAGGAACTTGGCCGTCCGCACGGCCAGCGGCGCGTTGACCGCGATCCGCGCGGCCAGAACCCGGGCTTCGTCGACCGCTCGCCCGTCGCTGACGACGTGGTTGACCAGACCCCAGCGATGCGCTGTCGTGGCGTCGATCGGATTGCCCGTCAGGACGAGTTCCATCGCGACGTTGCGCGGTATTCGGCTGGGCAGCCGCAGGACCCCGCCCGCGGCGGCCACCAGGCCACGCTTCACCTCGGGGAGGCCGAACAACGCGCTCCGCGAAGCGACGATGAGGTCACAAGCCAAAGCGATCTCGAATCCGCCACCGAGGGCGCGCCCTTCCACCGCGGCGATCAGCGGCTTGACCGGTGGACGTTCGACGATGCCGAACGCGCCCCGATCAGGCACGACAGGACGTTCGCCGGTCGCGGCAAACGCCTTGAGATCCATCCCCGCGCTGAACACCGGGCCGTTGGCCGCGAAAACTCCAGCCAACACGTCGTCGCGAGCGTCGAACTCGTCGAGTGCGGCGGCGATCGCCTTCGCGGTCGCCAGGTCGACGGCGTTGCGGACTTCGGGCCGGTCGAGGGTGATGGTCGCGACGCCGTCCATCACTTCGAAACGCACCAGCGCGCTCACCGCGGCGCCATCCGAATGGCGCCATCAAGGCGGATGGTCTCGCCGTTGAGCATTCCGTTGTCCACAATGGCCAGTGCGAGTTTCGCGTACTCGTCCGCTTCACCCAACCTGCTGGGGTGCGGGACCGATGCGGCCAGGGAGGCGCGGACCTCGTCGGACAGCCTGGACAGCAGCGGGGTGTCGAAGGTGCCGGGGGCGATCGTGGTGACACGGATCTTTTTGCTCGCTAAATCGCGGGCGGCGACGATCGTCATGCCCACGATGCCCGCTTTCGAAGACGCATAAGGGATCTGGCCGATCTGCCCTTCGAACGCGGCGACCGACGCGGTGAGGATGCAGACACCGCGGTCGCCGTCGAGCGGCTTGTTGGCGGCCATGCGCGCGGCGGACAGTCGCAGCACGTTGAACGTGCCGATCAGGTTGATCCCGATGATCTCGGTGTAGGTCTCCAGCGAGCCCGGCGTGCCGTCGCGGTTGACCAGTCGTACCGGTCCGCCGCGGCCGGCGCAGTGCACGACGACCCGTAACGGTCCTTGTTTCCCGGCGACGTCGAGAGCGGCGTTGATCTCGTCCTCGTTGCGCACGTCCGCGCTGACGAAATGGACCTGCTCGCCCAGTTCCTTCGCCACCGTGTCACCGTCCGATGTGGACAGGTCCACGATCACGACCGACGCGGCGCCCGCCGCCACCAGCCGTCGTACCGTCGCCAGCCCCAATCCCGATGCGCCTCCGGTGACCAGAGCGGAGACCCCGTTGACATCCATTCCTGTTCCTTCCTACAGCCGCTCGATGATGGTGGCGTTGGCCATTCCGCCTGCCTCGCACATCGTCTGCAGGCCGTACCGGCCGCCGGTGCTTTCCAGGCCGTGCAGCATGGTGGTCATCAGCCGCAGGCCGGACGCGCCGAGCGGATGCCCGAGCGCGATCGCACCGCCACGCGGATTCAGCTTCCGCGGGTCCGCGGCGAAGTGCGCCTGCCAGGCCAGCGGCACCGGCGCGAACGCCTCGTTGACCTCGTAGTGGTCGAGGTCCCCGATCGACAGGCCGCTGCGCACGAGAACCTTCTCGGTTGCCGGGATCGGCCCGGTCAGCATCGTGATCGGATCGTCCGAGGCGACCGCGAACGAGTGGAACCGGGCCCGCGGCCGCAACCCCAGGGCGTAGGCCCGTTCTTCACTCATGATCAGGACCGCCGCCGCGCCGTCGGTGAGCTGGGACGAGTTGCCGGCGGTGATATGCCAGGACAGCTCCGGGAAGCGGCGGGCGAGTTCGTCGCTGTGGAACACCGGCCGCAGCTGCCCGAGTCCCTCGACTGTCGTACCCTGCCGGATCGTCTCGTCGGCGTCGACCACCGTGCCGTCGGGTGTGGTGATCGGGACGATCTCAGGCGTGAGGTCCGCGGCATATGCCCTGGCGTGCGAACGGGCCGAATACTCGTCGAGCTCGTCGCGGCCGAGCTTCCACCTGGTCGCGACGAGCTCCGCGGACACGCCCTGCGGGACGAGCCCAGGCGCATACCGCTCGGCCACCGACGGGCCGTAGGGATCCATCCCGATCCGGGCGCTGAGCATCGGGATCCGGCTCATCGACTCGATCCCGGACGCGATGACGATGTCGTAGGCGCCCGCGATGACGCCCTGTGCGGCGAAGTCCGCCGCCTGCTGGCTGGACCCACAGGCGCGGTTCACCGAGGTCGACGGCACGTGCTCGGGCAACCCGGCCGCGAGCCAGGCCCAGCGGCCGACTGTGCCGGTCTGCTCACCCACCTGGCTGACACACCCGGTGATGACGTCCTCCACCGAGCCGGGATCGATGCCGGTGCGCTCGACGAGCTGTCCGAGCACCTGACCGAGCAGCTCGACCGGATGCACGGAAGACAGGGCACCGCCTGGGCGCCCCTCCTGGGCGGCGCGGCCCTTGGCCATGGGTGAGCGGACGGCATCCACGATCACTGCGCTCCGGGTCATCCTCGGGTCTCCTCTGTGTGCGGACGTCGTGAGTGCCGGGTCTCGGGTCATCGCAGCACCAGACCGGCCGCGGCGAGCAGGTGCCGGGGATCGGCGATCTTGATCCGGGCACGGCCGGCGCGTTCGCCGAGCGCCCGCTCGGCTGCGTCGATCGCTTGCCAGCCCTCCCAGGTGACCACGGAAACGTCACGCGCGGCGAGCAGGTCGCGCAGGTCCTTCGGTTCGCGATCGCGCCGACCGGCCGCGCGGTCCAAGTGCTCGGCCATCTCGCCGACGGTCTCCTTCGCGTCCAGCTTGTTGGTGCCGATCACCCCGGACGGTCCTCGCTTGATCCAGCCGACGACGTATTCGCGGTCCGAGACCGACCCGTCGCGCCGGACACGGCCCCGCTCGTGGGGGATCGTGCCGGTCTGCTCGTCGAAGGGGACACCCGGCAACGGCAGGCCCCGGTAGCCGATCGAGCGCAGCAGGAGTTGGGCGTGGATCGTCGTCGTCTCCCCCGTTCCGCGAACGCCGCCCGCACCGTCCGGGGCGTTGCGCTCCAGCTCGACGGCGGTGACGCCGTCGGCCCCGATCACCCTGCGCGGCGAAAGCAGGAAGCGGAGATGGACCCGGCGTGAGCGGCCCTCCGGTGGGCGCTCCGACCATTCCCGCAGGATGCCGTAGTTGCGTTCCAGCGTCGCGTCCTCGGCGACGGCCTTCCGGCCGATGTCGTCGAGTTCGAGTTCGGCCGGATCCACGACGATGTCCGCGTTCGCCAGTTCGCCGAGCTCCCGTAGTTCCTTGGTGGTGAACTTCGCCTGCGCTGGGCCGCGCCGCCCGACCAGGTGCACGTCGGTGACCGCACTGTGGTCGAGGACGTCGAGGACGTGGTCGGACATGTCGGTGGCACGCAGTTCCTCGGAGTCCTTCGCCAGCACGCGCACCACGTCGATGGCCACGTTGCCGTTCCCCACGACGACGGCGGAGTTCGCGTCGAGGGTGAACTTGTCGACCTGCGAGTCGGGATGACCGCAGTACCAGCTGACGAACTCGGTCGCGGAGAAGCTGCCGGGGAGATCTTCACCCGGGATTCCCAGCTTCCGGTCGACCGAGGCGCCCGTGGCATAGACGATCGCGTCGTAGTGTTCCGCGAGTTCGGGCACCGTGATCGCGTCGCCGAGCCGGATCCCGCCGAGGAAGCGGACTGTCGGCCGTTCCAGGATCTTGCGGAGGGTGGTCTCGAGGGACTTCATCTTGAGGTGGTCGGGCGCCACCCCGTAGCGCAGCAAGCCGTAGGGACAGGCCAAGCGATCGATGATGTCCACTTCGTGCCCAAGCTTCCTCAGTTCATCGGCGGTGTAGAGACCCGAGGGACCGGCGCCGATCACCACTACCCGCGCTTGGTCGGACAACCTGGCCTCCTCTGATCGGCATCTGTGGGTTCGTGGCGACTGTCCGCCGCGGGCCGCCGATCCACAACCGCCGGTTCCGGGTGACAGAACCGGCGAGATGTGACTCATCCGGTGTCGCACGGTGGAATCCGGCATCCCGTCACCGCCACCCATCCGCAGACTCCGGAGATCGGCCAGAAGCACGGACGCCGTTCACCAAAGGAGGACCATCGTGGATGAGGCACCCGACCGGCCGTCGACCCCGGCCGGACAGCGGAGCATGTCCGGCCGGCGCCTCGACTACCCGCGCGCGCCGGTGTGGGCGATCCTCGCCGGAGCCGCGTGGCGGTGGCCTCGCCGGGTCGCGCTGCGCCAGAACGGCTACTCGGTCACCTGGTCGGAGCTGTGGTCGCGGAGCCGATCCACGGCCACGGCGCTGCGGGCCGCTGGGCTCGCCCCCGGCGACGTCGTGGTCATTCGCCTGCCCAACGGCATCGAGTTCGCCCAGATGTACTGGGCGGCGCAACTGTGCGGGCTGACGACCAGTCCGGTGAATCCCCGCCAGCCACCGGCGGAAGCGCAGCACCAGATCGAGGACTGTGGAGCCCGGCTCGTCATCACCGTGCCTGATGACGACTTCCCCGCACCGGACGGCGTCAACGTTGTGACACCGGACGACCTGCGCCCGCAGGGGGCCCCGCTGGACGGCTGGGTGCCCCACCATCCAGCGGACCTGGCGACGGCGGTCGCGCACATCTCGTACACCGGCGGAACTACCGGGGTACCGAAGGGCGTGCTGGTCAGCCAGCGGAGCGTCGTCTGCAACGCCCTCCAGTTCTCCTACTGGGCCACGGGATCACTACCGGGTATCGGGCCTGGTGGGGGTGTCGTGCTGGACCAGATCGGCGGCGCAGCCGACTGGCCGGTGCGGCTCGGGACCGGCACAGTGATCGCCGTTGCGCCGTGGTTCCACGCGATGGGGCTGATCGGCGGGGTCGTCCTGCCCGCACTGCAGGGCTCCACTTCCCTGATACCTGAACGCTTCGATCCCGAGAGCTTCATCGCCACCGTGGAAGCCGCACGGGTGAGTTCCATCAGCGGGGCACCGGCGCTGCTCGCGGCGCTGGCAGCACGTCTGGAGAGCGGTTCCCACGACGTGGCGTCGGTGCGACTTGTCTCCTGCGGCGGCGGACCGCTGGCCCCGGTGCTCGCCGATCGCCTGTCGGCGGTGTTTCCGGAGGCGGTGATCACTCAGGCATACGGACTCACCGAGGTGACCATGGCCGCTGTCGGCAACCCGACCGGGCGAGGTGAACAGCGCCGACGTGGCAGTGTCGGGGTTCCCATGCCGGACACCGAGATCCGGCTGCTTCCGCCTGCCGACGACGCCGAGGAAACCGAGGACGGGCGGGGCGAGATCGTAGTCCGCGGCCCTCAGATCATGCTCGGCTACCACGGCCGTCCGGACGCGACCGAGGAGATCCTGCGGGACGGCTGGCTGCACACCGGCGACATCGGCGTGCTCGACGAGGACGGCTACCTGTCCATTGTGGATCGTCAGAAGGACATGCTCATCTACAAGGGCTACAACGTATATCCGAGTGAGCTGGAAGCGTTGCTGCGCGAGCACCCCGGCGTCCGGGACGCGGCGGTCGTCGGGGCGCCGGATCCCGACGTCGGTGATGTGCCGGTGGCGTTCGTGGTACCTGCGAGCCCGGAGGCACTGGATCCCGGCCGGCTCGCCGATGCGGTGAACGCCCAGGTGGTGCACTACAAGAAGCTGCGCGAAGTTGTGGTGGTGCAATCATTACCGACCTCGGCCGTTGGCAAGGTGGTCAAGGGACCGCTGCGTGCCGAGGCAGCGCGGCGAGCAGGCAGGCGGACCGGATGATGGTGCCCGGTGCCGGTGCGGAGCGCCTGCGCTTCCGCACCGGCACCGGTGGCTCAACCGACGGAGGCGGTGGCGCCGACGCGAATATCGACGGTCACGTTCCCGCGGACGGCGTTCGAGTACGGGCAGATACGGTCGGCGGTCTCGATGAGCCCGCGCAGCGCCTCCTCTGGCAGGCCGGGCACGCCGACTTCCAGCACGACCGCGAGCCCGAACCCACCGTCACCGTTCGCGCCGATGGTCACGTCCGCGCCCACGGTGGAGCCCTCGATGTCCTGCTTCGCCTTTTTCGCGACGAGTCGCAGCGCGTTGTGGAAGCAGGACGCGTAACCGGCCGCGAAAAGCAGTTCGGGATTCGGCGCACCACCAGCCCCACCCATTTCCTTGGGCAGCGCGAGATCGAAGTCCACGAGGCCGTCCGGAGAGGCGACCCGGCCGTTGCGGCCGTCACCGGTCGCGAGAGCGTGTGCGATGTAGAGCGGTTTCATGGCGTTTCCTCCGAGGTCGGTACAAGAGCGCAGCGGACACGTTAATCGCGCGAACTGGTTGTCCCATGCCGAATTCCAGCTGCCAGAACGACTATCGCCACAGTTTTTCGGCTGTCAACCGGAGAAATCGGCCGATACAATTATCCGATGACCGTGCAGAGCAACCAGGAATCAGCCGCCGACGTCGAGCGGCTCAACAGCCGCAGCGGGGAGTTGGCGTCCCGGCTCGGGATCGTGGTTACGGAAGCCTCCGCAAAGCGGATAGTGGCGACGATGCCGGTCGAGGGAAATCGTCAGCCGTACGGCCTGCTCCATGGAGGCGCGAGCGTGGTGCTGGCGGAGACGATCGGGTCCGCGCTCGCGGTTCTCGCGACCGGCTTCGTCAAGACCGCCGTCGGCGTAGAGATCAACGCCACGCATCACCGGTCCGCGAAGGCGGGACTGGTGACGGGCACGGCCACCGTATTGGCGATCACCAAGTCAATGGCGAGCATCGCCATCGTGGTCGAGGACGAGGAGGGAAAGCCGGTCTGCACAAGCCGGCTGAGCTGCCTACTCCGCGACCGGCCTCCAGTATTGCTGCCGGAGCAATAGTGCGGCCATTTGTCAGCTGACCGACAACGAGACTTTCACAGCCAAGGCGCCACAATGGCGAGCCACTTTCGCGAGAAAGTGTATTCGCGCTGAGGGTGCCACCACGGTGGCACCTCAGAACCGGACTAAACGCCGCCGCCCATCATCTCGGCGACCCGCTCCGCCATCATCACGCAGGTCAAATAGGTGTTCCCGGCCGGGATCGTCGGCATCGACGAAGCGTCGACGACCCGGAGCCCCTCGATCCCCCGAACGCGGCACGCCGTGTCGAGCACGGCCAGCCGGTCGGAGTCCGGGCCCATCGCGCACGAGCCCGTGAGGTGCGCATAGCTGGCCAGGCCCGAACGTGACGCGGCTGCCGCGGCTCCTGGCCGAGCCAGGCTTCCCGTGTCACCGATCCGAAAAAGCGAGACCTCCTTGGCCACTGTGCTGTTCTCCCAGGCAGCCAGGACGTCGAACGCCTGCTGCTGCGCCTCGATTTCGCGGGCACCTGGGTGCGGAAGCCGGATGAGCGGGCGCCGGTCCGGCTGGTTCGGGCGCAGCATCACGCTGCCGGTGTTCTCCGGCCGCAGCGAGAAGACCAGCACGGCGAAGGTCTTCGTGTCGGCGGTGCCGTCCTCCGTGGGCAGCAGGACAGGGAAGACGTGGATGTTCGGATCGGCCCACACTGTCTGTGCGGGGCCACCCTTACCCGCTCCGTCGCCGCGGACGCGGTAAAGCAGCGCGGGACCGAGGTGGTCCTGCAGGTTGCGGCCCACTCCTGGCAGGTCGGATACCGGCTCGACACCAGCCGCACGCAGGTCGGCGGCCGGGCCGATGCCGGAACGCAGGAGGAGGGCCGGGGATTGCACCGCACCGCAGGACACGACGATCTCCCCCGCGGTCAGCACTTCGCCGTCGCCGGTGACCACCCCGGTCGCCCGGCGGCCGTCGACCTGGATCCGGGCGATGCGGGCACCAGTCCGGATCCGCAGGTTGGGGCGCCCCCGGACCTCCGCGTCAAGGTAGGCCCGGCTCACGGTGAGCCGGGCGCCGCTGACCGGCTCGACGCTCGCGGGGAACGGGCCGACGCCAGGAAGCTGACCGACGTCATTCAGGTCGGCCACCGCCGGCACTCCGACCTCGGTCAGGCCGTGCTGGAAGGCAGCGTGGGCCGGGGCGAAGGTGGCATCCGACCAGCGACGGACCGTGAGCGGCCCGGAATCACCGTGCAGCGAGCTGCCAGGGAAGTCGAGGTCGTGCTCGGCGCGCCGGAACGCGGGAAGTACGTCGTTCCAGGACCATCCCGGGTTTCCCCTGGCCGCCCAGCCGTCGTAATCGCCCGGCCTGCCACGCACCGTGGCCATGTAGTTCACCGCCGATGTCCCGCCCAGCACCCGGCCGCGGGCGAGGGACACCTTCGCGTCGTCGACGTCCAGCCGCAGTCCCTCGGCGAACTTCTGTTGCCGGGACACGGTCTGAGCGTATGCCGGGCTGGTGACGGTTCGGTCGTAGTCGGCGTCGTCGGGTCCTTCCTCGATCAGCAGAACCGACCTGGAGGGATCCTCGCTGAGGCGAGCGGCCAGGACGCAGCCACTCGTCCCGCCGCCGACGACGATGACGTCGGGCGCGTCCGGTGCCGTCACGCCGGCAGGAATCCGGTGGTGCCCAGCGCCCTCGAGATGACGATCCGCTGGATGTTTCCGGTGCCCTCCCAGATGTCCTGGATCTTGAGGTCCCGATGCCATTTCTCGACGAGATACTCCTCGGAGTAGCCGTCCGGTCCCATCAGCTGGAGAACGCGCGCCGCGACGCGTTCGGCGACCTGGGGTCCGTAGGCTTTCGCCATCGAAGCCTGGCTCGTGTGCGGAAGACCTTGGTCGATCCTCCAGGCGACGCGGCGGGCGAGGTAGCGGCTGGTCATCAGCGCGGAGTTCATCCGCTCGAGCTCGTCGGCGAAACGGGCGGCGCGGCCGACGCTGAAGCTGGTGCGGTTCTTCACCAGGTAGGACGCGGCCTGGTCGACCGCGGCCTGGGCCAGGCCGGTCGCCATTGCCCCGACCGAGCCGCGCGTGGAGTTCAGCGTCTCCATCGCCTTCACGAAGCCCGCGGCGTCCGGGTCGGGCCAGCCCAGCATGTTCTCAGCCGGGATCACGGCGTTCTCGAAGCTGAGCTCGCTGGTGGAGAAGACCCGGCTGCCCAGCTTGGATTCGTTGGCACGGATGACATTGAACCCCGGGGTGCCCTTCGGGACGACGAAACCACGGATACCGCGGGAGCCTTGCGATGGGTCCACTGTCGCGAACACGACGACGAAGTCGGAGATCGAGCCGCCGGTGCAGAACTGCTTGTGCCCGTTGATGACGTAGTTGTCACCGTCGCGGACCGCGGTCGTGCGCAGCGCGGCGGCGTCGGATCCGCAGTGCGGCTCGGTGAGCGCGAACCCGGAGTAGTGGAACTCGCCCCGGTCGAGGCCGCCCGCCCAGCGTTCCTTCTGCTCGTCGTTGCCCATCAAGCTGACGACCTTGCCGCCGATGCCGTTGCCCTTGGTGATGACCAGCGCCAGGACGTCGCCGTACACCATCTCCTCGGCGACCGCATAGGACAACACGTAGGTCCCGTCGGCCTCACTGGCCACAAAGGACGGTTCGTTGCGCCGCGGGTACTCGACCCGCCCGCCGAACGGGCTGGTCTGCATCGGGCACGTTTCCAGCGCCTTGACGGCGCCTTCCGGGATCGAGTGCGTACGGTCGGCCTCCCTGGCGAACGGCCGCAGTTCACTCATCGACCATTCGCGCAGTTCGCCGAGCAGCTTGTTCGTCTCCGGGGAGAGACTCAGGTCCATGTGCGTACTCCAGTCTCTAGGGGCCTAGATAACGTCGGAATCCAGTGCCAGCGGGTCGAAGTCGACGGCCGAAAGCGTCGTGGCCGCGCGGTACCACCGTTCGACGGGATGGTCGGAGAGGTAGCCGTGCCCGCCCAGACTGTTGACACCGATTCGGGTGGTGTCCAGCGCCGTGCGGGCGGTGCGCTGCACGACGAGTGTGGTGCGCCGCTCGATCTCAGCGGCGTTGTCGAGATGCTCCAGGTCCGCGACCAACGCGATGACATCGAGCCTCGCGGCATCCAGCGTCATCGCCGAGTCGGCAAGCGGGAACGCCACGCCCTGGTACTTGATGACCGGCTTGCCGAAGGCGATCCGCTCCGAGGTGTACGCGTGGGCGTAATCGAGGCTCGCCGTGCCCACGCCCAGCGCCAGCGCGGCGATCTGCAGACGGAACAACGCGACGGCTCGGCTGAGCGCGAGCGGGTGCTCCGCGACGAGCCGCTGGGATTCGGGCACCGTCACTCCTGGCAACTCGGCGATGCCGGTGCGTGCGGCGCGAAGTCCGAGTTTCCCGGTCACTTGGTCATCACGGGCGACGGTCAGCCGGGTGAGCTGCTCGGGCTCGAGAACGAACGCGGTGAGTTCGCCGGTGTCGGTCCTGGCCACGAGCACCGACAGGTCGGCATCACCGAGCCGGACGACAGTGGTCTTGAGACCGCTCACTGTCCAGTCCGTGCCGGACTTCACAGCCCGGGTCTCCAGCTCGGACGGGCCGCGGCCGAAGCCCTCGTAGTACAAGACGTTGGCGACCAGCCCCGGTTCCACGGCAAATCGCGAAAGGTAACGACGGCGCTGCTCGGCGTTCCCCGTCGCGGCGATGAGCGCGGCGGCCTGGTTGGAGCTCAGCAGCTCGAGCGCGATCCCCGCGTCACCGTAAGCCAGCCGTTCGGCGATGAACAGGGAATCCACCGCGCCGGGAACTCCCTGTCCGCCGAACTCCTCCGCGATCGCGGGTGCGACGCCCATCTCGTGGAGCTCGGACGCGAGCCCCAGCGGAGTCGCGGTCGCGTCCTCGGCCTCGGCCGCTCGTGCTCGGACACGCGAGCGGGCGAAGTCGCGGACGACGGTGAGCAGTTCTTCGGTGCCGTCCTGCACGGCCAGACTGACCATGAATCCTCCTGCTGATCCCGGCAAAAGCCGCACTCAGTTGTTCGACTAGGTAGTTGTCCCACACGGCCGTCGAGCCGGCAGGCTCGATTTCCCTGGGCGGAACTCGCGGGCGAATCCTCACCCCATGCTGCTGCCGCCGTTCACTCCGATCACCTGGCCGGTGACGAACCCGGCATCGGGGCGCACGAGAAAAGCAACGGCGGCGGCGACCTCGTCGACCTCGCCGGGCCGCCCCATCGGAATGAGGTTGACCGCCTGCTCCAGCACGAGTTTCACGCTTTCGGGCAAAGTCCCCGCGGCCACCGCTTCGGCCGCCTGGGACGTTCTGACGTAGGACGGCGCGACCACGTTGACCGTGATCCCGTCGGGCGCGAACTCTCGCGCCAGCCCGGTCGTGAGACCGTGCACCCCGCCCTTGGCAGCGTTGTAGACCGCGTGGTCGAGCAGCCCGTTGCGGACCGACTCGGCGCCGATGTTGACGATCCGCCCGCCGCCACGCCCCCGCATGTGCGGCAGCACCGCGAGACAACACCGGAGCGTGGTCCACAGGTTGTTGTTGATGGTCGCCTGCAGTGACCGCTCGGTGTGCTCGAGTGTCGGCCGGATGACCCCGCCGCCGGCGTTGTTGACGAGGATGTCCACGCCGCCGAGCGCCGTGACCGCGGCCTCCAGGAGGTCGTCCCCCGCGTCGGGTTGCGACAGGTCGCCGACGAAGCCGTGGGCGTCCTGCCCGCCTGGGAGGTCGGTCAACGCGACCAGGCCCGCGTCGAGTTCGTCCTTCGAGCGCGCGGCGACCAAGAGTCGCGCGCCGTCGTCGACGAGCCGACGGGAGATCGCCAGCCCGATCCCGGTGGCCCCGCCGGTGACGATGGCGGTCTTGCCCTGCAAGGGAAGTGTCATCGCCGCGCTCACAGGATGATCGCGACGTCGCCGGCGGACCGCAGCGTCGTCATCGCGAGGACGGGGCGCTTGGAGCGAATCTTCAGCTCACCACCCACGAGGACCAGCAGCATCTCGTAGTGGCCGATGTAGCGGTCTTCGCGGCCATTGCGGAAACGCCAGACCACGAACTCCGCCTTGACCGGGAGTAGCCCGCCGGAGACCGGCCGGAGCCGGACGTTGGTGATCTGGTGGCTGGTATTGGAATGCGGATACTCACGGTGTGCCTTGCGGCTGTTGAGCCGTTCGACCCTGGCCTCCATCCGGACGCGGTTGTCGTCGATCAGCACCAGATCCCGCTCGGGTCGCCCGCTGGGCAGGTCATTCGACGGGACGACATACGACGCGTCGTCTGTGTAGAGGGTGAGCCATTCGTCGAGCTTCCAGCGGTCCAGCAGCTCGGCCTCCCGGTAGAGGAGGTCTTCGACCTGTTCGCGGCCGACCAGCTGCAGATTGTCGAGCGTGGGCTCGACCGAGGCGCTCATCGGTTCCCTCCGTCCAGGTAGGACTGCCACCGGCGCCAGAACGCGCGGATCTGCTCCTCGTCGTCGTGTTTGGCGCGACGCCCCATCCCGCGGGAGATGTCACTCCATTCGACGCCCCCGCTGCGGAACCCCTGCTGGCACGATTCGAGCGCCTCCAGGTCGTCCGGGGTGGCGAAGCCGCCCGGTCCGAGGAAGGTCAGGAAGCTGTCCAGCCGCTGGGCGCGGACTTCGGGCAGCTCGTTGCGGGGCGCGAGCTCCCAGGCGTTGACCTCGACGTGGTCGGGTGCGGTGGGCATGAAGGTGCGCACGGTGACGGCCATGATGTCGTTGAGCACGAGGTTCGGGAAGATCAGCAGGTTGCGGTTCGTGTGGGTCATCTTGCGCGCCCGTTCCGCACCGAAACGGGCCGTAAGCCCGGCGGCTGCCCGCTCCATCTCCGGCGCGGCGTCCTTGCCGAATAGCGGGTCCCACTTGGCGATCGGCCGTCCCCACGGCGCGCCGTACTCGATGACGCCGTGCCCGTTGCCGAGGTCGATGCCGGCGTTACCCGCTCCGGCTCCGCTCTTGAGATCGGTGCCCTGCGAGATCAGGTACTTGACGTAGGTGTCGTGCGTCGAAGGGCCGTGGTAGCCGTCGATGCTGTTCTCGACCAGCAGCTTCCAGTTCGCGTCGATGCTGTACTGGTTGCTGCCCCTGACGATCTCCGGTTCGTCCATGGCGTCGACGACGAGGTCGAGATACTCCTTGGCACCCCCGAGGTAGGTGGCCAGGTCGACGGTGTCCGGGTCGTAGCAGGCGAAGACGAACCCGCGGTACTCCTCGGTGCGAGCAACTTCGCGCAGCGACAGGCCCTCGAAGTCGGGACCTCCCTCGTAGGCGTCGCGGCCGGGCATACCGGTCAGCTTGCCTTCGGTGTTGAAGGTCCAGGCGTGGTAGAAGCACTGGAAGACCTTGGTATTGCCGGCGTCGGCCCGGCACACCACCGCGCCCCGGTGCGGACAGGTGTTGTGAAAAACCTTGATCTCGCCACTCTTCTGGCCACGGACCATGAAGATCGGCCGCCCGCCGACGGACCTTCGGACGTAGTCGCCGGGGCTGGTGACCTCCGAGGTGTGTCCGACGTAGAGCCAGCACCGCTCGAAGACTTCCTTCAGCTCGCGCTGCAGGATCTCCGGCGACGTCATGGACGAACGGTGTACCCGGAAGCGTTGCTTCTCCAGGTCCTCGTCCACGACGCCCACACCGGGCTGGACGGCGACGTGATCGTCGAGAAGGCTCACGATGGCTCCTAACCGCAGGACTTCTGATCGGTGCTGGCGAAAAAGTCGCCCACGAGCCGGTTGAACTCGCCGGATCGTTCGAGCTGGGCCCAGTGTCCACAATCGTGGAAGACGTGCAGATCCGCGCGCGGAAGCAGCCGGACCATGTTCCAGCTGATGTCGACCGAGAGCACCTGGTCGTCCCGGCCGTGCACCAGCAGTGTCGGGGTTTCGATCTTCCGGACGACCTCTTCGTTGAGCGGCGGATTGTCCCGAGAGGACTGTCCTTTGTGGATCGCGCGGTAGTTCTCGTGTTCGTCGGCCATCGCGCTGGCCTCGTAGCGCCGCTGGATGAGCTCGTCCGTCGCGATCGCCGGATCGTAGGCGAAATGCGTGCGCAGCAGGTCTCGCATGCCTTCGAGAGAAGGCTCGTAGGCGCGCAGGGCCTTGAGGCCCTCCGTCATCTGCAGGCCGACGCCGGGCGCGCCCATGAGCACCATGCGCTTCACTCGTTCGGGATGCTCCAGCGCGATGAAGATACTGACCATGCCACCGAGCGAATTACCCACGAAGTTGGCATTGCTGAGATTGAGCGCGTCCAGGAAGGACACGACATGGTTCACCCAGGTCGACGTCCGGTAGTGCAGCTCGGGAGCCCGGCCCGAGGTGCCGAAGCCGATCATCTCGGGGGCCAGGACCCGGTAGCGCTCCGCCAGCGCGGGGATCGTCTCCGACCAGTTGGACTCAGCGGTGACCCCAGGTCCGGCGCCGTGCAGGAGCAGGACCGGCTCGCCGGAACCTGCTTCCAGGTAGTGGGTCTTGACTCCGCCGGCGTCGACGAACTTGCTCTCGACGCCGTTGATGGTCTGGGTCATCACGCGCCACCCTCACCGTAGATCGCGAAGCACTTGTCGGAGTTGAAGATGTACGTCTCGACCAGCGAAGACCATGACAGCTCCGCCCCGATCTCGGTCATTGCGCCGAGCAGGCAGAACCAGTTGAGCATCTCCTGCTGACCGGCGCCGACGAGATCGGCGGTGGTGACCTTGAGCCAGGTGTCGACGTCGCCCTTGACGAGGGCGTCGTAGAGGTTCCGATCCGACTCCAGATCCGGCCGCAGGTGCCACGCCTTGTCGTTGAGGAACGCGTGGGACCAGCTCGACGACGCGACGATCGCGACCCGGTGCGGACCGGCCCTGAGCGTCTTCGCCAGCGCACGGCCCAGCTCGAAACAGCGAGAGGGCGAGGGACCGGGCGGGTCCAGATCCTCCCCCTTCGCGATGTCAGCGAACTTCGCCATCCCGCCCTTGCGGGCGATGACGTGTTCGCCGTAGCAGTTCACCAGTACGGGCAAGATCGGGTAGTCGAACTTGGTGCCGGCGTTCTCGTAGTCGAGGTACAGCTGCGTGTTCGCGATGGCGTGGGGGAAGTGGATGTCTTCCCGTGGCCGATAGGAGTAGGCCATATCGAAGCCGGACTCGATGAGGCCGCGTGCCACGGACTTGGCCAGTTCCGGCTTCGTGCGCATGGTGAACGACGTGTCCTCCGGCAGGCCCCACGCGTTCGGCAGCTTGAGCTCGTGCATCGGCGCGAACGGCTCGATCGTGGTGTCAGGGTAGGCCAGCACGCAGAACGGCGGGATGATCTCTTCTCGGAAGTTCTCGTACTGGTCGTCGCCGAACACGATGAGCGCGTCGGGCTTGAACTCGTCCACGGCTTGCTTGCAGCGTTCGAGACCGGCACGCAGTTGTGCGCGGTGCTCGGCGGCCGCCGCCAGCCCCCTGTCGTCGGACCACTCGGCCCGCATGCGTTCGGGCCACGACGCGGGATCCTTCTCCGCATCCGGGATACCGGGATCGCGCTTGGTCTTCCGTAGCAGTGAGGACATGTACTCGTCCTTCACCGCGAGGAGCGGATAGTGCGTCAGCCCGAGGCCGAGGATCTCTCCCATGGCGTTCCTTTCTAGGTGGATGTCGAGCGAGCTGTCGCAAGGTCTTCGACGAGCCGGAACGCGTTGTCCCGGCCGATCGCCGCGACCACGTCTTCGGGCAGCCGGTCCGCGGCCGCTTCGAGGCCCGCGCCGGCCGGTCGTTCACGAGCGATGAAGGGGTAGTCGGTGCCCAGCAGGACCTGTGTGGCGCCGAACCTCCGGACGGCCAGTGCGAGCCCGTCCGGGTCATAGGTCAGGGAATCGCAGTACAGGGAGCGAGCCCGGTCGCCGGTGACCTCGGCAACTTCGCGATCCCGGAGCCGCTCCCCCTTGTCGATCCGGGGCAACAGACTGGGCAGGGTGCCTCCCCCGTGGGCGAGGCACAGCCGTACGGCGGGGCGCCGCTGCGCGACCTCCGGTGTGAGCAGGCCGGCGGCCGCGAGCCCGGTCTCGCTGGGCATCCCGACCCCGAATCCGAGCCCCAGCGGACCGAGCCGCGGATCGACGTCGGCGTCGACCGGGTGGATGAAGATCAGCGCCCCGGTCTCGGCGGCGGCTCGGAAGAACGGGTCCAGTGCTTCGTCGGCAAGTTCGAGCCCGGCGACCCTGGTGCCGATCTCGACGCCGAGGAATCCGAGCTCGCCGACACAGCGCGCCAACTCCTTCGCGGCGGCTTCCGGAGCTTGCAGGGGCACCGCGCCAAGTGCGAGCAGGCGGTCGGGCGCCTTCGAAACGAGCGTAGCGAGGAAATCGTTCTGCGCGCGCGACAACTCGGCGGCACCGGCCGCATCCGCTGAGTGGAGAAGCGTCGCGGGCATCGGCGACAGCACCTGCACGGCGACGCCTTCGGCATCCATGTCACGAAGCCTGCGCTCGACGGACCAGCACCGCTCGTCGACGTCGCGGTACCGGACGCCGCCGATCCTGACCCGCGCCCGGCCGTCCGGAAGACGCTCCACCGATGGCCACGCGCCGGGATACCTGCCTGTCAGATCCGGAATGTCCGGGTCGATCGCGTGCGTGTGAATGTCGACGAGACCGCCCGGCGCCGCGATGCCCGTCAGACGGCCCATCGCGTCGTCAGCTGGAATCCGGGGGATCATCGAGCACTCGTCCAATCACCGCAGCGGCCGCTTACCTACTTGGTGAAGTAAGTCAAATGTTCATGGACAATGCAAGAAGTTGTGCCGCCAGTTGGAACGGTGACCCACATTTCGCCTTGTCAAGCTCCATGACTGCAGAAAGTCAGCTACGATAGATTCGTACTAATAGTGGGAAATACTCGAGGATCAAGGAGCCGTGGATGGCTGCTCGAAAGGTGCGGGAGTCCCGGGCCGAGCAAGTCGCGGCGGCCATCGAGACCGGGGTGTACAAAGCCAGCGCGCCGGTCGGCACGTTCCTCGGCAGGCGCGCCGAGTTGATCGAAAAGCACGAAGTAAGCCCGTCGGTCCTGAACGAGGCCCTGCAACTGCTGCGCGACCGTGGTTTGGTGACCGTTCGCCCCGGGCCGAAGGGCGGCGTCTTCGTGGCGAGCCAGGCGCCGCAGATCCGCCTCGGCGCACTCGACCTCTGGTTCCAGGGTTTGGCGACCGAGCCGGTCAAGATCTTCGAAACGCGGATGTACCTCGAGAACCTGTTCTCGGAGGTGGCGCTCGCGCGGGCCACCCCGAACGACATCGCGGACATGGAATGGGCGCTCGAAGAGATGCGCCGGGCCGAATCCCCGCGTGCGTTCCTCGATTCGAACATGCGGTTGCATCTGGCCATTGGCCGCGCCTCCCGGATCGACATGCTCGTGAGCCTGTACGAAACGATCGTCGTGGTGCTCACGTCCACCCTCGTCCGGGTGGAAGCGGTCTACAACTGGGACCGGGTCCACCGCCACAGCGTCGAGGTCCACGCGAACATGATCGCCGCGATCCGGGACCGTGACCGGCACGCGCTGATGAAGGTCATCGAGGTGCACGGGCGGGACATGGTGCGCACCACGGACTCATCCCGGTCTCCCCAGATCGTCGCCCCGATCTGACCCGAAACCCATGAAAGGTGGCCCCGGCGGATGATCCGCCGGGGCCACCTTTCATGAGCTGGTCAAACCGTGCGGGTGTTGACGATCCGGGGTTCCGTGAAGGCGTGCAAGCCTTCGAGCCCCATCTCCCGGCCCAGCCCGCTCTGCTTGACCCCGCCGAAGCACACCCGGGGGTCCATCGAGAACAGACCGTGGCTGTTGACGTGCACTGTGCCGGCTTCGACGCGTTTCGCGACCTTCGTTGCGCGCGCCACGTCGGCGCTCCAGACCGACGAAGTCAAGCCGTACTCGGAGGCGTTGATCATCGCGATCGCGTGGTCCTCGTCGTCGTACGGCTGGACGGGCAGCGCAGGCCCGAACTGCTCGTCCTGCACCAGCGGATGGTCCTCCGGCGTGCCGGTCACGATCGCCGGCCGCAGGAAGTAGCCGCGTTCGGTCGCCGCGCCCAGCTCGCCGCAGAAACGCACTGTGGCCCCGGCTGACTCCGCGCCGCTGACCAACGCGGTGACGATCTTCCGCTGCCGTTCGGTCGTGAGCGGCCCCATCGTGGACTCCGGGTCGAGCCCGTTGCCGACGACAGTGCCGGCAAGCGCCGCCGCCAGTCCTTCGGCCAGCTCGGCGACCCGGTGCCGGGGTGCGTAGACCCGCTTGATCGCGACGCAGACCTGCCCCGACGTGGTGAAGGCGCCGGTGACGAGCGAACCGCACAGGTCGTCGTCGATCACGGCGTCGTCGAGGATCAGCGCGGCGTCGTTACCGCCGAGCTCGAGCGTCACGTTCTTCAGCGACGCCGCAGAGGCCGCGACCGCGATCCGGCCGGTCGGTGTGGAACCGGTCAGCGTGATCTTCCTGACCAGCGGGTGCGCGAGCAGCGGCGCCGACACCTGCCGGTCGTCACCGGTCACCACGGACACGATCCCGCGCGGGAAGTGGTCGGCCAGCGCGGCCAGTGACTCCAATGTGGACAGTGGGGTGACCGGAGACGGCTTCACCACCACAGCGCAGCCCGCGATGAGCGCTGGGACGACCTTCATCGCCATCAACCCGAGCGGGTAGTTCCACGGGGTGACGGCCGCGACCACGCCGACCGGGCGGCGGAAGCAGACCGTGTCGCCGAGAGCGTCCGACAATACGGTTTCGCCGTTGTCGAGGCCGCCGGCCATGCCCGCGTAGGCGTCGGCCAAGGCCTCGTAGTAGCCGAGCTCGAACGACGCTTCCCAGCCGACCTTGCCCTGTTCGCGGATGAGGGTCTCGTCGAGCCCTTTGAGCGCGTTGACCTTCTCCGCGCTCTCCAGCACCACCTTCGCCCGCTCGGCAGCCGAGACATCCGCCCAGCTCACCTGCGCGCGGCGGGCGGCCTCGACGGCGCGGTCGACGTCGGCCGTCTCCAACAGTGGGTAGGTCCCGACGACCTCGTCGGTGTCGGCGGGATTGCGGATCTCGCCGCGGCGGGTTCCTTCGACCAGTTCACCGTCGATCAGGCAACGGCCGTATACCTCAGTCATCACGCAACTCCTTCGAAGGACACCACGGCTCGGCCGGGCGGCAAGGTGAACTCAGGGTCGAGCAGCCGGGGGACGTCCTCGAGCCGATAGGTCTCGGACACGAGCGCGTCGAGCGGCAACCGCCCGTCCACGAACAGCTCGAGCGCGGCCGGAATGTCGATCTGCGGGATGAGCGAACCGGCGAACGTGCCAGTGACCCGCTTCTGCATCAGCAGGCTGTACAGGTCGATCTCGACCTCGTTGGTGGCGTCCTCGATACCGATCGCCACCACGTCGCCGCCGGGCCGGACACACTGGAACGCCAACTCGACGGTGCCCTTCGTGCCGACCGCGTCGAACCCGAAGTCAGCACCGCGCTTCGTCAGCGTGTTCACCTCACGGAGCACCCGGTCCTTGGTGGGATCGAACGCGTGCGTGGCACCGACTTTCTGGGCCAGTTCACGCGCGACCGGGTTGGGGTCGACGGCGACGATCGTGGTCGCGCCGCGGACCCTGGCCCCCATGATCGCGGCGAGGCCCACCCCGCCACAGCCGACGACGACCACGCTCGAACCAAGGGACACCGGTGCGCGGCGGACCGCGGCCCCGTATCCGGTGCCCGCCCCACAGGCGAGCAGAGACGCGACGGTCATGGGGATGTCCTTGCGGATCGGGACGGCCGACCGGGCGGACACGACGGCGTATTCGGCCAGGGAGGACTGTCCGAGCAGCGAGAAGAGCTCCTCGTCGCCCTTGGTCAGGCGGGTCGTCCCGTCGAGCATGAGACCACCCGGAGACATGAGCGACCCGACCTCGCAGATCGACAAGTTCCCGAGCCCGCATTGGTAACAAGCCCCGCAGGACACCACGATGCTCAGCACGACGTGGTCCCCGACGCCGACAGAGTCGACGCCGGGACCCACCGCTTCCACGACGCCGGCGCCTTCGTGACCGAGAACGAGCGGCACAGCCGCCGGTATTCCGCCGCTCACCATGCTTTTGTCGGTGTGGCAGATGCCGGTCGCGGCCAGCTTGACCAGCACCTCGCCCATCTTCGGAACCGGGCGGTCGATCTCCTCGATCGCGACCGACCCGATCTCCCGCAGTACCGCGGCACGCACAGCCGATCAGCCCTTCTCGATCAGGTCGGTCCGGCCGTTGTCCAGCAAAAGCTTCTCGTAGGCGGCGAACAGCGGCTTGGTCAGCGGGAGCAGCTTGAGCGCCTTGGCCGTCGAGCCCTCCATCTTGACCTTCTTGCGGGCCATGGCGACGGGGAAGTTGAGTTTGCCCAGCCAGAAGGAGTGGGCGTCGTCGCAGGTCATGTAGAGGTCGACGGTGGCATTGGTGGCACTGGCCGCCTCTTCGCCGTAGCTGACGCTCTGGCCGGGGAAGTCGATCAGCAGCACGGTGTCCGGGCCGGTGTAGTTGAGCCGGACGACCAGCCCTGAGCCTTCGGTGGCTTTGACGAACTCGGGCTGGCCGACCACGCTCTCGAACATCTTGCCGATGTAGGCGTTCGCTTCGGCGGTGTCAGTGAAGACGGGCATCGTGTTCTCCTTGGTAGAAACGGGTTTCTGAAGTTGTTCAGGAGGCCCGCGCGGGGTCCCAGACGACGGGCAGGCTGGCCACCATGCGGTTCTGGCCGCCACTGAAGACGACCTCTCCCCCGTCTTCGACGTGGTAGTCCGGCATGCGCGCGAGGATCTTTTCCATGACGATGCGCATCTCGAGCTGGGCGAGTGGAGCGCCGACGCAGCGGTGGATGCCATCGCCGAAACCGAGGTGCCGGTTGGACTTGCGGTCCACGTCGAAGGACTCCGGTTCCGGGAACTGGCCGGGATCCCGGTTCCCGGCGGCCCACAGCAGCCAGACCTTGTCGCCCTCACGCATCTGCTGCCCGTGCAGGCAGACGTCCTTCGTGAGCGTGCGGGCGATGCCCTGGATCGGCGCTTCGACCCGCAGCGCCTCTTCGACAGCCTTCGGGATGAGCGCGGGGTCGGCGATGAGCCGTTCCTTGAGCCCGGGAGTGCGCGCCACGTGCAGCAGCATCGAGCTGATCCCGCCGACGGTCGTCTCGTGACCCGCGACCACGGTCAGCAGGGTCAGCCCAAGGGCCTCGTCTTCGGTGATCGGCCGCTCACCGATCTCCGCCTCGACGACGCGGGTGAGCATGTCGTCGCGCGGCTCACGGCGCCGGTCGTCGAGCGCGTTCGCCAGGTAGGTGCAGAACTCCAGCGCGGCGCCGATGTTGGCTTCGAGGTCACCCGACTTGGCCGTCTCGAGCAGCTGTTCGGTGTAGCCGCGGAAGAAGTTCCAGTCGTCGGAGGGGAACCCCAGCAGCTGGGCGATGACGATCGACGGCAGCGGAGAACACAGCTCGACAGCCAGGTCAACGGAGCCCTTTTCGACGAACTTGTCGATGAGCTCGTCGGTGAGGGCTGCGATAGCCTCCTCGAAGGCGGCCATCCGAGACCTGGTGAACTCCCGCTGCAGCAGTTTCCGGAACGCCATGTGCATGGGCGGGTCGGCCTCGATCGGCACCATCGGCACCGGCGAGCCGAAGTCCGGGATGGTCACCCCAGCGGCACTGGAGAAGGTCTGCGGATCGCGGGCCGCGGCAATGAGATCGTCGTACCGGCTGAGTACCCAGAAGCCGTCGAACTTCGTCGAACGGGCAACCGGGCACTGCTCCCGCAGGGTCTGGAACATCTCGTACGGGTTCTGCATGAACTCGCGATCGGTGTGATCGAAATCGATCTCCGCCGACGAGGAAGCAAGCGGCTCCACTGGCATTGGACCTCCAAATGTTGACTCATGCTCATCCGGGCGTGCGTCGGCCTCGGTCAGCCACCACCGCGAAGGGCCTTCAGCCGACCCGATCCGGTCAGGCTGGCAGAGCGCGGGGGGTCACCGGGCCCGCTGTTCCACGGGCCGAAACCGGATATGACCGCGGTCACTCGTCGGTGCTGAGGGCGGGCTCCAGCGTCCGCAGGCCCCTCGACGTGACACGCATCCGCCCATCGGCCTCGGCGTCCCACGTTCGCTCCGAGTTGCCCCGCTCGCGCAGGAGGAACTTCTGCACCTTCATAGACGGGTTCTTCGGGAGCTTGTCGATGAACTCGAAGTAGCGCGGGACCATGAAGTGCGGCAGGACGTCGACGAGGTGGCGTACGAGCTCGCCGAGGTCGATCTCGGCTCCGTCGCGCCGCACGATCCAGGCTTTCAGTTCGTCGTCGATGCCCGTGTGGGACGGCACCGCGACACACGCCGCTTCGCCGACGCCGGGGAACGTCAGCACGGCCCGCTCGACCTCGAAACAGGACACGTTCTCCCCTCGCCGGCGGATCGCGTCCTTCGCCCGGTCGACGAAGTAGAAGTCGCCCGCCTCGTCCTGACGGAACAGATCGCCGGTGTGGAACCACCCGTTGCGCCACACCCGCGCCGTGCCCTCGGGATCACCGACGTACTCGGTGCACAGCGCCCACGGGATCTCGTGACGGATGATCAGCTCGCCCGCGTGCCCCTGCTCGACCGGGATGTCGTTCTCGTCGACGATCCGCACCTCGTAACCGCTACGCAGCTGGCCGCAGGTCTGCGGCTTCACCGGTACGCCCAACGGCGAGGTCATGGCTGTGGACACCTCGGTGCCGCCGTAAGCGGCCACGAGCTCGGGGATGCCGAACCGCTCCATGAAAGCGTCCGAATCCGCGCTGATCGGTATGGAGATGAGGAAGCGCAACCGGTGGTCCCGATCGGCCGCGCTCGGTTCCTGCGACATCAGGAAGCCGACCATCGAGCTGAGGATGACCGCGATGGTCGCGTCGGTCTCCTTCATCGTGGCCCAGTAGTTTCGCAGGTTGGGCGCCGACCGCACGCTGATCGGCGTTCGCGTCACCAGGCAGCCGCCGATCATGCCGAGCGCCGCGGTGTGGAACAGGGGGAGGTCGATGAGGAACACGTCGTCCTCGCCGAGGTTGCGGTCGACCGTTCCGTAGAGACCCAAGTTGTGGAAGTGCAGGTGAGAGCAACGGGCGGCCTTGGACGGGCCGGTCGTGCCCCCGGTGAGCATGACGTGGTGCGTGTCCCACAGCTCGATGTCACGCTCGCGGGGCGGCGCTTCGTCCCTACCGGTCGCCAGTACCGCGACGTCGAGGATGGACGCCCCGCCGACCTCGGCGACGTTGCGGGCCAGCGGGCCGCTGGTGACGACCTTGACGGGCTGCGTTGTCCGCAGCAGGTGCTCCAGCATCACGCCTTTGAACGCGAGGTTCACCGGCACGATCGCCGCGCCCAGTGACATGATCCCGAGCCACGCCGCAAGGAAGTCCGGCCCGTTGGGCAGCAACACCGCCACCAGGTCGCCCTGACGGACCCCCTCGTCGTGGAGGGCGTTGGCGGACCGGCGCGCGGCGGACAGCATGTCACTGAATGTCCACGCCGTGCCGTCCTCGAACGTCGCGGCCCTGCCATCCGGGCGCTCCACCGCGTTGCGCTCCAGCAGGTACGGCGTGACGACCTCTTCCCTGTCGGGCATGTCCACTTTGACCTCCACAGACGCAGCAGTGTCGAGCGGCCGGGCAGGGCAGCGACGGCTGCGCGACCACCGACCGGCGGTGTCGGGAAGCCGAGTCTGCGAGATCACTCCCCCGAACACAACAGGTCGTTCCATCCGACAAAACCAGCTCCCTTCGGAGTGGAGACCAAGCCGAGTGCCCATTGCGATCTCACTGCTCCATCTGGGCTAATAATCTTCAATCATTACCTCGGTTACAGAGCACCTTAATCGAGCTGACCTGCAATTACTCTAACGATGGGTTTCAAGATCATTACCCGCCTGTTGCATTGTTCATGCACAAAAGCTAGCGTCGGCCGTCCTGAGGTCAACGACGCCCAGCAGGAGGATCTGATGACGACGACGGACTGGCCGAGCGACGGCCTTGCTCCAGCGGTCGACGAACTGGGCACGGACATGGCAGGCACCTTGGCGAAGCTCGAAGAGCAAGTCGAACGTGCCGCCAACGGATCGACAGCGGTCGGCAAGGCACTCAGCCTGCTGGACGCGCTGGGATCCGGGCGCGCCGCGGAACCGCTGTCCGCGCTCGCGGCCCGCACCGGCATGCCGAAGAGCACGGCCTGCCGGATCCTCAAAATGATGGAGGGGCTTGGCTTCGTCGGGCGCAAGGATTCCCTCTACTGCCTGGGACCGCGCGTTCGCGAACTTGGCAAGCAGGCCAACGTCTCCAGCCATAACGAGCTCCGCAACGCGAGCCTCGGTGTACTGGAACGGCTTTACGACGAGGTCCGGACGACGGTCCATCTGGCCGTACTGGCCGGATCCGACGTGCTCTACCTAGAGAAGATCACCGCCCCCGGCGGCAGCAGGATCCCGACCCGGGTCGGCCTGACCGTACCTGCCATGTGCACTGCGCTGGGCAAGGCGCAGCTCGCTTTTTCGTCGGGGCCGTCGATCGAGGCCGTGGTGCGCGGCCCGATCGCCCGGCTGACCGGGAACTCCGCGCGCAGCCCGCAGGAGCTGCTCGAGAAGCTCGCCGTAGTCCGGAAGACCGGCTTCGCGGTAGACCGAGAAGAGTTCCGCGCAGGACTTTCCTGCGTCGCGGCACCGATCATGGTGCGCGGCCGGGTAATCGCGGCGATCTCGGCCAGCAGCATGAACGGAGCGGCCTACAGCTCGCAGCGGATGCTCTTCGTCCGTGACGCCGCCCGCCGCCTAGGCGCCCAACTGGAGCGCGCCCAGCGGCTGAGCTCCTAGTTTTCTCCCTGACCGACTCGCGCCAGCAGGAGATCGCTCGATGAACCAGCCGACCACTGTGCGCGCCGCGGTGCTTCGCGCCCCCGCCGCACCGTTCACGCTCGAGACGTTGACCTTGCCCCGGCCGGGTCCCGGCGAGGCACTCGTCCGCATTGCCGGGGCAGGCGTGTGCCACACCGACCTCCTGCCGCGAACAGGCGGCCGCTGGGGGAGGCCCCCGATCGTGCTGGGACACGAATCGGCGGGCGTGGTGGAGGAAGTCGGCCAAGACGCCGGCGACATCGTGCCCGGTGATCACGTCGTGGCGTCCTTCGCCGCCTGTGGACAATGCCGCAACTGCCTCGCGGGACGGCCGCCTTACTGTGACCAGTTTTGGCCACTCAACTTCAGTGGCGCACCAGCAGGCCGCCCACTGGCCCAAGACGCTGGCGGACAGCCGGTTTCAAGCCGATGGTTCGGCCAATCCTCGTTCGCCACCCGGTCGATCATCGCCGTGGCGTCCCTTGTCCGCGTTGATCCCGCTCTCCCACTGGCGACTCTGGCGCCGCTGGGCTGCGGCGTGCTCACCGGCGCGGCGTCGATCCTCAAAGGACTCGACGTCCAGGCGGGCTCGACCGTCGTCGTGGTCGGCACCGGCTCCGTCGGCCTGTCCGCGATCATGGCCGCACGGCTGGCCGGCGCCCGGCACATCACTGCTGTCGACCTGCACAAGGACCGGCTGGACCTGGCCGCCGAATTGGGTGCCGAACACCAGGTCCAACCAAGAGAAGAAGCGTCGCTCACCTCGCAGCTCCGCGAGCTGGTCCCCGGGGGCTTCGACTACTGCTTCGACACCACCGGGCTCCCCGAGGTGATCGGCGATACCGTCGAGGCTCTCACGTCGACCGGTGTCTGCGGACTGGTCGGCGCGCCCCGTGGCCCGCTTCAGCTTCCCGCGGCCGCGCTGGCCGCCGGGCGGACGATCCGAGGCCTTCTGTTCGGCGACGCCGATCCCCACGTTTGGATCCCCCGGCTCGTCCGGCACTGGCAGGACGGCGACTTCCCCTTCGACCGCCTCATCACGACCTACCCGCTCGACGCGATCAACGAGGCGGAGCGCGACAGCAAGACCGGCGGCGCGATCAAGCCGGTGCTCATCCCGAACGACTGAGCAGACATTCTCGGCCCGGTCGCGGCCGCGGTCATGAAACCTTTGCCTGCCAAGCATTCCATTGGGACCACGTGGCGTCCCACAGCCGGCGACTCCAGCCACTGGGCGTCGCCATTCAGCGCAGGTAGATCGACTTGGTCTGCTGGTATGCGGCCAAACCCTCCGGACCAAGCTCACGGCCGAGCCCGCTGGCCTTGACACCACCGAACGGCGAAGCCGGGTCGATCAGGTAACCGTTGATCCCCACGCTGCCGCTCTGCACCCGACGCGCCACGCCGAGAGCGCGCTCGGCGTCGGCGGACCAGACAGTTCCCCCCAGCCCGTATGGGGAATCGTTCGCGATCCGCACCGCGTCGTCGACGTCCTCATACGGGATCACCGCCAGCACCGGCCCGAAGATCTCCTCCTGGGCGAGCACCGAGGAGTTGTCGACGTCGGCGAAGACCGTCGGCTCGACGAACCAGCCGCGGTCGAGGCCGGCAGGCCGCTTCCCTCCCGCCACGAGCCGGGCTCCCTGCGCCAGTGCGCCGTCGATGGCGTCCTCGATCCGGTCCCGCTGTGCCCGGCTCACGACCGGGCCGATCTGAGTGCTCTTTTCCAGTGGGTCGCCCACCACGAGCGACCGCGCCAGGCCCGCGACGCTGTCGACCACCTCGTCGTAGCGCGAGCGAGGGGCGAGGATCCGGGTGCTGATATAGCAGGTCTGGCCGTTGTTCACCAAGCAGGCGCCGAACAGTTGAGCGGTGTGTGCGGTGAGCTCGGCGTCATCGAGCACGATCGCGGCGGACTTGCCACCGAGTTCGAGGGTGACCGGGCGGAGCAAACGGCCACACACCTCGGCGATCCGGCGTCCCGCACCCGTCGACCCGGTGAAGGCCACCTTGTCGACGCCGGGATGCTCGACCAGGTAAGCGCCGATGTCACGCCTGCCCGGCACGATGTTGACTACTCCCGGCGGCAAACCGGCTTCGATGACCGCGTCGGCCAGCAGGTAGGCGTCGAGCACCGTCTCCGGCGCAGGCTTGATGACCACCGAACAGCCCGCGGCCAAGGCCGGCGCCAGCTTGAAGAACGTCAGCGATTGCGGATAGTTCCACGGGACGATCGCGGCCACGACGCCGATCGGCTCCCGGCGGACCAGCGTGCTGCCGCCCGCGAGGGATTCTCGCTCCTTTTCGACCGGGTCTCGCAGAATCATGGCGGCGTAGTAGCGCAGCAGCGTCGCCGGAATGGCCGCTTCGCTGCGCCTGCCGATGGTCACCGGCATGCCGTTCTGGCTGCTTACCGCGTCCACCATCGGTTTCGCGCGGCTTTCCAGCGCCGACGCCAGCAGCTCCAGCGCGTCCGCCCGGCGCGCGGGATCCCAAGAACTCCAGCCTTGCGGGTCGTCGAAGGCCGACCGTGCGGCGGCGACCGCGGCGTCGACGTCGCGAGGGCTCGCTTCGGGCACCGAGCCGATGACGTCCTCCGTCATCGGTGACACCACCGGGATACGGCGGCGGTTCGCGGGGCGACACCACTCACCGCCAAGGAACAGCGAAACGTGCTCCACCAACATGTCCACTCCTGTCCGGGCCTTGGTGACCCTGTGAATCGGCCGGGGTTCAGCGAGTCCGCGCGTAGCGTCGGATACCGCGGGAATCGTCGGAGAACGTGAGCCGGCCGCGGTCGGCGAGCAGGTCGAGATGAGCTCCGACCTCGATCACAGCAAGTCCTTTGTGGACTGGCTCGAGTTCGTCGAGCGAACGGTTCCGGCGCGTCCACGGAAGTTTCACGGCGACGGCGTAGGCGGTGTCCGCGTCATTGTCGACGCCTGCCAGGGAGTCGGCCAGCCTGTCCCGGTGATGAGCCAGCAACTCGTCGGCACGGGCGTGCGCGCTGGCAGTGATCGGACCGTGAGCGGGCAGCACCGCCGCGTCGGGAAGGTCCCGGATCAACTGAAGCGAGCGGAGAAAACTACGCACGGGCAAGGGCTCGGGCACTCGTTCGAACCCGATCGACGGCGTGATTCTCGGCAGGATGTGATCACCGGAGAACAGGAGACCGCTTTCCGCCGCGTGCAGCACCACGTGGCCGCGAGTGTGCCCAGGTGTCCCGATCACCTCCAAGGTATGGCGGCCGATCTCGATCCGCTGGCCGTGGACGAGCCAGTCGTCCGGCTCCGACCAGCGCAGGACGTCCGCGGGCAGTTCCTGCTGACGAAGCAGGTCGACGAAGGGGCCGGCGAGTTCAGGCGCTCCGCAGCGATGGAGCAACGGTCCTTGCACCACAGACGTTTCCGGGTGCAGCCCGGCGACGACGGTATGACGCTCCTCGCTGCCGAGCAGCACGCGGCAGCCGAACTGCTCTCGCAGGGACAGCGCCAGCGAGTAGTGATCGTAGTGCGCGTGGGTGACGAAGATCTGCCGGATATCCGCCGGTGTATGGGAAAGCTGCCGCAGTCCGTCAATGAGCGCGCGCTGTCCCGCCGGTCCCACCCAACCGCCGTCGACCATCGAGAGCCCGTCGTCCCCTTCGACGACATAAACATTGACCGCGCGCAGGCCTTCGTCCGGTATCGGCAGTGGGATTCGATGGATACCCGGCACCACCAGGTGAGCGCCCGGCTCCGTCCACTCTTCCGGCTGCCCGCGCGTCGTCAGGTGCACAAGTCCCTCGCTTTCGTCGACGTCTCGCTCGTGCGAGTCGACCACGGCGGACGGTGACCGCGCAGGTCCGGTTCCACCCAACGGCATCGCGGCTGTGAGACGTGGTCCCGGATCGCGACGATGCGGGGAACACCTGCAACCCGAAGCCGGAAGGAGCCCCCGTGAGCTACATCATTGCCGAACCGTGCATCGACATCCTCGACAAGGCGTGCATCGAAGAATGCCCTGTGGACTGCATCTACGAGGGCGAACGGATGATGTATATCCACCCCGACGAGTGCATCGACTGCGGCGCCTGCGAATCGGCCTGCCCACAGGAAGCGATCTTCTACGACGAGGACCTTCCGTCGAAGTGGTCCGCCTTCGCTGAGTCGGGCAAGGACTTCTTCACCGAACTCGGCTCGCCGGGCGGCAGCGAGAACCTCGGCAAGGTCGGCAGCGACACCCCAATGGTGGCCGCACTGCCGCCCACCGGCTGACTCCCGCCAAATCCGTGAAAGGCCGTTGACACCATCAGGGCTGGATGGACGCTCCCAACTTGACCAAAATCAGGCGGCTGTGCGCGTCACTGATCTGACCGGGTTCTGATCAATTCACCCTGTCGCCTGGTCAGTGCGTTGCGGGTGACGGGGCGTCGCGGTGAGAAGTACTGGGTGACGAGCGAAACAAGCTCGTCGGCGATAATAGCCATGTTTATGCAGCTGAGGATAGATCGGTAAACTCGTTGGTGCCGTTGCGGATGGGTGTCCGGGCGTTCGCGATCCTGGGCTACTCCTACGTGAGAGTGACCATGTATGACGCACAAGAAACGACGTGATGCCCACTCTAATGCCTGCCTCTGAGGGGGAAATCAATCCAAGCCATGATCAGTAGCGCCTCGACCACTTGAGAATACTATAATGACGAAATTTCTTTCACAGGAATTGCGGGGAGATACAGAACGTCGAGTTCTTCGGCCCAACGTCAGTGCACTCGCGACGAAGGACGCCCCCCAATCGCCTTGGATGGCACTGAGGAATTTCACAGAGCGCCATCATCTCCTGCGTGCGACTTTTCATCCCATCAGCGAGCCCGGTCGCGCACTTGCACGCCGACGGCCCGCGATACGGAAACCAGGGCAAGAACCGCGGTGACGAACGAGAAGAGCACCAGAGCATACCGCCACGCTCGCCCCCGATCTGCAAAACGATCTGGCTTGCGGGTGCCGGGTTGGAGTTCGTCGGGGATCCACCCTGGCACCGCCGGTGCCGAGGTGGGTGCTCACGTCGTCGGACGCGAAGATCGCGGCCACGGAGGTGATGACGAACCTGCAGGACTACACCGCCGTGGTCCTGGCCGAGGTCACCACGCGCGTCCCGGCCTACGGCCTGCTCCCGACCGAGCAACGCCCCAACGCTGCGCAACCACGTCCGGGCGGCGCACTGCCGCACTACGTGAATACCCGATGGAAACTCATCAACGCCAATTCCTCCGGCCACTACGTCGCGGTGCGCGACCGTCTTGCGGCATACGCTGACAAGATCATCACCAGGGTCGACCACGGCCGATTCAACCCCAGCCCATAGCATCACCGGCCACAGCATCACCGAGTACAATTTTTGGGGCCAGCGCGGGTCGATGTCAGCTGCAGGCTTCAGTTGAGCCGTCAGCGGGTGACTGCGACCCCCAGCTATTGATGGCGGTTCCCAGATCTTGTTGGCGGCTGTGGGGTGGCGACTGCATCGATTCGTTTGGGCAAGGGCCGTCAGAGTGGGGCGAGGCGGCGCTTGAGCAGGCAGAACTCGTTGCCTTCTGGATCGGCGAGGACGTGCCAGGACGCCTCCGCGGGCTGACCGATGTCGACGAGTTTGGCCCCCGGCGGCCAGGAGGCGATCGAGCTCGGCGTCCTGATCGCGGTCGGTGGGGTTGACGTCGATGTGCAGCCGGACATGCCCGTTCTTCGGCTCGTCGTTGCGGATGAGGAAGATCGTCGGCTGCGGGCCGCCGAACCCTTCGCGCGGACCTATCTCGATGCAGCCCTCCTCTTCGCGATCGAGCTCAATGAAGTCCAGGACCTCGCACCAGAACCGCGCCAGCACCTCGGGGTCGTGGCACTTGAGCACGAGCTCACTGATACGGCATGCCATTGACGAAACCTACTCTCAGCTTGGGAACTGCCGGGGTGGCCGCACGCGGATCTCATGGGCTCCCTGCAGTGAGAACAAGCTCGCGACCATACCGGGCGAGGCGAGCGGGGTCGAATTGATTTCAGGCCCTCGCCTGGCCGGGTCGCCAGGCGAGGGCCGTAGGTCGCCGTTAGCGGGAACCCTCCAGCGCACAGATGGATGCTTACGCATACCGTTTAGCAGCGCACCCTTTTGCCTGTGCGCCTAGAAAGGAGCCCCGCACACAACCACAAGGACTGAACCGATGACGACTGACGTCTACTACCAAAGGACAAGCTACAGCGCGAAACGCGCCGAGTTCCTCGTGCGTTTCGACGGCGACCCCACCGTGTATCCCCTGCGACAGAAGGAGAACTCCACGGTCCTCCAAGCGCGCCGGGACGTAATTGCGCAACTGGTGCACAACGCCTCTACGAGTACGTCCAGCGGCTTCGCTTTCTGCGGAGCTCGTTGGGACAACGACCGACTGTGACTTCATCGACGCGGTGGACCATCTCATAATGTCCATGACCGTCCTCCCTGGAACGCCCAGAATCAGCAGGACCGTGGCCGCAGTGTGCCGGGCCACCGGTTGACGGTCGTGAGCAAGGCGCCCGGCGAATAGCGCGGCCGCGGCGGTCAGGCCGAGCAGGGAAATTGCGGCAACCAGCGGGAATCTGGCGGCATACTCACCAATGGGAATGGCGAAATTGAGGAGGGGAGCGTCTGCGCGGCTTTGGCACCGCCGCCACCGAGAGCGCACTACCCAGCGCGCTGAGCGTGTCCCCGGTCCAGAACAGCGCGAAGCGGCGATGTCCCCAGACCCCCGTCCGCACCCGCCAAGCCAAACAGAACCGGCGGCGTCCCACCACCCGCAAAATCCGGCGACATCGGCGGCCATCCTCGCCAGGATGGCCGGTATGAAAGAGGTTGAAGTCGTCGTCGCCCACAGCCAGCGCGCGACGCTGCGCGTCGGCGACGTGTACCTGAAGGTCGACGGCGACCCGGCGCACGCCGACGCCGAGGTGCGGGCGATGGCCATGGCGCCGATACCGACCCCGGCGATCCTCTGGCGCGAGCCGCCCGTGCTCGCGATCGCCGCCGTGCCCGGCAAGGCGCTCGGCCTCCTCGGCGAACCGTCGGCCGCGTCGACGGCGGCGTGGGCCGCGGCGGGTGCCGCCATACGGAGGCTGCACGATGCGCCGTTGCCGCCGTGGCCGGGGCCCAGGCTCGACGACGTGGCGGCGGAGCTCGACAGCGAGTGCGCGTGGCTGCTCGCCAACGCCGTTCTGCCCGCCGAGGTGATCCGGCACAACCGCGAGATCGCCGAGGCCGCGCTCCGGCCGTGGAAACCGGTGTTCATCCACGGCGACCTGCAGATCACCCACGTGTTCGTCGACGGCGACGAGGTCACCGGCGTCATCGACTGGTCCGAGGCCGCCCCCGGCGACGCCATGTTCGACCTCGCCACCTTGACGCTCGGGCACGAGGAACGCCTGGACGACCTGCTTGCCGGCTACGGCGCCGGCGCGGACCGGGACGTGATCCGCGCCTGGTGGTCACTGCGCAGCCTGGTGGCGTCGCACTGGCTGATCGAGCACGGCTTCGATCCGGACGCGCCGGGGTGCGAATTCGACGTGCTCAGATCCCGGATGCAGGAACCCTAGGGCAGTTGAACGCTCAGGCTCCCGACTCGGCCTGTTTCGCAAGTGAACGCAGCAGCAGTGGGCGCCGGGTATGTACCCGCCACTCTCTGATCTACGCATTGCCCCGCTCTCAAAGCCGCAGCCACGTCCCGGTTCTCCCGAAACCAGCGCAACCCGAACACCGCTCGCCGATAGCAGGTCAACGCGCGGCTGCGGCGTCGGGTACCCCGCGCGCGACGCTCGGTGTTCAGGAGTCGGCTGAGGTACTGGGCAAGTACGTGTGGCACGTCGCGCATGGCTCGCGGCGGGCGGCCATGCGATGGGCGCGGCCAGAGACCTGCGTGGGGCAGCACGGCATGCCGCTTATGCTGCTGGCCAGGCGGGGGCGGCGACGTCGTCCAGCCAGCCGCCGAGGCCGTTGTCCGGGTGGTAGTGCACCACCGGCTCACCGGCGATCAGTGCGAAGGTGACCCCCTCGGCCTCGGCGGCGAGCGGATCGGTGCGCGCCATCGCACCACGATCTCCTCCCGGCCGAGCACGCCGGCGTGTCTGTCCCGACGGGACGGTCGCGGCCCGATCGCGAGATCCGCCCGCCCGGCGGTCACTTCCCCGGCGAGGGGCGTCCGCACTGGACAGTTCGGTCAGTACCAAGTGGACCTCCGGTGCCGACGGTTCCAGACTCGCAGCACGGGCGCGCCAGCAGGCCGACCGTCATGCTTTCCGCGCACGCTATCCGCAGCTGCCCGCCCGCTCCGCGACCGACCGCGCGGGCGCCG
>NZ_DASYMU010000141.1:0-11842 GCF_036008905.1 Amycolatopsis sp. | reverse complement strand
TTTCTTGGTCTTTTCGGGTTTTTTGGGGTTTTTGATGTGGGTGGGGTGGCGTTCGCGGGGTGGTTTGGTGGTGCCTGGGGGTCGTCCGGGGCCGGGCCGGGTGTTTTGTGGTGGGTTGGCGGGGGTGCCGGTGTGGTGGTGAAGTCGCCGAATATCGCGGCGGACCCGCCGCGGTGTGATCCGGTCGGGTGCCTGGGGTTTCTCCCAGCGCATCCGCAGGTCTTGGGAGATTTGTCGGGTGAGGCGGAGTTGGGTGTAGGCGGCCAGCACCAGCCAGGTCCAGACCTCGGCGGTGGCGGGCAGCATCGGGGTGAACACGGTCCAGCCGAGGTCTTGTTTGAGGAACCGGAAGGTGTGTTCGAGGTCGAACCGGCGCTGGTAGGTCGCGAACAGGGTGATGAGGTCCAGCAGGGTGGGCCCGGTATGCCAGAGCCACATCGGCCGGTCCGGGGTGCCACCACCGGGCAGGTGCCCGATCTGGATGCGGAGCACGGTGCCGGTCACGATCGGGGTTCTGCCGGGGTGCTCGGTCCAGTACCCGGCGCGGGTGATCCGGCGGTGTTGTCCGTCCCAGGCGGAGAGGGTGACGTGGCCGTAGCGGGCGGTGGTGGTCACGGCGGTGCGGTCGGGGGTGTGCAGGGTGGCGGGGTCGTTGAGCGTGATCTTCGTACCGTGCCGGGCCGGGGCCCCACGTCCGCGTGGTCCGGGGGTGCGGTCCGGGGCGGCGTGGAACGTCTGGTTGGACCGTAACCGGCCCAGGATGTGGGTGGTGGCGCCGAGTTCGTGGCTCAACGCCATCAGGTCGTATTCGGAGTCGAACACGAACCCCGGAATCTCCGGTCCGCGTTCCCCGGCCCGCCCGGCCGCCGTGAGTCCGGCGATGATCCGTGTCATGGTGTCGAGGGTGACCTGGGTGAGGGTGTCGTCCGGGCGCAGCCGGGCCGCGTCCACCGGGCCGGTCCACGAGGTAGGCCCGGGTTCCAGCGCCGCCATCACCGCCCACGGATACCCCGACGTCACCGGTTTACCCGAAATGGTGCGGGCTGATTTGTCATGCACCGCACGACGTTCCGGGGAGGTCACCGCGTCCGGGCGGGCGATGTTCGACACGTCCCCGGCGAACCACAACACCGGGCCGCGCCCCGGCCCGACGGTGTTCAGCAGCAACGCCCGCAGCCGCGGAACATCCACCCGGCCGTTGCTCAACGCGCCGTAGAGCGCGCCGTGCCCACGGCGGAACTCCGGCTCCAGCGACAACGCCGGCACCGAATCGACCCGCCCCGGGCGGGACACCACCGCGTCGGTGAGCTCGAACAACGCATCACCCCGCCGGTCCAGACAGTCGTAGAACCCCTGCCGGAACGCCACCAGAACCCCAAGCTCACCCGGCCCGACCCCACCCTGCACAATGACCACGCAGCCCTTAGTTGATCTTCTTCTGTCGCAAGACGAATGATCACCTAAGGGCTGCGTTCATGATCAACCGGGGCCACCCACCACCACCCCGACGTTAAAACTCAAGGGACCTTTCATCTCGATTCTTGAGATGAAAGGTCCGTTCATGCCACTTCAGGGACCAGGGTCAGTCGGCGAGGTGGACGAGCATCTTGCCGGTGTTGGCGCCGTCCAGCAGGTCGAGGAAGGCCTGCGGGGCGTTGCGGATGCCGTCGACGACGGTCTCCTCGAACTTCAGCTCGCCCTTCGCGACGAGCGGCGCGACCTCGGAGACGAACTGCTGCTGCATACCGAAATGGTCGGCGACCAGCATGCCGCGGATGGTGATGCGCTTGCCGATGATCGACGGCAGGTTGCGCGGCGCCGCGGCCGGTTCGGTGTTGTTGTACAACGAGATCATGCCGCAGATCGCCATACGCCCGTGCAGGTTGCTGGAGTCGATGGCCGCTTCGAGGTGCTCGCCGCCGACGTTGTCGAAGTAGACGTCGATGCCCTCGGGAGCCGCCGCGCGCAGTTGCTCGGCGACCGGACCGTCCTTGTAGTTGAACGCGGCGTCGAAGCCGAGGTCGTCGATGAGGTGGCGGACCTTAGCCGCGGAACCGGCGCTGCCGATGACCCGCTTGGCGCCCTTGAGCTTCGCGAGCTGCCCGACGACGGAGCCCACCGCTCCGGCCGCGCCGGAGACGAAGACGGTGTCGCCCGGTTTGAAGTCGGCGACGTCGAGCAGTCCGGCATACGCCGTCAGCCCGGTCATGCCGAGCACGCCGAGGTAGGCGTTCAGCGGCGCGGCGGCCGGGTCGACCTTGACGGCGTACTTCGCGTCGAGGGCGGCGTGCGTGCGCCAGCCGAGCTGGTGCAGCACGACGTCACCGGCCTTGAAGGAGTCCACAGTGGACTCGACGACCTCACCGAGGGCGCCACCGGTCATGACCTTGTCGAGCTCGAACGGCGGCGAGTAGGACTTGACGTCGTTCATCCGGCCACGCATGTACGGGTCGACGCTCATGACGAGGTTGCGGACCAGGATCTGCCCCTCGGCCGGCGTGGGGATCTCCGTCTCGATGACGGCGAAGTCGTCGAGAGTGGGCTTGCCCTTCGGCCGCGAAACGAGCCGTACCTCGATGGCCTGTGCGTTCACCGTTGAACTCCTTCTTCAGAAAGTGTGGTCTACCAGCTCCAACCCGCTAAGCGGGGCGCTCATTCCGATTGTGACGAGCTACACGATCTGCTCGAGCTTGATCAACACGTCGTCGTAAATCCGCTTGAGCCCGCCAGGCGCGAACGTCTTCTCGAAAAAGCCGCCGATCCCTCCGGCGCCGTCCCAGCTGGTCTCGATCCGCACGAAAGTGCCCGCGCCGGCCTCACGAACGGTCCAGGTCGTGACCATCGTGGAGTTCGCGTCGGTCTCGACGAGTGTCCCGGGCTGCGGCTCGGTGACGGTCGCGGCGACCGAACGGACGCGCTTCGACGTCGCCTGCAGCTTCCAGTTCGCCTTGGTGCCCGCGCCGGTGCCGCCTTCGATGACCTCGTAGTCGAGGTACTGCTCGGGCAGGATCTTCGGACGGCTCTCGGCGTAATCCGCGATGGCCGCTCGTACCTTTTCCAGCGGAGCCTCGATCTGACGCTCCGATGTGGCCGTGACCTTTCCCATTTCACTCCTAGCGTCGCCGGACCTTGTCCAGTAACGATCCCACAACACACCGTCACACAAGGAACGGACCTTCCACCGCGAACAATGCGAGGAAGGTCCGTTCGGGGTATTTCTCTGGACTTCGACTAGATCAAGGCCTGCTTCGACAGCCAGTCCTTCGCGACGTCCGCAGGACGTTCGCCGTCGGAGTCGACACGCTTGTTCAGGTCACGCAGCTCATCGGTGGTGAGCTTCGCACTCACCGAGTTGATCAGCGTGGAGAAGTCGGCGCCGCGCTCGTCGAGCACCTTCTTGTTGACCGCCGGGACGACGTTCTCCTTGGGCACGATGCCCAGCTCGTCGGTCAGCGCGACGAACTCCGGGTCGCCGACCAGCGGGTTCACCGAGTCGACCGGGATGACGGTGACCGCACCGGACCGCAGCTGCGCGACCCGGGGGCCCGCTTCCTGCGCGGTCTGGAACGTCACGTTCAGCTTGTAGACGTCCTTGAAGCCGAGGAAGCACGGGATGCGCTTCTCGCACTCCGGCCCGCCCGCCAGGATGACCTTGTCGAGCTTCTTCAGGTCGCTGATCGAGGCCAGGCCCTTTTCCTTGGCGAGGTCGGCCTTGACGATGAAGGTGTTCTTGTCCTCCGCCGGCGCGTAGTTGAGCAGCGCGACCCCGGACGGCTCGAGCAGCTTCGCGAGCTGCTCGTGCTCGGCGTCGGCGTCCTTGGGCGCCTCCTGGCCGAAGCCGGTGGTGATGGCCGCACCCTGGTACTCGGGGATGAACTGCAGCTCACCGGATTTCAAGGACGGGTAGATCAGCTCTCGCGAGCCGAGGTTGAGCTTGCGTTCGACCGGGTAGCCCTTGGCTTCCAGCGCGTTCGCGTAGAGCTCGGCGAGGATCTGGCTGTCGGTGAAGTTGAACGACGCCACCACGATCGGCGCGCCGCCCTTCGACTGCACGGCCGGCGCGTCATCGCCGCCGCCCCCACAGGCGGTCAAGCCGAGCACACCAGCGGCCAGCGCCGCTGTCACTCGAAGTTTCCGTGTCCAGCGCACGTGCACACTCCCTAACTCGAATAGAGGAAATGACCCTATCCGCGGGTTACGACAGAATCCACATCTTGGAACCGATAGGCGGATGCGTCCCAAGAGCCGGAATCGAGCCTCTCGAACGGGGTAAGGTCGTTCGGTGCGAGAGTTCTTCGTCGCCCAGGGTGGCGATAGGCCGATCTTCGAGTGGCGCTGGGTCGAGCGCAACTCCGACCTCATCGGGGAAAAACTCGGCGAACACATTTCGCTGACGGCGATCTCGCTGGCGATCGGGCTGGTCATCTCGATCGCGCTGGCCGTGCTCTCCCTGCGCTGGCGCTGGTTCTACGCGTTCTCGATCGGCCTGACGGGCTCGCTCTACGTCATCCCCAGCCTCGCCGCGTTCGCGCTGCTGGTCCCGTTCTTCGGACTGACGTCGACGACCACCGCGGTGATCCCGCTGGCGAGCTACACCCTGCTGATCCTGCTGCGCAACATCGTCACGGGCGTCGACCAGGTGCCGAAGGAAGTCAAGGAAGCCGCGATCGGCATGGGCTTCACGCCCCGGCGCATGTTGCTGCAGGTCGAGCTGCCGCTGGCGCTCCCCGTGGTGATCGCCGGGCTGCGGGTCGCCGCGGTGACCACGATCGGGCTGGTGACGGTGACGTCCATGCTCGGCAAGGGCGGTCTCGGCTACTTCATCCGCAACGGCATCCAGACGGCCACCCCGAACCCGACGGCGATCATCGTCGGTGTCGGCCTGTCGATCGTGCTGGCCGTGCTCGTCGACCTGCTCCTGTGGCTGAGCGAACGCGCACTGGCGCCGTGGGCCAGGAAGGCACGGGTGCGATGAGCATCATCGATCAGACCATCGCCTGGCTCGGCGAACCGAACCGCTGGAGCTGGACCGACCCGGCGGGCATCCCGTACCGGACCGTCGAACATCTCCAGTTCTCCGTGCTGGCACTCGCCGTCGGCGCGTTGCTGACCATCCCGTCCGCGCTGTGGCTCGCGCACTACCGGCGGGCGCCGTTCCTGGCGAGCAGCGCGGTGAACATCGGCCGCGCGATCCCGAGTTTCGGGCTCATCATCTTGTTCTGGTTCCTGGCCTACCGCTGGAACGTGGACACCAACTTCTGGCCGTTGCTGCTCGCGCTGGTCGCCCTGGCCCTGCCGCCGTTGTTCACGAACACTTACGCGGGCGTGGTTTCGCTGGAGCAGGAAACCGTCGACGCGGCACGCGGGACCGGGTTCACCGAAGGCCAGATCATGCTGCAGATCGAGCTGCCGCTCGCGCTGCCGGTGATCCTGGCCGGCGCGCGCGTGGCGTTTCTGCAGCTGGTGGCGACGGTCGCGATCGGCGCCATCGTCAACGACGGCGGCGGCCTCGGGCGCTACATCGTCGACGGGTTCGCCGAAGGGGCCGCGGGCAACGGCGAGATCCTCGGCGGCGCGATCGCGGTCATCATCCTGGCCCTCATCTGCGAAGGCGCGTTCACGCTCATCACCCGCGCAGCCACCCCCAAGGGCCTAGCCCTCCAGCAAAACACCCGCTCGGAGTAGCTCCTCCCCGTACAACACACGTACAGGAACGGGAGACACGCCTACGCCAACGGGGAACACAACTACAGGGCTGGGAAACACGCCGCCACGAACGTCATCTGTTCCCGGTTTTGTGAGTCACAGCTCGTTGAAGTAGGTCTCGCGGCATCGGGCGATCATGCGCGTGATGTCCGGGCCGAGCGGTCTGTCGATGGTCATCGGTGGCACGGTTTCGGCGATCCAGTCGTAGTGCTTCTGCAGGCCAGTCGCGCCAAGGCCACGCAGGTAGTGCGCCTGCGAGCCGCCGATCAGCTCGCAGGCCGTGATCGCCCAAAGGTGCTCAAGCGCCGCCCGCAACTGGGCACCAGCGGCCCAGGCAAACGCTTGCACATCCTCCTGACCCGCGGAAGTGTCGATCGAGCCGAGCGTCGCCGGAGTAGCCAGCCGACGCAGCGCGTGCAGCTCCCCCACCGCCCGTTTATGCATCGGCGAAAGCCCGGCCTGCGGACCCGGATCGACCGCGAGCTGCGGATTCAGACCAGTGAAACGATCGTCCGTCAACCGATGCAACCGCTGCACACTGATCTCGCCGACATGCACGAGCGCAGCCGTCATCGCGTCCATCCGCAGCCCGATTTCGGCGCCGTGGAACCCCGTGGCCGATACGAACCGGCCATCCACGAACGCGGGAGAATCGGTCACCGTCCCCCGAAAAGTCCGGACGGTCGCGAGCAGCTCGCCGACAACCCTGTCGGCGTAAGCGATCGCGCGCGGGCCGACACGCAGTGAGATCGGCGCTTGAACGACGCTCGGCCGCGGCATCGAACCGGCCGTCAGCGAGTGGACCTCGTCGAGCCGCGACCAGAGATGTTTGTCCTCACCAGCCAGCTCAGGCGAGTAGCTGTCCCGGGGCGCGCCTGTCGTGTCGACGGCGATCGCGGCCGCCAGCGTCTGCAGGTCGAGGAGCTGGAAAACCTCACTCCCGGCCAAAGTCGCGTACATGACAGCGAGCGGCGAACCCTGGATCAGCGTGGCGCCTTCCTTGGGCCCCAACCGATACGGCTCGACACCGCGGCGCGCGAGCGCTTCCGACGCGGGCGTTTCGACGCCGTCCTCCAGCACCGTCCCGATGCCCGCGAACGTCTGGAAAGCGTGTGCCAGCGGGATGATCTCACCCGCGCTGCCCGTCCCGGTGCGCGGCACGGCCGGGACGAACCCATCGTTGAGCCGCGCGGCGAGGAACCGGACCAGCTCCGCGCTCGCTCCGGCTTCCGGCGCGAGAAGATCGCCCAACCGGATGACGAACAGCGCGCGCACCTCACGCTCGGAAAGCCATGGCGGCCCGCCGACAGCGCGGCCGATCAGCAGATTTCGCTGGTGCTCAGCCTGTTGCGCCATTGTCAGCGTGACGCCGGCCAGCTTGCCCATGCCGGTGTTCACGCCGTAGACCGGCTTATCCGCCGAGGTCAGCGCGGCGAGCACCAGCTTCCTGTTCGCCGCGACCGTCCCCAGCAGGGCGTCGGATACCGAAATCTCGGCACCGTCGACGATCTCGCCGAGCTGCGCGGCGAGGTCGTCCGCTGTGGTGATCTTGATCATCGGTACGGCAGCATCGTGCCGACTTCGGCTGCCTCGGCGCGGTTCAGGATCATGTGCGCCACCGCGAGGTCGGTCGTGGACAATCCGCGATGCCAGAACAGGATCCGCTCGTCGTCGGTTTCACGGCCCGGCAGCTTACCCGCGACGATGTCACCGATCTCGCCGTGCAGCCGTTCCTCGGTCAGCAGACCGGCGTTCAGCTGCGGCCGCAGCGCGCCGAACCGCGGGTTGCCGGACTGCGACTCGCGCCAGTTGTCGACGACGACCTTGTCGACGGCGTCGAGCAGGTCGAGTTCAAGCGCGCTGATCGTGCCGTAGGGCACCAGGAATGTGCCCGGCCGCAGATACTCCTTGCGTACCAGCGGTTCCGGCTCGAGGAGCCGCGACGCCTCGACCATGATGTCGGCGCCGTCCAGCGTCTCGGCCGCCGTTTTCACCGCGCGCACCGGCTTGCCGAGCCGCTCCGAAAGCCGCTCCGCGAACGGCTCGTAGGACTCCGGGCGCTTGCTCGTCACGCGGATCTCGGCGAAGTCGTAGATCGAGTCCAGCAGGACGACGTTCCACCACGCCGTGCCGCGGGCGCCGATATGTCCCAGGATCCGGGAATCCTTACGCGCCAGATACTTCGCGCCGACGGCCGTCATCGCGCCCGTGCGGGCTTCGGTGATCATGGTGCCGTCGACGATCGCGCGTGGCATGCCCGTTTCCGGGTCCAGCAAGAGGATCAGCGCCATCTCGCTGGGCAGGCCGCGCTCGAAGTTCGACACGAAGTCGCCGACGACCTTGACCCCGCTGACCTGCTTTTCGGACAGGTGCCCGCGCAGGACGTTGAAGTGGCCCTTGCCGCCGTTGTCCGGCACGAGGTGGGTACGCGGCTCGAAGACGACCCGGCCGTTGCCGTGGTCGACGAGCACGTCTTCGACGGCGTCAACGATGTCGGCGTCGGTCACGCCGAGCGAATCGATGTCGGCGCCGGACAGGTACCGCATCCAGACCGAGGTCACTCGACGACTTTCGCCAGGCCTTCGATGACCTCGACGCCCGGCATCGACGCGAGCACCGAGCCGGGGATGAGCAGCTTGCTGCCACGGATCCCGCTGCCGATGACCAGCTCGGGGGCGTCCGCGACGGCCTTGTCGATGAACAGCGGCCAGTCAGCGGGCAACCCGACCGGCGTGATGCCGCCGTAGGCCATGCCGGTCAGCTCGACGGCTTCCGCCATCGGCGCGAAGGACGCCTTGCGCACGTCGAGACGCTTTTTGATGATGCCGTTGACGTCCGCGCGAGTCGTGGCGAGCACGAGCGCGGCGGCGAACTTGACCTCGCCCGCGCGCTTGCCGGCGACGACGACACAGTTGGCCGACGCCGTCAGCGGAGACCCGTAGGCCTCACAGAACGCGGCTGTGTCGGCGAGTTCGGGATCGATCGACGCGACGCCGACGGCGTCCGGATCGGAGAGTGCGGCGAGGGCCTTGGCGACAGGTTCAGCCAGCAGGTCGGGCCTGCTCAGGGCGGGCTCGACGGTCAGGGTTCCAGCGATGGTCCAAGTGGTCACACCGTCAGAATAAGCGGACGCGAAGCGTTCTCCGTTGAGGGTGGTGGTGGGCGACGGTGTGGGCACAGTAGCTACCAGCTGCGGCCGCCGCGCTGGACCTCGATGAGCTTGGGCCGGACGTCCACCAGGTAGACCAGGGTCGCGACACAACCGGCCAGGAAGAAGATGGTCCCGGCGCCCCAGAACCCGAACAGCGCCATCACCGCGGTGCTGCCACCGGTGATCGCCATCCAGATCGGCTTGGTCTTGCGATCCGCGGCCGAATACGCGTCGGCGCGCTGGGTCAGGGCGTGTACGAACGCGAAAAGGCCAGCCAGGGCACCTGCCCAATGGATGACCGTGACTATCACTGTGGCGACGAACACCCCATCAGGGTACGGCAAACCTGATGAACACATCTGCCCCCGGCACCTGTGAAAGTGCCGGGGGCAGATTATTCATGCTGTGCTTACTTCTCCGTCTTCGGCGCGGCCGGCTTCTTGGCGGCGGCCGAAGTGGTGCTGCGGCGCGTGGTGTTCGCGGACCGCGGGGCGGTCTTGTTCGCGGTCTTGCGGGCCACGGAACGGGTCTCGTGGGCCAGCTCGTCGCCGAGGTCCTCGATCTTCTCGGCGGTCTCGTCGGCGACGGACTGCACCTTGCGGGCGGTCTTCTCACCGGTGGAGCGGGTCTGGCGGGTGACCTTGGCCAGCACGCCGTCGACGCGCTCACGGGTCTCGGTGGTGACCTCTTCAACGCGGCCCTGAGCCTGCTGAAGAGCGTCCTCGAGCTGCTCAATGGCCTTCTTGACCTGCGGCTGCGCGACGATCTTGTCCCACGCCTGCTCGCCGGACTCGGCCAGCTTGTTGTACAGCTTCAGCGCGGCGTCGGTGTACTCGTCGACGACCTTGCGCAGCTCCGCCGGGTCGAGCTTGCCGCGAAGGCTCTCGACGTCGGTGGGCAGCTCTTCGATGTTCTTGCGGGCGGCCTCGCCGGTGGCGGTGGCGCGCTCCTTGGCCTTGGCCACGGCGTCGACGACAGCCTGGCTGGCGAGGTTGCCGGCGCCGAGAGCGGCGAGCAGCGAGGTGCGGACCTGGTCCACGGCGGTGGTGACGACCTTGCGAACGTCTTCAGTCTTGGGGGTGGTCATGGTTTGTTCACTCCTTCTCAGCGGTTGGCGTGTTCTGCTCTGGTTGTGCGTGGTTCTCTGCGGTCGGGTGAGCCGCCTGGTTCTCCCGACGGAATGACTCGTACACGTCGAGCAGAACCTGCTTCTGCCGCTCGGAAAGCTCGGTGTCGGCGCGAATGGAATCGCCGACCGGGCCGCCCGTCGGCAGGTCGAGAATTCCTGCCTGTACGTAGAGCGCTTCGGCCGAAATCCGCAGCCCCTTGGCGATCTGCTGCAGGATCTCGGCGCTGGGTTTGCGGACCCCGCGCTCGATCTGGCTCAGGTACGGGTTGGACACTCCGGCCAGCTTTGACAGCTGCCGCAACGAAATCTTCGCGTTGCTGCGCTGGACCCGGATGTACTCCCCGATGTCACGACCGATGTCGGCAACCTTTTCGATGGGCCCGCCCGATGATTCCTGGGCTTTTCCCGTCTCTGTCATCTGGTCACCTCCTCGCGACACCAACGACGTTACGCCGAGGTGCTAGCAGTTGCAAGCAGAGTGCTTGCAGAATGCGTGTGTCTTGCGCCACGCCGCGCTATCCCACACCGTCGCCCTCCACCACCCTCAACGGAGCTGCGCACTGTATTAACCTGGGTGAATGGCAAGCCCCACAAGGCTTCGACAGCGACTCGTGACGATCTTGCGTGACGAGGGCGCCCTGACGGACCCCCGGTGGATCGACGCGTTCCTGCGCGTCCCCCGCCACCCGTTCCTGCCGCGCTTCTTCCTGCCCGAAGGCGACGGCTGGGTCGCGATGTCCAGCGAGGACCACGGCTGGCTCAAACGCGTCTACTCGACGAACGTGCTGGTCACGCAGCTCGACGACGACCAGGACCGCTGGGAAGCAGCCCGTTTCGACGGCCCGCTGCCCGGCACGCCGACGTCTTCGTCCAGCATGCCGTCGATCATGGCGGTGATGCTCGAAGAGCTCCAGGTTTCCGACGGGCAAACGGTTCTCGAGATCGGCACCGGTACGGGTTACAACGCGGCCCTGCTGTGCCAACGAGTCGGCGATCAGAATGTGTCCACAGTGGACATCGATCCGGCGCTCGTCGAACCTGCGAAAGCCGCGCTCGCCGAGTGCGGCTTCAAGCCCGCGTGCGCTGTTGCCGATGGGGCACAAGGGTTTCCGAGCCGGGCGCCGTTCGACAGGGTGCTCTGCACGTGCGCGGTGTCGACGATCCCACTCGCCTGGCTGGAGCAGACCGTGCCCGGCGGGCTGATCGTCACGACGTTGAACCGGCCGATCGGCGCGGGCCTGCTGCGAATCGTCGCCGGAAAAGGCGCGACCGGGCAGGGACGTGTGCTCGGACGGGACGGCCGTTTCATGCCACTGCGGGCGGACAGGCTCAGCAGCCCGTCACTGCTGCTCGCGAAGCACGCGTCGGAATCTGGCAGCACTTCGCGGACAAAGTTGCCGCTCAACGCCGTGCTGAGCACGTCCAGCCGGTTCGAGTTCTTCGCGGGCCTGGAACTGCCGAACGTCGTCGCCTATGGGGATCACCTGCTGCACGAAGACGGCTCGTGGACGCGGCACCGCACGATCGACGGCGAGCACTTCGTTGAGCAAGGCGGGCCGCGGCGGCTTTGGGACGACGTCGAACGCGCGCACGGCGAGTGGATCGCACTGGGTCAGCCGAGCCGGGACCGGTTCGGCATCACCGTCACCCCCGAGTCCCAGCACTTCTGGCTGGACACCCCCCGCGCCACCCACCACTGGCCCCTGGGCTAGCGGCTACCGCCATCTGTCGACAGCAATGCCACTGACTTAAGCTGCCCGAGGTGTCAGCCGGATGTTCGGTGGGTCCGCGTACCTTGCTTCTCGGTGGTCGGCTCGTTTGGTGAGTTTCGCTCCGACTTGCCGTCGTTTGACGAC
>NZ_DASYMU010000140.1:0-9872 GCF_036008905.1 Amycolatopsis sp. | reverse complement strand
CCGTAGAAACCCGAGCAGTTCGCGATCCGGATCGCGCGGCGCTGCGTGCCGGTCATCGGTTCCTCCCGGTTTCCATGGGTGTGTGCCCGGCGGCGGGCGGACGGCCGGGGCCGGGCGCGCCGGCGAAGGCTTGGGCAATGGGGATCCACTCGCGCGCGGTGTCCCCGATGACCTCGAGCGCGGTGTCGGCGACGTTGCGCCGCTGAGTCACGACCAGGCAGAAGTCGAGCGCGGTGCCGAGGACCCGGTCGGGGGCGTCGGCGGGACCCCACTCCCACAAGCCGCCGGACGGGGCGACCAGTTCGACCCGCACCGGCGAGGTCGGCACCGGGCGCCCGTTGAGCTGGAACGAAAATCCCGCGGTTTGCACCCCGAGGTGAGCGATGTGCCGCAGGCGGTCGGTGGGCTCCCGGACGACACCGAGGGCGTCGGCGATGTCCTGACCGTGTGCCCAGGTCTCCATCAGCCGCGCGGTCACCGAGGAGGCCGCGCTCATGTCCGGCCCGTACCAAGGCACCCGCGCCTTCGGGGCGACGTCGCGGAGAGCGGCGATGAAACCCGCGCGCGCCCGCCGCAGCCACTGCCGCAGCGCGTCGGCCCCCAGCCCGGCGTACTCGGCCGCGATCCGGTCGGGGAAGTCGTAGCCCTTGGCCACCAGCTCGGCCGCTTCCCGGCGGAAACGCTCCGGGTCCACCGCCGCCGTCGTCGCGGTCTCGTCGAAATAGGCGAGATGGCTGAGCTGGTCTCGTACGCTCCAGCCCGCCGCAGGGGTCGGTAGGGCGACATCGGCGTCGTCCAGATCGGCGATCATGGCCGTGACCACCTCGGTCTCCGCGGCCAGGTCGGCGAGCAGTTCGTTCATCGACACGGCCATGATCAGCGCCCCTGCCAAACCGGAGAGCGCTTCTCCCGGAACGCGGCGGGACCCTCCTGGGCGTCCGCCGAAAGGTAGACAGGCTCCCAGATCTCCTCGGCCCGTTCGTAAGCGAGTTTCCTCGGGTGGGACGCGGACAGGTAGCCGGTACGTTTCGCGGCCAAGACCGACAGCGGTGCGTTGTTCGCGATGCGCTCGGCGAGCTGTTGGGTCCGCTCGCGCAACTCGGCCGCCGGAACGACCTCGTTGACGAGGCCGACCTGCTGCGCTCGCGCGGCGCTGATCGGATCGCCGGTCAGCAGGATCTCCAGCGCGATACGAGGCGGCACCAACCAGGACAGCGGAGCCGCCCACGGCGATCCCCGGCCCACCTTGACCTCTGAGACCGCGAAGCGCGCGTGCTCGGCCGCGACCACCAGATCGCACTGCTGTGCCAGCAGGAAACCGCCGCCGTAGGCCAGGCCGTTGACGGCCGCGATCGTCGGCTTCGGCACGTCGATGTTGCGGCCGATCTGGGGCAGGAAGTCCGGCGGTGGCACCGTCAGCGAGGTGTCGGACATCTCCTTGAGGTCGCCGCCGGAGCAGAACGCCTTCTCCCCTTCCCCGGTAAGCACCAGAACCTTGGCCTCCTGGTCGTCATTGAACCGGCGCACGCCTTCGAACAGTCCATCGCGAACCGCCTTGCTGAGCGCGTTGTACGCCTCGGGCCGGTTGATGGTCAGCCAGGCGACACCCTTGGTGACCTCGTAGCGCACCGGTGTCATTCCGCGTCCTCCTCGGTGATCACGGCGACGACCTCGCCTGAATCGACGGTCGTGCCCACGGCCACCAGCACCTCGGAAACGATGCCGTCGATCGGTGCCCGGACCGAATGCTCCATCTTCATCGCCTCGAACACGACGACCACGCCGCCGGCCGCGATCTTCTCCCCCGCCTCGACGGCCACCCGGACGACCGTGCCGGGCATCGGGGCGAACAGCGTGCCCGGTGCGGCTTCCAGGCCCGGCTCCGGCAACCGGGGAATCTCTTGCACCGCAGCATTTCCGAACACGCTGTCGCAGTAGGCGGTGTCGCCGGCGCGGTGCACCCGGATCCGCCGCCGGACGCCGTCGATCTCCAGATCCACCTCATCGGGCCTCGCCGAGCGCAAGGTCAGGCCGCTGAGCGCCCGGCCGTCGACCTCGGCCCACAGACCGTCGCGGGTGATCCGGTAGGCCAGCGAGATGTCCTGCTCACCGCATCGGTACTGAGCCTGTTGCGGCGCGCTCACCACGTTGCGCCAGCCCGACGGGACAGCGGGCTGCACGACCGCCGCCGCTCGCCGGTCCGCCTGGGCGGCGAGCGCGGCGGCCAGCGTGTGCACGTCCAGCGACAGCTCGCTCGGCCGTCCGATCAGCGAGGACGGGCTATGCCGCGTCAGGTATCCGGTGTCGGTGTGCCCGGCCAGGAACTCCGGCTCACGCAGGATCGCGACCAGCAGATCACGATTGGTGACCAGGCCGTGCAGCTGTGCCTCGGACAATGCCCTGGCCAGCCGCCGCGCCGCTTGGGTACGAGTGGCGCCGTGCGCGATCACCTTGGCCAGCATCGGGTCGTAGTGCGTGCCGATGACAGAACCGTCGCGTACTCCCGTGTCGACCCGGATTCCCGGCAGTGCGGGGATGCGGAACCGGTGCAGCGCACCACTTCCGGGCCGGTAGTCCTCGGCCGGGTCTTCGGCGTAGAGCCGGGCTTCGATGGCGTGACCGGAGATCACCGCACCGGTGACCTCCGGGGGCAGCGGATCCCCTTCGGCGACCTGAAGCTGCAAGGCGACCAGATCGAGCCCGGTGATCTCCTCGGTGACCGGGTGCTCCACCTGCAGCCGGGTGTTGACCTCCAGGAAGAAGAAGTCGCCGTCCTGGCCGAGGACGAATTCGACGGTGCCGGCGCCGGTGTACCCGATGGCCTTTCCCGCGGCGACGGCCGCGCTGCCCAGCTGCGCCCGCAGCTCGGGGTCGACGGCGGGAGACGGGGCCTCCTCGATGATCTTCTGGTAGCGGCGCTGGATCGAGCATTCCCGCTCGAACAGATGCACGACGGTGCCCTGCGTGTCGCCGAAGATCTGCATTTCGACGTGCCGGGGGTTCTCGACGAAACGTTCCAGGAAGACGGTGCCGTCCCCGAAGGCGGAGGCGGCTTCGCGCCGCGCGCCGGTGACCGCCTCGACCACCTCGTCAGCGGCCCGGACGATCCGCATGCCACGCCCGCCGCCGCCGAAGGCTGCCTTGACCAGCAAGGGAAAACCGATTTCGGCCGCCATCGAGGCGAGCTTCGCCGGATCGGCCGCGACCTGGTCGTCATCGGCGTCGATCACCGCTCCGGGCAGTACCGGGACGCCGGCCTGGCTCATCAGTTCCTTGGCCGCGATCTTCGAGCCCATCGCCTCGATCGCCTCGGCCGGCGGGCCGACGAAGATCAGTCCGGCCGCGGCGCAGGCCCTGGCGAATCCGGCGTTCTCGGAGAGGAACCCGTAGCCGGGATGAATGGCGTCGGCGCCGGTCGCGAGCGCCGCCTCGATGATCTTTTCACCACGGAGGTAGGTCTCCGCCGGAGCGGCACCAGGAAGTGCGACGGACTCGTCCGCGGCCGCCACGAACGGCGCGTCGGCGTCGGGGTCGGAGTGGACCGCGACGGTGACGATGTCCAGTGACCTCGCCGAACGAATGATGCGGGCCGCGATCTCGCCTCGATTGGCGACCAGCAGCTTCTGGATCCGCACCGGCCGCGTGCTCTGCGTCTGGGTCATCGATGCCGCCTCACATTCGGAAGACGCCGTAGCCACGCTGGCCGGCGACGATGTCGGAGTGCGCGGCAGCCAGGGCGATGCCGAGCACGGTGCGGGTGTCACGCGGGTCGATCAGGCCGTCGTCGTAAAGCCTTGCGGTGACGAAGAAGGAGTGCGATTCCTTGTCGATCTGGGCCTCGATCGCGGCCCGCTGCCGCTCGTCGGCCTCGACGTCGAACTCCCGGCCCGCCCCGGCCGCGGACTGCTTGGCCACGATCGACATCACGCCCGCCAGCTGGGCCGCCCCCATCACCGCGAGCCGGGAACCGGCCCAGGCGAACATCAGCCTCGGGCTGTAGGCGCGGCCGGACATCCCGTAGTTGCCGGCCCCGAACGACGAGGCCAGGTTGATGGTGATGTGCGGCACCTTGCTGTTGGCCACCGAGTTGATCATCTTGGACCCGTCCTTGATGATCCCGCCCTGCTCGTAGTCCTTGCCGACCATGAAACCGGTGGTGTTCTGCAGGAACACCAGTGGGGTGTCGGTCTGGTTGGCGAGCTGGATGAACTCACTGGCCTTTTTGGCCTCTTCACTGAACAGGACACCACGCGCGTTGGCGAGAATCCCGATGGGATAGCCGTGCACCGACGCCCACCCCGTGACCAAACTCGTGCCCCACAACGGTTTGTACTCACCGAACCGGGACCCGTCGACGACCCTGGCGATCACCTCGCGTGGGTCGAACGGGACCTTGATGTCGGCGGGCGCGATGCCCAGCAGCTCGTCCGGGTCGTACAGCGGCTCGTCGGCGGGCAGCGTCGGCCCGCGACCGAGTTTGCGCCAGTTGAACTCGGTGACGATCTGACGCCCGATCCGGATGCAGTCGCGCTCGTCGACGGCGAAGTAGTCGCAGAGACCGGAAACCTTGGCGTGCATGGCCGCACCGCCCAGTTCCTCGCCGTCGGCCTCCTCACCGGTGGCCATCTTCACCAAAGGCGGGCCCCCGAGGAACACCTTCGCCTGCTGATCGACCATGACGGCGTAATCGCACATCCCGGGCACGTAGGCACCACCGGCTGTGGAGTTGCCGAAAACCAGTGCGACGGTCGGAATCGCCATCGACGACAGCTCGGTCAGATCGTGGAAAATCTTACCGGCGTCGACGAACAACTCGGACTGCGTCGGCAAGTCCGCACCGCCGGACTCGACCAGGTTGATGACCGGCAGCCGGTTTTTCCTGGCGATTTCCAAGGCACGCAACGTCTTCTTCAGCGAGTACGGGTTCATCGCGCCGCCCCGAACCGTCGGATCGTGCGCGATGATCACACATTCGACACCGGAAACGACCCCGATACCGGTGACCACGCTCGCACCGACATGGAACTGGGTTCCCCAGGCGGCGAGTGTGGACAGTTCGAGAAACGCGGCGTCCCGATCGAGCAGCAGCTCGATCCGTTCCCGCACAAGCAATCTGCCGCGATCTCGGTGGCGCTGCTGGTACCGCGGGCCACCGCCGCCGACGGCGGCCTGGATCTGCTCGTCGAGCTCGGACAGAACCCGCTGCTGCGCGGCCCGGTTCGCCAGATAGGTCTCGTCAGAGGTGTTCAGGGTTGATTTCAGCACGGTCGGCATCGCGTTACGACCCCCTTCAGTAGGACCGGTCTAGGCCCAGGCTGTGCTGGGCCACGAAGTTCAGGACCATTTCCCGGCTCACCGGCGCGATGCGCAGCAGACGGGAGATACCCCAGTACGGGATCAGGCCGTACTCGGTCGAAAGGCCGTTGCCACCGTGGGTCTGGATGGCCGCCTCGACCGCCGCCCCCGCGGCCTCCGCCGCGGCGTACTTGGCCATGTTCGCGGCCTCGCCCGCCGGCAGGTTCCGGTCGTGCAGCCAGCCGGCCTTCTGTGTCATCAGCGCGGCGAGCTCGGTCTCGATCTTGGCCTTGGCGAGCGGATGCGACACGCCCTGGTGGGTGGCGATCGGCACCCCCCACACCGACCGGGTCTGGGCGTAGGCCGCGGCCTGCCCGAGTACGTGCCGGGCGACGCCGACGCAGACCGCCGCACCCGTGATCCGCTCGGGGTTGAGACCGTGGAACACCTGCTGGAACCCGCGGCCTTCGTCCCCGAGCCGCGCTTCCGCGGGAACCCGGAGGTCATCGAAGTGCAGGACGAACTGCTTCTCCGGCAGCTTGGCCGACACCGGCAGCGGCGTCGCCACCAGGCCCGGCGCGTCGGTGGGCACGATGAACAAGGTCAGCTCGCCCCGGCCGGTGACCTCGTCGCGGCCCGTCCGGGTCACCAGCAACACGGCGTCGGCCTCGTCGACACCGGAGATGTAGTGCTTGGTGCCGCTGATGACGTAGTCGCTGCCGTCCCGCCTGGCCGTGGTGGAGATCCGGTGCGTGTTGGACCCGGCGTCGGGCTCGGTGATCCCGAACACCACCTTGCTCTGTCCCGACGCCATCCGCGGCAACCAGTGCTTCCGCTGCTCAGCCGTACCGAACTGCGAAATCATCTCGCCCGAGATCGCCGCGGACACCAGCAGGAGCAGCAGCGGGCAACCCGCGGCCGCCGTCTCCTCGCACACCATCGCCAGCTCGACCAGCCCGGCACCGCCGCCGCCGTATTCCTCCGGCAGGTTGATGCCGAGGAAACCGGTCTCCCCCAACGCGGTCCACAGCTCTGCGCACGGTTCGCCCGCTTCCGCCTTCGTCACGTAGTACTGAGGACCGAACCGCGCGGTGATGGCACGCACGGTCTCGCGCAGACCGCGATGCTCGTCGGTCTCCTGAAAGTCCACGGCGACTCCTCATTTCCTCACGTGATCTGTTCTTGCCGGACGCTCACGTGCCGGGCTCTCGCTCTCACGCGTGCGAACCTGTCAACGCGTCACCAGGTGCAACGCGACCCGCCACTCACCTTAGTGCATCATCGTTCACTATCTCGCCGCAAGCAAGGCCGGCAGTACTGTCGAGCACATCGGCGTGCCGGCAACCGGAATATGGAGGACCATCACTTCGTGAGCAACGAACAGATTCAACGACGCAGGGATCCGGACAGGAGGGCGCGAATCCTGGACGCGGCGGCAAAACTGGTCTCCCGAAACGGCTACCACGCGGTGGGGATGACCGAGATCGGCGCCGAGGCCGGCATCGTCGGTTCAGGCATCTATCGGCATTTCGACAGCAAGGCGGCGATCCTTGTCTCCTTGCTGTCCCAGGTGATGGACGACCTTCAGCGAACGGCGGCACACATAGTCTCGAGCACCGACGACGATCGGAGCGCGCTGGCCGAACTGGTCGACCACCACGTCCGTGTCGCGATCGAGGATCGGCGGCTACTGGCCGTCTACCACCGGGAAGCGCACAACCTGCCGGAGGAAGACTTCCGGCGGCTGCGCCGCGCACAGCGCCATTACCTCGAGGAATGGGTGTCGGTGGTCGCCCCGCTGCGATCGGATCTGTCCGACGGGGAGGCTCGCCTCGTCGTGCACGCCGCGATCGGCGCCGTGCAGTCCATCCTCTTCTACGACAGCGGCTTGCCGCAGGAGCGCATGGCGGACCTGCTCGGCGAGATGGCCTACGGCTGCCTCGGTGTCGAACGCGCCCCGCTGCCGAGGGCCGACAGCCTCCCGCTCGCGTCTGGTTAGTGAATCGCGAGTTACTCAAAGCTTGATTTTCACTCGGCCACGAGCAATGCTGGGCACAAGACTGGGGCGGTGCGGCAAGGAGGCTGACGTGAACCTGGCTGATGTCGAGCTCGACGTGACGAACCTACGTGGCAGGCGAGCGGTCAACCGATGGGAACGTACCTCCATCGGAGATGTCTTCGAGCGGCTGACCTGGAGTTATCCGGACAAGGTCGCCATCACCGGCTGGGCGGGGGCCTATGCCGACGAACGTCTGCGGTCGGTGACCTACCGGCAGGCCGACGAGATCGCGAACCAGCTCGCCAACGCGCTGCTCGGCCGGGGCCTGCTGCCCGGTGCCCGGGTCCTGCTGTTCTGCGAGAACTCGGTCGAGGCTTATCTCGCGAAGATCGGGATCGCGAAGGCGGGCATGGTGGCGGTACCGGTCAACCCCATGCTGGCCACCGACGTGCTCGAACATGTCATCGCGCAGACCGAACCGGGTTTCACCATCGTCGACGCCGAACTCTGGCCGAGCGCCGAAAAGGCGTTCGGCAACGCCGGCCTGGCCGTCGGTGCCACCATCGCCATCGGCGGTGCGGCGGTCGCCGGCAGTCCGACCTTCTCCGAGTTCGTCCACGACGCGCCGACGACCGAACCGGACGTCACCATCCACGGTGACGACATCTGGGAATTGCTCTTCACGTCCGGTACCACCGCCATGCCCAAAGGCGTGATGCTCTCGCACAACGCGGGCTATCTGGCCGGGTTCAACTTCGCGGTGTCCCTGACCCGCGGGATCCGCCTTGACTGCGACCTCCGGGTCGGGACCTTCCTGCCGATCATCTACCACATCGGCGACCAGATCTTCACCTTGTCGGCGTTCCTGGCGGGCGGCAGCCTCGTGATCGGGCGCAAACCCGATCCCGAACAGGTCGCCGCGGCGATCGAGGCGGAACGGATCACCGCCTTGTGGGCCGGCTCGCCCCAGTTCGTCACCGCACTGGCCGCTGAGATCGACGCCAAGGAGTCCGACGCCACGAGCCTGACCGTGCTCGTCTACGGCTGGGGCGCGCTTCCGCCGTCGGTATATGAAACGCTGCGCCGCCGCACTACCGAAGACCTGGTGGTCATCGGCATCTTCGGGCAGACAGAGACGATCGCCTGCCACCGGTTCTGGCCTGCCAAATGGCCCGAGGCCTACGAACGCACCGCTCCCAGGATCAACTACGTCGGCATGCCGAGCCCACTGCTGGCCTCCGACGTCGTCGACGAACTGGGCCGGTCGGTCCGGGATACCCCCGGGGTCCCGGGTGAGGCCGTCTACCGGTCGCCGACCGTGACCGCCGGTTACTACCAGAACGAGGCCGCTACTCGCGAAGCGTTCCGCGGCGGCTGGTTCCATTCGGGCGACAGCACCACCGTCGATGAGGACGGCTTGCGGATCATGGTCGACCGCTTCAAGGACATCGTGAAGTCCGGCGGCGAGAACGTGTCCAGCATCCGTGTCGAGGCCGTCCTGCACGAGCATCCGGCCATCCTCCGGGCCGCCGTCATCGGGCTGCCGCACTCCCGCTGGGGCGAAGCCGTCACCGCCGTGGTGGTCCTCCGGGAGGGCGCCACCGCGACCGCGGACGACATCATTGGGCACTGCCGGGACAGGCTCGGTGGCTACGAAACCCCGAAAGCCGTCGTATTCGCCGAGGAACTGCCCGAGACAGTGGGCGGAAAGATCCTCAAGTACAAGCTGCGGAACCAGCACTCACAGATGTTCGACGACGAGCAATGACGACGATCCACGCTCGGCGAGTGTGATTCAAGTCACTCGCCTGATTTCGGTTGCGGCGACGGGTTTTCCTCCGGCGGCTGGTCTTGATCCGGACCGAACCCGACCACCACTCCGGAGTGTCCGATGTCCACTACCTTGCAGACCGCCGTCGTCACCGGTGCCAGCCGCGGCTTCGGGCGCGCCATCGCCGCCGCACTCGTCGCCGCGGGTACCGGCGTCGTCGGCATCGCCCGCGACGAGCAGCAGCTGCGCGCCGTCCGCGACGAACTCGGCGAAGGCTTCACGCCCGTCGCCGCCGACGCCACGGACGCCACGCTCGCGCAGGACTTGATCCGCGAACACCGTCCCAGCCTGCTCGTCCTCAACGCCGGGGTCACACCGCACATGGCGCCCGTGCACGAGCAAACCTGGGAAACCTTCAGCCGCAACTGGCACACCGACACCCGGCACGTCTTCACCTGGATCCGCGCGGCGCTGCGAGAGCCTCTGGCGCCGGGCAGCGTGGTCGTCGCGATGTCCAGCGGAGCCGTCCTGGGCGGATCCCCGCTCAGCGGCGGATACGCCAGCGCCAAGGCCGCCATCCGGTACCTGCGGGGGTACGCGGCCGACGAGTCGCAGCGGGCCGGGCTGGACCTCCGGTTCGTCACGCTGCTTCCGCAGCTGACCCCGGCCACCGGCCTCGGCTCGGTCGGGGTCGCGGGCTACGCCGCGCGCCAGGGCGTCGACCCGGACACCTTCGTCGAAGGCCTGCAGCCGATCCTCACCCCGGACCAGGTCGCCAAGGCCGTCGTGGAACTCGCGGGGGACCCC
>NZ_DASYMU010000139.1:0-90866 GCF_036008905.1 Amycolatopsis sp. | reverse complement strand
GGTGGGCACTTTCAGAGGTACGGCTGGTGGTGGTTGGCCTCTGGCTTGTGCGGCTCAAAGCTGCGTGGTGCGTACAGAGGCACGGTTAGAAGCCTGTGTTTATTGGCAGGCGCGCCATCAGGTTTGCGTGACCAGGGCGTGGCATGGGCAGGTACGGCAAGACTTGCCCGGGGGCGCCCTGCTCCCGCAAACCTGGCCTTCGGCGAGCGCGCGCGGTGACGACTCCCGCCCGTTGGGCGGACGTGAGTCGCTGTGTCTGGGTCTAGGGATCTAAAAGCCCGCGTGGCTGGGTTTACTGCGTGCGTGCTGGGTCGGGACTTGCTCCCTAACGCCGAGGGAGGCGCCGTAAGGCCTTCAGTCCGGCGGTCATGGTCTTGGTCCAGAGGGGCTGCGGGATGGCGCGTGGTGGGCGCAGTTTGAGGGGGCCGCGCTGGATGGCGATGGACTGGGACTCCGTGTACTTCAGGAGGCCTTCGGAGCCGTTGCGCCTGCCGACGCCGGATTCCTTCATGCCGCCCATGGGGAGCGCGACACTGCCGAAGGTGGCGGCGTAGCCCTCGTTGACGTTCACGGTGCCCGCCTTGAGGCGTGCGGCGACTTCCCAGCCCGCGCGGCCGTTGCGCGACCAGACACTGGCGTTGAGGCCGAACGAGGTGTCGTTGGCGCGGTCGATCGCGTCGGTGACGTCGGTGTAGCCGTAGATGGACACGACCGGGCCGAAGGTCTCCTCGGCGAAGAGGGCGACGTCTTCGGTGACGCCGGTGAGCACTGTGGGTTCGTAGAACAGCGGGCCGATGTCCGGCCGTGCGCGGCCACCGGTGAGGACGGTCGCGCCTTTCGCGCGGGCGTCTTCTACGTGCGCGGTGACGTTCGCGAGCTGGTCGGCCGAGGTCAGTGAGCCCATTTCGGCGGTGTAGTCGAGGGCGCCGCCGAGTTTCAACGCGGCGGCGCGGGTCACGAACGCCTTGGTGAACTCGTCCTTGATCGACTCGTGGACGTAGATCCGCTCGACCGACACACACAGCTGGCCCGCGGAGGAGAAGCAAGCCGTGACGGCTCCAGCGGCGGCCTTGGCCACATGGGCGTCCGGCAGGACGATCATCGGGTTCTTGCCGCCGAGTTCCAGCGAGTAGCTGGTGAGCCGCTGCGCGACCTGCGCGGCGAGCGCCTTGCCGGTCGGCGTCGAGCCGGTGAAGCAGAGGTAGTCGGACTCCTCGACCAGCGCGGCGCCGATCGCGGAGCCCCGGCCGAGCATGATCTGCCAGACTCCCGCCGGAAGACCGGCTTCCTCGGCGAGTTCGTGCAGCCACAACGCCGACAGCGCGGTCTGGTTGTCGGGCTTCTGTACGACGGCGTTGCCCGCGGCGAGGGCGGGCAGGACGTCCATCGCGGTCAGCGCGAGCGGGTAGTTCCACGGCGAGATGATCCCGACGACACCCTTGGGGTGGCGGAGTTCACCCGCGCGGGTGAGCAAGGGGAGCACGCCCGCGTGGCGTTTGGGTGCGAGGATCTTGGCGCTGTGCTTGCCGTAGTAGGCGGCGACGAGCGCGACGGAGCTGACCTCGTCGAAGGCGTCCATCCGCGACTTCCCGGCTTCGACCTGGACGAGGTCGAGCACTTCGGCCTGCCGTTCGAGCACGAGGTCGTGCAGCCGGATCAGGACCCGCTGCCGCTCCGCGACGGGCCGCGCGGCCCAGGCGTGCTGGGCGGCGCGGGCGTCGGCGAAGATCGCGCGGGCGTCGGTGTCGGTGGCCTGGGGAAGCGTGGTGATCTGCAGTCCGGTGAACGGCGCGTAGGTCTCGATCGGCGCGGTGTCATGGCCGCCGACGACCCGCTCGACCAGCTCCGCGGCCCGAGCGGACGAAGGCGCGCCCGCGACACCGCCGATCGTGCCCGGCTGGATGCTGTCGTGGTCCGTGCCGGTCGGCGTCGTGCTGGTCATTGCGTCTCCGCTTCCTAGCCGTCATTTGTTACCGACGAGTAGAGCATACCGGAGGTATGTCCAGCGAGACGTGAATGCGATTCACTTATTAAGCGGTGACCCCGGGATCTCGGCGACCTGGGGTGCCTGCGGTGCCTGCGGCTGGACCTGGCCCGGTTGCGGCATCGGGATGCCCATCGGCGGCGTGGCCATGTCCGCCTCGGAGTCCTCGGTCGTCGGCAACAAGGCGAGCACCGCGGCGCCGATGGCCAGCAAGGCGACGATCAGGAAGCCCCAGACCCCGGGGCCGCTTTCGTAGATGATCCCGGTCTCCTTGGCGGATTCCGCCTCGCCGAGGCCCACGAAAGCGACGGTCTCCGCCGCCACCATGGCGAACATGGCCAAGGTGGCTGTCGCGCCCGCCGTGATGGTCAGCCGCGCGATCCGGCGGCCCTTGGCCCCGGCGGCCCCGAGCAGGAGCCCCGCACTCACCAGCAGGACCACGGCCGCCAGGCTGTACGGGATGCCGTAAAGCGCAGTGCCGCCTTCGTTCGCCGAGATCGGTGGTGTCGGGGAAATAATCCGCTGCCACGACGTCGATTTCACGGTGAAACCCGAACCGTTGGGTCCGGTGTCGAGTGCTTCGTAGGGGAGCAGGGTGCTGACGACGGTCGCGACCGCCGCCAAGACGGCCAAGATCGCCGCGGTGACATCGCGAGCTTTCGAGGCGGCTCGCGGAGCCGGCGGACCGGCGGGTTCCCTCTCGGACGGATCACCGAGGGGGACGACCCCGGAATAGTTGCTCTCGGGGCCGGAGGTGAAGTTCGGCGGATTGGTGGTCAAGAGGAGCTCCCCCGGATGGTGTGGACCAATGCTCCTCGAAGTCTTCCGCTAAAGGACCGCGTTTACCACTCTTGGGGTGAATCATCCCTTTTGGTAGAACTCGACCGCGATCCGCTTCCACTCGTCCAGCAGGAGCTTTCGGCGCTGCGGATCGCCACCGAGTTCGGCGTCGAGGGCGAGTCCGCGGTTGAGGTTCACCGTGAGCCAGAACAACGTCTCCGCGCGGTCTCGCGGCAGGTCCCCGGCCACCGAGGTGATGTGCTCCATCGTCGAGCGGCCCAGCGCGCGGTCGACTGGCCGGATGGCGGCACGCAGGTCCGGGTCGGTCCGTGCGGCGACCCACAGTTCGGTCACCGCGGTGGACAGCGTGCCCGAGTAACCCTCCCAGAGCAGGTCGATCGCCGCCGGGATGCCGTCCGGGCCGCCGGGGAGCAGGGCCATCGACTCGGCGAGCTGGCTCTTCAGCTTGATGGTCAGATGCTCGACGGCGGCGGCCATGAGTTCGGCTTTCGCGGAGAAATGGTGCTGTACGGCGCCTTTCGACACGCCTGCCCGCGCGCAGATCTCCTGGACCGACGTGCGGGCGTAGCCGATTTCGACCAGGCAGTCGATGGTCGCGTCCAGCAGTGCCGTCTTGGTCTGCTCACGCCGCTCGGCCTGGGTCCGGTGTGCCCGGGCGCGGAGGCCACGTGTTGTCTCGGTCACAGCGGGACCTCCTCGGGTGGGCTTTACGTGCCGTCCTGCACGGATGTACATTCCGTGTAGAACTTACATTCCGCTCGTCATGTTTACCAGGTGTGCGACCAGGAGGCCCCGCCGTGCCACTGCAGATTCAGAAGAGCTCGTGGAGCAGCACCGACCTCGAGGATTTCCGGGACCTCGTCCGGAGCTTCTTCCAGAAGGAGCTCGTGCCGCACCAGGAACGCTGGGCGAAGGAAAAGCAGATCGACCGCGAGGTCTGGACGAAGGCCGGCGAGATCGGCCTGCTGGCCGTGTCCATCCCCGAGGAGTACGGCGGTGGCGGCGGGACGTTCGCGCACGAGACCGTGCTCTACGAAGAGCAGGCGCGGTCCGGCGACAGCGCGTGGGGCGTCTCCGTCCACAATGGAATCGTGGCGCACTACCTGCTCAACTACGCCGCCGAGGCGAAGAAGCGGGAATGGCTGCCGAAGTTCGCCAGCGGCGAGTTCGTCGGCGCGGTGGCGATGACCGAGCCCGGCACTGGGTCGGACCTTCAGGGCATCAAGACCCGCGTGGTCCGCGAGGGCGACGAGTACGTCATCAACGGCGCGAAAACCTTTATCACCAACGGCTTCCACGCCGATCTCGTGGTCGTCGCGGTCAAGACCGACCCGGACGCCGGCGCGCAGGGCATCTCGCTGATCGCCGTCGAGACGACCACACCGGGCTTCCGCCGCGGGCGCGTGCTGGACAAGATCGGCCTCAAGGGCCAGGACACCGCTGAGCTGTTCTTCGACAACGTGCGGGTGCCCGCGGAGAACCTGCTCGGCGAGCAGGAGGGCCTGGGCTTCATCCAGCTCATGCAGCAGCTGCCCCAGGAGCGGCTGCTCATCGCGATCACCGCGGTGGCGGGCATGGAGGCCGCGATCGACCTCACCATCGAGTACACCAAGGATCGGACCGCGTTCGGCCGCCCGATCTTCAACTTCCAGAACACCAAGTTCAAGCTCGCCGAGGCCGCGACCGAAGCCGCCGTGGCGCGCGCCTACCTCGACCAGTGCATCGAGCGGCACCTGAAGGGTGAGCTCGACGTCCAGGGCGCCGCGATGGCGAAACTCTGGACCACGGAACGGATGAACAAGGTCATCGACTCCTGCCTCCAGTTGTTCGGCGGCTACGGCTACATGACCGAGTACCCCATCGCGCGCGCCTGGGCCGACGCCCGGATCTCGCGGATCTTCGGTGGTACCAGCGAAATCATGAAGGAAATCATCTCCCGCACGCTCTGACTTGCTTATACAGAAGGGAAAACCCGATGAAGGCTGGGCCGCTCAGTGGGCTCAAGGTCGTGGAGCTGGCGGGGCTCGCGCCCGGTCCGTTCGCGTGCACGATCCTCGCCGATCTCGGCGCCGACGTGATCAGGGTCGACCGCGCGACGCCGGGGGCCGACGTGCTCGGCATCCCCGGCGACCCCCTCACGCGCGGGCGCCGGACGATCGGCGTCAACACGAAGACCCCCGAAGGTGTCGAGCTGGTCCTGAAGCTCGTCGAAACCGCGGACGTGCTGATCGAAGGCTTCCGTCCCGGGGTCGCCGAGCGGATGGGCCTCGGCCCGGAGCAGGTGCGCGCGCGCAACCCGCGGGTCGTCTACGGCCGGATGACCGGCTGGGGCCAGGACGGCCCGCTGGCGCCCGCGGCAGGGCACGACATCAACTACATCTCCATCGCCGGTGCGCTGGAGCCGATCGGGCGGGCCGGGGAACGTCCGGTGCCGCCGCTCAACCTGGTCGGCGACTTCGGCGGCGGTGGCCTGATGCTGGCGATGGGCGTGCTCGCGGCGTTGCACGAGCGCACGTCGTCTGGCAAGGGACAGGTCGTCGACGCGTCCATGGTGGACGGTGCCGCGCTGCTCACCGCGAGCCTGCACGGCATGCGGGCCGCCGGGGTCTGGGCGGGGGAGCGGGGCGACAACCTGCTCGACGGCGGCGCGCCGTTCTACGACACCTACGAGACCTCGGATGGCAAGTACATCGCCGTCGGCGCGATCGAGATGCGGTTCTGGGCCGATCTGGTCCAGGTCCTCGGGCTCAACCCGGACGAGCTGCCCGTGCACGTCGACAAGAGCGAATGGCCGCGGCTGCGCAAGATCATGGCCGAGGCGATCGGCAAGTACACGCGGGACGAGCTCGTCGCGCGTGCCGAGGGCACTGACGCCTGCCTGACGCCGGTGCTCACCCCGTGGGAGGCCGCGGAGCATCCGCACAACGCCGCGCGCGGCACGTTCGTCGAGATCGGTGGCGTGGTGCAGCCCGCCCCGGCGCCGAAGTTCGGCCGCACCCCGCCGGAAACCCCTGAGGCGCCGCACAAACCCGGCGCCGACACCGAAGAGGTCCTCACCGAATACGGCCTCACCCCGGCCGACATCACCACTCTCCGCACCTCCGGCGCCATCGCCTGACCCTCCCGCGCTTCCGAATATGTCGACAACTTCCGTTAGGCCTGCTAACGGAAGTTGTCGACATATTCGGGGGTTTCAGGGGGTGAAGGTGCCGTGGCGGCCCGAACCGGCGGCGAAGCGTCCGGCCCCGTTGACGGCTTCGTCGGCGAGGCCGCGGCCGGCCATCGCGATGGCGAACTCCGAGCGCATCGCGTCCGGTTCTTCCAGCCCCTGTTGGGAAAGCACCGACCGGCGGTCACCGCGGAGGCATTCCTGCGGGAACGTGGCGAGCTGCTTCGCGAGCTCCATCGCCGCCCTCCGCGCCTGCCCCGCGGGCACGACACGGTTCGCGAGCCCGATCGCCAGCGCTTCCTGGGCGTCGACGGCCCGGCCGGTCAGGATCAGGTCCATCGCCCGTGACTGCCCGATGAGCCGAGGCAGCCGCACCGTGCCGCCGTCGATCAGCGGGACGCCCCAGCGGCGGCAGAACACGCCGAACACGGCCGTTTCGTCGGCGACCCGCAGGTCACACCACAGGGCGAGCTCGAGGCCACCGGCGACGGCGTGCCCGTGCACGGCGGCGATCACCGGCTTCGACAGGACCATCCTGGTCGGTCCCATCGGCCCGTCGCCGTCGGTTTCGAGGCGGTTGGACCGTTCGGTGCCGATGCCCTTGAGGTCCGCGCCGGCGCAGAATCCCTCGCCCGCGCCGGTCAAGATGGCGACCGAGGCTTCGGGGTCGGCGTCGAAAGCCCGGAACGCGTCGGCCAGTGCGGCCGCTGTCGGCCCGTCGACGGCGTTGCGTACCGCCGGGCGGTTCAGCACCACCGTCGTGATCGGGCCGTCGCGCTCGACGAGGACGGTGTCTGTCATTTTCGGGCTCCTCGACAGGAGTGTTGGGTGGCTTCCCCCGTACGGGTCTCCTAGAGTAGAGACGTGCCCCTTGGACACAAGGAGTCACCGATGATCACGGTTGCGTGATGGTCTGTCCTCAACCTCGTGTTTTAGGGGAGGATGGACCGCGTAGCCCGTGCAGTGGGACCTATTCGGATGGAGCCATGTCAGCCAACGTCAAGAAGATCCTCACTGTCGGCGTGGTCGCGCTCGTGCTCTTCTTCTTGATCACTCAGCCCACTGAATCCGCCGCCGCGGTCCACAACGTTCTCGGCTGGCTGAAGAAGGGCGCCGAGGCCATCGTGACGTTCGTTAGAACCTTGTTCTCCTGATCCCAGGTTCGACGCAAGGCCGGCACCACGAACGTGATGCCGGCCCTAAACGCGCGCACGCTCTGTGAGAACTACCCAGAGTCACATTTCCCATATTTTGTCGCCCGCGCTCGACCATCCGGGTGGATTGAGCCCCATAACGCGCTGGTCGCCGAATTGTTGGCGGCCGAGGTCTGGCGTAGTACGGCTCACCGGCCCTACGGTGCTCACATTGCGTGATCAGCCGGTACCGGCCACGAGGGCTTTCGTGGATATCGGAACCAAGCGCAGGGATTCGCGGTTGTGATCATTGAGGCTCTTTAGTCATTTACTCAAGTCGTCGGGGCAATGAGGAGGCACGGATGACCGGAGATCCCGGAGTGGACGCGTTGATCCGGCAGTGGGCGGCCGAGCGCGAACAGACCGTCGAGGAACAGGAAGTCGACCGGATCGCATCCGCTTGGCTCGCCGACGTTCCACGTCCCGCACCCGGGATTCCCGGACAGCGTGAGCGCACCGGGTCGTCCCGGTGGGCGCCGGTGGACTCCACCGACCCCGGCTACCTCGACGCGATGCGTCGCAGGCTTCCGGACGTACCGCAGGAACTGCTCACCGCCGCCGCCGGCTGGTGGCAGATGGTCGGCGACGTGACCGAAGCCGAGCAGTGGTGGGACGCGGGCATCAGCCCGCTCGACCAGCGCGCGCTGGACTACCGCGCGGCAGGGCTTTCGGCTTCGGATCTGAGCCGGCGGCTCGGCCCGATGACCGTCCTGCAGCACCTCCGCCGGGGCAGCGCCCCCGCGTGGTGTGTCGCACGGCTGGCCAGGCAGCAGAAGTCCGCCTGATCCAGTAAGTGAACACAGCCGGGTGAGACCTGGCACGCCGACGTCGAGCGAACGGCCCGCGTAACGATAACCTGCGCGGGCTCGTTCATTGGTAAACAGCTTGACCGGCCGGAGGAACTTGTTCGTGGGCATGCCCGAAGTCGAGGACCAGACCGCTGGCACGCCCGAAAAGGCCGACCCGGTGCCCTCGCGTCTGGGCGCGGTGCTCGTCCGCCTGGTGGTCGTGGTCGCCGTACTGGCCGTGGCCGGGGGCGGTGTCTGGCTGGTCACCCGTGCGACGGCGCCCGTGGCGAGTCCCATGACCACGGAAATCCCCGCGTTGCAGGTTGTCGCGGTGCCGATCGCGGTGGGTTCGGCCGCGCCGGACAACGCCGCCGTCGCCGGTGGTGGCGCCCAGCAGACCGCACCCCAGCAGCAGAGCCAGCCTCAGAACCGGTCCAACGCGGACCTTCTCGGCAACTGGGCGAGCAAGATCGCGCCCGCGACCGGGGTTCCGGCCAGGGCACTGGTCGCCTACGGCAACGCCGAACTCGCCGTGCGCGCTTCGCAGCCCGGTTGCAAGATCTCCTGGGCCACGCTCGCCGGGATCGGCCGTATCGAGTCGAACCACGGCCAATACGGCGGCGCGATCCTCGGCGGCGACGGCCGTCCTTCCAAGCCCATCATCGGCGTCCCGCTCGACGGTTCGCCCGGCGTCAAGGCCATCGGGGACACCGACGGCGGCCGGTTCGACGGCGATCGGACCACCGACCGGGCCGTCGGCCCGATGCAGTTCATCCCCGGTACCTGGAACCGGTGGGCCTCGGACGGCAACGGTGACGGCCTCGGCGACCCGCAGCAGATCGACGACGCCGCGCTCGCCGCCGGCCGGTACCTCTGCGCCGGTGGCCGGGACATGGCCGCCGCGGGCGGCTGGTGGGCGGGAATCCTGTCGTACAACAACTCCACGGAATACGCGCAGAAGGTCTTCGGCCTCGCCGACGGTTACGCCAAGGCCGCGCGGGCCGTGAAAGTCACCGGCTGACCTGCACGCCACGTCGCGAGTGCTAGCGTCAAAACGTGTTAGTAAGCCCGCGTACGTCGCGCCGACTCGCGATCGCCGCCCTTTGCCTGGCGAGCTTGATCGTGTGCTGCGGCCTCGCGTGGTGGCAGTGGGAGCGGTTCGCCTCGGCCAGCGGCACCTTCCAGAACCTCGGTTACGTGCTGCAGTGGCCCCTGTTCGGGCTCTTCCCGGCCTTCATGTTCTGGCGGATCCGCCAGCTCCGGCACAAGGCGGACGAGGACGGAACGGCCGAAGCGGAGACGCCGGAAGAAGTGAAACCGGCGCCCCCGCGGCGGATCGAGCGGGCTGTCGCGCCGCCGGTCGAGGACGACGACGAACTCGCCGCGTACAACCGCTACCTCGCCGAACTCAACACCCGTGACCAGCAGAGCAGCTAAGAAAGGTCCCCGAACCACCATGAGTACGCGAACTGATGACGTGACGCCCGCCGGTCCCGCCACGACGCTGACCGGGCCATTGGCGCGGTTCCGCACCGCCGCGTACGTGACGGGTGTCGGCCTGCTCGGGCTCTGTTTCGTGATGGTGCTGAGGTACGGCTTCGACAACGCCGAGCCGTCGGCGATCTACTCGCCGATCCACGGCGTGATCTACATGATCTACCTCGTCCTGACGATCGATCTGGCGATCAAGGCCCGCTGGTCCATCAAGGGCACCGTGCTCGTCCTGCTCGCCGGCTGCGTCCCGTTCGTCTCCTTCGTGGTCGAGCGCCGGGTCACGAAGCGCATCAAGGCCGGTCAGAAGCTCTGACTTTCCGGAACGTCAGCGCCACCGCGAAGGTCAGCGCGGCGATGATCGTCGAGGTGACGAAGGCGGCAGTCATCCCGTCGACCATCACCGCGTCCGGTGAAGTGCCGGTCGTGTTCCGCACGGTGGTGCCGAACACGGTGACCAGAATGGCCAGCCCCAGCGTCGCGCCGACCTGCTGAAGCGTCTGCAGCACGCCGCCGGCCGCGCCCGCTTCCTCGGCCGGCACCGTCGACATGATGATGATGTTGAGCGGGGAGAACGCCAGCCCGCCACCGAGGCCCATCAGCACCATCGGCACTAGCAAACTGCTCAGGTACGTGCTGTCCGGCGCGAGCTGGGTGAGCCACCCCAGGCCGAGGACCATCGACGTCGTGCCGGTGACCGCGATCGGCTTCGTCCCGAACCGGCCGAGCAGCTTCGGGACGACCCGGCTCATCGAGAACAGCGCGACGGCCATCGGCAGGAACGCGAGCCCGGTCTCCAGCGCCGCGAAGTGGCGGATCTCCTGGAGGAACTGGGTGAGGAAGAAGAACATCGACATCATCGCCATCGGCCCGAAGAAGAAGTTCACGTAGGCCGCCGCGCGATCACGGTCGGCGAACAGCCGCAGCGGCACCAGCGGCTGCCGGGCGCGCTGTTCGATGGTGACGAAGGCGGCGAGGAACAACAGCCCGCCAGCGAGCGTGACCAGCGTGATCGTGTCGCTCCAGCCACTGCCCGCCGCGCGGATGAACGTGTAGACCAGCGCGGCGACCCCGGCTGTCCCGGTGAAGGCGCCCGGCAGGTCGAGCTGGGCCCGTTTGCGCGGCGGGTCCGGGATGAATCTCGGGGCCAGCGCGACGATCGCGGCACCGAACGGCACGTTGATGAACAGGACCGCGCGCCAGGAGAGCCACTCGGTGAGCAGTCCGCCGAGGATGAGCCCGATGGCGAAACCGCCGCTGCTCATCGCGGAGAACAGCGCCAGCGCGCGGACCCGGGCGCGGGGTTCGGTGAAGGTGGTGGCGATCAGGGCCAGCGTGCTCGGCCCGGCCATCGCGGCGCCGACGCCCTGCGCGACGCGGGCGACGACGAGCAGCGTGGACGAATCGGCGAAGCCGCCGGCCAGCGAGGCGATGGTGAACACGGCCGTGCCGAGGACGAACATCCGGCGTCGGCCGAAGAGGTCCCCGGCGCGGCCGCCGAGCAGGAGGAGGCCGCCGAACGCGAGGCTGTAGGCGTTCATCACCCAGGCCAGTCCGGTGGAGGAGAAGCCCAGGTCGGCTTCGATCTTGGGGAGCGCGACGTTCATCACGGTCGCGTCGAGGATGAGCATGAGCTGGCAGGTCAGGACAAGCGCCAGGATCACGCGGGGCCGCAGCCGCGCCGGTGACGCCGCGACCGGCACGGGTGGTGCTGGCAAGGTCCGCTCGGTCAAGGGATACTCCAGTTACGACGAAAGTTAAGTGGAGACAATCTCCGGTTGGGTTCGTCGGCGATAATATGGAGACTGTCTCCGGTTGCGCAAGCGGTATTCGGAGATTCTCTCCGGTTATTTTCAGGAGGTGCCCAGTGGTGCTCGCCGATCCGGTCCGCCCCATGCGCGCGGACGCGAGGCGGAACTACGACGCCATCGTGGCCGTCGCGAGGACGGCCTTCAGTGAGCACGGCCCCGGGGCGTCACTGGACGACATCGCCAAACGTGCCGGCGTCGGCGCCGGAACGCTCTACCGCCACTTCCCGACGCGGGAAGCGCTGATCGAGGCCGTCTACCGCGGCGAGATCGGCGAACTGAGCGAGCGCGCGCACAAGCTGCTCGCCGAGCTGCCGCCCGAAGAGGCGCTGCCGGCGTGGATCAAGGAGCAGGTCCACTGGATCGTCCGCAACCGCGGGCTCGCGATGACGCTCAAGGCGTCCATCGAAGCGGGATCCGACACCTTCGCCTGGTGCCAGACGAACCTGCGCGGCGCGGCGGGCGCGCTCCTCGCCGCGGCCCAGGACGCGGGTGCGGTCCGCCGGGACGTCACGGCCATCGACGTCCTCCGGATCGGCCACGGCGTCGGTCTCGCCTCGGAACACGCCTCCGTGGAGGAAAGCCGGCGCCTGCTCTCGATCATGCTCAAAGGACTCGAGGCCTAACCCGCGTCGCCGGCCCTCCTCGGGGAAAGTGTCGACATATTCCCCGGGCTTAGCTCGCGTGCCGGATCGAGTGTGGTGGGATCGTGGAGCCCGCGAGTGCGGCGTCGTCTATTGAGGACGGTGTGTACTTCGCCTGCCGAAGCTGCTGGCGGACAACGGAAATCGGGTCGTCCAAGCGAGAAGGGTGCCCGGTCAGGAACGCCCACTCGTGCTCGTCGGATCCGAAGTAGACGACCGTGCCGAACGCCTGGTTGAACCGGCGCCACGACGACAGCAGGGTTTCGTTGCGCCACATCGTCGGGCAGCCCGCTTGGCAGGTGACGACACCGCTTTCGGTCAGCACCTTGCCGCAGGCGACCAGGAATTCGGTGCCGTACAAGCGATTGTGCTGCGCTTCCGGATCGGTGTTCTCATCCGGCAGGTCGATGACGACTACGTCGTAGCGATCGCCGCGCCGCGTCGCCTCGGCCAGGAACGTGAAACCGTCCTGGTAGTGCACGCGCACCGGGCCTTCGCCGTGTTCCGCCGCGGCCAGCGATTCCGGCGTGTAGCCGTAGGGGAGATGCTCGGCGCACGCGCGGACGGCGACCTCGTCGATGTCCACGTGGTCCACGAGTTCGGCGCCTTCGTCGACGGCGAGCCGGCCGGCGACGCCTTCGCTGGAGCCGATCACGAGCACCCGGCGCACCTGCCGCGCCAGCAGCATCGCGGGCACCATCAACGCCTCGTGGTAGACGAGCTGGGTCGCTTCGGTGCTCTGGCGTTCGTTGTCACAGAAGAGGGAAACGCCCTGAGCGGTCCGCCCGATGAGCAGTTCCTGGTACTTGGTGCGGGTTTCGAACAGTACCTCGTCGACGTCCCACAGCCGGGACAGTCCCTGGCCCATCGGCTCGACGATCTGGCGGACGGCCGGCATCAGCGTTCTCCTGGCAGTGTGGGCCGGCCGCGCCGGACGGTGGACAGCTGGACCGAGTCGGTGCCGAGCGCCTTCGCGAGCAGCCGCACGGCGTGCTCCGGGTCGGCCTGGTCGCCGCAGGTGAACACGTCGACGAACACCGCGCCGATCTCCGGGTAGGTGTGCACCGAGGCGTGGGACTCCGCCAGCATCGCGAGCACGGTGACGCCTTGCGGGGCGAACCGGTGCGACATCACCTCGCACACCGTCGCGCCCGCCTCCGTCACCGCCGAAGTGAGGGCTTCGCGCAGGAACACCGGGTCGTCGAGCAGCGCCGCGTCGATGCCGTCGAGTTCCGCGAGCACGTGCCGCCCGGCGAACCGGCCGACGACGGGGGTTTCATCCGGCATCGGCCGCCCTCCCCAAGCAGTACGTCCGCAACGGCTCGATGCCGTTGAAGTCCACCGACGAGTAGCTGGCCGTGTACGCACCGGTACCGGGGATGTCGAACCGGTCGCCCGCGCGGAGGGAAAGCGCCATTTCGTACGGCGTCCGTTGGTAGAGCACATCATCACCATCGCAGGTCGGACCCGCGACGATCACCGGACCCCCTGGTCCGCCGCGGTCTTCCACCGGCTCGAACCGGTAGGCGATGGCTTCGTTCTCGGTCTCCGCGAGGCCGTTGTAGCGGCCGATGTCGAGATAGACCCAGCGGCGTTCCTCGGTCGCGGACTTCCGCGAGACGAGTACGACCTCGGTCCGGATGACCCCGGCGTCCGCGACGATCGCGCGCCCGGGTTCGAGCGTCAGTTCCGGGAGCCGCCCGGGAAAGTGCTTCCGCAGCGATGCCTCGATCCCGGCCGCGTACTCCGCGAGCGAGGGCGCGGATTCGCGGTACGCGGTGGCGAAACCACCGCCGATGTTGAGCCGCTCCGGCACCACGCCGTGCGCTTCGGCTTGGGCGAACACCTTGGCCGCGGCCGCGATGCCGATGTCCCACGCGGAGACGTCGAGCTGCTGTGAGCCGACATGGAAGCTGACGCCGGGCCGCAGTCCGAGCTCCGCCGCGCGCAACAGGAGTTCGAGCGCCATCGCGGGTTCACAGCCGAACTTCCGGCCGAACGGCGTCACCGAAGCGGGGGTGTCGAGCAGCAGGCGCAGGTACACCGCCGACCCCGGCGCGTACCGGGCGAGGTTCTCGACGTCACTTTCGGCGTCCGAAGTGAACTCACGAACTCCGCGCGCGTAGGCGAACTCGATGTCCGCGGGTTTCTTGATCGTGTTGCCGTACGCCAGTTTCGCCGGATCCGCGCCCCTCGCGAGGCAGAGCTCGATCTCCGCCCGGCCCGCGACGTCGAATCCCGCGCCCGCGGCGAGCACCTCGTCCAGCACCTCCGGCGCCGGGTTCGCCTTCACCGCGTACCGCACGCGCCCACCCGGGAACATGTCGACGAATTCCCGGGCGCGGGCGGCCACGAGCGCCGGGTCGACGACCAGGCAAGGGGTCGGTGGATGCTGTTCGCCGAGGAACGTGCGGATACGGCCGAGATCGCTCACCAGCCCAGACTGTCAGGAACCGATGCCGGTGAGCGAACGGACCTCCATCTCGGCCTGGAGTTCGGGGTCGGCCTTGGACCGGCTGAACATCGTGCCGAGGAACCCGCAGAGGAACGAGAACGGGATCGACGCCAGTCCCGGGTTCTTCAGCGGGAACCAGTGGAAGTCGACGTTTTTGATGATGGAGTCGGGGAAGCCCGACACGACCGGCGAGAAGAACACGAGCACCAGGCACGCGATCAGCCCGCCGTAGATGGCCCACAGCGTCCCGGTGGTGTTGAACCGTTTCCAGAACAGCGTGTACAGCAACGTCGACAGGTTCGCCGACGCCGCGACGGCGAACGCCAGCGCCACCAGGAACGCGACGTTCTGGCCGTTGGCGAGGATGCCGCCGGCGATGGCGAGCACCCCGACGGCCACCGCCGTCAGCCGCGCGACCCGGACCTCTCTGGAGGGATCCGCCTTGCCCCGCTTGAAGATGTTCGCGTAGACGTCGTGCGCGAAGGACGCCGAAGCGGTGATCGTCAGCCCGGCGACCACGGCCAGGATCGTCGCGAACGCGACCGCGGAGACGATGCCGAGCAGCAGTGTCCCTCCGATGTGGAGCGCCAGCAGCGGGGCCGCGGAGTTCTCGCCGCCGGGGGCGCCCTTGATCTCGTCCGGCCCGACCAGCGCGGCCGCGCCGAAGCCGATCACCAGCGTGCACAGGTAGAACACGAACATGCACGCGGTCGCCCAGACGACCGAGCGGCGGGCCTCACGCGAGTTCGGCACGGTGTAGAACCGCATCAGCACGTGCGGCAGCGCGGCCGCGCCGAGGACCAGCGCGACGGCCAGGGAAACGAAGTCCAGCTTGCTGGTGCCGGTGGCGCCGTACTGGCCGCCGGGTTCCAGCAGCCGCTCGCCCATCGGGCTCTTCTCGGCGGCCGCCGAGAGCAGGTTCGAGAAGCTGAAGCCGAACTTCCCGAGCAGGAACACCGTCATCAGCGCGGCGCTCAGGATGAGGATCGCGGCCTTGATGATCTGCACCCACGTGGTGCCCTTCATCCCGCCGACCAGGACGTACAGCACCATGATCAGGCCGACCACGCCGATCACGAGCGCCTGCATGAAACCGCCGCGGATGTCCAGCAGCAGCGCGACAAGGCCACCCGCGCCCGCCATCTGCGCGAGCATGTAAAAGAACGAAATGACCAAAGTGGACGTCGCCGCCGCGGCGCGGACCGGGCGCTGCTTCATCCGGAAGCTCAGCACGTCGCCCATGGTGAAACGGCCGGTGTTGCGCAGCAGTTCGGCGATCAGCAGGAGGTCGACGAGCCAGGCGACGAGGAACCCGATCGAGTACAGGAAGCCGTCGTAGCCGTGGATCGCGATCGCGCCGGCGATCCCCAGGAACGACGCCGCGGACAGGAAGTCGCCCGAGAGCGCGATGCCGTTCTGCCTGCCGGTGAACACGCTGCCGGCCGCGTAGTAGTCCGATGTGGACGAGTTGCGGGAGCTCGCGCGGTAGACCACGAACAGGGTGATCGCGACGAAAAGGGCGAAGACCCCGGTGTTGACGAGCGGGTCGCTTCCCGAGACGCCCGCGGCGACGATGGTGGTCACTGGTCCTCCACTCCAGCCAGCCGCCGCACGTAGGCGACCTGCGGGTCGATCCGGCGTCGCGCGAAGCGGAGATAGACCGTCGTGATGATGATCGTGGTCACGAACTGCAGGAGGCCGAACACGATGGCGACGTTGATCTGGCCGACGACCTTGCGGCTCATGAAATCGTGCGCATAGGCCGCCAGCAGCACATAGGTCATGTACCAGGCGAAGAAGAGCAGGCTCACCGGGAAGACGAACCGCCGCAACCGCCGTCTGAGCACCAGGAACTCGGGACTGTGCTGGATGCGGTCGTAGTCGGGACCCGACGGGGCCCGGAGCACCGGATGCTCACCGGGGCGCGCGAACAGGACCGGTATCCGGCCGGTCTCCTCGAGCGCGTTCCTGGCCGCGTGCGAGCGCTCGGCATACTGCATGGGGTGCCTCCGGCGTGGTGCGGCGTCCGTGGCGGCGGCGTGGGCGCACCGGGGTTACTGGTGCGGGACGCGGTGGCCGTGGCGGGACTGACGAGCGAACATCGTAGCCACGGGTACCGAGGCCTGCGGAAAGGGCCGGGCCGTTTGTTGGTGACCACTTGACGCACTGCTCCGGTATCAGTTTTCTCCAGCGCGTTCCCGGGTGAACGGACCGGTCGTGGTGATCACGGGCAGATCACTCGGAATAGTGAGGGTCAATGTCACTTACCGTTGTCGGGGTTGCTGCAAATGTGTCGCGGGCAGATCTGTAAACTGTTGTCACTCTTAAGGAAATCACTGTTCGTAGTCGATTTCGGGGTGGACGCAGTGTCGTTCCGCCGCCGTGGGCGAGTGGTGAGGTGACCCTTGGTTGTGAATAAACTTCATGAAGTAGCGTCCACCTGGAAAGAAACCGCCATGTGGGGCCTGTCGAGACGTAATGCCACAACATCGTGCACACATTTGGGGTTGACCACCCGCTCGGGTGCACGCTCAGTAGGCCTTCCGGGGGCTCCGACTACTCTGCGTAGGCTATTCGGGTGACATGAGCGTCAGTAAAATCCGGCAGGCCGGTCACCGGAATTCGCATCCGTGGCCGGGACCGGTGAAATTCGTGCGGCCGACCCGGTAAAGAATGATATTTCCGCTGGTCAGCCCCCGTGCACTGAAGGAAATTGAGTAGGGCTGGATTGGTGTACGATTCTTTCGCCAAGCCGATCGCCGGGATCGATAGGGCGCCGAACCTCGTCCTCGAACAGCATCGCGTAAAGCGATCTGCTCGATGCTGCACTTCGCATGTTGCGAGGTCCGGGGTCACGCCGGGGTCGATCAGTGGTGGTTGGTCGGCGAGGCCCATGACACAGGTACGCCAAGACAGCAGCTAGTGACCAGACGTAGGACGCGGATCGGCAGGGATGCATCAGATGCGGGGCGAGGCTGAGTACCACGGGCCGACGCGCGTGATGGCAGATGTCCGAGGCGCCGCGAGCCGCCGACCGGGACCGACTACGCCGGACAGGGAGTCACGTTCGTGACCGTTGCACGAGAAGGCCAAGTGCCTGTGGGAAAGCTGCTCGGCCAGCCACCACGAAAACGACGAGGGCCGGACCTCGGGGCCGTCGTCCGCTGGCGGGACTGGAGCCTGCCCGTCAAGCTGTCGGCGGTCACGCTCGTCCCCATAGTCATCGCGCTCGTGCTCGGTGTCACCACGATCGGCAGCCAGGTCGGCCGGTCCGACGGCTACCAGCGCATCGACAGGCTGGTCGCGCTCAGCGCCGCGACGCGCACCCTCACCGACGGCGTGCAGCGTGAACGCACCGAAGCCGCGGCCGTGCTCACCGCCGGCACCGTCGGCGGTTCCCCGAAGCTCACCGGGATCCGTACCGAGGTCGACGCCGCGGTCCGGCCGTTCACCGAGGCCGCCGCCCGTGCGGCCGAGCGTGACGGCACGGTGGCCGCGTCCGACGACGACGCGCTGGCCCAGGTCGCCAAGCTCGGTGCCCTGCGGGGGCGGGCCACCGGTGGCGGGCTCGACGCCGCGGCGGCCATCACCGAGTACTCCGTCATCACCTCGGCGCTGCTGAAGCTCGACACGACCCTCGCGGCCGGCATCACCGACGACACCATCGGCGGCGCCCCGGGCGCCCTGCACGATCTCCAGGTGGGCAAGGAAGAGCTGTCGCTCAGCCAGGCGCTGGTCTCCTACGGCATCGCGCGGGGCAATCTCTCGCCCGGCGAGCTGAACCTCGTCCGCACCGCGCGGGTGCGGCTGTCGGACCGGATCGACGACTTCCGCGCCGGTGCCACCGCCGCTCAGCGCCAGGACTTCGACGTGGCCGTGCCCGGACCGGCCTTCGACACCCGCGAGTCCCTGTTGAAGCCGTTGCTGGGGGAGCAGGGCGCCCCGGGGCCGCAGGCGTTCCGCCAGCTTTCCGCACAGCAGTGGGACGAAAGCTCCACCACGGTCATCACCCGCTTGAACGAGGTCTCGAAGCGCCTTGGCGACCAGATCGGCGCGGCGTCGGACAAACTGGTCGAGGATTCGAGCAGCGGTGCCGGGCTCCTCGCGGTACTCCTGTTCGGCGCACTGGTGCTGGCGGCCGCGGTCGTCTTCCTCATCACGCGCCAGCTGCTTCGCTCGCTGCAGGTCCTTCGCGCCAGCGCGCTCGACGTCGCGGAGGCACAGCTCCCCGCGGCGGTGCGCAACATCCAGGAAGGCCGCGCACAGGGCAGTGACATCCAGCCCGTCCCGGTCAACTCCAACGACGAGATCGGCGAGGTCGCGCGGGCGTTCGACGCGGTGCATCACCAGGCGCTGCGGCTCGCCACCGAGCAGGCCGCGATGCGCACCGGCTACGGCAGCGTGTTCGTCAACCTTTCCCGCCGCAGCCAGAGCCTGGTGCAGCGCCAGCTGCAGCTGATCGAGCGGCTCGAGCGTGACGAAGAGGACGCCGACCAGCTGGCCACCCTGTTCCAGCTCGACCACCTCGCCACCCGGATGCGCCGGAACAACGAGAACCTGATGGTGCTCTCGGGTTCCGAGCCCACACGGCGGTCGGGCCAGCCGGTCACCACCACCGACGTGCTGCGCGCGGCGGTGTCGGAAATCGAGCAGTACCAGCGGGTCGTGGTGCAGCCGCCGCCGTCGGCGCGGATCGTCGGGCACGCGGCCAGCGACCTCATGCGCCTGGTCGCCGAGTTGCTGGACAACGCCACCGCGTTCTCCGCGCCGGAGACCAGGGTGACGGTCGCGACCAGGATCGCGGACGACCGGTCTCTGCAGATCGACATCCTCGACAAGGGCATCGGCATGAACGAGGCCGAGGTCGGCGAGGCGAACACGCGGCTGACCGAAGCCGCGTCGGTCGACCTGGCCACCTCGCGCCGGATGGGCCTGTTCGTCGTCGGGCGCCTCGCCAGCAGGCACCGCATCGGCGTGACCCTCCACGGCGGCAAGGACATCGTCGGGGTGCGCGCCACCGTCACGGTGCCCGCCGAACTGGTGATGGCGCCGACGGCGCAGGACAACACCGGGCCGTTCCCGGCGCACCGCTCGCAGAGTTCCGGCACCGGCGGCCCGCTTCCGCGCCGTCAGCGGCCGGTCAACGGCGCGAGCCGGCCCAGTATCTCGGTGCCGGCCCAGGGCGAGCAGACCGGCCGGTGGCCGTCCCCGGCGGACACCTCGTCGCTGAACGGCCACACCGTCGGCCAGGCACCCCGGCCGCCGTCGGATCTCGAAGTGTCCGGGACGGCGTTGTTCAGCCCGATCACCAAGGACGACGACTCCTCGGCGCCTCCGGCCCAGCAGCCCGCCCAAACGCTGCTGCCGCCGCTTCCCCCGTTGCCGCCGCTGCCGCCGCTCCCGGCGCCGCCCGTCCCGGCGGCCAGCGCCCCGGAACCGGAAGAAGAGGACCTCTCCGACGTCCGCGCCGGCACGCTGCCGAGCGGCAAGGACCTCTTCGCCGCCAACGGGACCCCGCTGAGCGACTGGTGGAACCAGACGGCCAGCAAGGAGCCCGAGGAAGCCAAGTCCAAGCCGGTTCCCGAGCCCACGGCCGCGGAAACCACGTCCGAGACCACGCCGATCTTCGACGAGATGCTGTCGGTGTGGTTCCGCAGCAGCACCACCCCGGCCAAGCCCGCGCCCGGCGAGCGCCCGGCCGAGGAGAAGCCGGCCGCGGACAAAGTCGTCGGCGAAAAGGCCGTCGCGGCCGAAAAGACCACTACTGAAGAGCCCGCCGCAGGTAAGCCCAAGCCTGAAAAGTCCACCGCCGGGAAGCCCGCGGCCGAGAAGGTCACCGCGGGCAAGGCCACGGACGAGAAGGCCGAAGACAAGCCCGCCGAAACGAAGTCCGCTGAAACGGAGCCCGCCGAAAAGGCCTCCGAAGAGCAGGCCGAGGAGCCGGGTTCGGCCGTCAGCTGGGACTTCGCCAGCGACGAGAACTGGCGGACCGTCCAGGCCGTGTCCCAGACACCGCCGTCGACGTTCACCACCGCCGGCCTGCCGATGCGGCGCCGGGGCGAGCAGCTCATGCCGGGCAGCGCGGCTCAGGCCGCCCCGCCCGTCCGCGGCCCGGTCTCCCGGCCGGACGTGCCGGTCCGCGACCCCGCCGAGGTGCGCGGCCGGCTGAACAGCTTCCAGCAGGGTGTCAGCCGGGGCCGCAAGGAAACGGCCGCGCCCGAGGCGGACACCACCCAGCCCGCTCCCGCCGAGCCCGTGGCCACCGCGCCCAAAGCCGCGCCGGAAGTCACCGCCGAGGAAGCCACGGTGACCCAGCCCGCGGTGACCCAGCTCCCGGAGGCACGTCCCGTGAACCCGCCGCTGCCCCAGCCCAGGGCGACGACCAGGCCCACGCCGACGCCGCGGAAGTCTTCGCTGCCCCAGCGCACGGCCAAGGCCGTCCCCGCGGCTCCAGCCCCGGCCGCGGAGACCACGGGCGAGACCCCGGATCTCGGTGCGACTTCGGAGTGGGTCTTCGGCTCCGACGACAACTGGCGCACCGTGCAGTCAGTGGCCACTACGGCACCGTCTACCTTCACTCCCGCGGGATTGCCGAGGCGTCGTGCCGGGGAGCAGTTGCTCCCGGGCAGCGCCGGAGCGCCCGCTGCGTCGGCCGGCCCCAGAGCGGACCGGGACCCGGACGACGTGAAAGGCCGGTTGAGTAGTTTCCAGCAAGGCATTCGGCGCGGACGGCACCGGACAGCTCAATCGACCGAAGCTAACCAAGAAACCCTGGAGGGTGAATGACCTCGCCGAATGCGGCACAGCCCCAGCAGAATCAGTTCGGATGGCTGGTCAACGATTTCGCCGAGCGTGTGCCGGGGGTGGCGCACGCGGTGGTCGTGTCGGCTGACGGGCTGCTCCTGACCTCGTCGAACCGTCTCCCGCTGGACAGGGCCGATCAGCTCGCGGCCGTCGCTTCCGGCATCGTCAGCCTCACCCAGGGCGCCGCACGGTGCTTCGAGGCCGGCGCGGTCAACGAGACCGTGGTCGAGATGGAACTCGGCATCATGGTCCTGATGTCGATCAGCGACGGTTCGTGCCTCGCGATCCTCGCCGCGCCGAACTGCGACATCGGCCAGGTGGCCTACGAGATGACGATGCTCGTCGACCGGGTCGGCCAGATCCTCACGCCGGAATTGCGTGCGCAACTTCAGGGCGCGGGCGGGTCGCTGATCGGCGAACCGGTGGGATGATATCGCGATGAGCACGGGACCCGGGTTTTCCGGTGAAGCGCCGGGAGCAGGTGAGCCACCTCCCGAGACCGAGGACGGCGCCGCTGCCGGTCGTGGAGACGACGGCACCTTCGCCGACGTCCTCAACGGCTTCTCCCTGGACTCAGGTCGTCGGCGGAAGCGCAAGAAGAGCAAGGAGTTCCAGGATGACCCCGCCGCGGGCACCGCGGACGGGTACTCGACACCGACCGACCAAGGAGACCGCGTGACCTCAGTAGTCTCTCCGCCGGCCAGTACCGAAAGCCTCGTCCCCGCTGGCGGGCTCTTCGACCCGGGCCCTCCGGTGCCCGAAGATCTACCCGATTATTCACCCGGCTACACGCCGGACTACTCCCCTGATTACCCGGATTTCGACGGGTACACCGTGCCCGGGGATCGCCATCCCGGGGACGATATTCATCCGGGTGAAGAGACCGCCATCGTGCGGCCCTACGCTCTTACGGGTGGCCGGACGAAGTCCAACTACGCATTGGAGCTGGAGACCCTCGTCTCCACGAAGGAAAGCGTCGCCATCGGAGCCATCTCCGATGCGGCGGTGGGACAGATCGAGAGCCTCTCGATCATGGAAGAGTGTCGGAGTCCTCGTTCGGTCGCCGAAATCGCGGCGTTCTTGCGTGTGCCGCTCGGTGTGGCGCGTGTCTTGATCAGCGACGCAGCGGACGCGGGGCTGGTGACCGTTCACAAGACGATCTCCGACAATGACGGCGCCGAAGCACATTTGGTGTTGATGGAAAGGGTTTTGAGTGGACTCCGTCGGCTTTAAGGCACCGCGGGAAACCGCGCCCCCGACCATGACATCTGCGAAGATCGTCGTGGCCGGTGGTTTCGGTGCGGGTAAGACGACCTTTGTGGGTGCAGTGTCCGAAATCGTGCCGCTGACCACCGAGGCGATGATGACGGACGCGAGTACCGGCATCGACAACATCGACAACACGCCGAACAAGACCACCACCACGGTGGCCATGGACTTCGGCCGTGTTTCGCTGGACGCCGACCTGATCCTGTACCTGTTCGGCACGCCCGGGCAGCAGCGGTTCTGGTTCATGTGGGACGACCTCGTCCGGGGCGCCATCGGGGCGGTGGTGCTCGCCGACACACGTCGTCTGGCGGACTCGTTCGCGCCGGTCGACTTCTTCGAGGATCGTGGCCTGCCCTACATCGTGGGCGTGAACACCTTCGACGGCATCCTCCAGCACGACATCAACGACGTGCGGGAAGCGCTGTCGATCGACCCGAGCATCCCGATCATCCAGTGTGATGCCCGGGACCGCGAGTCGACGAAGCAGACCCTGATCACGCTGGTCGAGTACGCCATGCGGCAGTGGATCGCGTTGCGGGCGGCCAAGGCGACGTAGCGGCGCTGAGACACCTATCACGTACTCCCACCGGTTGGAAATAGTAGGAAGTCCTAGTATTTTGGACCCATGAGCGCTGACCTGTACCGGCCTGTGAACCCTGTCCGGTTCGTTACCGCGTCCAGCCTGTTCGACGGGCATGACGCGTCGATCAACATCATGCGGCGGATCCTGCAGTCGCAGGGTGCCGAGGTGGTGCACCTCGGGCACAACCGGTCGGTCGACGAGGTCGCCACGGCGGCGATCGCCGAGGACGTGCAGGGCGTGGCGATCAGCGCCTACCAGGGTGGCCACGTCGAGTACTTCAGCTACCTGGTCGAGCTGCTGGCCGAACGCGGGGCCGGGCACATCAAGGTTTACGGCGGTGGCGGCGGCGTCATCGTGCGCGAAGAGATCGAGCTGCTGCACTCGCGGGGGGTCGCGAGGATCTTCTCGCCCGAGGACGGCTACGAGCTCGGCCTGCCCGGCATGATCAACTTGATGATCAAGGAATGCGACGTCGACCTGGCGGCCACGTCGCCGGGCTCGGTGGACAAGCTCCTCGCCGGTGACGTCCCGTCGCTCGCCAGGGTCATCACCCGGCTGCAGCGCGAATCGCTGCCCGCCGACTGGCTGACGGCGATCACCGAGGCCGCCGCCGCGCGCGCGGTGCCGGTCCTCGGCATCACCGGCACCGGCGGTTCCGGCAAGTCCTCGCTCACCGACGAACTGATCCGCCGCTTCCGGCTGGACCAGGAAGACAAGCTCCGCATCGCCGTGCTCGCCGTCGACCCGTCGCGCCGCAAGGGCGGTGGCGCGCTGCTCGGCGACCGGATCCGGATGAACTGCCTCGACGGCAGCCCGGTCTTCTTCCGTTCGCTCGCCACCCGTACCACCACCGGCGAGATCCCGGTCGGCTTGAGCGAATCGGTGCTGGCGTGCAAGGCCGCCGGGTTCGACCTGGTCATCGTCGAAACCCCCGGTATCGGCCAGGGTGACGCCGGCATCGTCGACTACGTGGACCAGTCGCTCTACGTCATGACCCCGGAGTTCGGCGCCGCGTCGCAGCTCGAGAAGATCGACATGCTCGACTTCGCCGACACCGTCGCGATCAACAAGTTCGAGCGCCGCGGCGCGGAAGACGCCCGCCGCGATGTCGCGAGGCAGCTCGTCCGCAACCGCGAGGCGTTCGGGTCGCCGCCCGACGAGATGCCGGTCTACGGCACCAGCGCGGCCAAGTTCAACGACGACGGCGTCACGGCGCTGTACCAGCATCTGCGGGATTCGCTGGCCGGGCGCGGGCTTTCGGTGTCCAGCGGAATGCTGCCGCACGTCGAGGGCAAGGTGTCGACCGACGCCAGCACGGTCATCCCGGCCGCGCGTTCGCGGTACCTGTCGGACATCGCGCAGACCGTGCGTGGCTATCACGAAGACACCAAGACCCAGGCCGCCGCGGTCCGCCGCCGTGAGGCGCTGACCGTCGCCCAGGAGGCGCTGACGGCGGCCGGTGCCGACACCGAGGCGATCGCGCAGCTGGTGGCCGCCGCCGAGGCCGATGTCGACGGCGAAGTGTCGAAGCTGCTGGAGCGGTACGCCGAAATCGCGGAGTCCTACCGCGAGGACGAGCTCGTCGTGAAGATCCGCGACAAGGAACTCCGCACGCAGCTGTGGCGGAAGACGTTGTCCGGCAACCGGATCCCGCGCGTGGCGCTGCCGCGCTACACCGACCCCGGCGAGCTGCTGTCGTTCCTGCGCCGCGAGCACCTGCCCGGATACTTCCCTTACACCGCGGGTGTTTTCCCGTTCAAGCGGGAAGGGGAGGATCCGGCGCGCATGTTCGCCGGCGAGGGCGACCCGTTCCGGACCAACCGCCGGTTCAAGCTGCTGTCGGCGGATTCGGACGCCAAGCGCCTGTCGACGGCGTTCGACTCGGTGACCCTCTACGGCCACGACCCGGACACCCGGCCCGACATCTACGGCAAGGTCGGTACCTCCGGGGTGTCCATCGCGACGCTCGAGGACATGAAGGCGCTCTACGACGGCTTCGAGCTGACGTCGCCGAGCACCTCGGTGTCGATGACGATCAACGGCCCGGCGCCGACGATCCTCGCGTTCTTCCTCAACACCGCGATCGACCAGCAGGTCACCGCGTTCGAGGAGAAGAACGGCCGCCCCCCGACTGGCGACGAAGCCGCCGAGCTGAAGGCGTGGGCGCTGGCCAACGTGCGCGGCACCGTGCAGGCGGACATCCTCAAGGAGGACCAGGGTCAGAACACCTGTATCTTCTCCACCGAGTTCTCCCTGCGCATGATGGCCGATATCCAGGAGTGGTTCATCGCCCACGCGGTGCGCAACTTCTACTCGGTGTCGATCTCCGGCTACCACATCGCCGAAGCCGGGGCGAACCCGATTTCGCAGCTCGCGTTCACGTTGTCGAACGGCTTCACCTACGTCGAGTCCTACCTGGCGCGCGGCATGGACATCAACGACTTCGCGCCGAACCTGTCGTTCTTCTTCTCCAACGGGATGGACGCCGAGTACTCGGTGCTCGGCCGCGTCGCCCGCCGGATCTGGGCCGTCGCCATGCGCGAGCGCTACGGCGCCGACGACCGGTCGCAGAAGATGAAGTACCACGTGCAGACCTCCGGCCGGTCGCTGCACGCGCAGGAGATGAACTTCAACGACATCCGGACCACGCTGCAGGCGCTGTGCGCGCTGTACGACAACGCGAACTCGTTGCACACCAACGCCTTCGACGAGGCGATCACCACGCCGAGCGAGAGTTCGGTCCGGCGCGCGATGGCCATCCAGATGATCATCAACAAGGAATGGGGCCTGTCGAAGAACGAGAACCCGCTGCAGGGCGCGTTCATCATCGACGAGCTGACCGATCTGGTCGAAGAGGCGGTGCTCGTCGAGTTCGACCGGATCTCGGAGCGCGGCGGCGTGCTCGGCGCGATGGAAACCGGCTACCAGCGTGGCAAGATCCAGGACGAGTCGATCCTGTACGAACGTCTCAAGCACGACGGCACCCTGCCGATCGTCGGCGTCAACACCTTCCGCAACGAGCACCCCGACGCACACGAGATGGACGTCGAGCTCGCGAGGGCGACTGAGAGCGAAAAAGAGTCGCAGCTGGCGCGGCTCGCGGACTTCCAGCAGCGGCACCACACCGACGCGCAGCAGGCGCTCAAGGCGCTGCGCGAGGCCGCGACCGTGGGCGGCAACCTGTTCGGCGAGCTGATGGAAGCGGCGCGGGTCTGCTCACTGGGTCAGATCACCGAGGCGTTCTTCGAGGTGGGCGGGCAGTACCGCCGCAACGTGTAGCTCAGGGAACATCACGCCGGATTCCGTGGTTCGATGAAGTATGAAGTTCGGCATCGCAACATTCGTGACCGATGAAGGCATCCGTCCCGACGCGCTGGGTGAGGCGCTGGAAGAGCGAGGTTTCGACTCGCTCTTCCTCGCCGAGCATTCGCATATCCCGGTGTCGAGGCAGAGCCCGTATCCCGGCGGCGGCGAGCTGCCTCAGGTCTACTACCGCACGCTCGACCCGTTCGTGGCGTTGACGGCGGCGGCCTCGGCGACCACCAACCTGCTGCTCGGCACGGGGATCGCGCTGCTCGTCCAGCGTGACCTGATCCACACCGCGAAAGAGGTCGCCAGCCTCGACCTGCTCTCGAACGGGCGGGTGGCGTTCGGCGTCGGTGTCGGCTGGAACCGCGAGGAGATGGCCAACCACGGCACCGATCCCAAGACCCGGGGCGCGCTGATCGACGAGCAGCTGGCCGCGTTGAAGGAGATCTGGACGAAGGACGAGGCCGAGTTCCACGGCAAGTACGTCGACTTCGACCCGATCTTCGCCTGGCCCAAGCCCGTCCAGAAGCCCCATCCGCCGATCTACATCGGTGGTGAGAGCCCCGCCGCGCTGGAACGCTTGGCGAAATTTGGCGACGCGTGGCTGCCGCGTGGGTACGCATCGCCGGAAGAGATCGTCAAGACACGTCAGTGGCTGGCCGAGCGTGGCCGTGGCGACATGCCGTTCACCGTCTTCGGCGCGCCCGCGGACCGTGCCGTGCTGGACGGTTACGTGCAGGCGGAGGTCGATCGGGTCACCTTCATGCTGGGTACCAAACCGAAGGCCGAAACCCTGCAGAAGCTCGACGAACTCGCGGTGCTCACCGAGGGTTACCGCTGACGTCGGGCAATCCTGATCTTGAACCGCTACCGTGAAGGCACACCCGAATGAGGATGGGACAAAGTACGTGACTGACGTTCAAATCGGCATGGCCGCGGCGCTGGAGCAGTTCTCGCCGCGTGAGTCGATCCGGCTGGCGGCATTGGCCGAGCAGCACGGGTTCTCCGGGCAGATGGCCGCGGACCACTTCCAGCCCTGGGTACCCCAGCAGGGCGAGGCGTCCTTCGTCTGGAGCGTGCTCGCCTCGCTCGCGGAGAACACCACCGGTGACCTCGGTCCCGGCGTGACCTGCCCGTCGTTCCGGCTCCACCCGGCGATGGTGGCGCAGGCCGCCGCGACGCTGGAGGCGACCTACCCTGGCCGTACCTGGCTGGGCATCGGGTCCGGTGAGGCGCTCAACGAGCACATCATCGGCGGGTACTGGCCGGAGGCGCCGGAGCGGGTGCGGCGGATGTTCGAGGCACTCGAGGTCATCCGGAAGTTGTTCACCGGCAAGGATGTCAAGCACAACGGCGAGTTCTTCAAGCTGCACACGACTCGCTTGTGGACGCTGCCCGACGGCCCGCCGCCGCCGGTCTACATCGCGTCGGCAGGCCCGTACACCTCGCGCAAGACCGGTGAGCTCGCCGACGGCCTGATCACGCCGGGCGCGTCGATCGACAAGCTCGCGGGCATCATCGACAACTTCAACCAGGGCGCGCGCAAGGCCGGCAAGGACCCCGACGAGATGCCGAAGCTGCTCCAGGTGCACCTGTCGTGGGCCGAGACCGACGAAGAGGCCTGGGCCAACGCGATGGACCAGTGGCCCAACGGCGGGATGAAGTTCCCGAAGGCCGACATCCGCTCGCCGTTCGACTTCGCGCAGATGGCGAAGCTGGTGCGCAAGGAGGACTTCGACGGTCGCATGGTCGTCTCGTCCGACCCGGACGTGCACCGCGCGGCGCTGCAGAAGTACGTCGACGCCGGGTTCAACCGCATCTACGTGCATAACGTCGGCCGCAACCAAGACGAGTGGATCAAGACCTTCGGCAGCGACGTGCTGCCGAAACTCACCGCCTGAGCGGTGGATTCACGACTCCAGCAGGGTGCTGCCCAGTGGTGTCAGCGAGTGCAGCACGGTGTTCCGGTCGCGGTAGGTGTTGATCAGCCCGGCCTGCCGCAACACGGAGGTGTGCCGGCTGATGGCGGACGGGGTGACCCCGAGCAGCGTGGCTAGCTCCGACGTGCTGCATCCGCTGGACATCGTCCGCAGTGCGGCGGCCCTGGTCGGCCCCAGGAGGTCGGCCAGGGCTTTTCGCTGCCCGCTCGGGGCGGTGCCGAGAACGGGCTGGGCCTGGCCGGAGTCACGGCCGGCCGGGTAGACCAGTCGCGTGGGCTGCGACGCCGGTCCGGTGACGACGGCCGGGGACAGCGCGAAGAACGCGGGCAGCAGCACCAGCCTGGCGTTGTGGAGCAGGACGTCGTTGTCCTCGCCCGAATCGCCGGTCAGGGGCGGGCAGCACCAGGTCATCGCCGGGCGCAGGCTGTTGAGCAACGCGTAGACGCCGCCGTTCAGCAGGATCTGGGTGCGCCTGTCACGGTCTGCCTCGACCTGAGCACGGATGAGTCGCCAGTGCGGGCCGAGTGCGGATTCGAAGTAGTCCCGTAACGCTTCGACGATGGCCGACGTCTCGCCGTCGGCCAGTTTCGCGGCCCAACCGGGAAGTTCGCGGCCGTTCGCGGCGAGAAGCACCCCGGTCCGGAGCTCTTCGACGCCGGTTTCGCGCACCGCGGCCACAGCGGCGTCGAGATCCTGCCGTCCGGGGAATGGGAGCAGGAACGCCGGTACGGCCGTTCCCGGTCGGCACAGCCACGCGAGCATCCGCGTCGATTCGGGCAGCCGGTGTCGCACCCAGCGTTTCCACCAGTTGAAGTCGGAAGCGCTTTCACGGCTCTGCAGCAGCTGCAGGCTCGAAGTCAGCTCGAACAAGGGATCCGCTCCCGACAACCCGACGCGTGCCAGGTCGTGCACGGTCAGTCTCAGGCGCACCGTCGAACCCCCAATTCGGTAATGGCATACCTTTTTCGTCCGTCTCGTCCTTGTCGTTACATGGCTGACCTGTGTTGTTGAGCGGTGACGCAATCTTGTCGACGCGTACCCGGCGCCGCGTGGATGATCCTGCAAGAGGGCTGCTGGTGCGGCCCTCTTCGAGGGGAAGACCTGTGCGGTTCGCCGCATGTCATCGCGAGGCCGGGGTTCGGTGTCCGGCTGTCCGCGATCCCTCGACTGGGACACCGGAAAAAGGGGAACAATGACGAAGTTGAAGCGAATCATGGTGACCGTCGCCGTCGCCGCGGGCGTACTCGCGTTGGCCACGGCGCCGCAGGCCGCGGCCGCGCCGAAGGAGGGGCCCGGCACCGCCGTGACGTCCATCAAGGGTGTGAAGCTGATCCCCGCGCAGCCGCGCGGGGCCGCCAAGAGGACCAACGGGGTCAACGCGCAGGCCGACGCGTACCTGATCCAGTCCGTGCTCAGCGGCCGGTGCCTCGACGCCGACCTGAACACGATCAACACCAACGGCACCAGAGTGCAGTTGTGGGACTGCGACGTTTACGCGGCGCAGCAGGCGTTCTACATCACGGCCATCCCTGAGGGCTACCTGCGCTTCCAGAACGTGGCGAGCGGCCGTTACCTGGACGCCGACCTGGCCTCGATCAACACCAACAACACCAGGATCCAGCTGTGGGACTTCGTCGGGGGTGCCACGAACCAGTGGTGGCTCGACACGGTCATCCCCGAGGGTTACCTCCGCCTCCAGAGCCCGGCGAGCGGCCGCTACCTGACCACCGAGGGTTCCGTCGGCGGCAACGGCACCAGGGTCCAGCTGTGGGACTACCTGCCCGGTGCGCATAGCCAGTGGTGGAACTGATCGCCTGAGTGAATGATTCCGGGCCCCATCCGGTTCGTCCGGGTGGGGCCCGTTCTACTTTTCCAGCAGCAGGCGGACGGACAGTTCCAGCCGGTTCGCGACGTCGGCCGCCGATGCCCGCCTGGTCACCCAGGCGACCAGGTTCGCCATCCAGACGTCGGCGACGACGTGGAAGACGTCCCGATCGGACTCGGTGGGCTCGTCGATGCCCATCGCCTGGGCGAACATGTTCTCCATCAGCCGTCCCACTTGCTCGACCTCGGCGGCGGCGGTGGTGTCGGCGAACATGAAGGCCCGGACCATGGCTTCGGTCAGGTGCGGGTCGCGCTGCATCAGCCGGGTGTTGCGGCCGAGCACGAACATCAGCCGCTCGGCGGGCGTTTCGCCGGGGATCGCGACGCGCTCGAGTTTCTCCTGCGCGCGCTCGAATTCGCGGGCGAGGCCCGAAACGAGCAGATGGATCTTGGACGGGAAGTAGCGGTACAAGGTGCCGAGTGCGACGTCGGCCTTCTCGGCCACGGACCGCATCTGGACGGCGTCGTACCCGCCCTTCGCGGCGAGCGCGAGAGTGGCGTCGATGATGCGGCGGCGGCGGTCCCGCTGCGCGGCCGAGCCGAGCTCGTCGCCGTTGGCCGCACCGAGCGCGCCGTTGCGGCTCTTCGTCGGCGCGGACGTCTTGGGCTTGCCAGCCATCGCCTCTCCCGGAACTTGTTCCACTTCGAAACCGTAGCGTACCTAACATCTGGAACTGTTCAAGCTCGGGTGGGCTCGCCGAAAAACTGAAACACGTTCTACACTGTTTCGACCGTGTTACGGGCGGCCCGCGGACCGAGGAGGAACCTTGCCGATCGCGATCACCGACGAGCAGCGAGCACTGGCCGAATCCATCCGGGCATGGGCCGCGGCCCGGTCTCCGCTGGACGTCGTCCGCGCGCTCGAAACCGCGGACGAGCCCGCCGCGGTGCTCCCCGGGTTGGCCGAAATCGGGCTGTTCGCGATCGCCGTGCCCGAGGAGCTCGGGGGAGCGGGCGGCACTGTGGTGGACGCGGCCGCCGGACTGGAAGCCGCCGCCACCGCGTTGCTGCCGGGGCCGGTACTCAGCACGGTACTCGGCGGGCTGCTGCTGTCCCGGATTCCGGAATCGGTGGTGGCCAAGGAATTGCTGCCACTGCTCGCCGACGGATCCGCGCGGCTGGCCGTCGCCCTCGACGCGGGGGAGCTCCGCGCTCGACGTTCACCCGATGGTGGGTTCTCGGTGGACGGCCGGGTCGACGCGGTGCTCGACGCCGACGAGACCGCTCACCTGCTGCTCGAAGCAGACGGAAGCCGGTTCTTGCTGGCGCCCGGGACCGAGGGACTGCGGGTCGAACGGGCGCGGTCGTTCGACTTTTCGAGGTCGACGGGGCACGTCGTTTTGGCCGGCGTGAAGGTGCCGCCGTCCGCCGTGCTTTCACTGGACTCCGTCGCCGCGGCCGCCGCGACCCTCGCCGCCGCCGAAGCCGCGGGTGTCGCGGCCTGGTGTGTCCGCACCGCGAGTGAGTACGCCAAGGTGCGGGAGCAGTTCGGCCGCCCGATCGGGTCCTTCCAGGCGATCAAGCATCTGTGCGCGGAGATGTTGTGCCGCACGGAAGTCGCCGCCGCGCTGGCCTGGGACGCGGCGCGGGCGGCCGACGAAGACCCGGAGCAGCACGCGCTGGCCGCTGCTTCGGCTGCCGCGGCGGCACTCGACGCGGCCGTCGAGAACGCGAAGGACTGCATCCAGGTGCTCGGCGGGATCGGGTTCACCTGGGAGCACGACGCGCATCTGTACCTCCGCCGGGCGCTCGCGTTGCGGCAGTGGCTCGGTGGTTCCGGCGTCTGGCGCCGGCGCGCGGCCGAGCTGGCGCTGGCGGGGTCACGACGTGCGCTCGTTCTCGACCACCACGACGACTTCACCGACGAGGCCCGCGCCATCGCGGCCGGGATCGCGGCGCTTCCGTTGGGGGAGCGGCGATCCCGGCTGGCCGAGACGGGTTTCCTCACGCCTCACTGGCCCAAGCCGCACGGGCTCGACGCGTCCGTCGGCCGGCAGCTGGCGATCGACGCAGCGCTCGCCCAAGCTGGAGTTCACCGGCCCGACCTGGTCATCGGCGCGTGGGCGATTCCCACGATCCTGGAGCACGGATCGGGTGAGCAACGGGAACGGTTCGCCGGCCCGACCCTGCGCGGCGAGCTCACCTGGTGCCAGCTGTTCAGCGAGCCGGGGGCCGGCTCCGATCTGGCTTCCTTGCGTACCAAGGCAGCCAGGGCCGACGGTGGCTGGCGGCTGACCGGGCAAAAGGTGTGGACGTCGCTCGCGGCGCAGTCCGACTGGGCGATCTGCCTGGCCCGCACGAACCAGGAAGCGCCGAAGCACAAGGGAATCACGTATTTCTTAGTGGACATGAGCGCGGCAGGGATCGAAATCCGGCCGCTGCGTGAGATCACCGGGGAAGCCGTGTTCAACGAGGTGTTCCTCGACGACGTCTTCGTCCCGGACGACTGTGTGGTCGGCGAGGTCGACGGCGGCTGGCGGCTGGCGCGGACGACGCTGGCCAACGAGCGGGTCGCGATCGGCGGCGGACCCGCCGTCGGTGAAGGGGTCGAACGCCTGCTCGCGGGGCTGGCCGGTGCCGTTTCGGAGTCCATGGCGGAGCGGCTGGGCGAGTTGATCGCCCAGGGTTCCGCGGGGTCGCTGCTCGACCTGCGGGCCACGCTGCGCAGGCTGGCGGGCCAAGGGCCGGGCGCGGAGTCGAGTGTGCGGAAACTGCTCGGGGTCCGGCATCGCCAGGACGTCGCCGAGACCGCGCTGGAGCTGCTCGGCCCGCGCGCGCTGGTCGTGGACGAGTCGACGTCGTCCGCGCAGCACGAGTTCCTGCTGACGCGGTGCCTGAGCATCGCGGGCGGCACCACACAGGTGCTCTTGAACCTCGCCGCCGAGCGGCTACTGGGCCTCCCGCGGGGCTGAAGAACCCCGCGACCGGTCCGTTCGCGGCGCACTTCCCAGTAAAACGGCCATGTCGCCGAAAGCCCTGATCAAAGTGTCGGAGAGGTCGCCTATCGTCTCTTCCCGTGCGGTACGGCGAACAAACCCAGGCCACCTACGTCCCAGCGGATCCACCCCGGGACGGGGTTCTCGCGTTGTGGGGACACGAAGGCGGGGACACCCCGCTCGAATTCGTCCTGCCGGTGGGCAAGACCTACCAGCGCACGAAGGTCGACGCGTCACTGATCCCGCTCGAGAAGGCGATTCCCGGGTTGCTGGACGCGGAGGGGGACGAGAGTCCGTCGATCATCGCGTGGGCGGCGGCACTGGAAGCGGGGGTGAACCTGATCGCGCGGGGCCGGGTGCAACAGGCGTCGAGCCCGAGCGGGCACGACGCCTGGCGAGTCGGTCCGCTGGATCTCGACGACGAGCGCCTGCTGCGGGATCTGGCCGCCAAGCTGCCGCCCGAGGCGCACGCTTTGCCGCTGTCCGGGGTGAAACGGATCCGGCTGCACTCACCGGAGTCGCTGATCCGCGCGCTGTGGGACGCCGCGGCGGACGTGCTGGTGCCGAGCCGCTCGGCCCCGGCCGAGCCGGGGAACAGCGGCGTGGATCTCCTGCTGCGTATCGAGATCCGGCGTTCGGAGCCCACCGAGACCGACGAAGGGGGCTTCAAGTACTTCGGGGTGCTCGCCTTGCGCAGCCGGGCCGACCCGAGCCTGGTGGTCGATTTCGCGGCGCTGCGGGAGGTCCCCGCCCTGGTACGCGCCCGGCTGGGCGAAGAGGTGGATACGCAGGTGCTGCTGGGCCTGCGGCGCGGATCGCGGGCCTGGTCACCGTTCGAACTGATGCAGTACGCGGACTCACCGGGCGAGATGCCGCTGACCGATGAGCAGGTCGTCGAGCTGTTCGGTCACGGTGCCCGTGCGCTGGCGGGCGCGGGGGTCGAAGTGTTGTGGCCCAGCGGTTTCTTCGAAGGTGCGGTCAAGGCGAAGGCGTCGGTCGCCAAGGCACCCGCCAGCGTGACCGGGCCGGTGCTCACGATGAGCAGGCTCCTCGAATTCCAGTGGAAGCTGAGCATCGGTGACGAAGAGCTGACCGAAGAAGAGGTGACGGCACTCGCGGAGGCCAAACGGCCGATGGTCCGGCTCCGCGGAAAGTGGGTGCGCGCCGATCCGGCGTTGGCCCACCGGCTCCGCAAGCGCAGGAAGGTTACCCAGGCGGAGGCGATCGCCGCCGCGTTGACGGGCACCCTCGAAGTCGACGGCGAGCGCATCGAGTTCGTCCCGCCGGACGCCCTGGCCGGTCTCGCCGAGCGGCTCAAGGCGGGCACGCCGGAGAAGGTGGAACCGTCGCCGGATCTGCACGCCACGCTGCGCCCGTACCAGCGGGTGGGCCTCGCCTGGCTGGCGAACATGACCGAGCTGGGGCTGGGCGGCTGTCTCGCCGACGACATGGGCCTCGGCAAGACCATCCAGCTCATCGCGCTCCACCTGCACCGGCGGACGCTCGGGGCCGGGCCGACGCTGGTGCTGTGCCCGACCTCGTTGCTGGGCAACTGGCAACGCGAGATCGCCCGGTTCGCGCCGTCCGTCCCGGTACGGCGGTTCCACGGGGGTGCCCGGCACCTGGAGGGCGTGGCGCCCGACGAGGTGGTGCTCGCGACGTACGGCGTCCTGCGGCGGGACAGGGAGGCACTCGCCGAGGTCGGGTGGGGCCTGGTCGCGGCCGATGAAGCCCAGCACGTGAAGAACCCGCTGTCGGCGACGGCTAAGCAGCTGCGGCTCATCCCCGCCGCGGCGAGGGTGGCGCTGACGGGCACCCCGGTGGAGAACCGGCTCACCGAGCTCTGGTCCATTTTGGACTGGACGACCCCAGGCCTGCTCGGCACGCTCGATCACTTCCGGCGCCGGGTGGCCCGGCCGGTGGAACGTGACCACAACGCCGAGATCACCGAGCGGCTCGCCATGACGGTCCGCCCGTTCCTGTTGCGGCGGAAGAAAACCGACCCGGACATCGCACCCGAGCTGCCCCGCAAGACGGAGACGGACAGGTTCGTGCCGCTCACCTCCGAGCAGGCGACGCTGTACGAAGCGGTGGTGCGGGAGAACCTGGCGGAGATCCGGAAGTCCGACGGTATCCAGCGGGCCGGGCAGGTGCTCAAACTGCTCACCGAGCTCAAGCAGATCTGCAACCATCCCGCGCAGTACCTGAAGGAGCAAGGGCCGCTGAGCGGGCGTTCGGGGAAGCTGGCCGCGTTCGAGGAACTGCTCGACGTCGTCCTCGACGAGGGCGACAGCGTGCTGGTGTTCAGCCAGTACGTCCAGCTGTGCAAGCTGCTGGAAGCCCGGCTCGCCGAGCGCAAGGTGGCCACGATGCTGCTCTCGGGGTCGAGCACGGCGAGCCAGCGCGACGACATGGTGAACCGCTTCCAGGCCGGCGAGGTGCCGGTGTTCTTGCTGTCGCTCAAGGCTGGTGGAGTCGGGCTGAACCTGACGAAGGCGACGCAGGTGATCCACTACGACCGCTGGTGGAACCCGGCCGTGGAGGATCAGGCGACGGACCGCGCGTACCGGATCGGGCAGGACAGGCCGGTGCAGGTCCACCGCCTGATCGCCGAAGGCACCCTCGAAGAGCGCATCGCCGCTGTGCTGGAGACCAAGCGCGGGCTGGCGGACGCCGTCGTCGGCTCGGGCGAGGACTGGATCACCGAACTGTCCGACGACGAGCTGGCCGCACTCGTGAAGCTGGGTGATCGATGACAGCCCATCGATAGAGGACGGCTCACGTGACGGGCGACTTGCGGTAGGTCCACTCCAGGAAGCGCTCGACCCCGCGGACGACGTGGGCGCTGCGGATGGACGGGAAGATGTCGAAGGCGTGCTGGGCGCCGGGGATCTCGGCGTAGGCCACGGGGTTCTTCGAGATCTCGCGCAGGCGCTGGACGAACCCGCGGGCTTCGCGCACCGGGACCAGCGAGTCGCGCTCGCCGTGGATCACGAAGAACGGAGGTGCCTCGTCGGTGATGCGGTCGAGCGGTGACGCGGCGATGTAGTCGTCGAGGAAGTTGGCCGGGTCCTTGTCCTTGGCGAAGACGTACTTCGCGATCAGGCTCTCCAGCCGGGCCGCGCTGGAGCGCGAGCCGCTGGTCGCGGCGAAGTCGTAGACGCCGTAGTGCGGGGAGCAGGCTTGGATGCTGGTGTCGACGTCCTCGAAGCCCGGCTGCAGCTTGGGGTCGTTCTGGGTGAGCGCGAGCAGCGCGGCCAGGTGACCGCCCGCGGAGCCGCCCGTCACGGCGAGGAACGACGCGTCGCCGCCGTAGGTGTGGATGTTCTCGCGGATCCAGCCGACAGCGCGCTTCGCGGCGACGATGTGATCGGGCCAGTGCGCCTTCGGGGAAAGGGGGTAGTTGATCGCCACGCAGATCCAGCCGCGTTCGGCCATGTGCTGCATGAGCGGCACGCCCTGCTGCTCCTTCTCGCCGATCACCCAGGCGCCGCCGTGGACCTGGAGCAGGACCGGGGCACCGGTGACGGGCTCGCGTGGCTGGTAGACGTCGAGCATGAAGCGCTTGCCGCCGGCTGCGTAGGCGACGTTGTGGTGCCGCCGCACCTCGGGGTTGCGCATGCGGAACGGCATCACCAGCTGGCCCCACGGGGTCGCCAGGTCGGTCGCGCTCGGCGGGTGCTCCAGGTGTTCGAGGTAGTCGGTCCCGATGCCCTCGGTGAGCGCGTCCTCGATCACGCCCTTGGCACGCTGCGAGGTCGCGATGAGGCTCGCCAGGCCGGCCGCCGACAGACCGGCCAGCGCCAGTCCGATGTGGTCGGCCTTGCTCCGCGAGCCGCGGCGCAGGTAGTGCTGCGCGGTGTCCGCGGCGGTCAGCGCGAGCAGGTGCGGGGCGAGTTCCCCGGTCAGCCACCCGGCGAAGAACGTGGGAAAGGCCGTACGTTCGCCGCGGACCGGGCGGATCGCGTTGGCGACGAGGCCGAGCTGAACCGCCCGGCGGGTGACGAAGTTCGGCTGCATGACTCCGATGCTACCCGCCGGTAGTCGAGTAGAAGGCAGAGTCGAGGGCGCCTATTCTCGGACGTATGCAGCGACTCACCGGCCTCGACGCGAGTTTCCTCTACCTGGAAACCTCCTCGCAGCTGCTGCACGTCTGCGGCCTGATGACCCTGGATGGCTCGACCGTGCCGGGGGGCTACAACTTCGCCAAGTTCAAGCGGCGCCTGGACATCAGGGTGGCGCTGATCCCGGCATTCCGCCGCAAACTGCACAATCCACTCTGGAATCTGAGTCACCCGGTCTGGGTGGAGGACGAGGATTTCGACCTCGACCACCACCTTCACCGCATCGGGGTACCCGCGCCGGGAGATCGCCGCGAACTCGCCGAACTGTGCGCGCACATCGCCGGTCAGCCGCTCGACCGGAGTCGTCCGCTGTGGGAGATGTACGTCATCGAAGGGCTCGCCGACGGTGAGGTCGCGGTGCTGCTCAAGATGCACCACGCCAGTGTCGACGGGGTCAGCGGCGCGAGCCTGATCACCTACCTTGCCGGTCTGGCCCCGGACTCCGACCCGCCCGAACCCGGGCAGAACGGCAAGGAGAACCAGCCCGCTCCAGGTCAGTTCTCCTTGTTGCGCAACAGTGTCACCTCGGTCGCGAAGCTGCCGTTCGAAGTCGCGAGGCTGCTGCCGGACCTGGTCGGCATGGTGCCCCAGTGGGTGGGCAAAGCCTTGCACGGCAAGGGAATGCCCGTGCCGTTCACTGCTCCGCGAACCTCGTTGAACGGCACCATCACCGGTCATCGCAGCGTCGCGTACACGTCGGTCTCGCTCGACGACGTCAAGAAGGTGAAGAACGCTTTCGGGGTGACGGTCAACGACGTGGTGCTCGCCATGTGCGCGGGCGCGCTGCGGAAGTTCCTCGAAGACCGCGGCGAACTGCCGGACGATCCGCTCGTCGCGACCGTGCCCGTCTCGGTGCACGAACGCACCGAACGCGATCACGGCGCCAACAAGGTTTCGGCGTTCTTCGCCTCGCTGCCGACCCATCTCGCCGACCCGGCCGCCCGGGTCTTCACGCTCGCCGAGAACAACCGGCTGGCCAAGGACCACCACCAGACCATCGACGCCGACATGCTGCAGGACTGGGCCCAGTTCTCCGGTGCGACCATGTTCGGCCTCGCCGTCCGCGCCTACTCGGCGCTGCGGCTGGCCGAGAAGCACCGGGTGGTGCAGAACCTGGTGATCTCGAACGTGCCCGGCCCGCCGATGCCGCTGTACCTGCTCGGCGCCCGCATCACCGGCCTCTACCCGCTCGGCCCCGTCTTCCACGGCGCCGGCCTGAACATGACCGTCCTGTCGAACGCCGGCAAGATCGACATCGGCCTGCTCGGCGCCTGGGAACTCGTCCCCGACCTGTGGCCGCTCGCCGCCGCCATGCCCGCCGCCCTCGAAGACCTCCTCGCCGCCACCCCCTGACCCGAGTGCGGTCTGCGCACGCTCGTGGGCGGTCTGTGTACGCGTGATCGCCGTTGGTGTACGGCTTCACCCGGCCGGTCCGTAACTCGTTCTATCCCGCCAAAGGCTTGCCGTCTCCGGATGTTCTTGTTAGAACTAGAACAGGTTTCAGTATTGGTCCGGTCGGCAGGCGAGGAGCCAGTGTGGACTTCACCCTCGACGACGTGCAGCGCGAGATCGCCGATCTCGCCTCCGTCGTGCTCCGCAAGGAGCTCGACCCGGACCGCGCCTGGCGAGCGCTGGCCGACTCCGGCCTGCTCGCGCTGGCGCTGCCGGCCGAACTGGGCGGCGATGGGCTCGGTGTCGCCGAGGTCACCATGGTGCTGACGGAAGTCGGCCGGGCCGCCACCCCGGTGCCCGCGTTCACCGCGCTCGCGCTGGGAGTGCTGCCGATCAGCCGGCTCGGGAGCCCGCGGCAGCGAGCCGAGCTGCTGCCTGGCATCGCCTCGGGAGACTCGCTGGTGACAGCTGCCCTGCACGAGCCGTCGGCACCACTGGTCCGGCGGCCCGCCACCACCGCGGTCGCCGTCGACGGCTCGTGGTCGCTGTCGGGGACCAAGATCGGCGTGCCCTACGCGGCGACGGCCGCCAAGATCCTGGTGCCGGCCTCGGTCCTCGGGGGCACCGGCGTCTTCCTGGTCGACCCACATGCCGTCGGCGTCACCCTCACCGCGACCCGCAACTCCAGCGGCAGCCCGGAATGCACGGTCGGACTCGCCGGGGTGCGCGTCGAGGAAACAGACCTGCTCGAAGACCGTCAGTCCGGTGAGGCGATCGCGACGCTGCACCGGTTCGCGCTCGCGGGCGCCGCCGCGCTGGCCGACGGAACGCTGGCGGGCGCGCTGGAACTGACCACCGCGCATGTCGGCTCGCGTGAGCAATTCGGCAAGCCGCTCGCCAGATTCCAGGCGGTGGCCCAGGAAATCGCCGACGTCTACGTCGCGTCCCGCACCCTGCACCTGGCCGCGATGTCGGCAGTCTGGCGGCTTTCCGCCGGACTCGACGCGGACGCCGACCTGGACATCGCGGCCTACTGGCTGGCCGAGGAAGCACCCAAGGCGTTGGCGCTCTGCCACCACCTCCACGGTGGGCTCGGCGTGGACGTGACCTATCCGCTGCACCGCTACTACTCGGCGGTCAAGGATCTCGGCCGGTTCGTCGGCGGCACCGCGAGCAGGCTGGACAAGCTCGGCGAGCTGGTGGGGTGAGCATGCGACTGGAACTGACCGCGCAGCAACAGGAACTGCGGGCGGAGCTCCGCGGATACTTCGCCGGTCTGGTGTCACCCGAGGAACGCCAGGCGATGTTCCGCGAGCGCCACGGGCCCATCTACCGCGACATCGTGCGCCGGATGGGCCGCGACGGCAGGCTCGGTGTCGGCTGGCCGGTCGAGCACGGCGGGCGTGGGTTCGGCGAGATCGAGCAGCACATCTTCGTCGACGAAGCCGCCAGGGCCGACGTCCAGCTGCCGTCGGTCACCCTCCAAACCGTCGGCCCGACGCTGCAGGATTTCGGGACCGCCGAACAGAAATCCCTGTTCCTGCCCAAGATCCTCGCCGGTGAGATCCATTTCGCGATCGGCTACACCGAGCCCGGCGCCGGCACGGACCTCGCCTCGCTACGGACTTCCGCGGTCCGGGACGGCGACGAGTACGTCGTCAACGGCCAGAAGATCTTCACCACCGGTGGTCACGACGCCGACTTCGTCTGGCTCGCCGTCCGCACCGACCCGGCCGCGCCCAAGCACCGCGGGATCTCGATCCTCATCGTGGACACCAGGGATCCCGGCTACTCCTGGACCCCGATCATCACCTGCGACGGTGCCCACCACGTGAACTCCACCTACTACCAGGACGTCCGCGTCCCGGCGAACATGCTGGTGGGCAAGGAAAACGAAGGCTGGAAGCTGATCACCACCCAGCTCAACCACGAACGCGTCATGCTCGGGCCTGCCGGCCGGATCGCCGGTCTCTACGACCGCGTGCGCAACTGGGCGTCCGCGCGCAAGACACCGGACGGCACACCGCTGCTGAACCTGCCCGACGTCCGCGGCGTGCTCGCCGAAACCCTGGCCACCATGCGGATCAACGAGCTGCTGAACTGGCAGGTCGCCTCGGCGGCGCAGCTCGACATCGCGGACGCGTCGGCGACGAAGATCTTCGGCTCGGAGCGGATCCAGCGCATCAGCCGGCTACTGGAGGAGATCGTGGCGCGACACGGTGACCCGGCCGAACCGGACACGGCCGCGCTGGCCGCCTGGCTGGACGTGCTGGCGAAACGGAACCTGGTGCTCACCTTCGGCGGCGGGGTCAACGAGATCCAGCGCGAACTGATCGCGACCGCCGGGCTCGGATTGCCGCGGGTGCCACGATGAAGATCGAGGAAGCCGCCGAAAAGATCGCCGCCCAAGGGGAATCCGCGCCGCGATTGGCCCGTGACCCGGTCAACCAGGCCATGGTGAACAACTGGGTCGAAGCCATCGGGGACACCAACCCGGTCTACACCGACGCCGGGTTCGCCCGCGGCTCGGTCCATGGCGGCCTCGTCGCGCCGCCCGCGATGGCCCAGGTGTGGACGATGAACGGCCTGCACGGCACCAGGGCCGACGACGATCCGCTCGCCGCGATGATGGCCCACCTGGACGCCGAGGGCTTCACCTCGGTCGTGGCCACCAACTCCGAGCAGACCTACCACCGCTATCTCCGCCCCGGTGACCACGTTTCCGCCACGACCAAACTCGAAGGCGTTGCGGGCCCGAAGAAAACGGCACTGGGCGAAGGGTGGTTCGTGACCACCCGCACCACCTGGTACGTCGGCGAGGAACCCGTGTCCGACATGGTGTTCCGGGTCCTCAAGTTCCGCCCGCCCGCCGCCGAACCGCCGTCACTCCAAGTACTCCGGCCCGTGATCAGCAAGGACACCGAGTTCTTCTGGGCCGGCACGCGCGCGGGTGAGCTGCGAATCCAGCGCTGGGGCGAAACCCTGCGCCACCCGCCGGGCCCGATGCCCCCCGACGGCGATCTCGACCTGGTGCCCGGCTACGTCGTCGCGTCCGGTCGAGGTCGGGTCTACAGCTACGTCGTGCACCATCACCCGCCTGTGCCCGGCAAGGAACTGCCGTTCGTGGTGGCGCTGGTGGAATTGGAGGAAGGTGTTCGCGTGCTCGGGGAACTGCTGGGAGCCGATCCCGAAACAGTCCGGATAGGACAGTCCGTCGAAGTGGCTTTCCTGCGCATAGACGAAGAACTGACCCTCCCGGCCTGGCGGGCCGTGTCATGAGCACCCCCGTGGACGTCGGCACCGAGCTGCCGCCGCTGACGATCGAAGCGACCCCGACCTTCGTGGTGAGCACCGCGCTCGCGACCCGCGACTTCCAGGACGTCCACCACGACCGGGATTCCGCGGTGGCCAGGGGGTCGAAGGACATCTTCGTCAACATCCTGACCGACACCGGTCTCGTGCAGCGGTTCGTCACCGGCTGGGCCGGGCCCGAGGCGCTGGTGCGATCGATCAAGATCCGGCTCGGGGTCCCGTTGTACGCCTACGACACGCTGACGTTGTCCGGTCGCGTGATCGAGAAAACCGGGGCGGACGTCGTCGTCGAGGTGACCGGGACGGACGGCCTCGGCGCGCACGTCACCGGCACCGTCGAACTCACCTTGCCGGGAGGGATTTCGTGACGCTGTCCGGGAAAGCCGCGATCGCCGGGATCGGCGCGACCGAGTTCTCCAAGGACTCGGGACGGTCCGAACTGCGCCTGGCCTCGGAATCGGTGCGGGCGGCACTGGACGACGCCGGTCTCAAACCGTCCGATGTGGACGGACTGGTCTCGTTCACCATGGACGCCAACAGCGAAATCTCCGTCGCGCGTGAACTCGGCATGGGCGACCTGAGCTTCTTCAGCCGGATCCACTACGGCGGGGGAGCGGCGGCGGCCACCGTGCAGCAGGCGGCGATGGCCGTGGCCACCGGTGTCGCCGAAGTCGTCGTCGCCTACCGCGCGTTCAACGAACGCTCCGGCCACCGGTTCGGCCAGGTGTCCGAAGCCGCCGCCCAGCAGGTGAACTCTTCGGGCGTCGACAACAGTTTCCACTACCCGATGGGCATCGCCACCCCCGCCGCCACCGTCGCCATGCTGGCCAGGCGGTACATGCACGAATACGGTGCGACCAGCGAGGACTTCGGCCGGATCGCCGTGCTGGACCGGAAACACGCCGCGACCAACCCGAAGGCCTGGTTCCACGGCAAGCCGATCACCTTGGCGCAGCACCAGTCATCCCGCTGGGTCGCGGAACCGCTGCACCTGCTCGACTGCTGCCAGGAGAGCGACGGCGGGGTGGCGCTGGTGATCACGAGTGCCGAGCGGGCGCGCGATCTCGCGCAGCGGCCCGCGTTCATCGCCGCCGCGGCACAGGGCAGTGGACCGGACCAGTACGTGATGACCAGCTACTACCGCGACGAATTGGCCGCCCTGCCCGAGATGGGCGTGGTGGGCAGGCAGTTGTGGGCGCAGTCCGGCCTGACACCGCAGGACGTGGATGTCGCCGTGCTGTACGACCACTTCACGCCGTACGTTCTTATGCAACTGGAAGAACTCGGCTTCTGTGGCCGGGGGGAGGCGAAGGATTACATCCAGGGTGACACTTTGCAACTGACGGGGAAACTGCCGTTGAACCCGCACGGCGGTCAGCTCGGCGAGGCCTATATCCATGGTATGAACGGCATCGCCGAAGCGGTGCGCCAAATCCGCGGGACCTCCGTGAACCAGGTGCCGGACGTTGGAAACGTAGTGGTCACAGCCGGAACCGGGGTGCCGACGAGCGGTCTCGTCCTGCGCGGAAGTTGATCTTCTGTTCTGCCGCAACGGTCGCCGGGGCGTGCGGATTGCCCGAACCCCGCTGCATCAATGCGCCGGTCGCGGTATCCTGTCGGCGATTAACGGTGTGCTGATCAAGTGTGCAGACTTTGTCCCATGTTTCCGCGGGAAGGAATCGCCCCATCATGGCTGAGGGTGTCGACCTTTACGGTCTCTACAACAAGGTCACCGACTGGAATGCCGTGCGCGCGGCCGGGATCGAGTTCGCGTGGATCAAGCTGAGTGACGGCAACACCAATCGCGACGACTACGGTTATGTCGCCGCGGGCCGCAGCGTCGGCATCGTGATGGGCGGGTACCACTACGCCCAGCCCGGCGACCCGATCGCCCAGGCCAACCGCCTCATCGACCGCTGCTCGGCTTACGGAGCGCTGGACCTCGCGCCCGCGCTCGACCTCGAAGATCCTTTCGTGCCCGGTGCCGCCGCGATCGACTTCTCCATCCGGTTCCTCAACCATGTCGCGGCCCGTGGTCATGTGCCGTGCCTGTACGCCAACAACTCCATGCTGAACGGGGTCCTCGGGCCCGTCCGCGCGGCGGTGCCGGGGCTGAAGGTGTGGGGGGCGCGCTACGGCGCGAACCTCACCGTCCCGCACGACGTGCACCAGTACACGAGCACGGGCCGGGTCTCGGGCATCACCGGCGATGTCGACCGCAACCGCGGCTCACTGCTGCTCAACCGACCGATCGACACAGACGAGGATGACTACATGATCGTGAAGGCCGCCCCCGACGACTACGTGTCGATCCCCTGCAACGGAAAGACTTTGCTGTTCGTTTCGACCGCTTTCGGGCGCAGGGTGAAAATCCTCAATGTCGCCGCCGTCAGGGACAACGCGGGAACCGGTGAGGGCGCGTACACCAGTGTCGGGCCGCTGGAGGAGGTCAATCCGGACCAGCCGGGGCCGATCGCGATCGGCCCCGGGTGCCGGGTGGTCCAGCTCAGGTACTCGGCCGATCACGACTTCACGGTGTGGTGCGCCTGAACCGGGCCGCCGGTTGTCGTGTTTGAGTGACGGGTCCGTCGTCCTTGTGGGTCAACGAGATCACCTCATTGATGGCTGGTGCGGGGGCCCCCGCACCTGTCACGGTGGTGGGGACATCCCGCAACTCAGAGTGAGGCAGATATGGCAGCTCGTGAGCCGCTCGAACACATCATCACCTTTTGCGGCCAATGCAACTGCGGCTGCCCGGAACTCTTCATCGACAACGCCGCCGACGAGGAGCGCAGGGTCGTCATCACCGATGACTTCCGTGCCCGTATTCAGATGAGCCTGGAGCAGCTGCACGTGCTTGTCTCGGACGTCAAGGAAGGCGCTCTCGACAAGCTGTTCACCGCCGAAGCCGTCTCGTAGCGGCAGGCCTGGCGCGTGCACGGTTTCGTGGTGGTGTCGTGGGTCATGACGGGTGTGTTCCTGATTCTCACCCTGCCGTGCGTGCTGAGACTGGTGCGCCTCGACTACGTCCGATTGGGACAGGCCACCCGGACCGGTGACGTCGCCGAGCTGCTGCTTGTCCTGGCCATGGTGGCGATGCTGTCCCCGATCGGGGGGCCGATCCCGGCCGCTGGCTGGGAAGCGGTGTTCCTCGTGGCGGGTTCGTGGTTCCTGTTCTCGTGGTGGCGTGGCCGGCATGTCTCCGGCCACACTTCGCCTCATGGTCAGTGCGCTCATCACGCGCTGTCGGCGATCGCGATGCTCTACATGATCTTCGCGATGCCCCACAGTGGAACGACCCACGGGCCCTGGCTCACCATGTCCACAATGGACACAGCGGGCAATCTTGCCTGGCCGGTCGTCGCCGTCGTGGCGGCCGGGTACTTCGCTGTCGACGCCGCTCGCTCGGGAGTACTCGCCGTCAAGACCCGTGCCGAGGCGGGCGTCGCGTCCAGGGAGCTCTGCCGGAGCGTCATGGGCGCCGGGATGGGCTTCATGTTGATCACGGCACTCTGATTTTTCGAAGCGGCGGTCAGGAGCGCACGGTGAGGATGGCGTCGGAGAGGACGGGGGCGTTGTCGCGGTTCGGGGCGGTGGTGGTGACGAGCAGGCGCTCGCCGTCGCGCCAGACTTGGGTGCGGAGGGGCTCGCCGGGGAAGACGACGCCGGCGAACTTCGTGGCGAAACCGGCGACTCGTGAGGCGTCGCCGTCGAGGAACGCGTCCGTGACGGCTTTCGCGACGATTCCGTAGGTGCACAGTCCGTGCAGGATCGGCAGGCCGAATCCCGCGCTCCGGGCGAACTCCGGATCGATGTGCAGCGGGTTGAGGTCTCCGCACAGGCGGTACAAAGCCGCCTGCTGCGGCAGGGTCGGCGTGTCGAGCACGGCGTCCGGTTCGCCGGTGGGTGGCTCGACGCGGTCCGACGGGCCGCGTTCACCGCCGAAGCCGCCTTCGCCGCGGGCGAAGATGGTCGAGCGGGAAGTCCACAAAGGACTGCCGTCCGAGCCGGTGACGACGGTTTCCTGGACGATCACCGCGGCCTTGCCCTTGTCGAACACGTCCGCGATCCGCGACCGCGCGACACCCTTGCCCGCGACCGGGATCGGCCGGTGCGCGATGATCTCCTGCTTCCCGTGCAGCACCTTCGCCAGGTCGATCTCGACCCCCGGGAACGAGACCGCAGGCGGCTCGAAGGTGCGGAGGTTCGCCGCGACCGTCGCGAACGTCGGCAGCACACGCAGGTCGCGTTCGTAGGTGTAGCGCAGTTCCCGCGCGGACGTCGGGTCCGCTCCGGCGCCCAGCGCCAGGTGGTACAGCAGGACGTCTGAAGCCGTCCAGGAAAACGCGACTTCACCGAGTTCGGCGCCGATGGCGACCGTGGGATCAATAGGCATTAACCGACCCTAGTGGTCACGACCGGAAGGTCGCCAGGTGTCTCGACGGCCCAGCTTCCCGCTGGACGCACGGCCGGAAGACCCGAGTACAACACCGGTACGAGGGTCTTCCGGCAGCACACCCAGCGAAAACCTGGATCCGCCGAATACCCTCAGCGACCTTCCGGTCGCAACCACTCACTCATAGCTTACGGAGACGTCGTCGGTGAGCGGAAGCGACTGGCACGCCAGCACGATTCCGTCCGCTATGTCGTCGGAATCCAGTATCTCGTTGTTGAGCATTTTCACCTCACCGGAGACGATCCGGCAGGCGCACGCGCTGCATTGGCCGGCGCGGCACGAGTAGGGCGCGTTCAAGCCCTTGTCCAGTAACAGGTCCAGCAGTTTCGTCTGCCGGGGCCACGCGAAACTGTGCTGGGTGCCGTCGAGGTCGACGGTCAGACCCGCTGGGGCGCTGACGTCTTCGACGGCCGGGCCGGCGGCTTCGAACGGGTTTCCGGCCAGGGAAACGAAACGTTCGACGTGGATGCGCTGGCGCGGCACATCCAGGTCCTTCAAGGCCTGCCGCGCGGCGTCCATGAACGGGCCCGGGCCGCAGATGAAGGCCTCGCGGCCGGCGTGTGGAGTGGCCAGTGCGCGCAGGTGCCGCGGGCTCGGCATGCCCTGCACGGTTTCGAGCCAGTGGATGACGACCAGCCTGTCGTCGTGCCGGTGCGCGAGCGCGGCCAATTCGTCGGCGAAGATCACCGACTGCTCGTCCCGGTTCGCGTAGACGAGCACGATCCGGCCGGTTCCCTTCTCCAGCACGGATTTCAGGATGGACATCACCGGGGTGATCCCGCTTCCGGCGGCCAGGAACAGGAAATCCGCGTCGAGCGACTTCGGTGTGAAGACCCCGGCGGGTGCCAGGACGTCGAGTTCCGCGCCCTCACGAAGGTTGTCGCAGATCCAGTTCGACCCGTAGCCGTCGACGGTCCGCTTGATGGTCACCTTGAGCGTGCCTTCATGCGGGGCGCTGGAAAGGGAATAACACCGGGCGACCGAGCCGGTGCGGTCGCTCGGGACGCGCACGGTGAGGAATTGCCCTGGCAGGTAACGGAAGGCTTCCGCGAGTTCGGGTGGCGTCTTGAGCACGACCGAATGCGCGTCGCGGGTTTCGGTGATCACCCGGGACACGGTCAGCGTGTGGAACGCCGGATCATTCATCGGCGACCTTCAAATGACCCTCCCGGACGGCGCTTTCGATGCTGGCACCGAGTTGTTCGCAGGTGTCGAGCAGGGCCGTGTTCGCGCCGGCGGAGGCCTCCGCGGCGAACACGGGACAGCTGCTCGCCGCGTTCGAGGTCCATTGGATGCTGGTGTGCTGGGTGCTGTTCTTCTTGACCAGCACCCGGGTTCCGCACGCCCGGCAGCCCACCGGCCGCAGGCCGCCGGTGAGGAATTCGGTCAGTTCGGCGGTCACACGCCCGCCTCTCGCCGGGCCAGGTTGTCCGCGACCTCCTTCGTCCACGCCTCGTTGGCGCGCGTGGTGTCCACTTCGAACTCGAAGCGCCGGGTCATGTCCTCACCGATGTCCTCGACGTCCACATAGAACTGGTCGTACCACCGCCGCAGCTGGTACACCGGGCCGTCTTCCTCACACAGCAAGGGGTTGTCGATCCGCGACTTGTTCTTCCAGATCTCCACGTCCTGTAGGAAACCGACGCCGATCCCTTTGGCGAACTTCCGCGCGAGCTTGTCCGCCTGGTCGTCGGAGACCCCGGGAAGTTTCTTGATGCTCATGCCCCACTGCAGCATGAACGAGTTCTCGGTGACCGGGTAGTGGCAGTTGATCAGCACGTTTTCGATCTCGAACCCGTTGTAGGTGTTGAGGAGTTTGTTGATCATGTACGACGGCCCGAAGTACGACGCCTCGGAACGCAGCAGGTTTTCCTCACCGCCGTAGTTCGACGCCATCCCGGCGTCGGGCCGGCCCTTGGTGTTGAGGTACTGCGTCGCGATGTGGCCTTCGAAAATGTTCTTGAAATAGGTCGGGAACGCGTAGTGGATGTAGAAGAAATGCGCCATGTCGACCATGTTGTCGATGATCTCGCGGCAGTGGGAGCCCTCGATCAGCACCGAGTCCCACGACCAGTTGCTCCACTCGCCGGTGAACACCCCGTCGATGCGCGGGATGACGACGTCGGCGGGCGGCGGGTTGCCCTGCGGGTCGTTCCAGACGAAGAGCTGCTTGTTCTCCTCCAAGGTGAGCCACGACTTCGTCCGTGCCCGGAGCGGAACCCTTTTGGCGTAAGGGATCGACACGCATTTGCCGTTGCCGTTCCAGCGCCAGTCGTGGAACGGGCAGGCGATCTCGTCGCCCTTCACCGTGCCCTGGGTGAGGTCACCGCCCATGTGACGGCAATACCCGTCGAGCACGTTCAGCTCGCCGGCGGAGTTCTGGAAGACCACCAGCTTGGTGCCGAACGCGGTGATGGCGTGCGGTTTGCCGTCCCTGAACGAGTCGGCGAGGCCGAGACAGTGCCAGCCGCGTGCGAACCGGGTCGGGGGCGCGCCCGCGTCGATCTGCCTGACGGAATCGTGCGTCATTGTTTACCTCCCGGTCAGTCTTGATTCTTGGCGGCGAGGTGCTCCGCCGCAAGGTAGCCGAAAACCATCGCCGGCCCGATCGTCGCGCCGGGTCCGGCGTAGGTGCGGCCCATCACCGCGCCGCTCGCGTTTCCGGCGGCGTACAGGCCGTTGATGACCGTGCCGTCCTCGCGCAGCACCCTGGCCTGGGCGTCCGTGCGGAGCCCGCCCTTGGTGCCGAGGTCGCCGGGGACGATCTTGATGGCGTAGTACGGCGCGACCTCGAGCGGCCCGAGGCTCGGGTTGGGCCGGTTGCGCGGGTCGCCGTAGTAGTGGTCGTAGGCACTTTCGCCGCGGCGGAAATCCTCATCGACACCCGTTCGGGCGAAGCCGTTGAAGCGCTCCACGGTGGCCGCCAGTGCTTCGGCGGGGATGTCGATGCGCTCGGCCAGCGATTCCAGCGTGCTCGCCTTCGCCGCGACACCGGCTTTGAACCAGCGTCCCGGCAACGGCTGGCGCGGCCCGATCCCGGTGAACATGTACCGATTGCGGTAGCGCTGGTCGAACACCAGCCAGGTCGGGATGTGCTCGCCGGGGCCGTCGCCCTTGCCGTACATCGCGTGCACGGCTTCGACGTACGGCGCCGACTCGTTGACGAACCGCTCGCCCCGCGCGTCGACGAGCAGGCAGCCGGGCCGAGAGCGTTCCGCGAGCGCGAACCACGGCCCGCCGGTCAGCGGGATCGACGGACCCCACCACGCGTCGTCCATCAGGTCGACCGCCGCGCCGAGCTTCATCCCGGCGGTGATGCCGTCGCCCGTGTTGGCCTCGGCGCCGACGGTCCACTCGGTGCCGATCGGCGCGCGCTGGTACTTGGCGCGCATCTCCTCGTTCCGCTCGAACCCGCCGCACGCGAGGATCACGCCGAGCCGGGCCGTCAGCGTGGTCTCCTCGCCATTCCGGCGGACGACGACCCCGGTGACGGCGTCGCCTTCGACCCGCAGGTCCAGCAACGGCGTGTCGAGCCAGACCGGGACGTTCTCGCGCTGCAACCCGGCCCGAAGCCCGGCCGCAAGCGCTTGCCCCATGGAAAGCAGGTGTTTGCGCCGGACCCGGCCAACCAGCCACCGAAGCCCGAGCGACGTCAGTTTGACGATCCCGCGCGGATGGCGGGCCAGGAGACTGAGCCAGCGGTAGTCGGCCTGGGTGATCGGCACCCCCAGCGGCGCGGCGCTGTACGGCGGCTCAAGATTCGCGAGCTCGGCGCCCAGGACGTGCCCGTCGAGCGCCGAGGGTTCGCACGAGCGGCCTCCGGCGCGGCCGCCCGGCGCCTCCGGGTGGTAGTCGGAGTAGCCGGGGACCCATTGCAGCCGGAGCGGGGTGTGCCGCTGGACGAACTCGACGACTTCGGGACCCCGGTCGAGGAAGGTGTCACGGCGGTCCGCCGGGACGATGTCCCCGACGATCGCTTCGAGGTACTCGCGGGCGAGTTCGGGGGTGTCCTCGACCCCGGCCGCCTTGAGCGCCGGGTTGTTCGGGATCCACACGCCTCCGCCGGAGCGGGCCGTGGAGCCGCCGAACCGGGGGGCCTTTTCGATGACGACGACGCTCATGCCCAGCTTGGCGGCGGCCAGTGCGGCGGTCATGCCGGCAGCCCCACTGCCTGCCACGACGACGTCGAACTCCTCCGACATGCCACCTCCGGTAGCGCCGAATATGGAACGCGTTATAGAAAGCTGGCAGCCAGGTGGCCGCCCTTATGGTCACCATAGACGAGAACGTGTTCCAGTTCTAGGGTGACCTACATGGCTGATCTCTCTGCTGACGTGGTGATCGTGGGGTTCGGGGTGGCCGGCGCGTGTGCGGCGATAGAGGCCGCCGACGCCGGCGCCAAGGTGCTGGTCGTCGACCGTTTTCAAGGCGGCGGGGCCAGCGCGGTGAGTGGCGGTGTGGTCTACGCCGGCGGTGGCACGGCCCAGCAGTCGGCCGCGGGTGTCGACGATTCCGTGGACGCGATGTACGACTACCTGCGCCTCGAAACGGGGGACGTCGTGTCCGAGGAGACCCTCCGCCGGTTCTGCGAGGGCAGCACCGAGATGATCACCTGGCTCGAGGGCAACGGCGTGCCGTTCGAGGGCAGTCTCTGTCCCTATAAGACGTCCTATCCGAACGACGACTACTACCTCTACTACTCGGGCAGCGAGTCCGCGGGCGGCTTCCGTGACGCGGCCAAGCCCGCCGCGCGCGGACATCGGGTGAAGGGCCCCGGCACCTCGGGCAAGCTCCTCTTCGCGCGGCTCGCGTCGGCTGTGCGCAAGCGCGGTGTCCAGGTGCTGCCGCAGGCGAACGCGGTGTCGTTGGTGACGGAAGCGGGTGTGGTCGTCGGCTTGAAGGTCGCCACACTGCGTGACGCGCCCGCGTGGGTGAGGACCGCGCACCGGTTGTTCGGGCGCTATTCGGCCAAGCCGGGGCTGTACGTTCCCGCGCTGCGCAAGGCGTTGCATCGACGCGCGGTCTCGCTGGAACGCCGCTACGCACGGGAAATCGAGATCACCGCGCGGCGTGGAGTCGTGCTCTCCGCGGGTGGGTTCATCACGAACCGCGAGCTCGTTCGCGAGCACGCGCCCGAGTATCGGGGCGGCCTCGCGCTCGGCACCTCCGCCGACGACGGTTCCGGCATCCGGCTGGGCACCGAAGCCGGCGGGGCGACCGCGGAGATGGCCCGGATCACCGCGTGGCGGTTCATCACCCCGCCCAGCGCTTTCCTCGGCGGGATCCTGGTCGACGCCGCCGGGCACCGGATCATCGACGAGACGCGTTACGGGGCCGCCGTGGGCGAAGCGATGATCCAGCGGCACGACGGCAAGGGCTGGCTGCTGATCGACGACGCGATCGTCCGGGAGGCACGGAAAACCGCACGACAGCAGAGTCAGTGGTTCCAGTGGCTGCAAGCGGTGTATCTGCTGGGGCGCGGGAGAATCACCGCGGACTCGCTCGCCGGGATCGCACACCGGGCGGGCATCGACGCCGACGGCCTGACGGCCACGGTCGAGGCCTATCACACCGGTGGACCGGATCCGATGGGCAAACCACCGGAGTTCGTGCGCGCCTTGGACACGCCGCCGTATTCGCTCGTGGACGTCTCCATCAAGCCCAATCTCGGGTTCCCGTGCCCGATGCTCACCCTCGGCGGGCTCGCGGTCGACGAAAGCACCGGCCGGGTCCGCGGGGAAGACGGGAAGCCGATCGGTGGGCTGTACGCCGCCGGAAGATCGGCAGTGGGAATCTGTTCTAGGTCCTACGTCAGCGGGTTGTCCCTGGCGGACTGCGTGTTTTCCGGCCGCAGGGCAGGGGTGAACAGCGCGCTGGCGCACGGCGTTCTCGACAAAAACGAGAACGTGTTCTAGTCTTCTTCCATGAGTACAGGCAAGGGTGTCTCCGAGGTGATTTCCGGGGTCCAGGATCTGCTGCCGATCCTTCGGGAGCGGGCGCAGGACACCGAGGACGCCCGGCGCATCCCGGATGAGTCGATCAAGTCCTTGCAGGAAACCGGATTCTTCAAACTGCTCCAGCCAAAACCCTATGGTGGCTACGAATCCGACCCGGTGAGCTTCTACACCGCGGTCAAACTCATCGCCAGCGCCTGCGGTTCCACCGGCTGGGTCGCTTCGATCCTCGGGGTACACCCATGGCATCTGGCGCTTTTCGACGCCCAGGCCCAGGAAGACGTGTGGAGCGAGGACATCGACGTCCGCATCTCCTCGTCCTACGCCCCCATGGGCAAGGCGCAGGTCGTCGAGGGCGGCTACCGGCTGACCGGGAAGTGGAGCTTCTCGTCCGGCTGCGACCATTCGACGTGGGTCCTGCTCGGCGCCCCCGCCGTCAAAGACGGCAAGCCCGTGGACTTCTGCACCTACCTGCTGCCGATCAGCGACTACACCATCGACGACGTGTGGGACACCGTCGGCCTGCGGGGTACCGGCAGCAACGACATCGTGGTGAACGACGTCTTCATCCCGCAGCACCGCGCGCTGAGCTTCATGGCCACGTCGAAGTGCAAGACGCCGGGGCAGCTGGTGAATCCCGGCCCGCTGTACAAACTTCCTTACGGCTCGGTGCATCCGAGCACGATCACCGCGCCGATCATCGGCATGGCACAGGGCGCGTACGACGCCCATGTCGAGCATCAGCGGCAGCGTGTCCGTGCGGCTTACGCGGGCGAGCAGTCCAAAGAGGACCCGTTCGCCAAGGTGCGGATCGCCGAGGCGGCCAGCGAGATCGACGCCGCCTGGTTGCAGCTGACCCACAACATCGACGAGCTCTACCAGTTGGCGTGCGCGGGGGAGAAGCTCCCGTTCTCCACCCGGCTGCGCGTCCGGCGAGACCAGGTCCGCGGCACCGAGCGGGCGATCTTCGCCATCGACAGGCTTTTCGAGAACTCCGGCGGCCGGGCGCTGAAACGCGGCACGCCGATCCAGCGGTTCTGGCGGGACGCCCACTCCGGCCGGGTGCACGCGGCCAACGACGCCGAGCGCGCCTACGCGATGTTCGGCACGGGCGAATTCGGCCTCCCGGTTGAGAATGCGATGGTGTGAGCCGTGGCCGAAGGTAAGTACGTCCAGGTCCGCGAAGACCTCCGGCTGCACTACCACGAAGCCGGGGCCGAGCACAGCGAGACGTTGATCCTGCTGCACGGTGGCGGGCCCGGCGCGTCGGCATGGAGCAACTTCGGCCGGAACCTGCCGGTGTTCGCCAAGTCCTACCGCACTTTGGCCATCGACCAGCCCGGGTTCGGGCTGTCGGACAAGCCCACCGAGCATCAGCAGTACTTCAAGCACAGCGCGGACGCCGTCGTCGGGCTGATGGATTCACTCGGGATCGAGCGGGCCCATTTCGTCGGCAACTCGCTCGGCGGTGGTGCGGCCGTCCGGCTCGCGCTGAACCATCCGTCGCGTGCGGGGCGGCTCGTGCTGATGGGCCCGGGCGGGTTGAGCGTCAACGTCTTCGCGCCCGACCCGACCGAAGGAATCAAGAACCTCGGCCGGTTCGGGGCGCCTCCGGGGCCCAGCAAGGAGAAGCTCGAAGCCTTCCTGCGGATCATGGTGTACGACCAGTCCTTGATCACCCCGGAACTGATCGACGAGCGGTTCGAAGCGGCGAGCAAACCCGAGTCGCTCGCCGCCATGCGCGCGATGGGGATGTCGTTCGCCCAGCCCGAAACCTACGAGCAGGGCATGTTGTGGCGCGAGGCGCATCGCCTGCGTCAGCGCGTCCTGCTGATCTGGGGCCGCGAGGACAGGGTCAACCCGCTCGACGGCGCTCTGCTGGCACTGAAGAACATCCCGCGCGCGCAGCTGCACGTGTTCGGCCATTGTGGACACTGGGCCCAGCTGGAGAAGTTCGACGAGTTCAACCGGCTGGCCCTCGACTTTCTGGGAGCTTCCTGATGGGTATCCGGTCTCTGGGCTACCTGCGCATCGAAGCCACGGACATGGCGAAGTGGCGCGAGTACGGTCTCAAGGTGCTCGGCATGATCGAGGGCAAGGGCACCGACCCCGACGCGCTTTACCTGCGCATGGACGACTTCCCGGCCCGGCTGGTCATCGTGCCGGGTGAACACGACAGGCTCGCGCAGGCCGGCTGGGAGGTCGCCACGGAAGCCGAGCTCGACGAAATCCGGCGGAGCCTCGAAGCGCACGACGTCCCCTACAAGGAGGGCACGGCCGAGCAGTTGGCGGATCGCCGCGTCGACGGGCTCGTGGTGTTCGACGATCCCTCGGGTAACACCCTCGAGGTTTTCCACGGCGTGGCACTGGAACACCGCCGCGTGGTGAGCCCCTACGGCCACCGGTTCGTCACCGAGGAACAGGGTCTCGGGCACGTCGTACTGTCCACAAGCGACGATGAAGCGTCTCTCCGGTTCTACCGGGACGTGCTCGGCTTCCGGCTGCGCGACTCGATGCGGCTGCCGCCTCAGTTCGTCGGGCGGCCCGCCGACGGCCCGCCCGCGTGGCTGCGCTTCTTCGGCTGCAACCCGCGCCACCACAGCCTCGCGTTCCTGCCGATGCCCACTCCGAGCGGGATCGTGCACCTGATGGTCGAAGTCGAGAACACCGACGACGTCGGGCTCTGCCTCGATCGCGCGCTCCGGCGCAAGGTACCGATGTCGGCGACACTGGGCAGGCACGTCAACGACCTGATGCTGTCCTTCTACATGAAGACGCCCGGCGGGTTCGACGTCGAATTCGGCTGCGAGGGCAGGCAGGTCGACGACGAGAGCTGGATCGCCCGCGAGAGCACCGCGGTTTCCCTGTGGGGACACGACTTCTCCGTGGGGGCGAAGCCGCAATGACCTCCGTCGCCGTCGAACCCTCGTTGTTCCGCGCGGTGCTCGGGCAGTTCTGCACCGGGGTCACGGTGGTGACCTCGCAGGGCGACGGCACGGCACCGGCGGGATTCGCGTGCCAGTCGTTCGCCGCGCTGTCACTCGAGCCGCCGCTGGTGTTGTTCTGTCCCGGCAAGAGTTCCCGGACCTGGCCGATGATCGAAGCCACCGGGACGTTCGCCGTCAACGTGCTCGCCGAAAGCCAGCGAGAGATCAGCGCCGTGTTCGGCGCGCCCGGCGTGGACAAGTTCGCCGGGCTCGACTGGTCACCGTCACCATCCGGCGCGCCACTCCTGTCCGGCGCGCTGACGTGGATCGACTGTGCTCTTGAGACGGTCCACGACGCCGGGGACCACTACGTCGTGATCGGCCGCGTGACCGCGCTCGGCGAAGTCCGCGATGGAGCGCCACTGCTGTACCACCGCGGCCGGTACCTCGTCACCGAGCCCGTCCCCGACTACCTGAGCTGGCCAGGCCCCGACGGCTGGCTCTGAGGAGCAACACCGAGTGCCTGCCACCAGCCGTCGACTGTCGGCGGGTTGTCGACGTCGATTCGCTCGCCGGGCCGGGGGACGGCCAGCTTGACGTCGTGGGCCTTCGCCTCGTCCCACACTCTGTCGGCGGGCTCGGTCCACGGGTGCATCGCGAGGTTGAACGTGCCCCAATGCACCGGGACGAGCAGCTCCGCCCGGAGGTCGAGATGGGTGGCGACGCCTTCTTCCGGCGTCATGTGGATGTCCGGCCAGGCCGGGTCGTACGCGCCGATCTGGATCAGCGCCGCGTCGAACGGGCCGTGCTCTTCGCCGATCTTGGCGTAACCGTCGAAATAGCCCGAGTCACCGCTGTAATAGACGCGGTGGGCGGGCCCGGCGACGACCCACGACGTCCACAGGGTGTCGTTGCGGGTCAGGGTGCGGCCCGAAAAATGCTGCGCGGGCGTGGCCGTCAGCCGCAGCCCGGCGACCTCGGCGTGCTCGTCCCAGTCGAGTTCGATGATCCGGTCCGCGGGGACCTTCCAGCGTTCGAGATGCGCGCCGATTCCCAGTGGTACCAGAAAGGGCGCGGCCTGCGTGCGGGCGAGGGTCTGCACGGTCGCCATGTCGAGATGGTCGTAGTGGTCGTGGGAGATCAGGATCGCGTCGAGCTTCGGCAGCGATTCCAGTGCCACGGGCGGTTCGTGGAGCCGGTGGGGACCGGCGAACTGCAACGGCGAGACACGCTCGCTCCACACGGGATCGAACAGCACGCGGGCGCCGTCGATCTCGACGAGCACGGACGCGTGGCCGTACCAGGTGAGGTGCAGTCCGGTGGTGGCCGGTTCCGCCGGCGACCGGGTGACCATCGGGATGGGCCCGGTCGGGTAGCGCTGGTTCTTCTTGTCCCCGAACAACATCTCGCGGATGACTTCGCGGTAGCTCGCCCCGGTGCGTTCGACCGGGGGAGCCACGTTGCGGAAAGCGCCGTCGCGGAACTGCGGCGAGTTGCGCATCCGCTCCGCGCGGACTCCCTTGGCCCGCGCGCCGTACTCCGCGCGGACCTCGCGGAGCGCCAGGACCGACCCGTTGATCACGGTCAGGCCCAGCGCCGCCGCAAGTGCCCTCGTACGCATTTCACTCCAGTGTCCACTTCGTCAGGTGACAACGAGTCTAGAGGGAGTGTCGGGCGCGTCTGGAGACGCGCGGTCAGGCGGCGTCGCGGATGGGCGCGCCGACGCGGTGCAGGTGCTTCAACGCCTGCGCCCAGGACTCGATGAGACCGGTGCTGAGGTAGGACACGTCCAGTTTGGCGCAGTACGCCTCGACGATCGGCTGGGCGCGGCGGAGGTGGGTGGACGGCATGCTCGGGAAGAGGTGGTGCTCGATCTGGTAGTTGAGGCCGCCCATCGCGTTGTCGATGAACCAGTTGCCGCGGACGTTCCGTGAGGTCAGCACCTGGCGGCGGAGGAAGTCGGGCCGGTCGTTGCCGGTCAGGGTCGGCATGCCCTTGTGATTGGGCGCGAAGATGGAGCCCATGTAGACGCCCCACAAGCACTGGTGCACCAGGATGAAGGCGATGGCCTTACCCGGCGAGAGCACGAGGAACACCGCGGTCAGGTAAGCCGCGGCATGGAAGATCAACGTCGAGGCTTCGATCCACTTGTTCTTCAGCGTCGAGGTGAACAGGGACCGGAAACCGGCCACGTGGAGGTTGAAGCCTTCCAGTGTCAGCAGCGGGAAGAACAGGAAGCCCTGCCAGCGGCCGATGAACTTGGCGACACCGCGGGCCTTGCCCGCCTGGTCGGTCGACCAGACGAGGACGTCGGGGTTGACATCCGGGTCGAGGTCTTCGTGGTTGGGGTTGGCGTGGTGCCGGGTGTGCTTGTCCATCCACCACCCGTAGCCCATGCCGATGCCGACGTTGCCCGCGATCCAGCCGGCGATCTGGCTGGGCCGGCGGGTGCGGAAGACCTGCCGGTGGGCGAGGTCGTGGGAGACGAGCGCGATCTGCGCGAACATGACGGCGAGGAAGGCAGCGACGGCGAGCTGCCACCACGAATCGCCGATCAGGAAGAACGCGGCCCAGGCACCGAGGAAGAGGATGCCGACGATGCTCATCCTCGCCACGTAGTAGCCCGGCCGCCGCTTCATCAGTCCGGCGCTGGTTATCTCTTGGGATAGCCGGGCGAAGTCACTTCCGGACGCCGTAGGAGGCGCCGGCTGGACAAGGTTGTCTGTGGTCACACGGTAGAGTGTGGAAGATCGCTCGAACGGGCACAATCCGGGGCACCACAGTTTCTTTACGGGGGCTACCTCCACCATGCTCCGTTGGCTCTACTGGGCCGGGTGGTCTGGACCACGCGCGCGCGTGGTGTCGTTGCAGGCGTTCAACGGTCTCGTTGTTTCAAGTATTCGGTGAGCGAACCTCGGTCGCCAGGATCCGTTTGGCCAGGCCAGTGGTTCGCGGTCGTCGTCAGAGCCGCCGAGGAAACCCTTTACCCCTGTCACGCTGGACGGTTGGAATTGGCGTCGGCGTCCCCGTTTTCCCCATCGCTCTTTTTGCGCAAGGGGTCGGCAGGCAAAAAGTGTGTCAATTCTGGAAAGCTGAGAGCCGGATCCTGTATTTCCGCCGCTGTACATCCACACTGGACAGGCCGGACACCCCGCAGTCACGGCGAAACCACACAACCGCTTTACGGGCTATTCGCGACGGGACGATAGTGGTATTAATCACATCGTGGCGGTCATGCGCCGAAGATGCTCGTGGGGCTGGCCGAAGAGCTGCGTGGTCCCGTGGGCACGTTTGAAGTACCGGTGGGCTTCGTGTTCCCAGGTGATCGCGATTCCGCCGTGCAGTTGGATCATTTCCGCGGCCACCGTGTGGAACGCTTCCGAACAGTAGGCCTTGGCCACCGCGGCCAGGCGAGGCGACTCGGTGCCCGCGTAGGCCGCCGAGCGAGCCGTCTCCACCAGCACGTGGAGTTCGGCGAGCCGATGTTTCACCGCTTGGAACCCGCCGATCGGCCTGCCGAACTGGTGGCGCTGTTTGCCGTATTCCACGGTGATTTCCAGTGCCCGCGCCGCCGCGCCGGCTTGTTCCGCGGCCAGTACGGCACAGGCCGTGTCGCGAATCCGGGAGACCGCGGGCCGGAAATCGCCGACGCCGATCCTGCGGGCCCGGGCGCCGGTCAGGTCGATGGTCGCCAGCCGGCGCGTTTCGTCCATCGTCGGCACTCGACGACGTTGAACGCCGTTCTGGTCGGTGTCCACTTCGAAAAGTCCGTCGTCGGCGACGACGAGCAATACGGACGCAGTGTCACCGTCCAAAACGTACAGTGCGCGTCCGTCCAGCCGTGTTTCGCCGGAAACCCGGAATTCGGTGTCATGCCAGGCAAGGGCGCCGACGGCTCCCTCGGCCAGCAGCGGCAGCAGGCGGGCGCAGGCCTCGTCGTCCTCGGATTCGAGCAGCGCTCGCGTGGCGAGCACGGCGGAGCCCAGGAACGGCACGTCAGCGAGTACACGGCCGAGTTCCTCCGAGACGAGCTGGATCTCGGTCAGCCCGGCGCCGAGACCGCCGTACTTCTCCGGAATCCCGAGGGCGGCGACGCCGATCTGCTCGCACAGCGCGCCCCACGGATCGGCGTCGCGCCGCAGCAGTGTGCGCACGGTCGCCCGGAGCGCTTCCTGTTCCTCGGTGAAGGTCATAACGAAGCCAGGATCCGGTTTCGGTGGAACGCGGGCGTACCCCAAGCGGCGACCAGCGCGCGGACCTTCGTCAGCCGCAGGCCCAGTGGATGCTCGGCGGTGTAGCCGATCGCGCCGTGCACCTGGAGGCCGGTGCGTGCCGCGAGGTGCGCCGCGTCCCCGGTCGCCACCTTCGCCGCCGACACGTCCCGCGCTGTCATCGTGACGGCCGCCGCGTGCAGCAACGGCCTGGCGAACTCCAGTTTGGTCACGACGTCGGCGAGCAGATGTTTGATCGCCTGGTATTGCCCGATCTCCTTTCCGTACTGCTTGCGTTGCTTCGCGTAGGCGACCGAGGTGTCCAGCAGCCATTGCCCGGCGCCGAGCAGCTGCGCGGCCGTGGCCAGCGTGCCGAGGTCGAACGCCTTGGCGGGGTCGGTCACGGTGCCCAGTTGGTCTCCGGGCTCTACTTCGAACAGGCGGCGTGTCTGGTCCACTGAGGACAGTTGCCGTGCCGGTTTGAAGGCACACAAGGTGTCGCCGTCGACGAGGAGCCGAGTTCGGGCGACGTCGGCGTCGAGTGCGTAGGGCACGTGCGGTGGGAACACGATCGAAGCCAGTGTGTCGCCCGCGGCGACCCCGGCGAGTATTTCGTCGTCGAGAAGCGCGGGCAGTACCGCGGCCGTGTCGACCCAAGGGCCTGGAACCGCGTGATAGCCGAGCTTCTCGAAGGCGACCACGAGGTCGATCGGCGCGGCCGCGATACCGTCGAAACGTTCCGGGACACCGAGCGCGGTGACGCCGATTTCCGCGAGCGCCCGCCAGAGTTTGAGACCTGGTTCCGGCTCGCCCGCGGCCCACGAACGCGCCGCCGACTCGGTGTCCACATCGGACAGCAGGGCGTCGATACTGCTCGCGAAACTTGTTTGCTCGACCGACAGCGCGAACCTCATCGGTCACCCCGCGGCAGTCCGAGCAGCCGTTCGGCCACGGTGTTGCGCTGGATCTGGTCGGTGCCGCCGTAGATCGGCCCGGCGAGGGAGAAGAGCCAGCCGTCGGTCCACGCACTGTCCACTTCGGATTCCGGGCCCAGCAGGTCCAACGCCGTCTCGTGCAGGGCGACGTCGAGATGTGACCAGTGCAGCTTGTTGACGCTCGATTCCGGGCCGAGCCGACCGCCCTCGGCGAGTCTCGTCACCGTGCCCAGGGTGTAGAGCTGGTAGGCCCGGACGCCGATCCACGCGTCGGCGACACGGTGCGCGAACGCCGGATCGCGGTCGCGGGACCACTCCGCCACGAGTCTGCCGGCGGCGGCCAGGAAGCGGCCGGGACTGCGCAGGGACAGGCCACGCTCGTTGTTGGCCGTGGTCATCGCCACCCGCCAGCCCTGATGCACCTCCCCGATGACGCCGGAGTCCGGCACGAACACGTTGTCCAGGAAGATCTCCGCGAAACCGGGTTCTCCGTCGAGCTGGGCGATCGGGCGTACTTGGACGCCGTCCGCGCGCAGGTCGAGCATGAAGTACGTGAGTCCTTTGTGGCGCTTGCTGTCGGGATCACTGCGGAACAGGCCGAACGCGCTGTCGGCGAACGCGGCCCGTGAGCTCCAGGTCTTCTGCCCGGAAAGGAGCCAGCCGCCTTCGGTGCGCGTCGCGGTGCTGCGCAGAGCGGCGATGTCGCTGCCCGCCTCCGGTTCCGACCACGCCTGCGCCCAGACCTGTTCGGAGCGGGCCATTTTCGGCAGGATCCGCCGCTGCTGTTCCGTCGTGCCGTGGGAGAACAGGGTCGGCGCCAGCATGAAGATGCCGTTCTGGTTGACCCGTCCCGGCGCACCTGCCGCGTAGTATTCCTCTTCGAAAAGCACCCATTCCAGCAGACTCGCGTCCCGTCCGCCGAATTCCTCCGGCCACGACACCACCGACCAACCGGCGTCGGCGAGTTTCGCCTCCCACTCGCGATGCTGCGCGAAACCCGTTGCGGTGTCGAAAGACGCCAATGGCCTGGCCGGGACGTTCCCGGCCAGCCAAGCCCGGACTTCGTCCCTGAACGAAAGGGATCGCTCGTCGAGATCGAGGTCCATCAGGTGGCCTTGTTCGCGTCGCGCATCGACCTCGCGTCCTGCCCGCCGAGCGAATCCCCGCCCGAAACCTCGGCGTTGTGCGCGTGGGCGAAGTGGTGCAGCCCGAAGACCGAGTCCATCCCGGCCCGCAGGCCCATCAGGTCTTCGGCCTGGTTGACGGCTTTCTTCGTCAGCGCGAGCCCGAACCGTGGCATCTCGGCGATCTTCTCGGCGAGCGCGAATGTCTCGGCTTCCAGGTTCTCCCGGGGCACGATCCGGTTGAGCATGCCCCATTCCTTGGCCTGCTGGGCACTGAACCGCTCGCCGGTGAACAAGACCTCCTTGGCCGCGCGCGGGCCGAGGACCCAGGGATGCGCGAAGTACTCGACGCCCGGGATTCCCATCCGTACCACGGGATCGGCGAAGAACGCGTCCTCGGAGGCGACGATCAGGTCGCACACCCAGGCGAGCATCAGCGCGCCCGCGATGCACGCGCCCTGCACGCTGGCGATGGTCGGCTTCGGGATCTCCCGCCACCGGCGGCACATTCCCAAGTAGACCTCCGACTCGCGGGCGAAGCGCTGATCACCGCCCTCGGTGCCCACATGGTCCCACCACAGCACGGCCTTGCGGTCGAACGACTTGTCGACATCTCGCTCCGGCGTCCCGATGTCGTGCCCGGCGGAGAAGTGCTTTCCCTCGCCCGCCAGGACAATGACCTTGACCTCGTCGTCCTCCACCGCGCGCACGAAAGCGGCGTCCAGCGCGTACGTCATCGCCGAGTTCTGCGCGTTGCGGTACTCGGGCCGGTTCATCGTGACCAGGGCGACCGGCCCGCGCCGCTCGTACCGGACTGGTTCGGTCATGGGCTTTCCTCCCGCAGTACACGTTTGAGAACCTTGCCGGACGGGTTTCGTGGGAGCGTCGCACAGATTTCCACGTGCCGCGGGACCTTGTAGTTGGCCAGGTTCGCCTTGCAGTACGCCACGATGTCCTCTTCGGACAGTTCGCCGCGGAGAACGACGTAGGCCTTGCCGACCTCGCCGAGGCGCGCGTCCGGGATGCCGATCACCGCCGATTCGGCGACGCCGCCGAGCCGCGCGAGTGCCTGTTCCACCTCAGCCGGGTACACGTTGAACCCGCCGCAGATGTACATATCCTTGATCCGGTCGGTGATCCGGAGATTCCCGCGCTCGTCGAGCGCGCCGACGTCGCCGGTGTGCAGCCACCCGCCGGAGTCGATCGCCTCGGCGGTGGCTTCGGGGTCGTCGAGGTAGCCGAGCATGACGTTGGGGCCTCGCAACAGGATCTCGTTCCCTTCGCCGAGCCGGACCTCGAAACCGGCGGTCGCCCGGCCGGTGGTGTGCGCGACCGTCTTCGCGTCGTCGTCAGGGCGGCACATCGTCGCCACCACGGCTTCGGTGAGGCCGTATGCCGTGAGCACGGTGTCGAAGCTGAGTTCGTCCTGCATCCGTTCGACGAGCGCGACGGGCACGGTCGCGGCGCCGGTGACCGCGAGCCGGAGGCTGGACAGATCGTGCGCGGCGCGCGCGGGGGCGTCGAGCAGCATCTGATGGATCGTGGGCGCGCCGGGCAATACGGTGATGCGCTCGGTTTCGATCAGCCGTAGCGTCTCGTCGACGTCGAACTTGAGCTGGGGCACGAGGGTCGCGCCCCGCAGGATCGCGGCGAGAATCCCCGCCTTGTAACCGAAAGTGTGGAAGAACGGGTTGATGACGAGATAGCGGTCCTGCTCGGTGAGGCCACCGCAGTCCGCCCACGCCTCGGCGACACCGAGCGCTTGGCGGTGGCTGCTCATCGCGCCTTTGCTGCGGCCGGTGGTGCCGGAGGTGAACATGATGTCGCTGACGTCGTCGGGCTTGGTGAGGTTGTCGACGTCGGCGGTACGGCCTTTGTGGTCAGCCCATTCCGTCACCCCGGCTTCGGGCTCGCTCAGGCCTTCGACCGGGATCCGCAGCACGACGCCGGGCCGTTCGCCGAGTCGCGCGAGCCTGTCGACGCCCAGGAATTCGCCGGTCACGACCAGCGCGGCCGCGTGCGTGCGATCGAGGATGTCGCGGATCTCCGGGGCGGTGAACCGGGTGCTGATCGGGACGAGGGTCGCGCCCGCGTAGAAGGCGCCCAGTGCGGCTACCACCCAGTGCCAGGTGTTGGGGGAACAGATGGCGACGCGGTCGCCCGGCCGGATTCCTTCGCTGACGAAGAAGCGCGCGCAGTCCTGGACTTGCTCGTGGAGTTCCGCGTACGTGATGCGGACAGAGCCGTCGACAAGCGCCTCTCGTGCACCGAACTTCTCGCCCGCGTTGGCGAGTACCGCTGGGATGGTCATCAAGTCTCCCTAGCAAGTGCTTGGTAGGGTAGCCTACGCACGAGCCCTCGATTTGACCAGAGGAGTGCCCGTGCCCGAACCCGGATTCCGCGCGCAGATACGTGGCTGGCTCACGGAAAACCTCAGCGGCGAGTTCGCCTCGGTGCGCGGGCTCGGCGGTCCTGGGCGTGAGCACGAAGCCTTCGAGGAACGGGTCTCCTGGGAACGCCATCTCGCCGGCGCGGGCTGGAACTGCGTCGGCTGGCCCGCCGAGCACGGCGGTCGTGGCGCCACCCTTGAAGAACAGGTCATCTTCCACGAGGAGTATGCCCGCGCCGGTGCGCCCGCCCGCGTGAGCCATCTCGGACAGGAACTACTCGGCCCGACACTCATCGCCTTCGGCACGCCCGAACAGCAACGCCGGTTCCTGCCGGCGATCGTGGCGGTGGAAGAACTGTGGTGCCAGGGCTATTCCGAGCCCGGCGCGGGCTCCGACCTCGCCGCGGTGTCCACCACCGCGACCCTGGAAGGCGACGAGTGGGTGCTGCACGGCCAAAAGGTGTGGACGTCGCTGGCTCAGGTCGCGGACTGGTGTTTCGTCCTGGCCCGCACCGAGCCCGGCTCGAAGCGGCACAAGGGGTTGTCGTACCTGCTGGTGCCGATGCGGCAGCCCGGCATCGACGTCCGGCCGATCCGGCAGCTCACCGGCACCTCGGAGTTCAACGAGGTGTTCTTCGACGGCGCCCGCACCGCGCGTGACCTCGTCGTCGGCGAACCGGGCGACGGCTGGCGGGTCGCCATGGGCACGCTCGCGTTCGAACGCGGAGTCGCCACGCTCGGCCAGCAGGTCGGGTTCCGGCGGGAGCTGCAGGCGCTGACCGATCTGGCCGAGGCCAACGGTTCCGCACGCGATCCGGTCATCGCGGAGCGGCTGGCCAGGGCATGGATGGGGCTCGAGGTCATGCGCTCGCACGCTCGGCGGACGCTCGGCGACTCAGCGCCCGGCGTCGCCGAGGTGTCGAAACTGGTGTGGGCCAAGTGGCATCGAGGTCTCGGGGAACTGGCGATGCAGGTGCGCGGCGCGGCGTCGATGGTCGCCGAGGACGGTTTCGACGAGTGGCAGCGGCTGTATCTCTTCAGCCGGGCGGACACCATCTACGGCGGGTCCGACGAAATCCAGCGGAACATCATCGCCGAGCGCGTGCTCGGACTCCCCAGGGAGGTACGGCCGTGATCCCGGTCCCGAAGTATCCCGAGGGCGCGAACCTGTTGCGGGACAAGGTGGTCGTGGTGACGGCCGCAGCCGGGACCGGCATCGGTTCCGCGGTGGCCAGACGCTGTCAGGAGGAAGGCGCCCAGGTCGTCATCAGCGACTGGCACGAGCGGCGGCTGACGGCCAAGGCGGCCGAGTTGGGTGACGTCCACGCCATCGTCTGCGATGTCACCAAGGAAGACCAGGTGCAGGCCCTCATCGACGGTGCCGCCGAGCGGTACGGGCGCATCGACGTGCTGATCAACAACGCCGGTCTCGGCGGCTCCAAGTCCATTGTGGACATGACCGACGAGGAATGGACCCGGGTCCTCGACGTCACGCTGAACGGGACTTTCCGGGCCACCAGGGCCGCCATCCGCCGGTTCATCGCGCAGGGCGGCGGCGGAGTGATCGTCAACAACGCCTCGGTGATCGGCTGGCGGGCGCAGGCCGAGCAAGCGCATTACGCCGCCGCGAAGGCCGGGGTCATGGCGCTGACGAGGTCCGCCGCGGTCGACGTCGCCGAGTACGGGATCCGGATCAACGCCGTCGCGCCGAGCCTCGCGATGCACCCGTTCCTGGCCAAGGTGACCACCGAGGAGTTGCTCGCCGAACTGACCGCGCGCGAGGTCTCGGGGAGGGCGGCCGAACCGTGGGAGGTGGCGAATGTGATGGTGTTCCTCGCCAGCGAGTACTCGTCGTACTTGACCGGCGAAGTCGTGTCCGTGAGTTCCCAGCATGCGTGAGGTACCAGTGAAGACGTCCAGGCGTGCCGAACTTCTGACGCTGTCCGCGAACCTGTTCGCCGAGCGCGGCTATGTTTCGACGACCGTGCGGGACATCGCCGACGCCGCCGGCATCCTGTCCGGCAGTCTCTACCACCACTTCGACTCCAAGGAGTCGATGGCCGACGAGATCATCACCGGCTTCCTCGACGAGCTTTTCGGGACATACGAAGAGATCGTGGCGGCCGATCACGGCCCGCGCGAGACGCTGGAAGCCGTGGTGGCGGCGTCGTTCGACTCCATCCACCGCCGCCCGGCCGAGGTCGCGATCTACCAGAACGAAGCCAAGCACCTGATGCAACTGCCGCGGTTCGACTACCTCAACCAGCGCAACGCCGAGTTCCGCAAGCTGTGGAACACCATCCTCACCGACGGCGTGCGCGACGGCGTCTTCCGCGCGGACCTCGACGTCGAACTGGTCTACCGCTTCATCCGCGACACGGTATGGGTCGCCGTGCGCTGGTACAACCCGGAGGGCACGCTCTCGGCGAGCGACGTCGCCAAGCAGTACCTCGGAATCCTGCTGGACGGTATCGCGAAGAGGTGAGCTATGCCTGAGGCCTACATCATCGACGCACTGCGGACTCCGGTCGGCAGGCGCGGCGGGGCGTTGAGCGCGGTGCATTCCGCGGATCTCGGCGCACACGTGATCAAGGCGCTCGTCGAGCGTAGCGGCGTCGATCCGGCTTTGGTCGACGACGTCATCCTCGGCTGTACCGACACTTTGGGTTCGCAGTCGGGCAACCTCGCGCGCACCGCGTGGCTCGCCGCCGGGCTGCCGCACCACGTGCCCGGGGTGACGATCGACCGGCAATGCGGGTCGAGCCAGCAGGCCGTTCATTTCGCCGCGCAGGCGGTGCTGTCCGGGACGATGGATCTGGTGCTGGCGGGCGGGGTGCAGAACATGAGCGCCATCCCGATCAGCGCGGCGATGCTCGCCGGGCGTGAGTACGGCTTCGACGATCCGTTCAGTGGTTCCAAGGGCTGGCAGGAAAGATACGGCAGCGCCGAGGTGTCGCAGTTCCGGAGCGCGGACATGATCGCCGAGCACTGGGACATCACCCGGGAAGCGATGGAGGAGTTCGCCTTCCGGAGCCACCGGCGGGCGATCGCCGCGATCGACGAAGGCCGGTTCGACGCGGAAACAGTGTCCTTTGAGGACTTCCGATACGACGAGGGGCCACGCCGGGACACGACGCTCGAACGGATGGCCGGGCTGAAACCGCTGAGCGAAGGTTCGCGGCTGACCGCCGCGGTGGCGAGCCGGATCTCCGACGGCGCGAGCGCGACCCTGGTGGCGTCGGAGGCTTTCGTCGCCGAGCACGGACTCACTCCCCGCGCGCGCATCCACCATCTTTCGGTGCGGGCGGCCGATCCCGTGTGGATGCTGACCGGCCCGATCCCCGCGACGGCGCACGCGTTGCGCAAGACCGGGTTGTCCATCGACGACATCGACCTGTTCGAGGTCAACGAGGCCTTCGCGTCCGTTGTGCTTGCGTGGCTCGAGGAAACCGGCGCCGACCCCGAGCGCGTGAACGTCAACGGCGGCGGTATCGCGCTCGGGCATCCCATCGGCGCGACCGGCACGAAGCTTTTCGCGACTTTGCTGCACGAGTTGGAGCGGCGCGGTGGGCGCTACGGGTTGCAGACGATGTGCGAAGGCGGCGGCACCGCGAACGTGACCATCATCGAACGGCTGTAGATCCGCCACCTGTCGACAGATGGCGATCCTTCAGGAACCAAGAGATCGCCATCTGTCGACAGATGGCGGGTGTTTCAGGGGGGCGGGACCGCGGACGTGACCATCATCGAACGGCTGTGATCTCCTCGGTGGGATAGGGCGTGAGTCGGCTTTCCCGTTGCAGCTCGCCGAAGAACTCGTTCATGACCACGGCTAGCGGCGCGTTGCGGGTGATGATCGCGGCGGCCGACTTCGGGATTCCGGTGAGTTCCTTGCCCTCGGCGCATTCGCGGACGAACGCGTCACGCTCTGGCTTGTCGTAGCCGTACAGCGCGGTGACGAGCCAGAGGACCAGTTGAGTGGCTGTGTAGCAGCGGTCGTAGCTGAGATGTTCTTGGTAGAAGGCGGATTCGGCGGGTGAATAGTCGAATCGGTCGGACATCGCGAGGCCGAAGTCCGCGAAGTAGAGGCGCTCGCCGTCGGTCAGGATATTCTGGAAGTGGGCGTCGAAATGCAGCAGGCCATGGGAGTTCATGAAGGCGACGCCGTCTTCGAGGGCTCGTTCCACGAAAGCGCAGGCCGATTCGCTGCCCTTGGCCAGTTCGGCGGTCAGCCAGTCGTGCAGTGTTTGGGGTACGTACTCGAGGAACAACACCACGCTCGACTTCGCCTGTTCGAGAGCCTCGATCCGTGCGCGGACCGCCGATGACCCTTCCCAGTACTCGACGGCTTTGTCGATGTCCCGCAGTTCCGCCGGCAGCGGCTGTGCGGACTGAGGAAGGATTCTGTGGTGGTACATCAGCGGGAAGCTCTCGTTTTGCCCGTCGAGCACCCAGCCGGTCGTCATGGTGTGCACGGCGAGCTCGCGCCAGACGCCGAAGCCCGGGCCGCCGATGCCGTACTGGCAGAAGGTGGGCAGGCCGAAGAGGTTCGCGGTGGAGTGGGCGTCGAGCTTCTCGGCGTCCGTGAGCGGGACGCGTTTCACGAAGACGGGCGTGCCCTCGATGTCGAGCAGCACCGACGTGCCACCGATGCCGGAACCGAGCGGTTTGGCATTGTCGACGAGTTCGCCGAGCTGTCGATCACTGAGCAGCGCCAACGCCGTTGAGACAGCGCTATAGGTGCTGGTGCGCGTGGCCATCAGGAGGCGGCGAACAGGGAGCGGAGGGCTTCGGCGAGCTGGGCCGGGTTGCGTTGTGGCGCCAGGTGCGTGCCGGGGACCTCGGAGAACGGCAGGCCGAGTTCCAGCGCGAGCACCTTCGCGGGCTGGTAATGGTAGTGCCCGCGGCTGCCGGCGCCCGCTATCGGTGTGATGTCGACGGGCGACTTCCGCAGCACGGCCAGGTCGGGCAGGTACTCGAAGAACGCCATGAGCTCGCGTTCGAACAGGGTCGCCCACTCGTTCTTGTTCGACAGCCGGACCGTGCGCAGGCCGGGCAGTCCGGCTCCGGCGATCGCGCCGGTGAACCGGGTGAACGCGCCCATCAGGTCGCCGTTCTCGGCCAGCTTGACCTGCTCGGCGGCCGCGTCGAGCCAGCGGTCGGCGTCCGGGAGGAGCCGGACGGCGGGCGGTTCGTGGGCGACGAGGTCGAGCACGGCGTCCGGGTGCCGGACCACGAGTTCCAGGCCGATCAGCGCGCCCGCGCTGGTGCCGAACACGGTCGCCTGCCCGGCGTCGACGTGGTCGAGCACGGCGTTGGCGTCCTCGGCGTGCCGGGCCACGGAGATCCGGCCCTCGGCGCGGTCGGTGCTCTTGAAGTGCCCGCGCCGGTCGTAGGTCACCACGGTGTACTCGTCACTGAACAGCTTGACCAGCGCCCGGTAGTCGTCGGCCGCGCCGATACCGCCCGAGATCAGCAGCAGCGGCGGCCCGTCCCCGGTCGCGCGGACGTACAGCTCACCGTCTTCGACCGGGCAGTGAGTTTCCGAGACGCGGGGACTCTCCGAGATCATGAAAGCAGTCAAGCACAAGGCTTTCCGCACTCAGAGGCTGCCCAGTCGTCCGATGGCGGCCTCGGCGTCGGTGACGATCCGCTCGACGAGTTCGGCCACCGACGGCAGGTCGGCGAGCAGCCCGACCACCTGCCCGGACGCGAGCACCCCCGCGCCGGTGTCGCCCTCGACCAGGCCCGCACGCAGCAACATCGGCGTGTTGGCCGCCATCAGGACCTGTGACCAGGTGCGATCGTTGCCCCGCTTCATCGCGACGCCTTCACGCACCAGCGCGCGCCACGAGCCGCCGGTGAGCCGCCGGAACCGGACGGCGTTGCGCGCGGCGCGGGCAAGCCCCATCGCGGGACCGGACCGTTCGAGCGCGTCGACCAGGTCCGTGCGGAGCACCCGGTGCGGCATACCGTCAACCTTTCGAGTGACAACCGTGTCGGTGAGTCCACGTTCGAGGTATGCGCGCTTGACGGCGTCCGGTACCGTGCTCTCCCTGGTCAGGAGGAAGCGGGTGCCCATCGCGACCCCCGCGGCGCCGTACGCGAGCGCGGCGGCGAGCCCCCGGCCGTCGAAGAACCCGCCGGCCGCGACCACCGGGATGTCGACGGCGTCGAGCACCGACGGCAGCAGCAACGTCGTCGCGACCCCGCCGGTGTGGCCGCCGCCCTCGCCACCCTGGACGATGACCGCGTCGGCGCCCCAGCCGGCCACTTTGACGGCGTGCCGGGCGGCGCCGATGGACGGGATGACGACGACGCCGTTGTCCTTGAGCCGCGCGATCATCTCCTGGCGCGGCGCCAGCGCGAAGGACGCGACCCGTACGTTCTCCCGGATCAGCAGCTCGACCCGTTTCGGCGCGTCCTCGGCGTCGGCCCGCAGATTGACGCCGAAGGGCCGCGAGGTGCGGTTCTTGGTCTCCTTGACGGCCGCTTCGAGCTCGTCATAGCTCATCGTCGCGGACGCGAGAATGCCCAGCCCGCCGGCTTCGGCCGTCGCGGAGACCAGACGTGGACCGGCGACCCAGCCCATCCCGGTCTGCACGATCGGATGCCGGATGCCGACGAGCTCGGTCAGCGCTGTCTTCACGACGGGACTTCCTTGTCCCGCAGGGACTTCGGATCGATCACCTCGCGCAGCAGGCGAAGCTCCTCGTCGGTCGGCAGGCGGGATTCGGTGGTGACGCTGGTGTCCAGCTCGAACGTAGTGGCCGCCACGACTTCCTTCACCGTGACGCCCGGATGCACCGACAGCAGGCGCGGGGCGTGGTCGGTGCCGCCGAAGTCGAGTACGCCCAGGTTGGTCACCACGCGGTAGACGTCGTGGAACCGTTGTCCCGCTTCACGAGCACGCGCGAAACCGACACCGGAGACGACGTCGACCTCGTCCACGAACACGCGTTTGCTGTGCCGCGGCACCCAGTAGCTGGTGCGGTGGTTGACCGTGTTGCCGGGCCCGCCGCGCACCCCGAGCAGCTGCTTCTTCGGCCGTCGGTGATCGCCGATCGCGGAGATGTTCTGGTTGCCGTGCCGATCGACCTGGTTGGCGCCCATGACGACATGCCGTTTTCCGTGCGGTACCACGGTATCGAGGACTTTGCGGAACGGCTGCCAGCCTTCGACGACCGGTTTCTCGCCGGCGTCACCGGCGAGCAGGAACGCCTCGCCGTCGGACATCAGGAGGTCGGGTTCGAAGGTCAGGCGTGCCAGCCGGGCGCCCAGTGACGGCAGGAAACCCATCGGGCTGATGACGATCTCACCGTCACCACGGAACAACTCCGCACAGGCGACGGCCGCGACTTCCGCGCGGGTACTCATGCGGCCTCCGTGAACTTGAGGACCTCGGCTTGGTAGCGGGCTTCGCCGCCGGAAAGGAACCTGTCGACGAAGCCCGGCCAGGCATCGAGGTCCTTCGCGGATTCGGCGTAGTGCCGTTGGAACCGTTCGTCGCGGCCGTAGTCCGGGGCGGCGGTGGTGAAATGGGCGCCGCGCGGGGTTTCGATCACGCCGTCGACGCTCGCGCGGTTGAGCAGCAGGCTTTGGACCGGGCCTTCCGCGAGCAGCTCCGAGGTGTCGACGACTTTTTCCACCGACACATAGCTTTTCGTGGCCGCGAGCGCGTAGAGGTCGTCGAAGTACGGGTCCGGGCCGAGGTACTGCGCGTTGCCACGGGCGTCGGCCCGGTTGAGGTGGATCAGCGCGGCGTCGAGGTTCAGCGCGGGAACGGCGAGCAGTTCTTCGCCGTCTTCGTAGGGGGAACGGACGGTGCGCAGTCCGGGGTTGAACACCGTGACGTCCGAGCCGAGCCCGGCGCGGGTCGGCAGGAACGGAAGCCGTTGCGCGGCGGCGGAAAGCCCGGTGCCGAGAATGCCTTCGTCGTACTCGGTCACCTCGATCTCGCCCGCTTCGCGCACCCGGTTGAACCACGGGTCGAACGGGATCGAGTCGAGCGTGACGAATCCGAAAACCAGCCGGCGGATCTTGCCCGCGGACGCCAGCAGGCCGACGTCCGGGCCGCCGTAGGAAACGATCGTCAGGTCTTTGAGAGGCGATCGGAGGAGCGCGCGGACCAGGGCCATGGGTTTGCGGCGTGAGCCCCAGCCGCCGATGCCGATCGTCATCCCGTCGGCGAGTTCGGCGACGACCTCGTCCGGTGTCATGCGCCTGTCCATCAGGCTCCCTTGCTGTCGAGGAAGTCTTGCCTTGCCGCGTCAGAGACGCCGGCGAGGTTGAGTTCGAAGGTGAAGCCCTGCTCGTACCGGTAGCTGCGGTGCACCGGCTGGACGTCGATGCCGTTCAGCGCCTGTTTCGCGGCGCGGATGACCCGGGTGTCCTTCGCGGCGATCTGCCGGGCGACACCGAGCGCGGTCTCGTCGAGGTCCTCGCGCGGGACGACGGCGAACACGGAACCGTGGTGGTGCAACTGTTTCGCGTCGATCGTGCCGGCCGTGTAGTACAGCGCGCGCATGAGGTGCTGGGGGACCAGCCGGGACAGGTGTGTCGCCGCGCCGAGCGCGCCGCGATCGACTTCGGGCAGCCCGAAGGTCGCGTCCTCACTGGCGACGACGATGTCCGCGTTGCCGACGAGCCCGACACCGCCGCCGAGGCAAAACCCTTGTACCGACGCGATGACCGGCACCGCGCAGTCGTAGACGGCGGAGAACGCGGCGGCGCAACCCTGGTTCGCGCCGATGAGCGCGGAGTAGCCCTTGTCGCGCTGGATCTCCTTGATGTCGACGCCGGCGTTGAACCCGCGGCCCTCCGCGCGGAGCACGACGACGTGGGTCTCCGGATCGGCTCCGGCCGAGGTGACGGCGGCCGCGAGATCGAACCAGCCTTGAACGGACAGGGCGTTGACCGGGGGAGCGTCGACCGTGACGACGGTGATCCCGGGCTCTGGTTGGTGCGTGGTGATGGGCATCGGCGCCCTTTCGGGTTACAAACCTAGCACTTGCTTGGTACGTTAGCAGGGTGCGCGATCCGGGTACAGCGGTGAACCTTGGCCTTGACGACGCCGTCGTGCTCGTCACCGGCGGCACGCGTGGCGTGGGCGCGGGAATTTCGCGTGCTTTCCGGCGTGCGGGCGCCCAGGTCGTGACGTGTGGGCGCACGCCGCCCGAAGACACGGCGGACTTCTTCGGGTGTGACGTCCGCGAGCCCGAGCAGATCGACGCGCTGATCGCGTCGATCGTCGAGCGGTACGGACGGCTCGACGTCGTGGTCAACAACGCGGGTGGCGCGCCACCGGCGCAAGCGGCGACGGCGTCGCCGCGGTTCCATTCGAAGATCGTCGAGCTGAACCTGCTCGCTCCGCTGCTCGTGGCGCAGCGGGCGAACGCCGTTATGCAGCAGCAGGATTCGGGTGGGGCCATCGTCAACGTGAGCAGCGTGAGCGGGACCCGGCCATCTCCGGGCACCGCGGCTTATGGCGCCGCCAAGGCCGGTCTCGACAATCTGACGGCGAGTTTGGCCGTCGAGTGGGCGCCGAGGGTCCGGGTCAACGCGCTCGACGTCGGCCTGGTCCGTACTGAGCTTTCCCACCTGCACTACCACGCCGATGTGGTGGCGAAGACCGTCCCGTTAGGACGGTTGGCAGAGCCGGACGAAGTCGGCAACTGCGCGGTGTTCTTGGCTTCACCACTGGCTTCTTACGTCAGCGGCGCGACCCTGGCCGTGCACGGTGGCGGCGAAGTCCCCGCTTTTCTCCGGGAGGAATCGTGACGGGAATCTTGGACGGCCGCGTCGCCGTCGTCACCGGCGCCGGTCGCGGAATCGGCCGCGCGCACGCGCTGGCGTTCGCGCGCGAGGGCGCGGCGGTGGTGGTCAACGACCTCGGGCCGGCGCGGGACGTCGTCGCGGAAATCGAGGCGGCGGGCGGGAAAGCTGTCGCGAGCAACGAGGACATCGCCGACTGGGACGCCGCCGGACGGTTGATCGAGACCGCGCTGGAGTCGTTCGGGCGGCTCGACGTACTAGTCAACAACGCGGGCTTTCTCCGCGACAGGATGCTCGTCAACCTCAGCGAAGACGAGTGGGACGCGGTCGTCCGGGTGCACCTGAAGGGGCATTTCGCGCCGATGCGGCACGCGGCGGCGTACTGGCGAGCCGAGTCGAAAGCCGGGCGGAAACCCGACGCGCGGGTGATCAACACGAGTTCGGGCGCGGGGCTGTTCGGCAGTGTGGGGCAGGGGAACTACTCGGCGGCCAAGGCCGGGATCGCGGGTCTGACGCTGGTCGCCGCGGCGGAGTTCGCGCGCTACGGCGTGACGGTGAACGCGATCGCGCCGGCGGCTCGTACCCGGATGACCGAGGTGGCTTTCGCGGCGGACATGGCGGCGCCCGAAGAGGGTTTCGACGCGATGGCCCCGGAAAACGTGTCCCCGCTGGTCGTCTGGCTGGCCAGTGCGGAGGCCGCGGGGGTGACCGGGCGGATGTTCGAGGTCGGCGGCGGGCGGGTTTCGCTGACGCTGGGCTGGCGGCACGGCCGGGTCGAGGACAAGGGTGCGCGCTGGGAGCCTTCGGAGCTCGGGCCGATCGTCGCGCGGCTGATCGACGAGGGGCCGGATCCCGAGCCGGTTTACGGCGCCTGACCAAGCGTTTGAGGGAAAGTGTCGGTGGGCGGTGCGACACTGCGGGGATGACGTCTTGGCAGCAGTTCGAAATCGAAGCGCCTGATCTCGCCGCGAAGGTGCGCGCGAAGTTTCTCGCGGAGAAGGAGCATGTACTGGCTACCTTGCGCCGCGACGGTTCGCCCAGGGTGAGTGGCAGCGAGGTCGACTTCAAGGGGCCGGATCTCCTGATCGGCTCGATGCTCAACGCCGTGAAGGCGCGGGATCTCCAGCGCGACGGCCGGTTCGCCATCCACGCCTCGCCGAAGGTCGAGGACGGCGGCGACGCGAAGGTCTCCGGAGTGGCCCACGAGGTCACCGACCCCGCGGAAGTGAAGGCGCTGCAGGGAAACGACGAACCCGCGCACGTGTTCCGCCTCGACCTGACGGAGGCCGTGTTGACCTGGGTCGACACCGACACGCTCTACATCGATACCTGGCAGGCGGGCAAACCGCTGGTCCGATTCGCCCGGCCCGGCAACGGCCCCGCCATCCGCACCGAGCTCTAGCCCTTCTCGCCATCTGTCGACAGATGGCGATCTCTTGGGGACTGAGAGATCACGAGATGTCGACATCTCGTGGCTTGGGGAAAGCCCCGGGCGCGGGGTTAGAGGCGTTCGATGATGGTGGCGGTGGCCATGGCGCCACCGGCGCACATGGTGATGAGCGCGGTGTTGCCGTCACGGCGTTCGAGTTCGTGGAGGGCGGTGGTGATCAGCCGTGCCCCGGTGCTGCCGACGGGATGTCCCAGTGCGATCGCGCCGCCGTTCACGTTGACCTTGTCCTCGTCGGGCTGGTGCACGCGCTGCCACGAAAGCACCACGGACGCGAACGCTTCGTTGACTTCGTAGAGGTCGAGGTCGCCGATCGTCATGCCGCTGCGCGCGAGAACCCGCTCGGTGGCCGAAACGGGCCCGTCGAGGTGGTAGTAGGGCTCCGCGCCGACGAGCGCTTGGGCGACGATGCGGGCGCGGGGACGCAGGCCGAGGGAGCGCGCGCGGCCGGCGTCCATCAGCAGGACGGCCGAGGCGCCGTCGGAGATTTGCGACGACGAGCCCGCGGTATGGACGCCGCCTTCCATCACGGGCTTGAGCTTCGCCAGCCCTTCGACACTGGTTTCGCGCAGGCCTTGGTCACGGCCGACCAGTTCCGAATCGGCCTTCACCGGCACGACCTCGCGGTCGAAGTACCCGAACGCCCACGCCACCGCGGCTTTCGCCTGCGAGGCGGCACCGAACCGGTCGACGTCTTCGCGGGTGAGCTGGCGGCGGGCGGCGATCCGCTCGGCGGCGCCGTACTGGTTCGGCATGTCGATCGACCACGAGTCGGGCCGGGGCGAACCGACGTCGGCACCGCGGTTGGCGCCCAGCGGTACCCGGCTCATCGCCTCGACCCCGCAGGCCACGCCGACGTCGAGAGCGCCCACGGCGATCAGGCCCGCGATCAGGTGGGCGGCCTGCTGCGCGGAGCCGCACTGCGCGTCGATGGTGGTGGCGCCGGTCGTCTGGGGGAGGCCGGCGTGGAGCCAGGCCGTCCGCGTGACGTTGCCCGCCTGTTCGCCCGCCTGCGTGACGTTGCCGCCGATGACCTGCTCGACCAGTTCCGGGTCGAGCCCGGCGCGGTCGAGCAGCCCTCGTTGCGCGGCGCCGAGGAGTTCGGCGGCGTGCAGGCCGGACAGCCAGCCATTGCGCTTGCCGATAGGGGTGCGCACGGCCTCGACGATGACGGGTTCGCCCACCTGCGTCTCCTTTGTCCAGCGGCTTCGATGCCCACTAAAACTAGAACACGTTCCGGTTTTGCGCAAGACATCACAAGGTCAACCGCCATTTGGCTCCCGCGTGCAAGGACTCGTCCTACCAGGAGTTATGTCGTCTCGATCGGTGAAGTAAACGGCTTTAACCGAAACCCTTTCCATAGTTAACGCCGTATGCTCTAATCGGGTTTAGAACGTGTTCCAGGCATTCGGGCACAGGAGGTACTAGTGGCGACGCCGCTGATCCCCACCGGTTTCGATTTCACCGATCCGGACATCTACGCGACCCGGCTGCCGCTGGCGGAGTTCGCCGAACTCCGCCGGACCGCGCCGGTCTGGTGGAACCCGCAGCCCCGCAATCTCGCGGGCTTCCAGGACGACGGTTATTGGGTCGTCACGCGCCATGAAGACGTCAAGGAGATCTCGCGCGACAGCGAGCTCTTCTCGTCGAGCGAGAAGACCGCGATCATCCGCTTCGACGAGAACATGACCGAAGAGCGGATGAACGCCAATCGGCTGATCATGCTCAACATGGACCCGCCGCAGCACACGAAACTCCGGCGCATCGTGTCGAAGGGCTTCACGCCGAAGTCGATCGCGAAGCTGGAAGACGCCTTGCGCGACCGGGCCGAACGTATCGTCGAGGGCGCCAAAGCCAAGGGCTCCGGCGACTTCGTCACCGACGTCGCCTGCGAACTTCCCTTGCAGGCCATCGCGGAACTGCTCGGCGTGCCGCAGGAAGACCGGCTCAAGATCTTCGAGTGGTCCAACCAGATGGTCGCCTACGACGACCCGGAGTACGACCTCGAACCGCTCGAGGCGTCGGCCGAGCTCGTCGGCTACGCCTGGAATATGGCCGAAGCGCGCCGCAAATGCCCGATGGACGACATCGTCACGAAACTCGTCCAAGCCGACATCGACGGCGAAGCACTGGCGTCCGAGGAATTCGGGCTGTTCGTGATCCTGCTTGCCGTGGCGGGCAACGAAACCACGCGCAACGCGATCACACACGGGATGAAGGCGTTCATCGACCACCCCGAACAGTGGCAGCTCTACAAGGAACAACGCCCCCGGACCGCGCCGGACGAGATCGTCCGCTGGGCGACGCCCGTGGTCGCCTTCCAGCGCACCGCGACCAGGGACACCGAACTCGGCGGACAGAAGATCAGCAAGGGCGAACGGGTCGGAATGTTCTACAGCTCGGCGAACTTCGACCCCGAGATCTTCGACGAGCCGGAGAAGTTCGACATCCTGCGCGACCCGAACCCGCACGTCGGTTTCGGCGGCACCGGCTCGCACTACTGCATCGGCGCGAACCTCGCCCGGCTGGAGATCGACCTCATCTTCAACGCCATCGCGCAGGCGATGCCGGACATCAGCGAGGTCTCCGCCCCCGACCGGCTGCGGTCCGGCTGGCTCAACGGCATCAAGCATTATCAGGTCAAGTACACCTGATCGGCGCCTCAGCGGTCACGATGGGACCATGGCGCCATGACCCGCGCCCTGATCGACGTCGAGATGTCCTTTCGAGTCACCAAGCCGGGCCGCGCCGCGCTCTCGGTCGCCGTCGCCGAGGGCGGCACGGTGGACAGGTCAGCCCTCGAATTCCTCGGGCAGCCGGTGCCTTACACAACGGCAGATTTCGATCACGGCACCTTGGTGCACGTGCTCGACCTGCCGCTCGGTGACGTCAAACTGCACTACACCGCCGAGCGCACGCTCAGGATCGTCGAGCCGGCGGCGATCACCGACGCGGAACTCGTGCTCTACACGCGGCCGAGCCGCTACTGCCCGTCCGACCGGATGGGCGGGATCGCGATGGCCCGGTTCGGCACGCTGCCGACAGTGCGCGAGCAGGTCGACGCCATCGTCCGGTACGTCAACGAGCAGCTGGCCTACGTCGTCGGCGTCGGCGGCCCGAACGACGACGCGATCGACAGCATGCTTGCCGGGCAAGGGGTTTGCCGCGACTTCGCGCATCTGTGCGTCGCGTTGTGCCGGGTGATCGACATCCCCGCGCGGTTCGTCGCGGTCTACGCGCCCGGACTGTCCCCGATGGACTTCCACGCCGTGTTCGAGGCCGCGATCGACGGCCACTGGTACGTGTTCGACGCGACACACCTGGCGCCGCGCAAGAGCATGACCCGCATCGCGACCGGCCGCGACGCCGCCGACACGGCGTTCCTCTCCACCCTGGGCAGCGAGATCGAGTTCGAGTCCAGCACCGTGCTCACCACCGTCGAGCCCGACCTCCCCGACGAAAACTGGTCCGAACTCGTCACCCTCGCCTGACCCGAACTTCCGAATATGTCGACAACTTCCGTTAGCGAGCCTAACGGAAGTTGTCGACATATTCCGGAGTTTTGGGACGGCTCGCCGAGGAAAACGCCACTTTCCGGCCGCTGAACCCCCGAATATGTCGACATATTCGGAAGCGTGAGCGTGGGGAAAGTGTCGACATATTCCCCGCGTCAGGGTTTGGCGGAGCCGACGACCCACATGGAGAAGTACTGGGAACCGCCGCCGTACGCGTGGCCGAGCGCGACACGGGCGCCGTCGACCTGGTAGTCGCCCGCGCGGCCCATGACCTGCTTGGCGGCCTCGGAAAACCGGAGCATGCCGGAAGCGCCGATCGGGTTCGAGGACAGGACGCCGCCGGACGGGTTCACCGGCAGACGTCCGCCGAGCGCGGTCTCGCCCGCTTCGGTGACCTTCCAGCCCTCGCCCTCCGCGGCGAAACCCAGGTTCTCCAGCCACATCGGCTCGAACCACGAGAACGGCACGTAGATCTCCGCGGTGTCCACTTCGGACAGTGGATCGGTGATCCCGGCTTCCTTCCACAGCGCGGCCGCGGCGTCGCGACCGGCCTGCGGGTTGACCTGGTCGCGCCCGGCGAAGGTGGTCGGCTCGGTGCGCATCGCCGTCGCGTGGATCCACGCCGCCCCACCGGGAACGGCGTCGCCGGCGGCCTCGTCGCCGAGCACCATCGCGCAGGCGCCGTCCGACGAGGGGCACGTCTCGTCGTAACGGATCGGGTCCCACAGCATCTGCGACGCCTGCACCGACTCGACCGTGATGTCCCCCTGCCGCAGATGCGCGTACGGGTTCAGCGAACCGTTACGACGGTCCTTAGCGGCCACGATCGCCCCGATGTGCTCGGGCGCGCCGGACCGCCGGATATACGACCGGACATGCGGCGCGAAGTAGCCGCCCGCGCCCGCGCCGACGGGCATCTGGAACGGCGGCAGGATCGACAGCCCCCACATCGCGTTGGACTCGGACTGCTTTTCGTACGCCACCGTCAGCACCCGCCGGTGCACGCCGGCCTGGACGAGCGAAGCCGCGACCAGCGCCGTCGACCCGCCGACCGAACCCGCGGTATGCACCCGGATCAACGGTTTCCCCGTGGCACCAAGGGAATCGGCCAGGAACAGCTCCGGCATCATGACGCCTTCGAACAGGTCCGGCGCCTTGCCGAGCACGACGGCGTCGATCTCGTCCCAGCCGACCTGTGCGTCCAGCATCGCCCGGTCGATCGCCTCCCGGATCAGCCCGGGCATCGAAACGTCGAGCCGCTTGGCCTTGTGATGTGTCTGCCCGGTCCCGAGCACCGCCGCGAGTTGCTTGCCCATCAGTCCCGAGCCTCCATCACGCACACCAGGTTCTGTTGCAGCGCCGGGCCGCTCGTCGCGTGCGCGAGCGTCTTGCGAGCGTCACCCGACAGGATTCGACCGGCCGCTTCACCGATACGAGCCAGTCCGGCGGCGAACATCGGGTTGCCGACGAGCACGCCGCCCGACGGGTTGATCCGCACCTGGTCGCCCAGGCCCAGCGCCTCGCGCAGGATCAGCTCCTGGTGCGTGAACGGCGCGTGCAGTTCGGCGACTTCCACCCCGTCGACACCGATCGCGCGCCCGGCCGCTTCGGTCGACGGCGAGCGTGTCAAGTCCCGCGCTCCCAGCACGGCCGAATCGACCCGATGCTCGATCCCGGTGATGATCGCCGGATGCTCGACAAGCTCCCGAGCCCGCTCGGCCGACGCCAGGACGACCACCGCGGCACCGTCGGTGATCGGCGCGATGTCGTGCGCCCGCAACGGATCGGCCACGAACGGCGAATCCAGGAGTTCGGAGACGTCGACGTCACCGGAGAACTGCGCGTGCGGGTTGCCCACGGCGTCCGCGCGGCTGCGCGCGGCCACCTCGGCGAGGTCCTTTTCGGACCAGAGCCCGGCGTCGAGCCCGAGCCGCGCCTGGATTCCGGCGATGCTCACGGAATCCGGCCACAGCGGCGCGACCACGTACGGATCCAGTTGCAGCGCGAGGACCCGGCGCAGGTTCCCGGCCGACGACTTGCCGAAGCCGTAGACGAGCGCGGTGTCGACTTCGTCCATCCGGATCTTCAGCCACGCCTCGTACAACGCCCACGCGGCGTCCATCTCGACATGCGACTCGTGGATCGGCGGGAAGGCCCCGATCGCGTCGACCGCCGCGATGAACGAAAACGCCCGCCCGGCGAGGTAGTCCGAAGATCCCGAACACCAGAACCCGATGTCCTTCTTGGACAGCCCGGTCCGCGCGAAGACCTCGGAGAAGATCGGGACGAGCATCTCGACGCCGTTGGTGGTGCCTTCGGTCGCCCGAACGTTGGGCGCCTGGGCGAAGCCCACAATCGCCACGTCAGCCATGTCGAACTCCTAGAGGTGGTGGGCGAACGACTCGTACGGCGCGTCCGGTTCCCCGGTCGGCTCGAAATGGTCGATGTTCTCCAGCGTCGTCCGCCACTCGTCGCGGGGTTTCCACGCCGCGCGCACGCGCAGTCCCATCCGGACCTCGGCCGCGTCGCAGCCGAGCACGAGATGCAGGAAGGCGATGTCGGCGCCGTCGAGGAGGATGTACGCGGCGACGTACGGCGGTTTGAGGCGCTGGCCGAGGAACGGCACGTTGACGATGCAGAACGTGGTCACGATGCCGGTGTCGGGCAGTTCGACGGCGTCGGTGGTCGGCACGCCGTCGGTCGGGCAGGCGCCGCGCGGCGGGATGTAGACCTTTTCGCACGCCGCGCAGCGCTGGCCGATCAGCTTGCCTTCGGCGAGCGCACGCAGATAACGGCTTTCCTCCGGTGACACGGAATGCAGGTAGCTCAGGTGGACCGGCGTGATCACCGTGCTGACCGGCGCGCCCTCCTCCCGCTTGGCGACCGGCGGCGGGGCGGGCGTCGGCGTCGCGTCCTCTGGTGCGTCAGCGGCGACGAAGTACGCGATGTCCCGGATGTGCCCGACGGTTTCGTCGGCCCACTTGACCCGCACCCGCATACCCGTGTGGACGGTTTCGGCGTCGACGGCGTGCAGCATTGACGTATCAGCGCCGTCCAGCTTGATCAACGCCCAGGCGAACGGCCGCTGAAGGGGTTGTCCCTCAAGGGGTTCGGACATCCACGACCACGAGACCACGACGCCTTCGGTGCCCACGGGCACGAACTCGCTCAGCGGCGCGGCGGTCACCGGGTCGTATTCGACCGGCGGCACGTGCACGCGGCCGTCGCTGCCGCGGATGCCCTCGATCCGGCGTTCGCGCAGGCCGTTCACGAACCGGCCGAGCACGGGCCCGGTCGAGCGGGTGTAGTCGAAGCCGACATTCAGCGGTGCGGACAGCGGTGCGACAGTCACCTTCGAAGTGAAACACGTTCTCGAAATCTCGGCAAGACGTGTACCCAAACCCTTGTCGATGAGTGGAACGCGTTCTAGATTCGAGCTATGTCCACTTCTATCGCCACCCTCGGATTGTGGAAGATCGCCGACGAGCAGCCGGACCGCGTCGCCGTGGTGGACCCGGCCGGGCGGGAGATCACCTACGCCGGGCTCGCCGCCAAAGCCAACGCGTACGCCCTCGGCCTGAGAAGCCTCGGCCTCGAGACCGGCGACGCGATCGTGGTGCTGCAACCCAACGGTGAGGAGCTGCTGGCGGCGTACTTCGCGGCCATCCAGACCGGCCTCTACATCGTGGTCGTCAACTGGCACCTGGTCGGTCCCGAGGTCGCGTACATCCTTTCCGACAGCGGCGCGAAGGCGTTCCTCGCCCATGAGCAGTTCGCCGCGGTGGCCAAGACCGCGGCGGACGAAGCCGGCATCCCGTCGCAAGGACGTTTCGCGGTCGGCGACGTCGAGGGCTTCCGGCGGATCGAGGAGCTCGGCGCGGGGGAGGGCGAAGGGCGCCCGGACGACCGGACCTCGGGGTCGCCGATGTTGTACACCTCGGGCACGACCGGGCGGCCGAAAGGCGTCCGGCGTCCGCTCACCGGAGCCGACCCGGACCAGGTGCCCGCCGCGTCCACCTGGTTCTTCGGCATCTTCGAGCTCGCGCCGTTCGACGATCACGTGCACCTCTGCGGCTCGCCGCTCTATCACACCGCCGTGCTCAACTTCGTGGCGATTTCGATCCAGCTCGGGCATACCGCGGTGCTGATGGACCGCTGGGAACCCGAGGAGATGCTGCGGCTCATCGAGCGGCACAAGGTGACGCACAGCCATATGGTCCCGACCCAGTTCCGCCGGCTGCTCGCGCTGCCCGACGACGTCCGCGCGAAGTACGACCTGTCGTCACTGCGGAACATGATCCACGGCGCCGCGCCCTGCCCGATGGAGGTCAAGCGGCAGATGCTCGAGTGGTGGGGCCCGGTCGTCACCGAGTACTACGCCGCGACCGAGGGCGGCGGCACGACGATCTTCGGCACGGACTGGCTGCGCAAGCCCGGTTCCGTCGGCCTGCCGTGGCCGAACTCGGTCGTCCGCGTGCTCGACGACGCCGGTGAGGACGTCCCGGCGGGCGAAATCGGGACCGTGTACCTGAAGATGGGCTCGGCGACCTTCGAGTACCACAAGGACAAGGAAAAGACGGAGAAAGCCCGCGTCGGCGACCTGTTCACGCTCGGCGACGTCGGACATCTCGACGAGGACGGCTATCTGTACCTGCACGACCGCAAGGCCGATCTGATCATCTCCGGCGGGGTGAACATCTATCCCGCGGAGATCGAGGGCGAGCTGATCATGCACCCGAAGATCGCCGACATCGCCGTGTTCGGGGTACCGCACGAGGACTGGGGTGAGGAGATCAAGGCCGTCGTCCAGCCCGCCGAGGGCGTCGAACCGAGTGACGCGCTGACGGCGGAGATCCTCGACTACGCGCGCACCCGGCTCGCGAAGTTCAAGCTGCCCAAGACGATCACGTATCTCACCGAGCTGCCGCGGGATCCCAACGGGAAGTTGTACAAGCGCAAACTGAAGTGATCGGGGGGGCACTTTGGCGAGAAAGTGCGGTCAGTGGCCCTTGAAGTGCGGAGTGCGCTTTTCGGCGAAGGCGCGGGGGCCTTCCTTCGCGTCTTCGCTCTGGAACACCTTGATGCCGTACTGCGCTTCGAGTTTGAACGCCTCCTCTTCGTGCAGGCCCTCGGTGTCGCGGATCGTGCGCAAGATCGCTTGCACGGCAAGGGGTCCGTTGGCGGCGATCTTGTCGGCGATCTCCAGCGCCCGCTCGAGCGCGGTGCCGTCCGGCACGACATGACCGATCAAGCCGTACTCCTTCGCCTCGGCGGCGGTGATATGCCGCGCGGTCAGCAAAAGATCGGCGGCGACGGTGTACGGGATCTGGCGCGGCAGCCGGACCGCGGACCCGCCCATCGGGAACAGACCCCAGCGCGCCTCGGCGACGCCGAATTTGGCGCTCTCGCCGGCGACCCGGATGTCGGTGCCCTGCAGGATCTCCGTGCCGCCCGCGATCGCCGCGCCTTCCACGGCCGCGATCAACGGCTTGGTCAGCCGCCGCCCCTTGAGCAGTCCCTCGATGCGCGCGGGGTCGAACGAGCCGCGCTCATAGGCGTCTCCGGGGGAGTTCTTCGCCATCGACTTGAGGTCGGCGCCCGCGCAGAACGCGCCGCCGGCGCCGGTGAGCACGCACACGCGGATGTCCGGGTCCTGGTCGACCCGGTTCCACGCGTCGACCATGATCGCCATCATCTCGCCGGAGATCGCGTTGCGTACCGCCGGCCGGTTCATGGTGACGATCAGGGTGTGGCCGCGTTTCTCCACCAAAGCGTGCGGTTCGGTCATGCCGCTCCTTTTCAGCGTAACGCCCATTGCCCAGAACGATAACATGTTCTACTTTGACTGAGTGGCACTCAACCTCGCGGATCTCATCGAGCACGCCGTCGACGCCGTGCCGGATCGCACCGCGGTCATCTGCGGCGACCGGCAGGTCACCTTCGCCGAACTGGAGGTGCGGGCCAACCGGCTGGCGCACCATCTGTCGGCACACGGAGTGGAACCCGGCTCGCATATCGGTGTCTACTCAAGAAATTCCATCGAGACGCTGGAAACGATGTTCGCGGCGTACAAGCTGCGCGCGATCGCGGTCAACGTCAACTACCGTTACGTACAAGGGGAACTGCGGTACCTGTTCGGCAACGCCGACCTCGTCGCACTCGTGCACGAGCGGCAGTATTCGGACAAGGTCGCGGACGTCCTGCCGGATACGCCGAAATTGAAACACGTTGTCGTCGTGGAAGACGGCAGCGACACGGACTACGCGCGCTACCACGGTGTCAGCTACGAAACGGCATTGGCGGAAAGCTCACCCGAGCGTGACTTCGGCGAGCGCAGCGCGGACGACCTCTACATCCTCTACACCGGCGGCACCACGGGTTACCCCAAGGGCGTGCTGTGGCGGCACGAGGACATCTGGCGCGCGCTCGGTGGCGGGATCAACTTCGTCACCGGCGAGTACGTCCCGGACGAATGGACCCAGGCGGAGCAGGGAAAAGCGGGCGCGCTGGTCCGGCTCCCGGCCGCGCCGCTCATCCACGGCGCCGCGCAGTGGGCCGCGTTCGGCGCGCTGTTCACCGGCAGCCCGGTGGTGTTCGTGCCCCATTTCGACGCCCACGACGTGTGGAAAGCCGTGCAGGAGCACAAGGTCCAGGTGCTCACGATCGTCGGTGACGCCATGGCCCGCCCGCTGATCGAGGCCTATGCGAGCGGCGGCTACGACGCGTCCTCGCTCGTCGCGCTTTCCAGCCACGCCGCGCTCTTTTCCCAGAGCGTCAAACAGGAATTCCTGAAGCAGCTGCCGAATCTCGTGATCACCGACGCGATCGGTGCCTCGGAAAGCGGCTTCACCGGGATGGGCATGGTGAGCAAGGACGTCGACTATTCGGCGGGCCCGCGGGTGAACTTCGACAACCAGGCCGTACTGCTCGACGACGACGGCAAACTGGTGGAGAAAGCGCCCGGCGCGGTCGGCAAGATCGCCCGCAAGGGGCATGTCCCGCTCGGGTACTACAAGGACCCGGAGAAGAGCGAGAAGCTTTTCGTGGAGCTCGACGGCGTTCGTTATGTCGTGCCCGGCGATTACGCGCGCTATGAGGAGGACGGGACCGTCACTCTGCTCGGGCGCGGCTCGCAGTGCGTCAACACCGGCGGGGAAAAGGTGTTCCCCGAAGAGGTGGAAGGCGCGCTCAAGGCGCATCCTGACGTGTTCGACGCGCTCGTCATCGGCGTCCCGGACGACCGGCTCGGCCAGCGCGTCGCCGCGGTGATCCAGACGCGACCGGGTCAGACTCCCGATTTCGCGGGGATCGAGGCCCATGTGCGCACCGAGATCGCCGGGTACAAGGTGCCGAGAACCCTTTGGCTGGCCGAGGAAATCGGGCGGTTGCCGAGTGGAAAGCCGAACTATCCCTGGGCTCAGCAGTACGCCAAGGACAATGATCCCGCCTTCGGTTAAGGCGTGGCTAGGAAAGGACGGCTGTGCGGACCTCCCTGTGTGACACGCTCGGCATCGACCTCCCGATAGTCGGGTTCACCCCGTCCGAGCATGTCGCGGCGGCCATCAGCAAGGCGGGCGGCCTCGGCGTGCTCGGCTGCGTCCGGTTCAACGACGCCGCGGAGCTCGAGAAGGTCCTCTGCTGGATGGACGAGAACACCGGCGGCAAGCCGTACGGTGTCGACATCGTGATGCCGGCGAAGATCCCGGCCGAGGGTACTTCGATGGACCTGTCGAAGCTGATCCCGGACGAGCATCGGTCCTTTGTGGAGCGAACGCTTCAGCAACTCGGTGTCCCGGAACTGCCGGAGGACGTCGACGAGCGCGCCGGGGTACTGGGCTGGCTGCATTCCGTGGCGCGATCGCATGTCGAGGTCGCGCTGAAGCATCCGATCAAGCTGATCGCGAACGCGCTCGGCTCACCGCCGTTCGACGTCATCGAGCAGGTGCACGCGAAGGGCGTTCCGGTCGCCGCGCTGGCGGGCAAGGCCGAGCACGCGGTGCGGCATGTCGAGAACGGCGTCGACATCGTTGTGGCACAAGGATATGAAGCCGGTGGACACACCGGCGAGATCGCTTCGATGGTGCTGATCCCGGAGATCGTCGACGCCGTCGGCGACCGGGTTCCGGTGCTGGCCGCCGGGGGAATCGGCTCCGGGCGGCAGGTCGCGGCCGCGCTGGCACTGGGTGCATCGGGGGTGTGGATGGGCTCGTTCTGGCTGGCCACCGAGGAATACCTGCAGACCATGGGTGACTCGGCCGCGATGCAGGAAGCCTTGGTGAAGGCCGGTTCTTCCGACACCGTCCGCACCCGGATCTACACCGGGAAACCCGCGCGGCTGCTCAAAACCCGGTGGACCGAGGCCTGGTCCGCGCCGGACGCCCCGTCGCCGCTGCCGATGCCGTTGCAGAACCTGCTGGTTTCCCACGCGCACAACCGGATCCATCTCTCGAAAGATCCGACGGTGGTGTCGATGCCGGTGGGCCAGATCGTCGGCCGGATGGACCGGGTCCGCCTGGTGGCCGACGTCGTCGCCGAATTGGTGCGGGGTTACGAGGAAGCGGTGACCTACCTCCGAAACGCAAGTGCGGCTGGGTAGGTGGCTCGTGAGTGGCTACGAGTGTTCTAACACCCGTAGCCACTCACGAGCCCGGAGCTTGCGGAGGGCTTACAGCGTGGCCGCGGCGGCCGCGATCTTGGCGGCGAAGGTACTCACCTCGGTGTAGACACCGGGCTTGCCGGCCCTGGCGCAGCCTTCGCCCCAGCTGACGATGCCGACCTGGATCCAGGCATTGCTGGCGTCGCGGCGGAACATCGGGCCGCCGGAGTCACCCTGGCAGGTGTCGATGCCACCGGTCGCCATTACCCCGGCGCAGATCTCCGCACTCGAGATGAGGCCGGCGTAGCTCCCGCCGGCCGCCTTGCACGTGGCGTCACTAACGAACGGCACCTTCGCCTTGAGCAGGTAACGCTGCTGTGCGCCGCCTTCGGTCGCGGAGCCCCAGCCCGCGATGTCGAACGTGCCGCTGTTGTACGCCGTCGTGGTGGCGATCGGCAGCTTCGCGATCGTGGTCACCGGTGAGGCGAGCTTGATCAGCGCCCAGTCGCCACCGGTGCTCGTCGGGTAGGTCGGCGAGCGGTAGACGTAGGTGGACTTCACCTTGGTCGTGCTGGTGCTCTGCAGGTCGACGTTGCCGAGGGTGGCGGTGATCGTCGTGTTCGCACCCGTGCCCGATACGCAGTGCGCGGCGGTCAGCACGATCTGGCTGGTGTACAGGGCCCCACCGCAACCCATGGACAAGCGGACCATCCAGGGGAACTCGCCCTGCGCGGCCCTGGTTCCGCCGACGACGTTGGTCGACGGCGGGACGGCGGATTCCGTGGCGGAGGCGGCGGGGGTGACCACGGCCAGCACGGCCGCGGCGCAGATCCCCACGATGGCGGTGTTTTTGAGCAGGGTGAACCATTGCTTAGTGCTCAACGGATTAGTCCTTCCGGTGTCCACAGTGGAAACTGGGCGCTTACGGTGGTCAGATGACTACAGCAGAGAGACGCCCATCGCGGATACCGACTTTCTGCGCATCTTTGGGGCATTGACCCCTATTGCGACGTGTGCGTGATCATCCAACCGCGATCCGGCCCCCGAATGGACCAGAACGGCCGATTACTGACTGGTCCGCCGCACGCGGAATCCTCGGGGGAGCAGCTGGTTGGACAGGTCGAGCAACACCGTGCGGCACTCGAGCAGCGAGTCGCGGCCCTTCTTCGTCGCGCGGTACACGCGCCGGGAGTGCCCGTCGACGACGACCTGCCGGGAGATCAGCAGGCCCGCGGTCTGCATGCGGTGCAAGAGCGGGTACAGCGTGCCGGGGGAGATCTTGTACCCGTGCCGTGCCAGTTCTTCGCTCATCCAGGCGCCGTGCACCTCGCCGTCGGCCGCATGATGCAGCACATGCAGCCGGACAGCGCCCTGCTGGAACTCGCGAACCACGTCCATATCGATAGCCGATATCGTTCGCCGTGACCGGCGGCGTGTCAACCTTTGCCGGGTGACAGCTTTCCTGGTCTCGGCGAGCACGGTGTTGTTACTGATCACGACGTTGCTCGGGGTGGTGGTGCTGGGCCTGGCGCGGGGGCGCGGCGGAACGTCAAGCCTTTCGTGCAACCCCGGACGGGGTCCGGTCCGTCTTGGTCCACATGAGGTGCATAGCGAAATTCGTGGGTGCGGGTGCCGTCCTGTTCGCGGTGACGGCCTGCGCCGGCCAAGGAACGCCGGCGGCGGACCCGGCGGCGAAGCCGGAGCTGTCGACGAGTGCCAGTGTGGCGCCACCGTCGCCCAGTGACATAGCCACGCCCACGCCGGGACGGCCGAAGCAGGTCGTGCCGGAAGGCACCACCGAGGTACCCGCGAAGCAGATCGACTCGTCGGCGTTGCCGGCGGACTACCCGCGGGACGTGACCACCAGCAACGGCGGCACCGTGCTCTCCATCAGGGCACAGGAAGGCGGCTGCGGCCGGGTGAGTGCCGCGGTGGCCGAGCAGACCGCGCAGCGAGTGGTGGTCAACCTCAAGGAGACGAAGGCCCAGACCAACCAGATGTGCACGATGGACATCCGGACCCCGGTGATCTCGGCGACGCTCGACGCGCCGCTGGCCGCGCGGACCCTGGTGTTGACCGTCGAGCCACGTTAGGAGGCACGGACCATGAGGAACACAGCGAAGATCGTCAGTGTGGGAGCCGTTCTGTTCGCGATCACCGCGTGCGGCAGCCCGCAGGCCGCCACCACTCCGGGAAGCGGCGGCGGCGGGCTGGAAACCGGTGCCCCGCAGGCGGAACCGGGTGCGGGGCAGACAGCGGTACCGGGACGCCCGCCGCAGATGCCGCCGGAAGGCAGCGCCGCGCTCCCCGCCGCACAGCTCGACGCCAAGGGCTTGCCTTCGGGTTTCCCGCAGGAGGTCTACCGCGGCCGCAACGAAGACGTCGTCTACATCAAGGCGGAAGAGGGCGGCTGCGGCCGGGCCGTCGCGACGCCGGTCGAGCAGAGCGCCGAACGCGTGATCATCACCCTCACGGAGGACCCCGGCGCGCCGGGCCAGATGTGCACCATGGACATCCGCTACCCGGTGGTGGCGGTGAAACTGGACGCGCCGCTCGGTGAGCGGACCGTCGTGCTGAACAAGGAACCGCGCAACCGGTAACCGCTCAGCGGGTAGGGGCGGAGCGGGCACCTTACGCTGGTGTCATGGCAAAACGTCAGGTATCGGGCACCGCCACGGTGGCCGCTCCGCCGGAGAAGATCTTCGAGCTGTTGACCGACCCCTCGAAGCACCCGCTGATCGACGGTTCGGGCACCGTGAAGGCCTCCCGCGAGGGAAGCCCGCAACGGCTCGAACTCGGCGCGAAGTTCAGCATGGACATGAAGATCGGCGCGCCCTACAAGATCGAGAACACCGTGGTGGAGTTCGAAGAGGACCGGCTCATCGCCTGGCGCCACTTCAACGGCCACCGCTGGCGCTGGGCGCTCAAGCCCGTCGAGGGCGGGAAGACCGAGATCACCGAGACCTTCGACTGGTCCACGGCGAAGATGTCGCTCCTGATCGGCCTGAGCCCGTTCCCGCGCAAGAACAAGCAGGGCATCGACCGGACCCTCGCCCGCCTGACCGAAATGTTCCCCGGCTGAGACTCCCGCCATCTGTCGACAGATGGCGGGAGTCACATCAGCCCCAGCAGTCCCAGAATGCAATGAACGGACCGTTCCTCTCAGTTTTTGAGAGGAACGGTCCGTTCATTGCACGTCCGGGATTCGCGAGATGTCGACATGTTGTGATCTCTTACGAACTAAGAGATCGCCATCTGTCGACAGATGGCGAGCGGGTCAGCTGCGGAAGCTGATTTGCAGCACGGGTTCCGAGGTGGCGGCGAAGAAGTCGTTGCCCTTGTCATCGATGACGATGAAGGCGGGGAAGTCCTCGACCTCGATCTTCCACACGGCTTCCATGCCGAGCTCGGCGTACTCGAGCACGTCGACCTTGGTGATGCAGTCCTTGGCGAGGCGGGCCGCCGGGCCACCGATGGATCCGAGGTAGAAGCCGCCGTGCTTGGCGCACGCGTCGGTGACCTGTTGCGACCGGTTGCCCTTGGCCAGCATCACGTGGCTCCCGCCGCCCGCTTGGAGCTGCTCGACGTAGGAATCCATGCGGCCTGCGGTCGTCGGTCCGAACGAGCCCGACGCGTACCCTGCCGGCGTCTT